>JBEKKL010000018.1:0-68540 GCA_050010735.1 Occallatibacter sp. | reverse complement strand
GCCTTTCTTGTATTCCACGGGAGAAAGCGCACCCTCTGCGTTTTGCTCTACGATGTCGCACTTTCCCGAAAGCCCCAGACGGTCAGAGAAGACGGGCAATGCGCGTAACAGCTTCACTCCCTTGGCAATCTCGTAACCGGGCAAGTCAGCGTGCTCGTGGGCCAGATCGCCGAGCACGGTATGGACATTGTCTACAAATACCCCTTCCACATGGATTAGCGCGGCACGCCGCTGGCAATAGAGGAACTGGTTGATGGCCGAGAGCGGAATATACCAGTCTTCGTTACGAGTTGGTTGTGGATGCGGTTGCATCTCGACTGCCTATGCTCGGCGCGGGCCGAGCGATGTGCCTTCATGGCGCAAGTTGAGTTGAATGCCGAGAGGAAGGTTCTGCTCCGTCCACTCGCAACTGACGCTATAGTCGGCGAAGGATTCGGGGAATGCTTTGTCTTCTCGCAAACCGACTCTGACACCTTCAAGAAGCTTGTGGGCATGATAACAACCCAGACGGGCTTCGCGATCATTCTGTTCAGCGTTATTTGGATGCTGTGTGCCGACATGCTCGAAGTCATAGAGGCCGCGCACGATCATTTCTCCGCGAGCGGCCGAGCGGTCATGCTCGAACATTTGCAGCAGGGCTTCAAAAAGAAGGTCAAGATCGGTGGCAGTAAAGCCCGTGCGCTCGGCGAACGCGGGTGAGACGTATCCTTTCGCGGCATAGAGGGCATAGGGGATAATGTGCTTTCTTCCTTGAATACCAGTTTGCGAGGAAATAGATTTCGCAATCTCTTCCTCTGTCGGAGCATTGCTCCCTTTGCCAACTGCCTCAGTGCGCGCTGTACAGACACTAATAGCTACTTCAAGCGGCGTAATGGAATGGAAAGACTGACCAAAAGTGATTTGTATCGGGCCTCGAACCTGGCCGTAAGCTGATCCCTTCATTACGTCGGATCCCGTGGACAGAACGCAGCCAAAGGTTCGAACGTCGTAGAACTCGCGGCAAAGCCAATTCTTGATCCGTTCTGCCAGGGTATCTCCAGCGATCGAACCCGCCGCCTTTACAGATTCCTCAGCCCGCTTCTGTTCGGTCTCAATAATGTTCCCCTGCTGGATGAGAATGTTGAAGCCATTGGCGGTGTCGCTTTCGCGTGGAGGCGGGAACATTTCAACAAAGTTGCGGACTTTTCGCTTGAGGCAAACATCTGAGACGATGCCTCGATTGGTGTTGGGATCAAGCCGCGGCATATTACCGGCGTCGGGATCGCCGTTGGGATTGCCGTTCGTGACTTCAAACAGGAGCAGGAAATCATGCCGTCGGGTCAGGATGCTATCGCTCATGGAGACTCTCTTTCTCGGTTATTCTGGTTGCTGGATTTCCGGTTCGGGGTTCAGATTGCCGTTTTTGCTTTTGGATTGGCGGGCTGCGTAGTCGGCGGCCTTTTTCCTCTCGTCGGCCTTTTGCTGATAAAAGCCGAGGGCGAACCTGCCTTGCGACTGGAGATCAAGTGTGCGGGGAAAGATGGGCGGCGCACCGGGTTTCTCCGGCTTGAACCGCACTGATACACACTCCATCTGTTGTTCGATGAATCGTTCGTGACCGCCAAAGCGCTCGGATTTGCTGATCTTGTTCAAGTGGTGACGATTGAGCCGCAGTAACAGCGGAAAAACGCTGGCTGGCGAGACGCTGGCCGTGCCAAAGTAGCGTTCGGCCACACCCGGGCCTTCGAGTTTGTAGTCGTGCGCCTTGTCCTGCGCGGCGGCAAGGATGGCGAGGAGCCGTCCGCAATTGTAAGCGGAGTCGTCCGTATCGGCAGTGAGTTCGGGTTGTATTTCCATATCGGCGCTCCTTCGATTGCGGTTGAGAATGAGTTTGAGCAGCGCGAAGCGGCTCTGATCATCGTAGAGCATTTTGTTTTTGTAGTTTTCATCGCGTACGAGTTTGGAGTGGAGCTGGTTGAGAATGGGCGTGATGAGAGAAATGGAAGGCGCAGTGCGCTCCAAAGCGGCGCGGTAAAGCTGAGCCGGAACATCCGTTGGCAAGTCTTTGGCCTCACGCACTGTTGTGCAGGCTAGCCAATATACTGCAAGTGGATGAAACTTGGTCGCATTCCCGGCGGGCTTAAGATTCTTGCCTGCTTTGGGTTCGGGTTTCGGCGGCACGCGCAATTCCAAGTCCGCAAACCAGTCATGGAAGTTCTCGATAGCTTGGTCCAGGGGCTGATGAAGCCAGTGGCGAATTACAATGCGGCTGTCATTTCCGGCCAGTGTAACAGCGACAAATTGGTCTCTGTGTGCAATCTCGCGCGGGATTCCGGCCCACGGCGTGACAAGAAACTTTTTCACTTCATCCGGCTGTGGCTGGTTGAGCAAACGGGCAAAAAAGCCTCCGGCTTGAACCTGGTCTTTTGCCCAAAAACATAGTTTCGTTTTGCCAATCAGTACATGATAGTCCACTTGCTCGACCAGATATTGCAATGCTTTGCTATAAGCGCGCGTGGCTGACACAGAACATGGCGCATTGTTACTCTGTACCTTGCCATAAGAAGAAAATGCCGGAGCCGATTTCTCAAAAGAGACGATGGTGCCGTCTATGCGAACACCGGGGATCTTGCTGATCCTTGGCGTGTGTGTTCTGGCAATCGGCACACCGGTATCCCCCGTTATCAAGCACAAGCCTCTCTCTGATTCCTGCTCTTGCTCGGCGATTGTTCGCGCAAACACTTCCCGCCAGTAGGGTTTGATCTTTGTCGCGTCCTCGAACAGCAGATCGCTGTCAATTCTGAAAGTGAAGCTGTCTCCGGCAAGACGTACTTCGGTGCCGCTGGCGGTTTTGACCAACCATTTATTCCCGTCTTGGCGGATAAATTCAGGGGAGACGCCGAACTTTGGCTTGAAATTCAAAACAGCGGTCAACCCGGCATGATTTGTAATGTTCAATGCCCGTTCAATTTGACTCCAGAAGTCGTCAAACTTTGCACGCAGCATCTCAGCGTCTTTTGGCTTTAAAGGATCGGGACTCAGACCGAATATAGAGTCAACGCAATCAACCAGAAACTCAGCTACCTTGCCTTTCTTAATGCGAGCGGTTTGCGGAACGGACGGAAACTCTTTGCCGCGTTTGCCATCGGGCGAGATGTCCTGAACGCCAACAAAGCGACCGTCTGATAGGAGCGTAATGACATAGCGGATGGCGCGAGCTTCGAAGGCGTCATCCGCAAGAATATTCCGATTGGGAGAATGCGCGAAGTCGTAAAGATGTTTGAGCAGCATGGCTAGCTTTTCCCTCCGGTTGAGGTGAGTATCCGGATGCGGTCGGGATGGCAGTCCATGCGCGCTCGCTCTATCTTGGCGTGGAAAAACGCGGGCGTCGGCGTGATGGGAGCGCGACTCCAACGCGAAGTTGCGGCAGTCTGCTTCTTTGCGCGGCGGCCTGCAACTGCAAGGGCTTGCGCTTGGAGAGTTGAAACCTCTTCGTCGGAAAACCAGCGAAAGCCTTCTGAGCGTTCCGTGTGGTCGAAGACGTCATAAAGCATGAGGCCCAAATCCTCGTTGTATTGCTCCGGAATGTGGCCCAGTTCGGCGGTACGCCGAGTCAATGCGGCATCGGCATCGGCTTCCCAATCGAAATCCGCAGCGAATTCGCGCATCCCAAGACCAGGGCGATGAAAGCATTTCCCCTGGCGAGCACGGCGCTCAATTTCACCGAGATATTTGTCGAGTTTATCCTCCGGGCGGTTGGCCAGTGGCGTAACGCGGACCTCGGCGCTGATAAGGTATTCCACGTCTTTAAGAGCAAGCATATTACGCTGGGTGCCATCGTCCGCGCCGCCACCGGCTTGGATGGGCGCTGTTTTCTCGGGCGAGTGCATCCAAGTTTTAACATTGTCGAGGCTAATGACTTTGGTGACTTCGTTGCGGCGAAACGAGACCCATCGGCCTTTTTTCACGATGCGAATGGAATCAATGAGGTAATACATCTGCGGCTCCCAGAACACAGCTTCAAGGATGCCGCGCGCTGCCGAGGGCGTTATCACTGGGTAGCTGACACGCTCGACTTTCATTTCGGGGCGGGTAAAGCAGGCAAAGTCGCCCCAAACGCGGAGTGTTACAAAGTTTGGTCTCATTGAAGATAATCCTCCAAGGGGCGATGATCGATTACCAAACCCAAATCCGGGTGGTAGAAACCGTCGTCGAGTACATAAAGCTCAAGGTTGGGCAGTAGCGGTCTGATTTGCTTGAGACCGAGCATCCTCTGGAATTTGTTGGCGTGTACGCTGACCATAAATCGTTGCAATCGCCGCAGGTCGTCGCGGGTAAAGCGGAGATGACCGGAAACGGGAAGACGACTACGAATGCCCTCCACAAGGGACCGCCCTTCTTTGAAAAGCACAATGACCGGCTGACCCGCATCTTCGATAACTTTGGCTTTGCGGGCGACTTGGCGGAAGCGCAATTGACTGCGATCTTCCTGAATCGTGCTTTCACCACGACGAGCATAATCCGTATGGATTACCTGATAGAGCGATTGAAAGTATTGCGCAAACAGTTGCGGGTCAGTGGCCAGACGCTCTGTCGCCTGATCGTGCGATCCGAGCGAGTCAAACGTGATGGCGGTTTGATCTGTAGCCGACTGGTAAACACCTGGTGGGAGTTTATGATCTACCGGGCGGAAAACGTGCATCTGTCCGGCAGCGAGTCTGCCTTCGCGATTGCAGCGGCCTGCGACTTGCACAATCGAATCGAGCGGTCCCAGCGCACGCCACACGATAGGAAAATCCACGTCAACGCCAGCTTCGATGAGTTGTGTAGAAATAACACGGCAAGGCTTGCCTGCTTTGAGTTGCTCGCGAATTCCGTGAATGAGTTCGAGCCGGTGTTGCGGGCACATGGCTGCAGAAAGATGAATGGGAATCTCGTCGTCGGGCAAGCGGCGTTTCAGTTGCTCCCATATCTTGGCTGCGTGGCGCGTAAGATTTACGACGCACAGTACCTGCTGAACAGAAGCCAATCTGTCGGCCAATTCTGGCCAATCCAGCGTCTCATCCGAGTTGGGGAGATGATAGTCTACTCGGCGCAGTTGACGAAATAAGGACGGAGGATCGGGTGCGAGTTCCCGAAGTTCATTGGCGGAGAAAAAATCCGCAGGCAGACTGCCGGTTCGCCGGAAGGCCGGCTGCGTGGCGGAACAGAAGACAAAACTTACACCATAGTTTCGTTGCAATTCACGGAAAACGCTGAAGGTGGGCGCAAGCAGATGGGATGGCAGCGTTTGCACTTCGTCGAAGATAACTACCGAGCGTGGAATGCGGTGGAGCTTCCTGCAGCGGGAAGGCGAGGCGGCAAAAAGCGACTCGATAAATTGCACGGAGGTTGTCACAATTACTTGAGCGTCCCAGTTTTCCGTTGCAAGCTCAAGGCGCGATTTTTCATCTTCGCTCTCGTCCGGCTGCGGCAAAACAGAAGAATGGTTCTCCAGTACAACGTCGTTGCCAAAGATGCGGCGATACTCGGCGGCGTTTTGTTCGATGATGGATAGATAAGGAATCACCACAATAATGCGACGCAGACTGTGGCGCTCGGCATGGGCCAATGCAAAAATCATCGAGGAAAGCGTTTTGCCGCCGCCCGTAGGCACGGTCAGGGAAAAAAATCCCTGGGGCAAGCCAGCCTGACCGAGGCAAGCATCGAAAATCTGGTTCCTGAGCGTCTGGAGCGGACTGTTGGGATTGGCTGAGTTCTTACGGTCTCGTTCGATCATCGCCATTTCAAGCAGCCGACGGGCATCTAGCAGCCTATCCTGCATCGGTGGATCAGGCCAGCAGGCGGTATCCAACCGATCAGCATCAATCAGGCATGAGAATAGAAGGCGGAAGTACAGGTCTGAGGAGAGTGCGTCCTTGATCCATGCAGCACGTTCAGGAATTGGTGGAATCGGGCCTGTTTCAGAGGTGAGCAACTGCAATAACTCGCTCGCAGTTTCGATTTGTGACGAGGAATTGGCAAGCCGTTGCAAATCCCCCGAGTCATGCAACCCAGCATGATGTCCGGCAACGGCAAAGGCTGTGGCCCCCAATCTATCTTCTCGATTGGCACAGTCGAAAGCCCATGCCGCGCCGAAAGCAGAATGTTGAGTTTCAATGCTGCTCTGGCACTGCCCCCTCAGATACCGTTGGAATTCGGTGCGATATTTGCCCAAATCATGGAGAAGCCCTGCAAGTTCGGCTTCTGCATCAATTTCAAGGGGACGCCCAAATTCCTTGGCAAGATTGGCCACATTACGCAGGTGGACTTTGAGCGGCTGCCAGTCGCTCTCTGGCAAATGCCTGCCGTTCTCATCCTCCGCCGTGTGCGCGTAATACCTCATTCGGCACACCTAACGCGCCGAACATCCACCGTCTTCGATCGCAGAACAGCCTCAAAAATCCCCTTGACCGCGCTGTAGGTTGGGGCAACGTAGGACACCGGCGAGGAGCCGGTATCGGGGCGGGTCCACATGGCGGATGGCCCGGAAATCTCAAGTTGGATTGGCCTGGATTTCATTACAGCCCTTCTCGTGGACTGCCGCCATGCCCCTTCAACGTATTCGCTCGCTCAGAAGGGCATTCTTGCCGTTCATTGCTCCATTGATTCGAAACACTTGAAAGATTATCGACAACAGGGAGTATATACCCGCATGGTGATGATTGAAGATCTCGCCTGATATTGCACTTGCGGTCATCCACCAGCATCACATACATTCATGAAACCCATCGGCGGCCGGCAGGAGGTAATGACGTAAGGGGCAAGGAGTAGAAGGTCATTTTATCCTTAGCGCAGATTCAGCGGGTGTACATTTGGGTGTATTTCAGGAACGCTAAATTGTAACCAATTGCAAATAAACAACATGGCGCTCGATGTGAATCCCTCTCCCACTCCTTCCATAGCTGTCCAAATCCGTCCATTCCCGTCCGTTAGCGAAGTAAAAAACACGCCAAACCGGCCAAGAAAGAGTACCGGATGAGCGACGGTAGCGGGCTTTTTGGGGTTGTGAAACCGAATGGCGGAAGACTGTCCACGTTGGCTTCACTGAAGAAGTGCAACGCAAATGGGGCGCCGGAATGGATTGGCCATGCTGGAATCAAATCATTGTCGCGGTGGCGAAGATGAAAAGCGCTCGGCTGAACATCGATATCGCCACAGGATGTCGATTCAGGTATCTGCGGTCTCGCTCCAGAAAGGAAATCGATCCAAAACGCGAGCACTGATCGTTTCTGATATTCCCTCCAACTTGCCGGCATGTGGGAGTCTGACGTCATTTCACTAACAGCTTCTTGATTGCGCGCAGCTCGAGACGGCGTTTTGCGGTGGTTTTAGGATATGCCATCTTGATTTCTCCGAACGTATCGAGGACGATTTGGGAGACGATTAGGCGCGCATTCTCCTTGTCATCGGCGGGGACAATGTACCATGGCGCGTGATGAGTGCTTGTCGCATGCAAGCAATCCTCGTAGGCCTTCATGTAGTGTTTCCAGTACTTTCGTTCCTGAATGTCCGCTGCGCTGAACTTCCAGTTTTTCTCGGGCTCATCGATGCGTTCAAGGAATCGCTTCCGTTGCTCATCGTAAGAGAGGTGCAGGAATATCTTGACTATTTGCGTGCCGTTGCGATGAAGGTGCTTCTCCAAACCGACGATCGATTCATACCTCTGCTCCCAAATGGTCTTGTCGTTGTGCAACTCTTCCTGGATCCCCTGGGTGCGGAGAAGTTCGGGGTGCACTCGAACGACGAGCACCTCCTCGTAGTAGGAACGGTTGAAGATGCCGATCCTGCCGCGTTCGGGAAGGCGGCAAGTGGTGCGCCAGAGAAAATCATGTTCAAGCTCTTCGGCGCTTGGCTGCTTGAAGCTGAAGACCTCGCAGCCTTCCGGATTGACCCCAGACATTACGTGGCGTATGGCTCCGTCTTTGCCGGCAGCATCCATCCCTTGGAATATCAGGAGCAGTGATTGGCGGTGTGACGCGTAGTGAAGCTGCTGCATCGAACTCAGCTTCTCCAAGTGATGAAGCAGAAGGTCCTTATACTGCTTCGTTGACTTGTAATAGGGGTCAACGATCGTCGGCCACTCGCCGAGGTTAACCTTCTTGTCTGGCGGCACGCGATAGTCTTTCGAATCGATGCTCATAGTTTCCTTTCGGCTCTCCAAATCTTCCGGCTTGGGCTCTACGAGCAGGTTAGTCAGGGGCTACGAACGGTGCGCGCAGAATGCCGGACAATAATCAGCCGCACCTTGGTACTCATGGGATGCGGAGACGAGCAAAGAGCGGAATCTTTACTACGTCCAGGACCAAACCAAAGGCAATAGCCGCGGCAAAGACACACGCGACAACCACGAGGGGCAGAGGCGCCATGGCGATTCCATAGACTGCCAGAGCAGGGATAATGAGAACGTCGGCCACGGAAGAGAAGATAAGCCAGTTGCTGGGACGCGATCCCCAGAGGTGTTGCCGCCCTCGTATTACGTAGGTCGTGACCTGACTGCCGAAGACAATGCCAACAACCGTAAGGGATCTGAGAGCTTCTATTCCCAGATGAAATTCGAACTTGCCGATTGCCAGGATGGCGGTGGAGAACGCAAGAAAACAGCCCCCCAGGATGACTCCAGCAATCGTGATCCTGCCGATTTGCCAGGAGTTGGGCGTCATAGATGGCCGCACGCTGTCCGTCGTCAGGGACATGGCGAGAAAGTCTCCCGTGATCATCAAGAGGACCATTAACATCGGCGTCAAGACGGCATGTCCTGTCATCACCAGGCCGACTGCCAACAGGAGCACCTGCAAGATCTTTTTCATGACCGAGTTCAGTGTGTAGGTGAGAATGCGCTGAAATGCGATCCTGCCCTCTTTTATGGCGGCAACAATACCGCCGAGGCCCGCTTCGGTTAGCACAACACCGGCAGCCGACTTGGCCACATCGGTAGCAGTCGAGACAGCGATGCCGATCTGCGCTTGTCTGAGCGCGGGTGCATCATTGGCACCATCGCCGCACATTCCGACCGAATGCCCAATTTTCTGAAAGGCTTTGACAAGGTCATACTTACCTTCGGGAAGAATACTTGCAAATACCGAAAAATCCTCCGGCTTGACTCCTTCGGGGAGCTTTCCGGGCGGGCAAACAGGTCCGGTCAACCCTACATCGCGAGCAACGATTGCCGCAGTGGCCGGAGCATCGCCCGTTACCATCACCGTCGCCAGACCGAGGGCATGTAACTCCGAGATGAGAGAACTCGAATCTGAACGCGGCGGATCGCTGAGGGCGATCATGCCAATCATCTGAACCGAATCTGGAGGACCTGCGGCTACTGCCAGAACTCTGAAGCCTTGCTTCTCCAGTTCATTGACGATCCCGGCAGCAGAGGGCGACGCAGCTGCGAGTGTGACGACCGCGGTGAAAGCGCCCTTGATGATGCGCTCTTCGCCGCCCTTGGCGTCTGTTGCAGTTGCCTCCGATGTCTTCTTCGCTGGGTCGAAGGGAACAAACTTCACCAGTTTTGGCATCTCTGTGGATGGTTTGCGGGAGGCAGCATTGCGAATCGCCTTGTCGACAGAGTCCTGACCGCCCTCAGAACTGGCGAGAGCAGCCAACCCGAGGACCTGCGCCTCGTCAAACCCTGGCAATGGGCGAACACCGGTTACTGAAAGCGCATTTAGGGTTAGAGTTCCGGTCTTATCCGAGCATAGGACGTCGATCGAAGCGGCCTCGTCCACCGCAGAAAGCCGCGTCGGCAACACCCCGAGCTTTGCCAGAGCGCGAGCTCCGATCGCGGCCGCAAGGGTGAATGTTGCGGGCAATGCCACCGGGATGGCCGCAAGGACTGAGGTTAGCAACAAGGGAACTATCTCACTCCACGGCATGGCATGAGTGTAGGCATATGCTCCCATTGCGAGGATTACGACACCATTGAAGATTGCCAGGTTACGCACGATCTTGAGCACGGCCGTCTGCTGCGTGCTCACCACGTGCGCCGTGCGCACAAGTTCTGCCGTGCGGCCGAATTTCGTTCGCGCGCCGGTAGCCGTTACAACGGCCGTTGCTTCACCGCGTTTGACGAGGGCGCCGGCATAAGTATCCACACCTGGACCGGCTTCAATGGGCAAGGATTCGCCGGTGAGCATCGACTGATCAAGTTGTACTGAGCCACCGGTCAGATGTACGTCGGCAACGACTACTCCACCTAGAGAGAGCTTCACTCGGTCGCCACATACCAATTCGACAGCCGGAATTGTCTTCCACGCGCCGTCGCGCTGAACTGAAGCATTGAGGGCAAGGCGTGACTTCAGAGCTGTAAGAGTAGCCTGTGCTCGGCTCTCTTGAAAGTAGGCAAGCACAGCATTGAAAACCAGAAGGGCCGCAATGACCGCGGCTTCGTAATACTTATGAAGCACAAGCTCCAAAACAATGGAAGCTTCAAGCAACCAGGGAACCGGCGCCCAGAACTTCGCGAATGCGTTGCAGAGCGGATGTGCTGATGTGTCCGGCACTGCATTGGGGCCGTCCTTTTCAAGCCGCGTACGGGCCTCATCGCTCGTGAGCCCTGTAGAGGCGACGTCTTGAACCGGCCTAACCGGTTGTCGGGGCGATGTTGAGACGCCGACGCTATTTGTGTTCAATTTTTGAAGTCTCCACCGTCACCTCTCCACTGGAGCTCACCTGAACCTGCCTGGCCACATGAGCGGCATGATGCTTCACGTGAAATCTATCGCGATAGAGAACAACGATCTGTTCCATCCTGCTCACCAAGTAAATGCCTAAAGATTCGGATGAGTGTGCAGGGGTCGAAGTTGACCGTTTCTTCCGCTTGCTCGGGGATGGCCCGGTAACGTTCCGGCGTTTTGGACTCAGTCTCTATTTCCATCTACTCATCGTTAGCCGTGGGCATCCCGCTCTGACCGAGATCACGGATTGAGAGTAGCGGCAAGTGGTATTGGAGCGGCACGTCGTCCGGCGCGCGCTGATACTTGCTGCGGCGTTGCAGAGTCCGGATCGACTCAAGGAACCAGGGAGGCTTTGCGGCGCCGATTGTGGCCGCAGCCTCGGGCCAGTCTCATGCAGTCGAAGTGCTGCTCAAAAAAAGGCGCCCGCGGCCATGCCGCCCTACTGCACGCTCAGGCTGCATAAGGTGAATGCTCCGGTGGTGGCAACCAGACGAACGACTGACAGTCCCTCGGACAGATTGACGGAAAGCGTCGTGCTGGTGACCTCGTTACCATTCGTCGTGGCCGGTAACGTGACGGAACCCCGATCGACGCCGTTGATCCAGACTTCTATGGTCTCGGCAACAGTTGTGTTGCCGGCAGTGCCGATATTCCCAATGCCGGAGATGGAAAGATTTCCTGTAAAGGCCGAGGCGGCATGTACGGGATAGGCAATGAATGCGCCGGTCGAATTGGTGACGGTGCATACCGTTGTGCCGCTTCCGATGGCGCCGTCATAGCCATAGTCGGTGCGAATGTTGGGAGCGTCCACTTTGGTCGACTGATCGACAACCATCATGGTTCCGGGCATGGCCCCGCCCAGCGTGATGGCGGCTTTGGCGGTGGACTGATTGTCGGCTAGCGCGGCGAATTTGGGCGTATCGGTTCCCGCATTCGTGCCATCGGGAAAGATATTCGGCGTGAACTCCCATGCCGACGATCCGGCCAGATCATAGTAGATCAGCAGGTCGCCGCCCATCTGGTCCCAGGCGGTCTTATAGGCATCCATCATCGTCTCCATGCGCGGGTCGGCATTGATGGCCATGTTTGCCGCATCGGTGAAAGCCCCATTGATGCCGGGTCCGCCTTCATAAGAGACGTGCTTCAAGCCGTAGTTGGTCAGCCACATGGAATCGGTGGCCCAAGCTGAAAGAGTGCTTGGCGCGGGATAGTTGCCGGTGGCGAAGATGCTGTTGGGCGCGGCGCTGCCGCTATCGATGACGCCGTAATAGGCCGAGCCGCCGCCGCCGTAAATCAGATTCGAAGCAGTTGTGTTCAGTGTTTTGGCGTATGCGTCCAGCCATTGCAGCGCGGAGTCCAAGGTTCCCTGGCCGTCGCCTTGCTGCGTCTCCAGCAGCGGACGCACTCGGGTCATCATCTGGCTAGAGCCGAAGACGCCCTCAAAGATCTGGCTGATGGTGGCCATGCGCCAGGCCGGATAGCGCCACATGCGGGCCCAAATGCCGACATCGGGGGTGTCATCCACGGTCAGCAGCGGGTGGTTGGCGGGCAGATAGTTGCAGATGTCTTCCACCGCGCCAAAGACGCCTGCGGAGCTGTTCCAGATCTCATTGGCGTATTCCAGATAGACGCGCAGTTGCGGATTCAGCGGCGGATAGACAGGATTGGTTTGCGTCGAGGTGTAGGGATTGGTTCCATCGGAGCCATAGGCGATGGTCTCGGCCATCTTGGTGACGAAATCATCGCTGACCACCATCGGAATGTTGATGTAGCAATCGGCCTTGATGGTGTTGCAGAGCATGATCTGGTATTCCAGAGCCACGCCGCCTGTGCCGGTAAAGACGTTGCCGTCCGGTCCCGTCCAGGTGTTTGCAAAACCATCCTGCGTAGCGGAATCCGGCGTGGTGCGGTCGGCCCAATTCACCACGTAGTTGTCATTGGTCTGGGTCCAGTCCATCATGCGAATCGTTGTGACCTTGCTCATCGCGTTGAGGAAGGGCGTAGTAAAGATGACGCTGCCGCCGGTGGCGTAGCCGGGCCGATAGAGATGCAGGTTGGTGAATCCGGTATTGGTGGCGCTCGATGCGGTGCGCTGCGTATTTGTAAGGACCAGGTTGATGTAGTTATCGCCCTGGCCGGTGACGTTCACGTCCGCCGTGCTGGTGTTGGTGGCGGCGTCATATGCGTAGTTGGTGACGGTTCCGTCGAACCACTGTCCCGTCACTGTTGCCTTGCCGGTAAAGACCAGCTTGTAGGTGCCCTCGAAGTCGCTCATGGGCGTTGTCTGGCCGGAGATGGAAAAGGTTTGAAAGACGGTGGAAGCATCTTCCGTGGGCCAGCCATTGGCGTCAACGGTGGCCGCGCCCGCATTCCAGTCAGATTGCTGCCAGGTGCGGGACTGCATCGCCAAATCGACGAAGGCGTTGGCGGAGTCCCAATCGTTCATGAACCAGGTGCCCAGCCCGACGGTGGGTGTGTTGAGCATGGTTGCGGTAGTTCCCGCCTCCGGCGTGGCCGTCACGCAACTGGAAGCAGCGCTGGAGCCGGTGAAATTCACTGCCGTGACCGTGAAGGAGTAGGCGGCGCCATCGGTCAACCTGGTGTCAATATACCGGGTGTTATTGGTGGAAACCACAGTGGGCGTTCCGGCACAAGCGCTGCCGGAGTAGAGATCGACATTGTAAGAAGCAGCCCCGGCGCTGATATTCCAGACCAGCGCAATTTGCTGGTCGCTGGGAAGCGCGGCAAGACCGGAGATGGCACCAATCGGAATAGCCTCCGCCTGATTCGAGGCCGCACTGGTTCCCACCGGATTTACCGAGTAGACCACGTAATAGTAAGCCGTTCCGTCGGTCAGGCCGGTATCCGTAAAGGTGGCCAAAGTCGTTGTGCCGACCGGTGTGTAAGGACCGCCGGAAACCGTGGAGCGGCTCACTACGTAGGAGAGCGCGCCAGAGCCCACACTCCAGCTAAGCACGGCTTCACCGTCGCCCGGAGTGGCCGTCAAAGCCGAGGAGACCGAGGGTGGAGCTTCAGGCATTGCCGACGCCTGATTGGAGTAGCCGCCCGGCCCGACGGCGTCCACTGCCTCGACGACATAGTAGTAGGTGGTGTTGTTCACCACAGCATCATCTTCGAAGAGGGTGCTAGAGGTAGTGCCTATTGCGGAATAAGGTCCGCCGTTGGTAGTGGAGCGGAAAACAGAGTAGCTTGCGGCCGCCGCAACCGCAGTCCAACTGAGGTTCACCTGCTGGTTGCCAGGAGTGGCAATGAGTGCGCCAGGCGCTGCGGGTGCGCCTGTGGAGGTGACGCTGACGGTGGCGGCCTGGGTGATGGCTGTGCCACTCACAGGTGTGACCGTGAGAGTGTAGGTCGTTGTCGCAGAGGGTGTGACACTGATTCCGATTCCGCTGTTGACGGCCAGATTACCCGGTGTAATGACGCCGGTTCCGTTGGTAAAGACTCCTGTCAGACTCGCCGATCCGCCCGCTGTTATCGAGGCTGGATTGGCGGTGAAACTGGTGATCGTTGGCAAAATGGGATTCACCGTAACAGGCGCCGTCTGTGTGGCCGTGACTCCAGCATCATTTGTAACAGTCAGCGTATAAATCGTCGTATCGGCCGGCGAGACAGTGACCGCAGTGCCGCTGGTCACGGCGATGTTGCCAGGCGTGATGACGCCAATGCCATTGGCAAAGACTGCTGTCAGGTTGGCCGATGCGCCCGCCGCGATTGTTGAGGGATTGGCCGTAAAGCTCACGACTGACGGCGCAATGGGCTTGACTGTGACCGTGGTGGTCAAAGCAGCCGAAGTTCCGTTTGTGTTGGTTACAGTCAGGACATATGTTGTCGTGGATGAGGGCGAAACTCCCACTGCGGTTCCACTTGTGACAGCAAGATTTCCTGGTGTAATGACGCCGGCTCCGTTTGCAAAGACTGCGGTGAGACTCGCAGCACCGCCTGCTGTTACTGCTGTGGGATTGGCGGTAAAACTGGTAATGTTGGGAACGAAGGTATTCGATGAGGACATTGTATTTAAGCATCCGGCGAGGCCCAATAAGCCGACACTAAGAACGAGCGCCAAAACAGCACGGAGAATTGCCCTCTGCATGGAATCTCCAGTCATAAGAGAAGGTGTGAAGTGTATCGTTCTTCCATCATACATAAAAAGGAATGCAGAAACGGTTACTGATGTAGTGACAGGCAGGATGCGAAAGATACACGCCCCGAGATTCGCACGGGAGCCGGCTTCGCGAGTGGAATGCGCAAGGTCTCGGCACCATTGAAAATCGGAAGTCCGCATAACTCGATTCTGTCTTCGCGGCAGTTTCGAGCAGCACATCGAGTCGTGTGTCGATCTCTGTAAGGCTCAGCGCGGCCAGTGTGGTTCGCACAAGCGCCCGTGAGGCTGGAGATTCGCGAGGTCGGGCGGAAATCCACGTTCAATCGTTGGATACCTTCCCAAACCAAGTCGTTGACCCTTTCAGGTCTAAATGCGGGGACCGACGGAGCCGGAGAAGCATCGTCCACTACTCAAACTAACCATGGTAAAAGTTCTTGAGCTATGCCGCATTTTTAGGGAAGTCTCTCACTATGGTATTTGGACCTCGTCGAAGGTGTTCGTGTTCTCTGCCGATGTAATACGTAAGGAATGACTCTCGGCACGAAGAGGTCCCCGCATCGGTGCGCGTCGAAGTCGACATGTAGTGTGACAATACCGCGAAGGAATTTGCTGTCAATAGTTTGAACTCAAGAGACCGCGATTTCCAAGCCTGTCTTGTTCGCATACCTGGCGAGCAACCGGCAAGCGGGACCCAAAGTGAGAAAGATCACGTCGGGGAAGAGTCGGCGACCATCCAGGCGCAACCTCAATCCTGGACCCTGCGGCCTTTCTTTGTCAGGTCGACTGGGAGCGCGGCGGATGGAGCTGCAAGGACTACATCGGGCGACTCCTTCAGATGCTCAACTATCTCAAGGCTCATTTCGGCCGCAATCTTGCCACTCAGATAGATCTGAATCTGACGGTTGCTTTGGGATTGAAAACCGAGCGAATCGTTTCCCGTTTGCACCGAATTATTACCGAATGGTCGCCGAACGATCGGCCTTGCACTTGGACGGAGGATGTTCGGGTTACCATCAAGGTCAAGGACCTTTATAGTTTGAAACGGCTGGATGGTTCGATCACGTGCCGATTGTGCCGAAAAAAGCCGAAATCTGTCCGAAGGACAAGGATGATCGATTTCAAGAGATGCGATACGACGAGTTTGAGTTGGACGAGCTACGGAAGATGATTGAGATAGCATTGTCCGCTTGTCGGTTGAGTCGGTGGCACGGGCGGAGTCTTCCACGGGATATTCGTAAAGTCGAAAAACTCAGTCATGTCCATTTGGGCTGCGTCCCGTTTGGTAAGACCGGGAAGGTCAAACCTTGTCTCAACCAACTTGAGCCAAGCTGTGTAGTCGGCGACGGTGTGCGAGACGTAATTCTTCTTCGAAAACGGGGATATCACAAGCAGCGGAACGCGATACCCGGTGTAGACAAAATCACAATTCGGCCCGGTGTCATATACGCAAATGTCGGGGCCATTCGGAGGCGGACCCTGCATCAGATCGACTGGCTGCATTCCGTCGGGGCTCACTGCGGGCTGGGGCGGAACGTGATCATAGAATCCGCCCATCTCGTCAAAAGTGAGGATGAACACTGAGTCCTGCCAGGAGGTGCTCTGCATGAGCCCGTTAACCAAAGTCGACACGTATTGCGATCCCACTTGCACACTCCCGCCCGGGGCGCCGTCGTCCAAGCCAGGATGTTCATCGAGCCCGCTGTAGAGTCCCGCATCGATCCACGATACGGCTGGCAACGTCCCATTTTGCGAGTCGGAAAGGAACTGCGAAACCGGAACGAAGTTTTGTGGATACTTGGCGGCCATCGCGAATTCGGTGAGGTAGCCGTCGTTCAGCGGGGGCGTGAGGTAGGTGAGGTCGGTAACGTAAATTCTCCAGCTCACTCCAGCACTCTGGAGCAAATCGAAAATCGTGGGATTCGTCAGCCCGCTCGTACCATACGCGTGCCCCATCGAAGTTCCGGCCAGCGCATACATGTGGTTCGACGGACTATTCGTCATGACCGGCGAAAACCACCTGTCTGAAGTGCCGAAACTGGAGGCCATGAAGTAATAAAACGGGAGATCTGCCCCATCGTAATAAGCCATCGCGCGAATACCGCTGGTGTCGCTGAATGGCGGCTGCAGATTTCGCGCATCGTGGCCCGCCGAAAACACGAACCCGTTCATCGCGGCGGTAGCGGAAACTGGATTGGTCAGGTTCCAATCCACACGATCTTCATTCCACGACGGGCTCGGGTTCTCGATGCACATTGAAATCATGTGAAAGGGAGCAATAGCTGGACTGTTGTTGGTTACGGTGCAATCGTTGCCAGGGAACGGAAACGCCGGGTCGCAGCCGGGATTTGTAGGGGCGGGACTTTGCAGGGGCGCGGCTCCCGTCGTGGGATTGAATTGCGCGAGGCCATCGAACGACTGGTCTGGAATGCCGTTCTTGGCCCAATACTGGCGCATCGCGCCAAAATAGTGGTCCAGGCTTCGATTTTCCTGAATCATAAAAACAATGTGATTAATGCTCTTCAGATTCTTACTGGCGGGCGGTGGTGAAACGGTGTTCGAACTTGCGACTGACCCTCCGCAACCGCTCAGTGACATCAACAGGCTCGCGAGCGCCAATAGCGCCATCGAGAACTTCAACTCTTTGTGACGCATACCATGACGACCTTTCATAAAGGAATCTATAAAAACAAAGTGAGACGCTGACCAGCCAACGGCGGTCGGCCGGAGATTTGTCCATCAGCACGGGCTATTCTTCGCCGACTTTCCGCGCAAGCTGGAGACGGCGATTCTTGCTGTCGAGCGTGACCACGAACCGTTGGAGGATTTCCTGCCCAATGTTGCCATACGCCATTTCGTCGATAAACCGGACTTGAGGGTGATTGATCGTGAACACCCCGAGCTTGGCCATGCCGTAGAGAGTCGCCACTGTTATCTCTGACCCACCGTCCCCGGTATTTGTTTTATTTCTGGGGACCGCCGCGGGTTCGCTCCTAAGCCGCAACCGGTCGGAGTATCTCTCGGGGAGGTCGATCCCGGAAGCTAACCCCAAATTCAGCGCGACTTCCAGTTTCAGGCCGTTCAAGGCCAGTGGCGTGGATGGTAGGGTGCCCTCTGCATCCCACGCAAATATGGTACGGCCGTCCACGGCGGGAAGCTCTCCGCGTTGTAGTTCGATTCGCTTTGCGGGGAAATCAAGAGTGAGGAGCAGACCGGGGAACGAGGCGGCGTTCAGGACACCCTGAGGCGGATGGTTTCCTGTCCACACTCTGGACATTTCCGTCGAGACCGCAAAAAGACCAGAGATCTCTGCCTCTCCCAACTCGAGTTTGTCGATTCGAGTCACGGTCGCCCGAGCGGGCGCAGCAGCCCCCGGTTTTCCGGCAATCGCCCAGCCCATGTCCGGGAGCCCGAGTTCGCGCGCAAGTTCCGCGCCAACCACGGTCCCCGTGACACCCGTCTCGAGCGCGAACTGAAAGGGTCCTTTGCCGTTGACACGAACACTAACGACGGGCCTGCCATCTAATAGTTCCATGCGAACGACTGTCTTTGGCACGCGAAGTTCGATCAGCGATGGTGGAGGAGGGTTACGGTCAACGACCTGTTGAGCACTGACGACCGAGGCGTGCACGAGAATCAATATCAAAATGCCACTAACGCAAGCCGGATGTCCTTTCACTGATTGTCTCGGCATAGCTTCGGGTACAAGTTTGCTCTTAAAACCGAACACGCTCTTTAAGTTGGTGGACCGACGCCGTAGCTCGCTGGTTCGGCCGTCGTAGGCTTCCCTCTTTCTCTTCAGTTCAACCATTTACGCCAACTCTTTCCTTTCCGCGATCATCGATACCTACACCAGTTCCTCGAATGGAAAGCGGTAGTGAATTATCGCCGTCGCAGCTCTTCCGTAGTTGCTGCGTCTTTCCCAACGCGCAGCGCTATCTCGTTCGCACTGCGGCGGTTTTCCACTACCCGGCAGATCTAGTTTGAAACTAGGTTGTTTGAACCCTCCTGCATCAAGAACGTCATGAAACCAAAGTTGTCCGCGAAGTTCGCTAGACTGGCACGACCTCGCAAACAGCCACTATCGAACTTCAGACTTGGGAATACTGGTCAGAACTGATCATGCTGTAAGTCAGTGCGGCTTATATATAGCAACTAGGCGAGTGTCTGGTAGGAGTGCTGAGGATGAGCCAGAGTTTCTCATTCACGAGGAAACGCAAACAGGTGGCTGAGATTGGGCTGACGACAATTCAGCGATCGTCCGGAGAGGCCAATACCTCATCCCGCCTCTAAATCCCTTGAAGGAAGCCCCCCCTTCGACGCTGCCGAAGCTCCAAAGACAAGCTTCAGAGCCTGTTGCGTCTCAACCAATCCAAAGCGTGCAAAAGTGCACATCCATCCGAACCTGGTTGAAGTGGGACCAAACGGAGATACCTGGCGGTGCGGCAACCGACACCTCGACCATCGAGAAGACCACTCTGATCTCGCGTAGCCCGTGAGCGTCACGCCGAGGCGCACAAGCTGCTGGCGACCGGCACGCACCCGATCGCCGAGCGAAGAGCGGAAAAGGCCGCATCAGGCGATCCCTCTCCAACGCGAGGTCAGTATTCTTATCCCATGAATCCAAGGTAAGGATTCGATCCAAAGTTGGCAAAGTTCGGAAGTACCTGCCTGATCTGGCTATCGGAGAGTCCGAACCAACGCGCGAGCGTGCCTGCATATTGGTCGACTGCAGTGGTTGGAATCAGCCGGCCAGCTCCAACATCATTCACTTGATCCACGCCAACGACCGGATATTGACCATACATATCCTGTCCCTTGACCGCGCCTCCCACGACAAAATGATGGCTTCCCCATCCATGATCGGTTCCGTTGCTATTGCTCGTCAGGGTTCTGCCAAAATCCGACGCGGTAAAAGTCGTTACCTGGTTGCCAATGCCGGCAGCTGTCATCACCCCGTCGAAGTACTCGAGTGCCTGACCTAGCTGAGTGAGGAGCAGTGCATGTTGCGTTGCCTGGCTGTTATGGGTGTCGAAGCTGCCGAGTTGCACATAGAAGATCTGCCGATTTACTCCCAGGCTGGCTCTGCCTCCAATGATTCTGGCGACGGTCTGCAGCGAGACGGCGAGTGGGTTATCCGCAAGCTTGTTGCTGACCGGGTCGAGATATTGAGGCGGATTTGGAACACCGGTCGCCCCGGCAGGCAGCATTGCCGAAGCCAGCGTCGCCTGTGCCTGCATGGAGCGCTTCACCACGACTTCATACTCCTTGGCAAAGAGGTTGGTCTCATCGGCCGTGAGTATCGATGTGAGCGCATCGGAGCCAGCTTGCGACCCAAACAGGGGTTGATTGGTTCCGTAGATGGGAATTGGGCCCGCCGACGTGACATTGAGCTGGAAAGATGTCTGCCCGGCCAGAAACAGAGCGATGCCAGCAGTGGAGATGCAGGTGAACATGGAGTTTGAATTCATGTTCATGCTCTCGATCAGATCCGCAACCGCGCCGCCCCATCCGACGTGCTCGGCGCTGCCGCCGTTCGATGCGATGGCCTGCCATGCGGCTGTTTGATCGAAGTGCGAAAACAACGAGGCCGGCAAGGGAGCGGAGTTAGCGTTCACCTGCGCCTTTGTCACGGGCTCGATAAGCGTGCCTGTGTTCGCCACAATTGCGGCGCGGCCGGCATTGAAGAGGTTCTGCATCCCGGTCAGAGACGGATTGAGCGCAAAGGTGCGTCCGCTCTGCGGAGTATTCAATGTGATCGGCAGCAAACTGCCCAGCGGGTAGGCAAGTCCCGGCGCTCCGGAGCGCGCCTGCGTAAATGCAGCATAGGAGTCCGCATCGGTTGCGATGACTGTGCCGTGGCCATCGTTGCCGCCCTGCAGGAAGATGCAAACCAGCGCACGATAGTCCGTTGTGGCCGTTCCTTGCGCCATTGCGGCGATGGAGTTCAAACCCAGAATAAAAGGGCTGGCTGAAAGGCCCGACATTGTGGCCAAAGAAGCCGTTCTGAGAAACTGCCGCCGGGATAATTCGTATCGATTCATCGTGGGCTCCCTAAAACTGCGCGTTAAAGGATGGCGAAGCCATCGTAAGATAGATTGCCGTCATCACACGGTTCGCAAGGGCTGCGTCGATCGCATTCTGGTCGCCAGCCGGTATTGGAATCGCGCTGACCGCATTCACGATCTGGCTTTGAAGAGTGCTGTCCATCTCACCTGCCATCAAGAGCAGATTCATGCGATCGACCAGTTGAGTGGGCGTTGCAGCGAGCCCAATCTCAGTTTCATAACTCGAAAAAATGTCGGAGCCGGCGGTGGCGCCGCTGCCGATCGCGCCCTGCATGAAGTTCAAGTAGCCGACGACGGTCGTTACATTCGTCATCTCCATCTCGGGAGCCACCAAGCCCGCCTGCTCGATGCTCGTGCCCGGAGGAACGTACCCCGGAGCGAACCAGTTGAAGACCGTCGGCGATCGCATCGGCATCTGGCCAAGCCCCCAGATGGGGTCCTCCGTGCTGCCAATGCCGTAAGAGCCGGTGCGCGATTGAGCCGTAAACGCACGCGCCCACTCCGTGTAGCGGAGCAGCGCCTCGCGCACCTTTCCATACTGCGGATTGGTAAAATCGGTAGCTGAGTTGCGCGCCTCGGGGTCAAGCAGGATCGCTGTAATGACTGCCTTCATGTCCCCGCGCACACCCAGCCCGTTATCCTTGAAGACGGCCGCAACCCGGCTGATGTATGCGGGGCTCGGATTGCTAGTGACCATGTGCTGGATCAACTGCCTGGAGAAGAATGCCGGCAGGTTTGGATGATTGAACAGCGTGTCGAGAGCGATCTTGAGATCGCCTACAGGGTCCGGGCCTGCCTGAGTCGCAATCGTTACGCCGAGAAAGTCCTTCTCCTCGGTCGAATGATGAGCTGGATAGCTGTTCATGGGGAGAAGATCTTCCCCGAAGCCTGGGCCCACATATTCGCAGCAGTTCGACCACGCTGTGTCGCTGCTGTCGCTCGGCACATTCCAACTGAATCCGGTGAAGACTTTGGCCAGTCCCATGACATCGGTGTTCGAGTAAGTCGGGATCGGCTGTCCGGTCGCGTCGAGCTGTTGCGATCCATCATCGTTCAACTTGTAAAGGCCGACCGTAAAAAGCTGCATCACCTCGCGTGCGTAGTTCTCGTCTGGATCGGTGGTGGCGTTGCCTTTATCGTTGCCAAGCATAGAGAGGAACTGGCCCATCATGGGGCTCAGAGTCACGTCATTCAGCAGCGTCCTGAAGTTTCCGAAGGCATCGTTGCCCAGCAGATCGTAGTAATTGGCCTCGCCCCGTGGCTCATTCTGCACCGCGGAGCTGTAAGTCGAGACGACGAAGATCTCCGAGAGCGCGTACTTCACCCGCTGCCGCAACTGATCGTTCGCGGCAAGGGCCTGCTGCCAGAATGCATCCTGAAAGTAGATTTCGCCTTGTCCATTCTGCTCAAAGAGAGCCGCGTTACAGGTCACGTCGGTGGCCGCGCAGGGAGGATTGTTGAGGATTAACGCCTGCTCGACGTTGGGCTCTTGCGGGGTGGGGGGCAGAGCGAACTGTGTATTCAACCACGGTTGAAACCCATTGATCGAGACGGTATGAATGTCGGCGTCAGTCGCGCCAAAGGTCGCCTGCTCAAGAAAGCGCGATGCATCCTCAGGACTGACAACCGGCACCGGCGGCGTGCCATTGACCAGCGCGATGAGGTCCGCCGAGGTTGCCGGGCCAGGGCTGGGATTCAGCACCTGCAAGTCGAGGTTGCCGGGTTCAGATAAAGTCAGGCTGGCGGTCAGTTGGGTCCCACTGTTAAAGGTCGTCGGCACCGGCGAGCCATTCATCAGGACCTGCGCGCCGGTGATGAATTGCTGACCTCCGACGACAACCGTGGCCGGCCCGACATTGAACGACATCGGAGTGGCCGAGGTGAGGATCGGGATCGGATTCAGAACCGAGATGTTCTGGCTGATCGCCACCGCCGGATTGTCGACGCTGGTGATGGTCAGCTTGACGACGTTACTCGGCGTTGGAACCACAAGAGGCGCGGTGTAAGTGATCGAGCCATCTGGATTGGAAACCGCGGTGCCAACCTGCGCATTGCCTCCGGGGACTCCGTTCACTTGCAGGGTTACGCCCGTGTTCGTTGTCCCATTCACTGTCAGCCCAAAGCTCAGCGGATTACCCACACGAACATCCGAGCCGGAACCGGCCTGCAATTGCAGCACGACCTGACCGGGACCTACGAGCAGCGAAACAGGATTCGCGCTCGCCGAGCCCGGGTTGGGATTCGTCACGGTCAGTGGAAATGTCCCTGGAGTGGAAGCGGAAATCGCTGCGACCACTTCCGTGTTCGAGACATACGTCGTCGGAACCATGGCGCCGTTCCACTGAATCTGAGCTCCGTAGACAAATTGAGAGCCATTTACGATGACCGTCGTCGTGCCCTCTGCAAATCCCGATGGGGTGACAGTGCTAATTATGGGGATCGGGTTCCAGATCGTCACAGTAGCAGAGCCAGGAGGCGCTGAAGGAAAGATCTCAGAGGTTGCGGTAATCGTCACCGAATCTGGCGTAGGGACGATTGCGGGAGCCGTATATAGGCCGGTGCCGGTGATCGTGCCGACGACATCGTTGCCCCCGGGCACACCGTTCACTGAGAAATTCATGGTTTGACCTGGCGCTAGCGACTTGGCTATGAGCTGAAGCTGCTGATTGACCCGAACCGAGCTGCTGGGAGTCGAGATTGCAGCAACGGTGCTTAGATTCCCGCCTGAGATGGAAGAGGAACAGCCGGACAACAACAAACTTCCAGTCAAGGGCAAAGCCGTCAAAAGCGCTATTTTGGGCAAAGATTGACACACGAACCGTAGCCGCATAGTTGCTCCTTAATGAACAGGGAAACCGAGGCACGGTGCTCTTGAGCACCAGGACAACAGGAGGGAAACAAAGGCGCAAAGGGAACGGAATGTACGTCTTCGGTAAAGAATAGTATGGCTTTAGCGATGAATCAACAAAAATTTGGATGAATTGGAGCTAATTTCTCAGAAAAGGCGCAGTTGGTCGGGACGGGGGCCGGATTTTCCGATTTCCTTGTCGCTCTGTGTGATTTAGCTCACCTTGAGAGGCCAAGAGACCTTGCACGGGCTCCTGATTTTTTGCTACACCTTCGGCCAAATCCCGGGCGACTTTCGTTGCCATGAGCGAGCGGACCAAGGTTGTGACGATTCCACTGGGGCTCGGTGGTTTCGCATGACTCTCAGTCTCCGGCTATCTCGCGCGAGTCAAGCTAACGGATCTGCGGCGGTGGATTGTGCCCACTGTGTTCTGCGACTCTCGATCCGTTGCCCAAAAGCCTCTCAGGCGAGAATGCAGGCGATGTTATGAGCCTCAAGGGTGCTTTGGAACTCCGACGGAAGCTCTTTGTCTGTGACGACCTGGTGGATCTCATTCAGGCTGGCAACGCGAATCAAAGCATCGCGCCCAAACTTCGTGCGATCGGCCACAATGACCACCTTGCGCACAGCGTTGATCATGGCTCGCAGGGACTCGACGACAAGGCTGTTGGAGTCGCTGATGCCTGCCTCTGAGATGCCGCGGATGCCCATGATCAGGATATCGGCCGAGACGCTATGCAGCATTTTTTCGCAGATGGGACCGAGCTGCACGCCAAGCCGCGGGTAGAGATAGCCGCCCGTAAGGGTCACCTCGACAAGTTTGCTGTCCCAGAGGATCTGAGCAACTGGAATGGAGTTGGTCACGATCTGGATGGGCCGTTCCGCAAGGCAGCGAGCGGCCTCGACGACCGTTGAGCCGCCGCCCAGAATCACGGTCTGGCCGTCCTCAACCAGCGCAGCAGCCGCTTTGCCGATGCGGGTTTTCTCCTCGTGACAATTCGCGGAAAGGCGGTTGAAGTCCATGATTTCATCGCGGGTCTGCAACGAGATGGCGCCTCCGTGGACCCTGCGCAGGACCGCGTTCCGCTCCAGTTCCATCAAATCTCTGCGAATGCTGGACTTAGACGAATTGAACCGGAAGCAAAGCTCCTCAATGCTCACGAACTCCTGCCTCGCGAAGAGATCCTGAACCTCCAGGATACGTTGTGCCTGTTTCATGAAGCCGATCATACGACTTCGTTCAAAAAGATTCCAATTCTGCTACATTATGAAGCGTTATGAATTATAGTGAGTCCATTATGCCAAATCATTCGAATAAGTCTACAAAACAGCCTGACCTTGCCCTAATCGAGTCGGTCGTTCGGCGCGCCTTCCTGGAGTGTGCGGGACAGAGCGCGCCTCAGCCTGGGGCAAGCAACGATCCGCATGAGCTTTTTCATTCTCCTGCCGTGATGGCGATCAAAAAAGAGATTGTCCGAGCGGGCAAGAAGCTATGGAAGCGCCAGTACGTCGATGGCAACGGGGGAAACATCTCGGTGCGCGTCTCGAACGAGTACGTCGTCTGCTCGCCGACTCTGCTGAGCAAGGGCGATGTGAGAGTTGAGGATCTTGCGCTGGTCGATCTCGATAACCGGCGTGTCTGCGGGCATCGCTCCCATACCAGCGAACTGCTGCTGCATCTGGAGATCTATAAGACTGTACCGCAGGCCAAGGCTGTCATCCACTGTCATCCGCCGTACGCCACAGCTCATGCGGTGGCCGGAGTGATCCCGCAGGGCAACCTGGTGCCGGAGCAGGAGGTTTTCATCGGCCCTGTCGCTCTCTCTCCGTATGAGACGCCGGGTACGCCAGAGTTCGCGCGCACGGTTCGCCCACTGGCAAAAGACCACAACACTATTTTGCTGGCGAATCATGGCGTGGTCTGCTGGGCAGATACGGTAACCCATGCGGAGTGGTACGTCGAGATCATCGATACCTACTGCAAGACGATTATGATCGCCTCGCAATTGCGACCGAAGCTCAAAGAGATCGCTCCCGACAAGATCGCCGACCTGGTAGCGATGAAGCAGCGACTTGGGATGAGCCTGCCGGACCCGCGGTATGCCAAGGTCAAGGTGGTCGAGCCGGAGAAACTGGAGGCGACCATCAATGCATACATCGGAGCCGCTACTCCAGAACAATTGCCCTCGAAAAGCAATCTGGACGCTTCCGAGATGGATCAGATAGTCCGTCACCTTTCATTGGAGATCGCGGCCTTCCTCGAAAAGAAAAGATGAGGCAGACAGCTAATTTCGTCGCCGCCGATCTTGGCGCATCCGGTGGGCGAGTCATGCTCGGCCAGTGGGATGGCCGAACATTCTCTGTGCAGGAACTGCGTCGTTTTTCGAATGGCGGAGTGCTGGCGGGCGACGGGTACTGGGACATTCTGAACATCTGGTCGCAGATCAAGGCGGGACTGACAAAGTACCACAGCGCTTGCCCGCAGCCGCCACATGGCATTGCCGTCGGCGCATGGGGTGTGGGCTCCGGTTTGTTGGCTGGTGCGGGGCGCTTGATCGGGAACCCTCGGCACTGTCGCGATCCGCGAACCGCCGCCATGCCGCAACTTGCATTTGCGGCCGTTCCGGAGCGGAAGTGGTTGAGCGAAACAGGCGTCTGTACGATGCCGGTCAATACGCTTTTTCAGCTTTACAACATGGTTCGCACGCACGATCCGGCGCTTGATACGGCTCAAACGCTGCTGACGATTCCTGATCTGTGTGCGTATTTTCTCTGCGGCGATCGAAGTGTCGAGTGGACCGAGGCAGTCGCGACGCAAATGTACTCGCCTAAACGCAAGGACTGGACGCGCACTCTGCTAAATGCCCTGGAGATGGCGGTTTCATTCTGCCGGCAGTGACGCAGCCGGGAACCGTCTTGCCGCCTGTGCGCTCGGAAACGAAGCCGGAGATTTTGTGAAGGAGACAGCTTATCATGGCAGCGTACGATGTTCCCGTTTTAGAGGCGCCAACTCCAGTGACAGCCAAGGAAGTGCTGCTGATCGCTAGTGGGGACCTGCGGCTTTCGGCCAATCAGGTGTGCTGGGCCGCGCAGTCGCAGATGGAAGCGAAGTTGACCGAGGCCTTCAAAGCCGAGGGATTCACTTTGCGTCGCGCGCATCCCTACGATCCGAATCTCAAGCACGGCTTCATCTATAACCAGAGGATGGGTATGAACGTCTTCGCGCAGATTCCCGCAGAGGCGCCTCTTGTGGTTGCCGAAGCAGTGTGGCAATACAGCAATCATGTGCTTGCCGGCCTGCTTAGCCATCGCGGCCCCATCCTCACGGTGGC
The DNA here is from genome assembly GCA_050010735.1 of Occallatibacter sp. Lineage (GTDB taxonomy): Bacteria > Acidobacteriota > Terriglobia > Terriglobales > Acidobacteriaceae > Telmatobacter. The sequence continues at coordinate 41,481 of JBEKKL010000018.1, read as the reverse complement.
CAATTGGTCGGGTGAATGGCCGGGACTCGTCGGCATGTTGAACCTGAATGGGTCGCTCTACAAGGCTGGCGTGAAGTTCAGCACGCTGTGGAGCAAGGACTTCGACGACGAGTTCTTCCGCGCCGGCCTGCGGCAGTGGCTCAAGGAGCACCACGTCGATCACGACCTGAGCCATGTGCGTGATTGCGTTCTCGGCGATCTGCCAAAGGCCGAGCGTGAGTTGGGACGCGCACTGGCCAATGTTCTCAAGACGCGCAAGGCGATCATGGGCGTCTTCGACGAAGGCTGCATGGGCATGTACAACGCCATCATCGAAGACTACCTACTGAATCCGCTGGGAGTTTATAAGGAGAGGCTCAGCCAGTCGGCGCTGATCGCCGCCATGCGCGAAGTCTCCGACGAAGAGGCGCAGCGGGTTCGCGAGTGGCTCGATGCGCGCGGAGTCACCTTCAAGACCGGCCCAAACGAGGAGACGGACCTGACCGACGCGCAGATTCTCTTGCAGTGCAAGATGTATATCGCCGCGATGCGAATCGCCGACAACTTCGGTTGCGATGCTATTGGCATTCAATATCAGCAGGGGTTGAAGGATATGGCGCCGGCCTCTGACCTTGTGGAAGGCTTGCTGAACAACGTGGAGCGCCCGCCCGTCTTCTCGCAAGATGGCCGCGAGCTCTACGCAGGGCAGGCCCTGCCGCATTTCAATGAAGTGGATGAATGCGTTGGACTCGATTCGATTGTCACCAACCGCGTGTGGAGCGCAATGAAGCTCGATCCAGCGACCACACTGCACGACGTTCGCTGGGGCGAACACTACAAGGGTGAGGGCATCGACGATTTCGTGTGGGTCTTCCAGATCTCAGGCGCAGTGCCGGCCTCGCATATTCTTGGCGGATATGCCAAAGCTATCAGCGAGCGCCAACCCGCGATGTACTTCCGTCTTGGCGGTGGCACGCTGAAAGGCGTCTGCAAACCTGGCCCGGTGGTCTGGAGCCGTGTATTTGTGGAAGATGGCGCGGTGCATGTCGACATCGGCCGAGCGACCGCAATCGAACTGCCTGAGGCTGAGACAGAGCGGCGCTGGCAGGAGACGACCTCGCAGTGGCCCATTATGCATGTGCTGCTCGAAGGTGTCACACGCGACCAATTCATGGCCCGGCATCACGCCAATCACGTGAACGTGGCTTATGCACCCACGGCCGAGATTGCCGGCCGGGCGCTGGCAGCGAAGGCAGCGATGTTTGCCGAGCTTGGCATTCGCGTACATCTCTGCGGCATCTGAGCGAGCTTGAAATCAAAGGAGGTTCCTATGGGCGCAACAACCGAAACGACTGCGGAGGTCAGGCAATACAAGATGCTGATCGACGGTGAATTTGCCGGCAGCAAGACCATGCTTCCGGTAACCAATCCCGCAACGGAAGAGGTAATCTCCGAGGTACCAGGTGCGACGCCGGAACAGGTGAACGAAGCGGTGCTCGCGGCCGAAAAAGCGCAGACTGAGTGGTCGCGGCTGCCCGCCATCCGGCGCGCACAGCATCTACGCGAGATCGCCGCCGCGATCCGCGCGAAGAAGGCGCATCTGGCGCGCACCATTGTCGAGGAGCAGGGCAAGATTCTGCCTCTCGCCGAGGTCGAAGTCGATTTTTCCGCCGACTACCTCGACTACATGGCAGAGTTTGCCCGTCGCTATGAGGGCGAGATCGTTCAGAGCGACCGACCGGGTGAGAACATATTTGTCTTCAAAGCTCCCATCGGCGTGATCGCCGGCATTCTGCCATGGAACTTTCCCTTTTTCCTGATCGTGCGCAAGATGGCTCCCGCACTGGTCACCGGCAACACAATCGTGATCAAGCCAAGCGGCGAAACGCCGAACAACGCCTGTGAATTCGCGAAGATTGTTGCGGAGTCATCGCTGCCCAAGGGCGTCTTCAACTTGGTAACCGGCAAGGGTTCGGTGATTGGACCAGCGCTCGCAGGGCATCCGAAGGTTGGGATGGTGAGCCTCACTGGAAGCGTGGACGCTGGCGCCGAAGTGATGCGCGCAGCGGCGCCCAACATCACCAAAGTCTCTCTGGAACTGGGCGGCAAAGCGCCGGCGATCGTAATGGCAGATGCCGACCTCGATCTAGCAGTGAAGGCGATTCGCGACTCCCGCATCATCAACACGGGCCAAGTATGCAACTGCGCGGAGCGCGTCTATGTGCATGAGTCCATAGCCGATGAGTTTACGACGAGGATGACCGAAGCGATGCGGAAGACGGTCGCAGGCGATCCATTCGCCGCAGGCGTTGAGATGGGACCTCTGGTCAGCCGGGCGCAGTTGCAAAGCGTGGAGGCGGCGGTCAAACTGGCCGTGAAGGAAGGCGCGCAAATTGCTGTTGGCGGACATCGCGACGAGCGCGGGCACGGCTACTACTACCAGCCCACAGTTCTGACCCATTGCAAGCAAGAGATGGATATCATGCGTCAGGAGATCTTTGGGCCAGTGTTGCCGATTGGCACGTTCAAGGATCTCGACGAAGCCATCGACCTGGCCAACGACTGCGAGTACGGTCTCACGTCATCGATCTTTACGCGCAGCCTCGACGCGGCCATGCGCGCCGCCAACGAGCTGAAGTTCGGCGAGACCTACGTGAACCGCGAGCACTTCGAGGCCATGCAGGGCTTCCACGCCGGATGGCGCAAGTCCGGTATTGGCGGCGCGGACGGACCTCATGGGCTTGAGGAGTTCCTGCAGACTCATGTGGTCTACATGAATCACAACAGAAACGCAAAGTAGAAGATTCTCAGTGATTCTCTCTGGAGGAACATGTTGACTCCCGCATCGGAGACGCTGCAGCGAGCGGGCAATGTAGAGAGGCTCGTTCCGATTGGGATGCGCCTGCCCTTCATTCTGGTCACGTCGTTGTTTTTTCTCTGGGGCGTGCCCAATAACCTGAACGATGTGCTGATCCGGCAGTTCATGAAATCGTTTGCCATCTCGCGCTTTCAGGCGGGGCTTGTGCAGTCGGCCTTCTACATGGGCTACTTTCTGCTTGCTACGCCAGCCGCACTGCTGATGCGCAAGTACGGGTATAAGGCCGGTTTCCTCGCCGGCCTGTGCCTGCTGGGTGCGGGGGCTCTGCTCTTCTGGCCCGCCGCAATCGTGGCGCGATACTCCTTTTTTCTCTTTGCACTTTTTGTGATCGCCAGCGGGCTCTCGTTTCTTGAGACCGCCGCAAACCCCTTCATCGCGCAGCTGGGAGATGGCACGGGAGGCGCGCGCCGGCTTAATTTTTCCCAGGCATTCAATCCATTGGGATCGATTCTCGGCGTTCTGGTTGGGACCGTCTTTATCTTTTCAGGGGTCGAGTTGAAAGACCCGCAGATCGCAGCGATGAAAGCCTCGCATACTTATGAGGCATACCTTCGACACGAAACGCTACGCGTTGTGGACCCGTATCTGGCTCTAGGCGCTGTCGCATTTCTTCTCGCTTTTCTGATCTGGCACACGACGTTTCCCGTCGTCGCCGGCGAGGAAGGCACGACCGCGTCCAACCACGGCCATTTCAGCGATCTGTTGCGGTATCCGCATTTTCTGTTGGCGATCGTTGCGCAGTTCATGTATGTCGGCGCGCAAGTGGGCACATGGAGCTATTTCATCCAGTATGTACAGGACTCGACTCATCAGCCGGAAAAAGTAGCCGGATACTTTCTCACTGGAACACTGGCCGCCTTTGGCGTGGGCCGCTTCTCCTCTTCGGCGCTGATGAAGTTCGTGAAACCGGGCCGATTGATGGGCGTCTATAGTGTGATCAACATTGCGCTGCTTGCCGCTGGAATTCTGCATCCGGGATGGGTTGGACTTTGGGCGATCTTTTTGACCAGCTTCTTTATGTCGGTGATGTTTCCCACAATCTTCGCGCTGGGAATCGAGGGGTTGGGACCGAATGCCAAAATTGGCGGATCACTCATTGTGATGGCGATCGTCGGAGGGGCGGTGCTCACGCCGGCCATGGGGCTGTTATCGCAGTACACGCGTAGCATCGCCTATGCTTATGCCATTCCGCTGGCCTGCTACTTTTTCGTGGCGTTCTATGCGTTTGTCGGTTGCAAAATCGGGCGTGACCGCAGTACGACCCTCATTGACGATGTCCTCGCAACGTAGCGGAGGCGTATAGAGCGTTCTCAACGCGGCGAAGATGAAAATAAATCTCAGGATTCGATCATGCGCGCATCGCTGTTTATCACGTGCTATAACGACACGCTCTTTCCCGAGACGGGCCGCGCAGTTGTGCGGCTGCTTGAACGGCTGGGTGTCGAGCTTGAGTTTGACCCTCGACAGACCTGCTGCGGCCAGATGCACGCCAATACCGGCTTCCGCATTGAAGCCTTTTGTCAGGCCAAACGTTTCGTCAAGCTGTATCGGGAGGCAGAGACGGTTGTCATCCCCTCCTCCTCGTGCGTGGCCATGATTCGCGATCAGTATCCGGGACTTTTCGACGAACTGGGAGACGAGTCGCTGCGCCGTGAGTTCGCGGCCCTGCTGCCCAAGATTTATGAGTTGAGCGAGTTCCTTATCGACCGGCTGGGCGTTGAAGACGTGGGCGCATACTTTCCTCATCGTGTGACTTATCATGCCAGTTGCCACAGCCTGCGCGGTCTCCATGTGGGCGACCGGCCGATGCGGCTCCTGAGCAAAGTTCGCGGGTTGGAGCTGATTCCACTTGCAAATATGGATCGCTGTTGCGGCTTCGGCGGCACGTTTTCCATCAAGAACGCTGAAGTTTCTTCGGCCATGCTCGCCGCGAAAATGCAAGACGTGCTTGCGACACGAGCCGAGTATTGCACCGCTCTCGACAACAGTTGCCTGATGCATCTGGGCGGAGCAATGCACAGACAATATGCGGCGATGCGCACGATTCACCTGGCGCAGATCTTGTGCGCCACTGAAGGCGCAAAGCCAGAGGAGGTCGCATGAGCACGTCATACACAGGGCATCCGGTTCTCGATCCTCGTTTCGCGCCTCCCTTCCCCACCGCGGCGCTGCCCGTGCTGCGCAATCCGCAATTGCGTAAGAATGTCGCACACGCCACGGATGTGATCCAGACCAAGCGCGCCAGGCTCGTGGCTGAAAAATCCGACTGGCAGCAGTTGCGGACGGCGGCGGCAGCCATCCGCAGTCATGCACTCGATCATCTGGGAGATTATCTCGAAGAGTTCGAAACACGCTGCACCGCTGCCGGAGGCAAGGTCCATTGGGCTTCAGACGCAGCAGAGGCGTGCGCGATCATCGTTGAGTTGCTGCGCCAGGAGCAGGCCAGCGAGGTCATCAAGATCAAGACCATGACCTCCGCCGAGATTCAATTGAATCCCGCGATCGAGGCCGCGGGCATTCATGCTTATGAGACCGACCTAGCAGAGTTAATCCTGCAACTGGGCGAAGACGAGCCTTCGCACATCGTCGTGCCCGCACTGCATGTGAACCGCAGCCAGGTGCGCGAAATCTTTGCCCGGCGCATGGGACTTAAAGATCTGCCCGACGACCCGAAAGCGCTGACCGCTGCGGCGCGAAACTACCTTCGCCAGAAGTTTCTCACCATTCCCACCGCCATTAGCGGAGCCAACTTCCTCATTGCCGAAACCGGCTCGGTGGCGATCGTGGAGTCTGAGGGCAACGGCCGCATGTGTCTCACGCTGCCACGAACCTTGATTACTCTGGCCGGCATTGAGAAGGTGCTGCCGCGTTTTTCCGATCTTGAAGTCATGCTGCAATTGCTGGCGCGTTCGGCCACCGGCGAACGCATGAGCCCCTATACGTCCCTGTGGACAGGCGTCACTCCCGGCGATGGGCCCGAGCGCTTTCACGTGGTTCTGCTGGACAACGGCCGCTCGCCGATTCTGGCGCGGCCCACCGAGCGGCAGACTTTGAGGTGCATCCGCTGCGCCGCCTGCCTGAACACTTGCCCGGTCTACCGGCAGACCGGTGGGCACGCCTATGGATCGGTTTACCCTGGACCGATCGGCGCCATTCTTACTCCGCAGCTGATGCAGATGCGACGCGCGCAATCGCTGCCCTATGCCTCGTCGCTGTGCGGCGCCTGTTATGACGTTTGTCCAGTCAAGATTGAGATTCCCAAGGTGCTGCTCGAGCTGCGCTCTCAAGTAGTCAATCAGGAACGCCGCAGTATCGCTCAGTTCGGCGATTTTATGTTCATCGGAATGAAAGCAGCCAATATGATCTTTGGCGGAGCGCGGCGCTTCCGCGCGGCTCAGTGGTTGGGCCGCCTCGCCTTGCGCCCGTTCACGCGCAAGGATGGATGGATTCACAACCTGCCAAGCCTGGGCTCCAAATGGACTCAGACCCGCGATCTGCGAGGCCTGCCTGATCAGAGCTTCCGCCAATGGTGGGCGGCACGCGGCAAGGAGGAAAGATGAGCACACCATCCCAATCCCGGCGCCTGATTCTCGACCGCGTCCGCTCCGCCACGCTCAAGCTGCCTTCATCCGAGCCCGCTCCCGTCGGGCTTCCCCGAGACTACATCCGGCGCGGCAAGCTGGGCGCTCAAGATCGTCTAAAGCTGATGATCGAGCGGCTGCGCGAGTACGATGCCGATGTAGTTGAGTGCGCACCGAAAGACCTGCCCGCGGTGATTGGCGCTCAGCTTGCATCGAGCGGCCGGCAAACATTTGTTGCACCAACGGGATTGCCTCCCGATTGGCTTGCGGCTGGATTCGTTTGGAAGATTGACCGTGAGCTTGAGTACTCCGAAATCGAAGAGACCGAAGGCGTGGTAACAATGGCCTTCTGCGGCATCGCCGATTCCGGAACCATCGTGCTTCATCACTCCGAAACCGAGGGCAGGCGAGTGCTAACGCTCTTGCCCGACTGGCACCTTTGCATCTTGTACGCGAGTCAAGTTGTGGAGACGCTGCCTGAGTATTTTGACCGCTGCCCGAAGCCGCCGAGTTTGGCCACTTACATTTCAGGCCCAAGCGCTACGGCAGATATTGAAATGACACGCATCAAGGGCGTTCATGGACCGCGATTTCTCAACGTGATCCTGGTGCGCGACGAAGAGTAAATGAGGACGAGAGACTAAGTATGGGCGGAACAGGTCCTATGACCTGTTCCGCCCCGTTATTATTGTTGCAATTGCACGCTGCTTTAGTTTGCTAGTTGACTGTGCAGGCGACACCGTTGAGCGAGAACGCCGTCGGTTTCGCGTTGGTAACGCCATTCCAGGTACCGTTAAAGCCGAATCCCGAGTAGGATCCGCCGGCCGGAATGTTCTCCCATGTTTGGCCTGCCTGTTCGCTCACCGTGACGTTGGCTCCGCTCTGCGTTACGGCACCATTCCACGAATTGGCAATAGTCTGTCCGTTGGCAAAGGTCCAGGTCAGCGACCAGTTGCTCAGGGTTGTGCTTCCGTTGTTCTTGATGGATACAGTTGCTCCGAACTGGCTGGAGCTTTGCGGTGAGATTGTGTAAGTAACCGCGCAGCCGCCGCCCGTGCCAGTCACGGTCAGGGTAATGCTTGTCGTTGCGGTCAGAGATCCGGAGGTTCCAGTGACTGTGATCGTGTAGTTCCCAGCCGCAACCGAACTACCGACTGCCAGAGTCAGAACGCTGGAGGTCGTGGAAGACGCTGGGCTGAAGGTGGGAGTGACTCCGGTCGGCTGACCGGATGCGGTAAACGCTACGCTACCCGTGAAGGGGCTCACGTCTGTCACCGTAATCGTGCCGGTCCCGCTGGCGCCCGGAGCAACCGACAGAGTCGTCGCCGAGGGCTTCAGCGTGAAGCTACCGAGCCCGGTAGTGGTCACAGTCAGCGTGAAGCTGGTTGTTGCGGTCAGGGACCCGGAGGTTCCGGTGACGGTGATCGTGTAGTTTCCAGCCGCAACCGAGCTGCCAACCGCCAGAGTCAGGACGCTGGAGGTCGCCGAAGATGTCGGGCTGAAGGAGGCAGTCACACCGCTGGGCTGACCGGTTGCGGTGAACGCTACGCTACCCGTGAAGGGGCTCACGTCCGTTACCGTAATCGTGCCGGTTCCGCTGGCCCCCTGAGCAACCGACAGAGTCGTGGCCGAGGGCTTCAGCGTGAAGCTGCCCGTGACCGAGGTCACCGTCAAGGTGAAGCTTGTCGTCGCGGTCAGCGTACTAGAGGTTCCGGTGATGGTGAGGTTGGAGGCTCCCACTGTGGCTGTACTGCTGGCTGTTAGCGTGAGCGTGCAACTTCCATTACCGGTAATCGGAGTATTGCAGCCGCTGATCGTTATGCCACCACCCGAACCGGGAACGCTGATGGTCACGGCACCGGTGAATCCACCGCTGTCAGTGACTGTGATGGTTTCGGTCGCAGTGGCGCCTTGAGCGATCGATAGTGCTGCCGGTGATGCCGAAAGCGAGAAGGTCCCACCACTCGCGGGTCCAATGGTGAGCGTGAAGGTCATGGTGGCCGGGACCAATGCGCCCGAGCTTCCGGTGACAGTGATCGTGGAGGTTCCTTGAGGCGCCGATGCGCTAGCCGTTATTGTGAGGATGCTGGTTCCTGTTGCGGGATTCGTGCCGAATGTCGCAGTGACTCCACTGGGCAGTGTCGAAGTGGCAAGCGCTACGCTGCCCGTGAATCCGCCCGCGTCGACCACCGAAATGGTGTCGGTGCCGCTGCCGCCCTGGGCAACCGTCAATGACGACGCCGACGATGTCAGCGTGAAGCTCGGCGTGGAAGTTGCGGCCAGCGGGAATTGAATGCCAGAGAGCAGGGACTGCTTCAATGAGCTGACTGGAGTGTCATCATAGCTGCCATCCAGCAGGCCGTAGATGTCCTCACCGTTCAGCGCCCAATAGGTCCAGTTAATCGTAGAGTTGTTTTGCAGATAACCGACCAGACTCTGGAACCACTGTCCCTGGCTGCCGGCTGCGGTATTCTCGATGTCTGTGCTCGTGTTGTCCGTGCCGAACTCACCCAGCCAAACAGGCGCGATTCCGTTGGCGCTGATGTATCCCCAGTACTTGTTCCATACTGCATCCAGGCTGGCTGTGGTTGTGCTGCTGTTGAACCAGGATTGTTGGAAGAGGTTCGGACCGTAATCATGCGCGGAATAAACCAGTTGGTTGGAGACGCTCAACGTGATTGGATTGCTCGCAACTCCGATCAGGTTTCCGCCTTGCCAGCCGCAAACACCGCTGTAGCAGTCGTTTCCCTCAACAATAATCAGCAGCTTGGGGTTGATGGCCAGGATGGCATTGCCGGCAGCTTCAGCAGCGACCGGCCAGTTCTGGGTGGTAAGGCTCGTCGGGCAGCCATTGGTCGCCGTGTCTCCAGTCCAGCAAGAGCCTGTCGTGGAGCCAGTGCCAGACAGGTGCGGCTCATTGCGCAGGTCCATGCCGATGACCGTCGGATTGCCATTGAAGGTAAACGTGCTCGCGCTGTAGCGCGTTGCCATGGTCTGCCAGTCTGCGATCCAGTTTGCCTGTGGGTAAGCGCTCGTGTACCAAAGGCCGTTGGCTTCATTGGTCTCACCCGCCTCGGAACGGTGATTATCGAGAATTACACGCAGGCCGATCGATCCTGCATAAGCGATGATGGTGTCCAAATCTTGTAGTGCGGTCTGCCCAACCAGAGCTTGATTGACGGGTCCATTTACGTAATTTGAGTAGTTAGTTGGAACCGGGTTGCTCTCTACTAATTGATTGGAAAATGGGATTCGAATTACGTTGTAGCCTAAGCTTTTAATGTTGTTCAAAACAGTGTGGTAGTCCTGTGCCCACAGCCCGTGAACCAAATAGTCGGGAGTTTCAGCACCATACCAGTTAATTCCAGCGAAACGAACTTCCACGCCGTTGGAGTCGAGGATTTTATTGCCGCTTGTGTGCCAGTAGCCTGCTCCTTGAGCCAGTGCACTGGGTGTTATAAGAGCCAATATCAGAGCCGCGAGTACCAAGACAGCCTGCACTGCTGGCAGACCGGTGCGCACCTGATTTTTCGAACCTTTGAATGCGAAATGCATCGACGATCCTCCACTCATGACTTTCGGTTCGCGTGAATCACAGCTTGTTGTGGGGCGGAACAGGTCAAATGACCTGCTCCACCCCGTTCATGTTGAAGCAACCACTCGTCGCGCGAGTGAGCTAGTTGACTGTGCAGGCGGTTCCGTTGAGCGAGATCGCCGTTGGTATTGCGTTGGTGACGTTGTTCCAGCTGCCGTTGAATCCGATGCCATTGAGAGTTCCGCCGGCGGGAATGCTGCCGTTGTAGGGCTCATTGGTCACTGTTACGTTGGCTCCGCTCTGGCTCTCAATGCCATTCCAAAGCTGAGTGACGGTCTGGCCGTTGGCAAAGGTCCAGGTCAGCGTCCAGTTTGTGATGGCTGTCGAGCCGTTGTTGACGATGGCGATCGCTGCTCCAAAGCCTCCACCCCACTGGCTGGAGATCGTGTAGTCAACGGTGCACTTGGGCGAGGTGCCAGTCACGGTCAAGGTGAAGCTTGTCGTTGCGGTCAGAGAACCGGAGGTTCCCGTAACCGTGATTGTGTAGTTTCCAGCCGCCACCGAACTGCCGACTGCCAGAGTCAGAACACTGGAGGTCGTCGAAGATGTCGGGCTGAAGGAGGCAGTGACGCCGCTGGGCTGACCGGTCGCGGTGAACGCTACACTACCCGTGAAGGGGCTCACGTCCGTTACCGTAATCGTGTCGGTTCCGCTGGCGCCCGGAGCAACCGACAGAGTCGTCGCCGAGGGCTTCAGCGTGAAGCTGCCTGTCACAGAGGTCACCGTCAAGGTGAAGCTTGTCGTTGCGGTCAGGGACCCGGAGGTTCCGGTGACGGTGATCGTGTAGTTTCCAGCCGCAACCGAGCTGCCAACCGCCAGAGTCAAGACGCTGGAGGTCGCCGAAGATGTCGGGCTGAAGGAGGCAGTGACGCCGCTGGGCTGACCGGTTGCGGTGAACGCTACGCTACCCGTGAAGGGGCTCACGTCCGTTACCGTAATCGTGTCGGTTCCGCTCGCGCCCTGAGCAACCGACAGCGTCGTCGCCGAGGGCTTCAGCGTGAAGCTGCCTGTCCCAGAACCGACGTTCAGCGTGATAGTGGCCGTTGCGCTATTGCTTCCAGAAGTTCCGGTGACGGTGATCGTAAACGCGCCGGTCGAGGCTGTGCTGCTGGCCGCGAGCGTGAGAACGGTGGAGGTCGCCGATGACGTCGGATTGAATGAAGCAGTCACGCCGCTGGGCATGCCGGTTGCGTTAAACGACACGGTGCCGGTGAATCCGGGCAGATCCGTTACAGTGATGGTTTGGGTGACGCTGTTGCCTTGAGTGACCGACAGGGTGCTTGATGCCGGCGAAAGCGTAAAGCCCGTTGCCGGAATGGTGACGGTGATGGTGACGGAATTTGTAACTGAGCCGTCCGTTCCCACAATCTGAATTGGATAGGATCCGGCCGGTGTGCTGCTCTGCGCGCTGAAGTTCGCAACAATCGTGCCGCCCGGCGAATTCACCGAGTTGGGAGCAAAGTTGATTTGCATTCCATTTGGCGCGCCGCTTGCGCTCACTGATACGCTTCCGGTGAGTCCGCCCTCATAGGTAATGGTGAAACTGTCAGTGGGGTTCGTTCCGACCGGCAAGGAGACCGTTGGAGAAGAAGCGGTAATCGTGAATTGGGGCGAGAAACCTACAACTAGGCTGAGGCTGGCAGTCTCGACGGTTGAGCCGCTGGTTCCAGTCACAGTGAGCGGATAGGTCCCGGGGACCGCCGTGCTAGCGACGGTGAAGGTAAGCGTGCTGCCCGCGGAACCGGTGACCGAAGTCGGGTTGAAGGCCGCAGTAACGCCTGCCGGAAGGGTGCTCAGGCTCAGTGCCACAGTACCGCTAAAGGTTCCAAATTCGCTGACCGTGACACTGCTTGTCCCAGTCGCTCCCTGAATCACTGTTACAGGGGTCGTCGTGATCGAGAAGCCGTTGCCAACTGGAATCGGAGGATAGGCATTCTGCACGTCTTGGAGGAACTCGGTGAGCCAGAAATCGCCGGCCGGCGGCGAGTTCGGGATCGAGTTCACAGCCATGCCGTTGGCCAGCGTATTGTCATGCGCCGGGTCGCAGTTCTCATCGCCATGGCTAGCTCCGAGGGCGAGGTGCGCTGCGTTTGTATCGCCGTTTGGATAATCGCCGTCCGATTCTCCCGGAGGCTTGACCCAGACATAGGCCAGCAGATTGGTGGCGCCGCCAGGGCTCACAGTCGGAAACGCGCCGATGCCTTGGTTTTCCTGGTTGCACCATTGGCCCATATCGTCGCGCTCGTCGATCTTCGTCGCATTCACGAAGGTGTTCAGGTCGGTGCTTGTGCTCGGTCCGGTTGGACGTGCCGATCCACCCCAGCCGTTACGCGAGGTGTCGATCAGGAACCCGATCGTGGAGGGGAAACCCGCGCCTGTCAGGCCCGTATAGAACTCCTGGGCGTAGTCCGCTTCATCGATTTCGGGATCGTAGGAATAGAAGGTGGCGGATTCAACCTCATTGCCGCCGATCTCTTCGGTCGCGGTCATGTACGGCTCTTTGGTCGGGCCGTAGTTGGCCGTATTGGTGATAATTCCATCCAGGCTGGCGAACTGCGCCGTCGTTCCCTTTACCACACTGGCGTAGAAGGGAAAGGCGAGGGAAGCACCCTCGGTCCATCCGAGCCATCCATGATGGCCGATGTCGAGGTAGTTATATGCGTTCGGGAGCGCATGGAATTGATTGAGGGCGTACTGGATTGCCTCCACATATACGCCGGTCATCGAGTAGGTCGGATAGCTCTGGCCGCCGTTGGCCGCGACGCAGTTGGCAAGCGAAAAGCTATAGCCGGTATTGGTGACAATATTGGGCAGCGAGTCGTCCTCGATGACTAGCACAAAGCGAACATTCGAGGGCGCTGCTTGCAGGGCCTGGACGATGGGAGTGATGTAATCGCTCTCATACTCCTGCAGGCCGCTTCCGGTGAGCGTTTCCTTGGCGCCGGTAGGACCAGTAACCGTGTCGTTTCCGGCAATGCTCAACTCGCCGTTCGAAGCCAGCGCTGCGCAATCGCGATCGGGAAGATCGTATATGACGAGTTGGACGACGATCTCAGCACCGTTGGCTTGGCTAGCTGCCGCGGCGATATGCTGAGCTAGGCTCATCCGTCCGCCGGCCGCCGCTCCGCCGTAGATCGCGCCGATGTGATCCATCCACACGAAGACCGGAGTGTTTCCGACCACGCTCATCTGCGATGCGAGCGTAGAACCGGAAGGTTCAGTCGCGACAGCGGTCCCGACTTCGGTGGTCCAGTCCGGGCTGACGTACACCTTTGCGCCAACGTAAGGGTTGCTGACGTGGGTCTGTGCGACGGCACCCGGCAAAACGAGGGTTAGAAGCAGAGCTGCGAATACTATAAAGTACCCGCTCAATCGGCGGACATTTGTCTGTCCACCTAAGGAATAGAGATGCTTAAACATGGTTTCTCCTTGTGCATCGCCGATCCACGTCTTAATGGATGAGCGCCCTTGCCGATAGATAATGCCGGTATTGAAGGTCACACGTCTCCCGATTGAGACAGTCCTCTCCTGTCCCTAGCTTTGAACGGTTACGAATTGTCAAATGCTATGAAATCGCAGAAAGGTAAGAAGTATTATGCTTTGTGCAATTAAGCGCAAAACCTACTTAGGAGAGCAATGCTATGCATTCACTCTCGGAACGCGCCCTGAATAAACGAGAATTACTCAAGACAACAAAGAGATGAAAAGCTATCCCGACCGGGTCAAACCGCATCGGCATAGCAGCACGTGCATTTATAAGACCACTTCTTGCCAGGTACTGCATTCATGCGACTGCAGTGTCAAAGTAAAACGTTTTAGCAAATGAGTGTCAAGTTACGATTATCTATAACAGAAAAGTAATGCGCTGCCCGTCGGAAAGTTGGTTGTCTATATTGAGCGCACTTGTTTTCAGAACCATCGCCGTCTGAGTCTAAGTTGTGCACAATCAATACGAAACAACAATCTGACGATGACTAATATTTGAGTTTATGGGATTGAAAGTGTGTTCGTTGAGTGCAGAGGTCTAACCAGTGTTAGCTAAATTATAAGAGGTAGAGGCTGGCCATACCAGGATAAACGGCCGAGTCAATGAAAATTATGCGAAGCGATTGGAACTTCGGTGACGCTCAGGGGTTCCAGATCTCGCGCCTTGAGATGTATGACACCGTCCGCGTTCTGTACTGTGCCTGCGATGAGCAGAAAGCGATTGCGGGTGACAATCACGCGATTTCGCTCAAAAACATCCGGAGCAAGGATGATGTTGGCGATTCCAGTCTCGTCCTCCAACGAGAGAAAGACGAATCCTTTGGCGGTTCCGGGTCGCTGACGGGCGATGACGCATCCGGCGATGCGAATGAGTTCATTGGCCCGGCAGGCCAAGAGATCCATCGAAGAGACTATATTTCTTGCACACAGCATCGCGCGAAGATAAGCCATCGGATGCGGCCCGGTAGTAAGACCCGTACCTGCGTAATCGGCATAGAGACGCTCATCGTTGGTCATTGCGGCCAAGGGGGACGATTCCGACGTCGATTGCGCAGCTTGCGCGCTCCTGCGAAGCAACGGACCAACGGGACGACCGGCTTCTTCCACCTGCCAGAGAGCGTCTCGGCGATGTCCGACGCGGTCGAGTGAATTCAATGCGCCGATACGAGCTAACAGCACCAGCTCTTTTCTGTTGAGTTCAGGCACGCGTCGCACAAGATCGTCAATCGATACAAAAGGGCCACCAAGCGCGCGCTCGGCAAGCAGCGCGTCGATGGAAGTACCGCGCATTCCGCGCGCATAGTTGAGACCAACGCGCAGCGAGAGCGACTGGTCTGTCTCTTCATCGAGTGAACAAACCGCCTGTGAACGCTGCACATCGATGGGCCGCACCCTGAGGCCATGACGCTGTGCATCTTTGACGAGCACGGCTGGCGAATAAAATCCCATAGGCTGATTGTTGAGCAACGCACAGGTGAAGGCAGCCAGGTAATGTACCTTGAGGTATGCAGAGGCATAGGCAATCAGCGCGAAGCTGGCTGCATGAGACTCGGGAAAGCCGTACATGGCAAACGATGAGATGCTTTGCACGATATTGTCCTGCACTTCAATACTGATGCCGTTGCGAGACATTCCCGAACGCAGCCGGCCCTCCAGATTTTTCATGCGCTCCATGGATCGGCGCATACCAACGGCACGACGCAGTTCATCAGCCTCTGCACCGTTGAAGTCGGCAACAGTCATCGCCATACGGAGAAGCTGTTCTTGAAAGAGCGGGACGCCAAGCGTGCGCTCGAGCACGGGCTCGAGGGACCGATGCGGATAAGTAATCGCTTCTTTGTGCTGCCGGCGGCGCATGTAGGGATGCATCATCTTGCCTGCGATGGGGCCTGGGCGAATGATAGCGACCTGAATGACCAGATCGTAGAAGCGTGTGGGCGCGTTATGTGGAATCGAGGCCATCTGCGCGCGGCTTTCGACCTGGAACATTCCAACCGTGTCTGCTTTGCGCAAAGTCTCGTAGACCAGCGGATCTTCAGGCAGCGCGGCCAGATCGACACTCGTTTTGTAGTGGCGCGGTATCAGCTCGATGGTCTCTTTGAGTGCAGCCATCATGCCCAGACCAAGGAGGTCAACCTTAATGAGTCCGAGGTCGGCGCAGTCTTCCTTGTCCCATTGAATAACGGTGCGGCCGGTCATTGAAGCGCGCTCGATGGGAACAATCCGGTTTAACAATCCAGCGCAGATCACCATGCCGCCAGAGTGCTGGCCCAGGTGGCGCGGAAGGCTCTTCATTCGCTGGCAGAGACTGAAGTAGTGATTGATGCGCGGATGACTCAGATCGAAGCCAGCCTGCGCAAAGTGCCGCTCCAATGTGTCGTTTTCGCCGCGCCACTCCCAGTGGCCCATCAAGCCGGAGAGGCGCTCGATCTGCTCTTCCTTGAAGCCCAGTGTGTGGCCTACTTCGCGCGCGGCCGAACGGCCGCGATAGGTAATAACGTTCGCTGTCATGGCTGCGCCTAGCGAGCCGTATTGTTCGTAGATGTGTTGAATCACGCTTTCGCGCTCGTTGCCCGACGGCAGATCGAGATCGATGTCAGGCCACTCGTTGCGGCTCTCGTTGAGGAATCGTTCAAAGAGCAGTTCCATGCCGACCGGATCAACCGCTGTAATTTCGAGCGCGTAGCAGACCGCGGAGTTAGCGGCCGAGCCGCGCCCCTGCACAAGAAACCCTTGCTGCTGGCAGTACCGCACAATGTCCCAGACGATGAGAAAGTAGCCGGCGAAACCAAGCTTGGCGATCAGCGTCAGTTCGGTCTTAACCTGCGCGCGTGCCTTCTGCAGAAGATGGAGCTTGGATGGAATCTCATATCGTTTTCGGACGCCTTCATCGACGCGCTTGGCGAGAAAGCTATCCATGGTTTCACCCGCTGGGACAGCATAGTGTGGAAATTCGTAGCCAAGATTATCGAGGGTAAAACTCAGACGTTCGCTAACAATACCGGTATTGGCGATGGCCTCGGGAAGATCGCGAAAGAGTGCGTACATCTCGCGGGCACTGCGCAGACTGCGCGTCGCGTTCGAAGTAAGCAGGCGGCCAGCACAATCGAGAGAAGTATGGTGGCGAATGGAGGTGAACACGTCGAGGATCTGGCGGTCGGCCTCGGTTGCCGCGCGCACTCCATTCGTGGCAATGACAGGCAGACGCACTGTGGAAGCGAGCGCCAACAACGCCTGATTGCGAGCTTCCTCTTCCCGCTGCTGATGACGTTGCAGTTCAATATAAAGATTGCCGCGGCCATAGATGGAGGCAAGTTGCTGCATGATGGATGCTGCTCGCTGGCTGCCTTCATTTGCCAAAGCAGCGGCAAGCGGACCTTCGCCACCACCCGTCAAACAGATCAGACCAGCAGAGAACTCCGCCAGATCGTCTAGAGTAGCAGCGCCCTCGGCCTTGGTCGTTTCACGCATCTTGAAGCGAGTGATTAACTGGCAGAGATTCTGATAGCCAGCCTGCGATGCACAGAGCAGCACAATGCGCGCATGTTCATTAACCGCCCGATGTGGCAGCCATGCAGCCGGCTGCAAGCGATGACCAAAGGAAGAGACGGCAATCTCGGCGCCGATATGTGCCTTCACGCCACAATGCCGCGCAGCTGAGTGAAAGCGCGCCACGCCGTAAAGGCCATTGCGATCGGCCAACGCCACGGCGGGCAGTTCGAGTTCTGAGGCCCGCTCGATGAGCGTCTCAGGCTGCGAGGCAGCGGCCAGAAAGCTGAATGCGCTGGCGGCGTGTAACTCGACGTAACTCTGAGGTTCAGTCAAGCAGCGCCTCCAGCCGCCATTCTTTGCGCAGCCGGTCGTGAACCAGCAGGCAACTCAATGCGACTCCATCGCGATCCGCAGTCAAGACATCCCACTCCTCGGTGTCCCATGCGTCGATGGACCACCAGCAGCCGTTTGAACGCCATGGGCCGTAAGCCGCCCCAACTTGGAATCTCTCGCCACGGTCGCGAAAGACCGCGGGAATATTCTCACGCAGTGTGACCTGAATCAAACGCGCCGGACGTACGCGACGCAGCGCCAGCCGCGCGGGCTGCGAATCATATGTATCGGCTCCGGCATCTACGCTGAAAGCCTCCATATGAAAGCTTGCCGGCCGATGCGAATCTTCGAGCACCGGCGTTCCCACACGATCTTCGCCAACAATTGTCTTGATGCGAGCAAGCGTCACATCCAACTGCGACGGCTCCGGCAGAGGCGGCGCAAAGAGGTCGAGTTGAACCTTGCTCGATCTCCCTGGCTCGGCGGTCAGCGTGAGCGCCAGTACAGCGGCTTTAGGCGAATGCGCTGCCAACTCAAGATGCAGCAGCTTCAGCAGAAACTTGCGGTCCGCCGTTGGCAGAGCAGAACGTATCGTAAGTCGATGCGTTTGGCCGCCTTCGAGTCGCATTTCCGCACCCAGCGAGGCGAGCGACAATGCGTGATTCGCGGCGCGCTCGATCAAACAGTCGATCATGCGCGCCGCCAGAAACAACAATCCATCCATCTGCTCTACGGGCGAATCGAATTCGTAGAACTCGCGCAGCTCGAATGCTGCTTCAATTGGACGAAAGATGTGTGGCGCCACGCCTTTTGCCAGAGCGCGCCACTCGCGAGCTTCCATGCCCAGTCGCGTGACCAGTTCAGTCTCAGGCAAAGCGGCCAGTTCGCCCAGTGTGCGAATGCCCCACACCGCGAAGGTTTCGCGGGGGTTCTCTTCGAGCTTGAGCGCGTTGAGTGGGAGTTTGGCCAGCGAAGAAGCTTCCTCCCCCGGCTCCACAATCACAATTCCGCGCACGGCAGCTGCCATCATGCGCGCGACATGAAAATTGGCGCTCACCGCTACTGAGACATGAAAGCCAGCGCCAGCCAGGGCCTCACGCATACGCGCAGACATCTGTTTGGCTGGACCAAAGAGCAGCTCTGAGCCAGCAATATCAAGCACAAATGAGCAGGCCGTTGCCTCGCTTGCCTCTTCAATGCGCGGAGAGAATTGCGCGGCAGCTTCCAGCAGCGCAGCGCGCGCAGCCTGCTCTACCGAGAGCGAGCGGGGCAGCAACAGCACGCCGTTCACACTCTCTGCTTCCATGCCGCTCAGTCCGTGCACGATTCCACGCTGGCGGGCGAGCCGGTTCAAAGCGCAAACGCGCCGATCGTGTGCCGGACCATCGAGCACCACGACAGGTTGCGCCTTCAGATCGGAGCGCAGACGCAGCAAGGCTTGCAACGGAAACTCGGCGGCCCGCACGCAGGCATAGAGTTCACGGCTCATGCGCTCTTTTCCTCGTCCCATGCTGCCTGCACGCTCCATATCGAGGCAGGCGGCTTGCGCACTCCGGCTCGTTGCGTCACAAATCGCCGCCGGCTGCCGCTGAGCTGAAAACTACTCGCGGCCAGCACAGTTCCGCCAACGATCTCGACTCGCAAAGGGGCACAATCCACCACGACCGCCGCGCTCGATTGCGCATATGAAGCCCGGCCGAGAACCACCAGACTGCAACGCGAGCGGTCAGCAGCGTTGCGAAAGCGAAACCATGAGGCCAGCGGAATCCGTGTTCCGTGTGCCGGATTCATGTCGCCCAAGTCCAGCACCAAGGCCCCAAACCCGCCTGTCTGCAAGAGCAGGTCTGTCGCACGCAAGGCCTGATCTAGTCGGGTCCAGGGTCTCTCTTCTCTCTTCCGCACGATTGCAGATGCAGCGTCGCGACATCGTACCCAGAGCAGTTGCCTGAGCCGCACGCCACTGGCTGCCGCAGACTGAGGGTCGAAGGCATCGCCGGCGTCGATCCAGGCGCAGAGATTACCCGCCGCCGTCCTGCGCGCCACAAAGGCCAGAGCGAGGCTGGTTCGCCCAGAGCACTCCGGCCCTACCAACT
Organism: Occallatibacter sp.; assembly: GCA_050010735.1. Classification (GTDB taxonomy): domain Bacteria; phylum Acidobacteriota; class Terriglobia; order Terriglobales; family Acidobacteriaceae; genus Telmatobacter. The sequence continues at coordinate 22,044 of JBEKKL010000018.1, read as the reverse complement.
CACTGATCGCTCCCACCGGCAATCCGCCGTTGAGCATCGCGTCTGCAGCCGGAATTCCAGTTGCCGCGACCTCATGAATTGTGCGCGAAACAGGGGTAAGCGCCGCCGGAAAGCGGGTGGCAAGGGCATCTTCAATCTGGAGTCGGAGCGCAGCTGCGGCGGCCATACCTTCGCCTTGTATTCGCTTATAGACTCGCTCGATTTCGTTACGTTGTCAAATCACTTTCTGGTTTTTCCGCACTGCGCAGGGCTGTTCTGGGCCGCGCCGCCTGAGAATCCCCACAAGAGCTTTTGGCTGTATGGTTTGCCGCCATAGCTTCTCCAGCAATCAAAGCTCCCAATTCTGCTCTGGCTGCAATAAACTGCGTTACCGCAAATTCAAGGTCGTCCTGGGTATGCGCGGCTGAAATCTGTGTGCGGATACGCGCTTTACCCTGGGGTACCACGGGGTAAGAGAACGCAACCACATAGACGCCTTTCGTCAGCAGAAGTTCCGCCATGCGCGCCGCAGCGGCGGCATCGCCGAACATGATCGGAACGATCGGATGCTCGCCCGGCAACATGTTGAAGCCTTCTTCGGCCATTCGCGCGCGAAAGAAGCGCGTATTTTCACGCAACTGCCGTCGTAGTTCCGCCGATTCCGTCAACAGGTCGAGAACCTTCAGCGATGCAGCGACAATCGTCGGCGCAACTGAGTTTGAAAAGAGATACGGCCGCGAGCGCTGTCGGAGCAGTTCAACGATCTCCTTGCGTCCACTTGTGTAGCCGCCACTAGCTCCGCCCAACGCCTTGCCCAGGGTGCCCGTGATGATATCAACGCGGCCCTGAACACCACAGAGCTCTGGCGTGCCGCGTCCCTTCTCGCCAATAAATCCCACGGCATGCGAATCGTCCACCAGCACCATCGCCTCATACTTCTCGGCCAGGTCACATATCTTATCGAGCTTTGCGAAGTAACCATCCATCGAAAAGACACCGTCTGTGGCAATGAGACGATGCCGCGCTGACGCAGACTCTTTGAGTTTTGCCTCCAGATCGTCCATGTCGCCATTGCGATAGCGATAGCGCGCTGCTTTGCTCAGCCGGATCCCATTGATGAGACTAGCGTGGTTCAATTCGTCGGATATGACTGCGTCTTCAGCCTCCAACAGCGTCTCAAACAAGCCGCCGTTGGCGTCAAAACACGAGCTGTAAAGGATTGTGTCTTCCGTACCGAGAAACTTGCTCAGTCGATCTTCGAGCTGTTTATGAAGCGACTGAGTTCCGCAGATGAATCGCACACTTGCCAAACCATAGCCCCACTGTTGCAAGGCGTCGTGTGCAGCCTGAAGCACTAAAGGATGATTGGCCAGACCAAGATAATTGTTGGCGCATAAGTTGAGAACCAGCGCACCGCCAGCGACCGAGACCTTAGTCTGCTGCGGGCCAGAGAGGATGCGCTCCTGCTTGTAGAGGCCGGCGCTCTTGATCTCGGCGATTCTGGCCTGCAGAGATAATTGCACTTTACCGTACATAGCGTCCTCCACCCTCGGCCCTGTACTCGCGCAGAGGCTTCAACGCAAACTCGTCCAGTCCAGCACCACTTTGCACGCTTCACCGGCAATAATCGCGTCGAAACCCCGTTGAAAATCGGAGTAAGCAAATCGGTGCGTGATCACAGGTGAAATGTCCACGCCGCACTCCAGCATCACCGACATCTTGTACCAGGTCTCATACATCTCCCGCCCGTAGATCCCCTTGATCGTCAGCATATTGAAGATCACTGGACGATAGTCGAGAGGTGTTTCCTTGGCCGGGATGCCGAGAATGGCGATCTTTCCGCCGTGGCACATATTTGCGATGATCTGCAGCAATGCCTGCGGGCTGCCCGACATCTCAAGCCCCACATCGAAGCCTTCGACCATGCCAAGTTTTTTCTGCACCTCGTTGAGCGGCGTCTCATCGGGATTCACGGCCACAGTTGCGCCCATCTTTCGTGCCAGTTCCAGACGATGAGGATTCAAATCGGTGACGACGATATGACGCGCGCCGGCATATCTCAGCACAGGAATCGCCATGATGCCGATCGGTCCTGCGCCGGTGATCAAAACATCCTCCCCTAACACCGGAAACGAAAGCGCCGTATGCACGGCGTTGCCAAAAGGATCGAAGATCGCCGCGACCTGCTGATCGATGCCATGGTGGTGGCGCCAGATATTGGCCCAGGGCAGCGAGATCAATTCGGCAAAGGCCCCAGCGCGGTTGACTCCGACGCCCTGCGCAGAAGCGCAGAGATGGCGTCTTCCAGCAAGACAGTTACGACAGCGTCCGCAGATCACATGCCCTTCGCCGCTCACGATATCGCCGGGGAAAAAGTCATTGACATTTGAGCCGACCTCGACAATTTCGCCTACGAACTCATGCCCGATTGTCAGCGGCACGTGAATCGTCTTCTGCGCCCACTCGTCCCAGTTGTAAATGTGAACATCGGTGCCGCAGATTCCGGTGTAGCGCACATGCACCAGTACATCGTTGATGCCAACTGCCGGCTCTGGAATCTCCTCAAGCCACAGCCCCTTCTCTGCCTTGGATTTGACCAATGCCTTCATCGCCGACTCTCCAGCTTCACAGGTTTTGCTGCTCGTTCCGCCAAAAATGCGTGGCCGAATCTCCCTCTTTGTACACCTCTTCCGCCGAAAGCGCCAAGCTATCGGCGACAGCGCAACTGTTGGACCCGGTCTTTGCGAGGAAGATTGACGGATCAGTACGTGAGGGTGGTGATAATCACATCGGCATAACTACCCGATGCAACGGTCTGTCCGGATGGAATCTCGCCATAGACGGTGAGATTCTGAATTCCATTATTGCCAGTTCCTGCCACCGTGTCAGTACCGATTGTGTTGCCCCAGTTAGTCGTGCGTCCGGAGTTGCTGAACATTTTGTAATTTAGCAAAGCCCCGGCTGGACCGGTCATCTCGCGAGTGGTCACGGTCGCTCCGACGCCGGTTCCTGCATTGAGGCCAACGTTGTATGCGGTACCGCCGGTGCAGGCAACTTGAATGGTCGTGGTGGCGTTCAGTACCGTCCCGGTATAGCTACCGAAGTTCAGGGCATTCGCGCCGATCCCGCAACCTGGGGATACCTGCTGCAGCGTCACCTGGATGGTGCGGGTCGTCTGGTAGCTTCCCCAGGAGAGGGTCACGGTGACCATATCGGTGAAGTTGGTTCCGTTCTGACTCGAGAAGAAGGCCTCGGCCCCAGGGATCTGCGAGTAGATCGTCGCGGTCTGCTGACTGCCAGTTCCAGTTCCGGTCACCCAGCTCGTTCCAGCGGTGTTTCCCCAGTTTGTTGTGTAAGACGCGTCGCTGAACAACTGATACCCCAACGTTGCCTGGTCCGAAGTTCTAAGCAGCATTCGGTTTGTCACGGTCGCGCCAGGGGTCGTTCCGGCATTGAGACCGATGGTATAGGGCGTGTTATTAGGGCATGTGAACTGGATTGAGCCGGTAGTCTGCACTGTAGCGGAGCTGTAACTGGAAAAAAAGACAGAAAACGTGTTGCCTATCTGACAGCTGCCTTGTGCGGCGAGCCGGACGCAGCCCATCGTCAGGAAAAGCAAAGCAATCGTCAATCTTCGCATCATGGCCTCTCCTCCAGGCAGAGCGGCGAGCTTGTCATCAATAGCTCACGGTAGCAATGATCGTGTCGGTGTACGTGCCGGGCACAGGCACCGTCCCCGCGGGGATCTGTCCGTATACGGTGTACTGCACGGCGCTGCCAGTGGCAGTCTCTTGAAGCGTATCGGTGCCGACGGTGTTGCCCCAGTTCAAAGTACGCCCGCTATCTCTGAACAACGAGTAACCCAAAGTGGCCGAGCCGGGGCCCGTCATCGCTCTTGTGGTAACGGTTGCCCCGGTTGCTGTGCCGGCGTTCAGGCCAATGGCGAATACCGTCTTATTGGTGCAGGTGACGGTCAGGAGGGTCGTAGCGTTGATCAGCGCGCCTGTGTAGGTGCCGAAGCTAAGGTTATTCGCCGAAATCGTGCAGTTGGCCTGGATGAACGCAGTGACGGTGAACGAGGTGGTAGCGGAGGAGATCGTATCGGTATAAGTGCCAGGAGCGACGTTCTGATTCGGCAGGATCCGGCCATAGGCGTAGATGGACACCGAGTAATTGTTCCCTGTCAGGTCGTTGCCAGTCCCACCCCAATTGGTGGTCCGTGCGGCATCCTGGAATATTTCGTAGTTCAACTCGGCGCCGCCCATGGATGTCATCTTCCGAGTGGTTTCAGTCGCACCTACCCCCAATCCGGCATTGAGAGGAATCTGCCACGATCCGGTACAGTCCGGTATGTTATTGAATTGCCCCTTAGCGCTGGTGACGTCTAGTTGCGTGCCAGTGTAGGTACCGAAATTCAGATCGCCTAACGTGAGCGTGCAGGTCTGTGCCGCTGCCTTCAGAGTGCCGCAGGAAAGGATCAGTAGTCCTGCCGCCAAAAGTTTTCGTTTCATGGCTTCTTCTCCAGGCAGCGCAGCGGTCCGATCGATGGAATATCTCCGCTAACAGGCTTGTAGTCGAAGGAGGCCGTGCAATGGTGTCCATTGGGCAACTCCACTGCAAGTTCATTGCGGGGACTAAGGCCCTCAACGTACGCGTTGCCATCGTAGCCAACTGGGACGACTGCGCCGGTGGCGCGCAAAGTTACGGAGCTGCCGAGCGGCAAGGGAAGCCCGGCCGCATCCACCAGTTGCAGCAACGCAGCGTGGCTGAATTGAATGGGGAATCTGATCACGACGCCGGAGCGATCCTGGGGCCGCACCACTCTCTTGTCATTGCTCAGCGTCGCGTCTGCCGGAACATCAGTCGGCTCAATGCCGAGTTGGTTCACATCGAATGCGCGCATATCCGGCACCAGCAGCCGTCCCTCTTTGTCCGTGGTGCCCACATCGCGGTTTTCCTGGTAGACATGGACATGCTGCACGGGGGCTGTATCCACAATCGCGAAGCTGTCGTAGATGGTGTTCGAGGGGAACAGGCCCTGGTCGACGAGCGAAACTGCCGCTTGGGACTCAACGCGGACCGTAGTTTGCGATCCCGCCTGGTCGACTCCGGCAATAAACATTCCTACAGGCGACTTATATTGCACCTGGCCGAATTCATGACTGCCGTTGCCCTCGGAGACGTAGCCCTGGTAGCCCCAGTCACCGACCCGCACCGCCGACTGTTGCACCTGAGCCTGCCCACTACCGGTCGACGAGCCGCTGAGAGAGGCCGAGCTTCGTCTGCCGAGCGGAATGGTAAAACCAACCTGCAGGCTACTGCTGCCGCTGGAATCCAAATCTCTGAACTCGTTAACGTAGAATGAGATGCGGTGGATCTGCATGGAGTAATTTGCGGTAACGACATGCGAATGCTGGGCCTGGGCTCCGAGCGCCTGAACCGCGGTGGGAGAAGCATCCTCGTCAATTTCCGCGTAGGCTAGGCCGGCTGTACCGATATGCCTAAGAAAGAGGCCTGTGAAGGCGTTGAGCTGTTTGCGCGGAACTCCCGAGCCATTCATTGATGCCACATCCCGGTAGTTGCGATTGGCAAGGATGGCCGAGCCGCCCAGGCTGAATTTGGTTCCGATGTGCTGTGCTCCAACGGAATACAACTCACCGAGTTGTCCTGAGGCGCCACTGGCAGCCATATCGAAATTGAGGATTCCCAGTTTGCCTACCACCGCCGCTCCACCCGCGCCGGCCATGAAAGCGCCCGGCGTACCCTCCGCAGCGGCTTCGACCGTGAACTTCTGGGTCAGACCGCGGCGGTAAAATGCCGTCCCCGCCATCTTTCCATAGTCGTTGCTGGCCGCGCCCCAATTACGCCGCACCAAGCCAGTTTGCACGGAGTAGGTTTGCAGACCCGGAGCAAGCAGCGTCGCGCCGCCATAAAAAGGCTGCGTTACACTCACTTGCTGGCCCATGGCGTTGGTCACGGTCATCGTGATGGTGCCCGCCCCCGAGATCACCGGAAGCTGCGGAATCTCAAAGGGGCCTGGATCGACTTGATTTGAGGCCACTACATTTCCGTTGACGAGCACTTGCACGGTGGACGGGACTGCGGCCGAGCCGGTCAGCGTGGGAAGCGGAAAGGTGATCAGGTCCGGACGCATGCTGAAGTCCGACCTCGTCTGCGCGCCCTCGATGTGAAACGGACGGCTCCAAGCCAAGCCGCTTGTGATAAAGTCGCCCAGCGTATAGCGACGGAGCGAATTCACATCCGCAAATGTGAAAGCCGAATCGAGGCGGGTTGCCTTGGTTGCACCTGTGCTTCCCGAAGCGTTACCGGCAAAGCCGAGCCAATCGGAACTGACGATGCCCCAGGGTGCAAAGCTGCGCAGATCGACTGATCCGGTGCCGCCGTTCTGGCCGCTGGCGAATGTGCCGGCAACATCGTAATTGAGCGTCATGCCGGTGCCGCTTTCGATCGTTCGGCGGCCTGATGACGCTTCGCTCCCCCCGGGCTGAAACACTGTCGGCACCAGGGCACTGTCGGCGGCGGTGACGCGCAAGATCTGGTTCTTTTGATCGATCGTCCAAGTTAGCCCGTGCAGATCGGCCAATGCAACCAAAGTGCCAGGTCTCGAAGCCAGGGAGTCGGGCACGCGGAAACCGAGGTCGTGCAGTTCATCCGGCCGCGCCATCAGCCTGCTCCGGCGCAGGATGAATTCTCCGATCTTTCCCGTAGAACGGCCGTTGATCCAGACCTCCAAAAGCAGTTTCTGGTCGACGTTTGAGTCGGAGGCTGCCTCAAAGGCTGCTTCAGTGGTAGCATCGAGCGCCGTCTCGGAGGTTGAGGGATTCGCGGCTTCGGAGCCTGAAGGAATCGCTGCTTCAGAACCTGATTTGGCCGCCGCCTCGCTGGCAGCGACCAATCGCGGCAGGATGGCCATAAAAAGGAAAGCAATCCCCGCCTGGCGGAGCCATTTGGCCGTCAATATGGTGGAATCATCGCGCCGGGACAAGACGAACCTGCTGGTCGATCGCGCCGGCATCCGCTTGCGCCGTCAACTGCAAGGCTTCGCTTGTCAACGGCAGAGAATCCTGCGCCGCAATTTGCCAACGCCTTGTGGCGCCGGAGAGAAGATAGGGCGATGCGCCGGATTCAGCCTTCAATTTGTGACCATCGCTCGTCGTAAGTACAATGTCGCGAATCTTTTCGTGAAGATTGCCGGCGTTGAGCCCCACGAGATAGATCTTTTCGCCGACGCGTTCCAGATGAAACTGCACATCTGGAAATGTATGGCCAGCCGGCAGGGCGAAGATCGGAATTGAGAGTCGTAGAACCATATGCACGACACCCGGCTCGGCCGGAGGCGGAATCTGGTCAATCAGAATTCGGTAGGTAGCCTCATGCCCCTGCGGCGATTGGCGCAGAATGAGGCGGACCACCTGTGTGGCCCCTGGAGCGATCGTAGCGAGCGGCGGACTCAAAATCAGATCACCGGAGGCCGTGAGCTGGTCGTCGTTATCCTTTTGACTCCAAGCATAGCCGCGGATCTGAATAGCCGTATTACTGGTTCCTTGATTGGCTATAGTCAGACTTGTTGCCTTCTGACCGGATGAAAGGAAAATATTAACGGGAAGTACCGACAACGCCTGTGCTCCAGCTGCGACGCTGGTCAGGAGGACCATAAGAATGGCGGCGAGCGTTTTGCCGGCCGCCACCCGTCGAGATGAATTGCGCGAGATCATGGAGCAGCACCAGCTGAATATGCTACAGGAGTTCAATAGCTGACCGTAACCTGAATCGTATCGGTGTACGAACCCGGCGTTACAAACTGTCCTGCCGGAAGCACGCCATATACTGTCAGCGGCTGAAGAGCACCGTTTCCAGTTCCGGCCACCCAACTGCCGGTTGTATTGCCCCAGTTGGTGCCTGTATAGGAACCCGTCAATAACGAATAGTTAAGTCCGCCGGCAGGCTGGGTAATGCCCATCTGTCGGGTGGTCACGGTCGCGCCGGTCGTCAGTCCTTGGTTGAGGCCAACAGTGTACGGTGTGCTGTTGGTGCAGGTGACCGAAATGGTGGACGAGGCATTGATTGCTGCGCCGGAATAGGCTCCGAATCCTAAGGCACCGGCGGAGACAGTGCAGTTGGAATTGACTGTCGCAGTGACATTGAAGGTTGTGGTAGCGGTCGCTGCAACCGCAGGTGTTGAAGCCAAGCCCAGCGCCAGGAATCCAAGAGTGGCGGCGGACAGGGTAGACAAGGCGATCTTTGAGAACTTCATTGAGAAAACTCCTGGAACAGCGAAATCTTGGAAATGTAAGGTTATTATGACGGTTCATTGATCTTTTGCAATAGTTTTTACGCGGGGTGAACCTAGTAAGGAGACATCTTTGGTCTAAAGAAAGATTACCCGCAAGAGTACCGCGATGTTACTGCGATTCTCGCACCCGAGAGGCTGAAAATCCTGCCCTGCGACTCAAGACGGTTTTGCGGGTAACGACAACAGAAAAAAGGTGCCGGAAAGGTGTGTCTCGCGGGTGACGGGTAGGCGCAATCACCTCATCACTATGGGGTTAATAGGTGATCGTCACGGTCACCGCATCGGCAAATGCGCCGGAGGCGACATCCCGCGTCCAGGCACTCTGGCTAAATGCAGTGAGCTGGTCTGAGGAGTCGTCCTGGGCTCTTGCCGGAATGCCTCTGCCAAGGATCTGGCCTGCACTATAAAGAGGAGTGGAACTAGAAGACAAAATACGTCCATTTAAGGCTTTAGCGGATACAGCTGCCTTCCGGGCGGAGCTTGCCGCCAGCTCAGTGCTGAAGCTGACATTGTAGGCTGTCGGCAAATTGCAAGTAATCAAGACGGGGGATCCGCCCCAGATTGGGTGATTTCCAAAGGCCGAGGCCGGAGCGGATGCATCGCAGGAGGAGACGACCGTCACGGAGACCCCGAAGGAGGCTGTAGCGGTTGCTGCAAATGCGGGCCTGAAGGCCAGACCCGATGCCAGAAAGCCCAACACGATTGCGACTGAAGCGAATCTCATGGGACCTGCTCATCTCGTCACCGGGGGATGGCTCCGAAAGTAACCTTTTTCTTACTGTTAAAGATCGTCAATCGTAATCATTTTCTATAGTTACGTCGGTTTATTAGAATCACCGTTCCCAGGCCTGGACCCCTTACCTCGGTGTGGAAGCAATTGTCCCGATCAAGACACGGAAACATTAATTAATCGAATAAAAAGCGAATATTCTGACTGCGACCGACGGTGCGCTGGGTGGCGTGTCCTCTGTCGAGCGTCAGAAGCTTTGATGCGCGCCGGACCTCAGCCGGTTGGATCGCTCCCGCTGCCTGACGGCTCGGACGATTGGATCTGGGGACGGTTCGACGTTCTACTTACCGAGGGTGGAGGGATTGGATTTGATCGAATAGTATCGAGAAATGACGGCGAGCCGTTCCATCTCATCAATTCTTCGTTTAGTCCTTGCTGCTGTGTTGTTTGCCGACGTTGCTGTGGCACAGAACCCCGCGCCCTCTGCGCAGCAGGCTCTGGCTCCCCATGCCAAATTCGAGCCAAACAGTCCCTCTCAGATTGGCCGCACGCGTCTTACCCAAGTTCTCGACAAAATTGCGGCCGAATACATAGCCGAACGCGCCGCCAAAATAGCCTCAATCCACACCCGCGCCGAGGCGGAAGCGCGCCAAGCCAAGGTCCGCGAACAAATCTTGTCCCTGATCGGCAGTCTTCCCGAGCGCAGTCCGCTCAATGCGAGATCACTTGGTTCCACCCAGTCCGACGGCTTTCGCATCGAGAAGGTTCTCTTCGACAGCCAGCCTGGCTTCCCCGTGACCGCGCTGCTCTACATACCCGATCGCGCACTGGCCGATGGTAAATGGCCGGCCATCCTCATGACGCCTGGGCACAGCCCTGCCGGCAAGGCAGGGGACTATCGGGAGGCGGCACTCTTTGCCCGCAATGGATTCATCGTCCTCTCCTACGATCCCATCGGCCAGGGAGAGCGTCTGCAGTATCCCGATCCGGCCAATCCGGGCACCTCCCTTGCGACGCGCCCCACAGGGGAGCACGGCGAAGCCAGCCTGCAGCCGATGCTGATCGGAGACACCTTCGCCCGCTACATGCTTTGGGACGCGGTGCGCGGCATCGACTACCTGGCGCAGCGCCCTGAGGTTGATCCCACGCACATCGGCGCCTTCGGTTGCTCGGGTGGCGGAGCCATAACCGCGCTGACCGCTGCGCTCGACACGCGCGTCGCCGCGATCGGAGTTGCCTGCTACACCACATCGTTCGATACCCTGCTCCCGGCAATCGGCCCGCAGGACGGGGAGCAGTCAAGCCCGCGCTTCATCTCCTCCGGGCTCGACTTTCCCGATTGGATTGAGCTGGCCGCACCCCGCCCTTACGCAGTTATCGCAACCTATTCTGATATGTTTCCGTTTACCGGCGCTCGCGCGACTGTGATTGAGGCCCGCCGATTCTACTCTCTCTTCGATCCGGTAAGCGCGGGATCTCCAGCGGGAGATGCTTCTCCGTCGACGCCAAACACTCCCACCGAGCCCGCGCTCAATGCCGACACGAAGAACAAGGTTCCTTCTACAGCAGCCTTGCAGTTCATCACCGGTCCCGGCGGGCATGGCGCTCTGACTCCCATCATGGGCGAGATTCTCAGCTTCTTTGTCCGCAATCTGCAGCCAGGCGCTGACCCGGCTCACGTTATTCTCCCGCCGCCTCGCACACCCGGCTTCGCAGTTGAAACCACTGGCCTCGCCAAGGACGCACTCCAGGTGACCCCGACCGGCCAGGTTCTCACCAGCTATCCCGGCTCTGAGACGGTCTTCACTCTCAATCGGACACGAGCGGCAACCATCATTCCTGCACACCATGCGATGCTGACCGGCGAGCAACTAGCCGCAACTCTCCGCGCCACGACCGGAGCAGAGGCGAAAGCCGGTACTTTCAAGCCTGAGGCCCCATCGCTGGCAGCAGGGACCGGACCCTTCGTGCTCAGCTCGGGCGATGGAATCGATCTTCAGGGAAAGCTTGCCGTTCCTTCCGGCGCCGGCCGCCATCCGGCCGTACTGCTGCTGGTTCCTGATTCGATCGATGCCGACGGCTCCATTGCCCGTGAAAACAAGGCGCGCTTCGACACCGTCGCCAAGGCCGGCAACGTGGTTCTGGCGATCACCCCTCGCCCTTCGCCGCCCGGGACCGACGATATGAAGTCCCCGATTCTCGGCCCGTTTTATCTTCTTAGCCTTCGCGCCGATCTGGTGGGCCGCACCCTCGTCGGCATGCGTGTCGACGATGTGATTCGCTCGATGGATTACCTCGCCAGCCGCGCCGACGTGGATCCTGCCAACATAACCGCCGAGGCAAGCGGTCATATGGGGCTGGTCCTGCTCCATGCCGCAGTTCTCGACAGCCGGATCAGGCACATCACCATTGACCACGTCCTGATGAGTTATCGCAGCCTGCTCGAAGCTCCTCTGCCGATCGGAGCGCCGGAGGACGTGCTTCCCGGCGTCTTGCTCCACTACGACATTCCCGACCTCGTCGGCTTCCTTGGGAAGCGAGTTACGGGTTCCGGCTCGCTGGATGGAACCAGCGACCTCAGCCAAACCTCCAATCCGCTCAAAGAGCTTCCCAGCCCAGCGCATTAGGTGGTGTTCCAGGCAACGAAGCTCTGCCGGAATGAATCGCGGCCGATGCTTTACAAAGTGAAAGGCAACTGAGATGGAAATGAGTGATCTTACCCGACGCAGTTTTTTGAGAACGGCTAGTGAGAGTCTTCTTGCGATTCCTGCACTGTCTCTGTCTTCGAGGATCGCAGTTGCGGAGCAAGCGCGCACCACCAAACCGGAGAAGAAGGTCGTTCCCGCACCGAAGCCAAAGCCAAAGCTCGTCCTGAACATTCGCGACTTTGGCGCAACCGGCGATGGCACAACCAAAGATACTGCTTCGATCCAGCAAACCATCGATCGTTGCTCGGTCTTTGGGGGCGGCGATGTGCTGGTGCCTGGCGGGAACTATCTCACTGGATCGATCCAGTTGAAGTCGAATGTCGTTCTCCGCTTTGAAGAAGGTGCGACGATCACTGGCAGCCCCGATTACGCCGATTATCCAGTCACTCAGGTACGCTGGGAGGGAAAGTGGGTCCAGGGGCACATCGCGCTGATCTACGCCATCGACGCCAGCCATATTGGAATGATCGGGCCGGGAAAGATTGCAGGCTACATTCCGCCCACCGGTCAGCCCAACCAGTCAATGAAACTTCGCCGCCCTGCGCTGGTTGAGCCGATCCATTGCAACGACGTTCACTTCGAGGGATTCTCGACCAGCAATCACGGCATATGGTCGTTGCATCCGACCTGCTGCGAGAATCTCGTCTTCAAGACCTTAACGATTCGCAGCACGGGAGGGCTTGGCGACGGCATCGACGTCGATTCGTGCAGGCACGTGGTTATCGACGGATGCAATATCTCCACGGGCGATGACTGCATCTCTCTCAAATCCGGCCGGGGCAGTGAGGGCTACGCATTGCATCAGCCAACTGAGGACGTGCATATCTCCAATTGCACCTTTGCCGATTCCAATTTTGCGTGCATTGGAATTGGCAGCGAGACCTCCGGCGGCATTCGCGACGTGCATATTGAACACTGCAAATTTACCGGCGCCAAGACCTTCGCTCTCTATATAAAGACCCGTCCCGGGCGCGGCGCCTTTATTGAAGACATCGTAGCCAATGACCTCGAGGTCTCCGGTACGCAAGGAGGACTGATTCGCTTCAATCTGCTGGGAAGCGGCAAGCAGGACGAAACTCCTGTGCCGGGCTTGGACGGCATTCCGACCGTCAAGAATCTGCGATTCTCACGCATCCATGTCACCGATGCGCCAATTCTTGTCGATGGAACAAGCGTCCATCCGAAGAAGCCTCTCGATGGCCTATCGCTGACCGATATCTCCGGAACGTGCGCCAGGGGAATTTATCTGGCGAATACTCATAGGGCACTTATCCAGAATATTCACGTGCGTGGTTATTCTGGAGCACTGATCAACACTAATAACGTAACTGGCGTTGGGCTTCACGGGGCCGCGCCAATCGAGGCTCCCAAAATCGGTGATCCCATTCCCGCACCGGATCAACCTTATCAATTGCACTAAGTACCGAAGGGACCGTAAAACTCGCCGCCGCAAAGAAAGCTATGCGGCCTGTTTGTCGATCCACCCGGTAGCTTTCTTTCCGAATCGACGACAATACATTGCCGCAAAAACAGAAACCCGGACGATCAGAGACCGTCCGGGTTTCCAGTTGGAGAGGTGTTAGAAGGTTAGTTTCAGTGCGCCCTGCATCACGCGCGCAGGAACGTTACCCAAGCCTTGAATCATACCTTCGTGATTCCAATCGATAGTTCCCGGAATTCCAAAGTTCGGATGGTTGGTAGCGTTGAAGGCCTCCCAGCGGAACGCCAGCTTGCTGCCTTCGGTCAGACCCCAGCTCTTCATGACCGCCATGTCGGAGGTGAGGACATGCGGCCCCCAGTACGCATTGCGGCCCGTGTCACCGAAGCCGGTCGGATCCTGCGTGCAAGTGTAGACTGCCTGGCTCCAGTTCGGCTGCGTGAATGGAGCGCAGAAGGCTGCCGTGTTGAAGTAGCCGGCGCCGTTGGCCCACGACTGACGATTGCCCTTGCCCATGTTGGTAGCCACACCGGGAACCAAATTGGCGCGACCGATGCCCCACGCCCTTTGGCCAGGGCCATTCGAATCGGCTCCAATCGAGAAGGGATTGCCGGTCTGCGCAGTGATGATACCGCTCAGCTCCCAGCCGCCGAGAACCTCGTGAAGCACCCTGTTCTGGTTTTTGAGTCCCGGCGTCTGGTAGATGAAGTTGGTCACCCAGTTCCACGGCATGTCCTGGCCGGAGTTGCCGCGGTTCCACGCCAAGTTAAACGGGTTCGGCAACGCGGGAGTGCCGTAGGAAACATTGGCGCCGCTGGCCAGATCGATCGTGTGCGACCAGGTGAAGTTGGACTGCATTTGAATACCGTGCGAGATCTTGCGCTCGAAACCGAGTTCCAGAGCATGATAGCTAGCCGTTGCACTGCTATCGTCTTCCAGAATCTGCTCAAAACCCGAATAGGGAGCATGACCGTCGCGGTGGTTATTGTTGTCGGGGTCGATGAAGGCATTGCGATCGATAGCAACCGTCTGGTGAACGCTCTCGCTGCCGACATAGGCGGCACGCACCACCATGACCGGGCTGACCTGCTCTTCGATCGAGAGATTCCAGCTCTGCGTCACGCCCAGCTTGAAGTTCCGCGAGAAGGACATGCCAACTTGCGGAATGATCGTCGCGCCGTTGTTCGTGAAACTGAAGGTCGAGGCAGGTTTTTTCAGGCTGGAGGCCCAAGCATAGGTCTTCGGATAGGGACTGGAACTGAAGCCCGTCTGAGAGAGCGCGTTGGCCCAAGGAGAGCTGAAGTTGACCGTAGAGCTCTGACTCGCAAAGCTGGTGTCTGCGGTGCAGGTCGAACACCAGCCATAATAGTCGAACGTGGGACTAAACGGAGCGATGTCGGAGGCGTGGTTGTACATCGAATACTCAAGCGGGCCGGTGAACATGCCGAAACCGGCGTGAACGACAGTTTTGGGCAGGAACTTCGGCTGCCAGGCCAGCCCCACGCGGGGTTCCCAGTAGCCGTAGGAATTGGGCATCAAGCCAGCGGTCATGCCCTGATCGCCCGGAAAGATCAGACCCACAGGAGCATTGGGGAAGGCGGTACTCTGTTGTCCGGAGACGAAGGCTGCACCGCGGCCGCCCTTGGCGGTAGGAGCAAAGTTTGGATCCCAGCGAAGGCCCAGGTTGACAGTCAGATTCGAGCGCAGCTTCCAATCGTCCTGGAAGAAGGGTCCGACCTGCCAGCCTGACACGTAGGAGACCTCGCCTGCGCCCTGCATGTATTCGTGCACATATCCAAGAAGGAAATCGGCCAGGGCATTGCCGGTGTAGTTTCCATTGAAGACGATCGTCGGCTGGGTCGGCCACTGCGTGTTCTCGACCGCCTGCTGGTGTATCAGATCCATGCCAGCCGTCAGCGAGTGTTTGCCGAGCTGCTTGGCGACGGTATCGACCAGTCCGAGCGTGTTGCGGACCTCTTGCGACGGCTCATCCCAGCCGCTTTCGATCGAGTTGCCAGTCTCGACCCGAAGGGCACCCATGTAGCAGCTGTTGGGCATCTCGCTGATGTTGGAGGTGTAGCCCGAGAAGCACATCGGTTTGCTGTTGCTGTCCAGTTCCTGGGCCCCGTTATGTGCGCTCATCTGGTTCCAGAAGACTGCGATCGTGTTCACGGTAGTCGGATTGATCGTCCAATTGTGCGTCATCACGTCGTTGAAGTAGTACATCTGCTCCCAGAAGTTCGCGGTCCACGACTGGTGGTTGTACGCAGTCTCGATGTTGCCCGGCACATCGGTTCCCGGCGCTGTCATGTAGTTCGTGAAGGAGCGCAACGAAAGGGTCTGCGTGGGCGAGAGGATGTAGTCCAGCTTGGCGGTTCCCTCCTCGTAGCTGTTACGGACCGCGGGAATCGTGTAGTACATATCGCCGTTATACCTTTGGGCGCCAGTAACCAGCGTGGCAGAGTTCGCCAGCATTTTTGTCGAGTTCGGCAGGCCGGTTTTGGTGATGGTCAAGGCCATTGGATCGAAATGCGCGATGGCGGTGTCGAGCTGGTCGTGCTTGCCCGTCGCAGCATTCAATTTGAAGGGACCACTCAGATCGGCGCCTAAGCCGCTGAAGTCGCCGGTGAGCATGGCCTGTGTTGGAGTGGTCGTCAGCGCGCCGGACGAACCCCACGCCATCTTGGTGCCCTGGTAGTTGCCAAAGAAGAAGAGCTTGTCTTTCTTGATGGGCCCGCCAACAAATGCGCCGAATTGGTTACGCTTGAGCAAATCAACTGACTTGCTGAACCAGTCGCCCGCGTTCAAATCGTTGTTGCGGACAAACCAGAACGCGCCGCCGTGAAATGTGTTGGTGCCGGACTTGGTGGCGATGCTGACCACCGCGCCGGGCGCGAAGCCATACTGGGCGCTGAAGTTGTTGGTGATGACCTTGAACTCCTGCGTAGCGTCAGCGTTCGGGAAGGGTGCTGTCAGCAGGTCGTAGTTATCCATGTTCGTCACGCCGTCGAGCATGTAGTACGTGCTTCCCTGGCGGCCGCCGTTGGATGAGGCGCCAGTCTCAGTGTCGAACGAGAAGCCGGTCTGTGTGCCTTCGCCGCCGTGCTGCCGAACATTGGAGGTGCCGGGTGCGAGCAGAACCAGCGACGATGGATCGCGGCCATTCAGCGGAAGCTCCGAGATGGCGGCTTCGCCGACGGTTGTTCCCAACTCCGCTGAGCTGGTGTTGATCAACTCGGCATCGGCGGTCACACTGATAGTTTCCGCCTTGCCTGCCCCCACCCTCAGGGTGACATCCTGCGTCGCGGAAAGGTTTGCCGTCAGTTCGATGCCCGTCTGCATGTAGCGGTCGAAGCCTGGTGCCGCGATCGTCAGCGAATAGGTTCCGATTGGCAGCGGCCGGATCACAAAGACGCCTATGCTGTTGGTTTTTGCCGACTGCGCAAGATTCGTGCCCGTATTGGTAACTGTCACAGTCGCTCCGGCGACTGCCGCCCCGGAAGGATCGGTAACAGTGCCCGTTAAGCTGGCGCTGGTGCCTTGAGCATGGGCGAGGAGCCCCGAAATGGCAGCGAGAGTGACTAGCAGAAAGGAGACTACATTCCTCAATTTGATGCGTTGCACAACCACCTCCTGAAATGAAATGACCGTGGTGCTCAGAGCGACCTCTTGTTCGTCTCAACCGTTTTCGGCTGCTCGCCCCTCGGGCACTTTGCTCACAACCCAATCGATCGGGCGCATGATCTTGATGCAGCGAACTTAGGTGACACTCTTGGAGTCGTATGGAACACTACTCCTCGACGAGGAGGACGTACATCTGCCGAAAGTAGGATCGTGAAGAATATTATCGACTGCATCACAATGGAGTTCAGAGAGGGTGTCTATGACCGCTTACAACAGACCAGGCCGCGGTTTGTAAGTGTGAGTTAGACGGTAGCGCCGAGAACCGAGACTTGCAGTTCCGAAGCTAGAAAACAGCTCCCGCAATCCGCAACTTGTTACGAATGCCGCAATCGAAGAGGACTATGATCTGCCCATCATCTCGACAAGGCACTCGCTTTCGGTTGAGCCGTGAGGTGCGATGTTGATGCCGGATTCACATGTTGCTCGTCTTGGAGTTTGGGCAGCTTGAGCGTGGCCTCATACTCCGGAACCAGCTCGACGCCGAGAACTTTGGCTGTTTGGCCCTCGGCGTTCATCGGTTGCCAGGCGCGCGCATCCAGATAGATCGGCGCCGTGCGCGGCAAGGGAAGAACGCTGACTTCTAACTTCTTGCCGAAGGAATCGGGCAGGAATCGTTTGAGTCCGATCTCCCAGGTGCGGCCATTGTAGAAGTCATCGTCCAGCAGCCGGCCGTCCAGAGAGAGCCTGGCCACGTCGCCTGCATACCGGATGCGCAAGAAGATATCGCTAAGCCCGCTCATTGATTGTGCTGGAATCTTGAGGCTCCACACTGCGGCTTGTGCAAAGTCAGCGGCGTCGGGCGCCAGCGGCATTGGGCCATCGCGTCCCTCAACGTGAGAGGCGATGCGGATATCCGAGCCGGAGCCTGCTTGCTGACCGCTGTTCCACTCGTAGTCGATCTTCCGTGTCTCAACCTTGTCTGCCCACTCACGCCAGAGCGGATGAGTGCCGTTGTCTTGTCCGTCAGGCATGAAGATCGATGCGGCAATGCGCGCAGGATCGACAGAGCGAAGATGCACTCCATCGTTATCCGCGAAGAGTTCGGCCGGCGATAGAAGCGCCGTATCCTCGTCTCCGAGAGAAACTCGCCAGAACTGCTCGGCTTGCTTCTCAGATAAAAGGAGAATCCGCGCTCGGCGGCCGTTTTTGCCCGTGACTTGCAGCACGGTCTCCTTGCCAGCTTCCGGGTTTTCAACCAAAATGCTGCCGCCCGCGCGCGTTACAGATCCACTGGCGGCAACGACAGACGCAACGTTGGCTGCGTCGAAGGCAAACTCCGAACGCAGACCTGGGATGGAAAAAAAGAAGTAGGTGGTCTCTGTCTGGTTGTCCAGCCGCGATAGCAACTGTGCTGTGCTGTACTCGAGCGTCCCCGCGCCGGAGAGGTCAAGATTGACCGGCCAGATGAAATAACTGTTCGCGGGAAGATCGACCGGGGTTCGCGGTAACTCGACGATCCCGGATGGCATCTTGATCTTGACCTGAAATGCGTGACGCTCGGGCATCTCGAGTTTGCGGACATAGTTATTGACGAAGAGAAATCCCCGGTCGCCATCGGCGCGAAGCATGACGCGAGCCAGGCTGGCATCTGCCGCACTCTTAGGGGTTCTATCGGGCGAATACGGATTCATCATCGCCAGACCGGAGCCGAAGGATTGCAGGAAAAGATGGAGATTCTTGACCTTGCGAAAGGACTCCCGTTCCTGGCCATACTCACCCAGCGGCGCCTGGAAGTCATAGGACAAGACAGGCAAGTCGTTGGGGTACCCTGTGGCGATGGACTCCTGCAGTGTGGTGAGCTTGCCGGCAGGGTTGGCGCCACCCTGAAACATATAGTACCCGTAGAGGTTCACGCCTGAGCCGAGAGCGGTCAGCGTCACTGCGGCAATATCGTCCGGTTGCATCCACGGCCGGCGATGATACGAGGTTTCCATGCCGCCACCCTGTTCGGCGGCAAAGTATGGATAATGGCGAAGATCGATCTTGCCGGCCGGGTCCGCGAGAGCCATCGCTCCCTGTCCATGCTCGCGATCGGCTGAGAAGAGATAGGCCGGGTTGGGCGGTGAGTCGGTCTTAAGGCTTGTCCAAAAGTCGTCGGGATACTCGCCCGAGACAGGAATGACCTCGTGGACCGGATAATCGTGGCCGGGCCAGCCAGTGATGGAAAAGAGCGGTGGGTTGATGCCTGCCACGATCGCCAGCCGCTTGAGTTCCGAGAGATGCTCGGCGCCCCTGCCGGGCCCGGTCTCGCCATATTCGTTTTCCAGCTGCACGCCGACGATCGGGCCGCCATCCTGCCAGAGCTGACCCTTGATCTGGCTGCCAATCTGATCGTAGAAACGGCCCACGTATTTCAAATACTCGGGATCGTTGCGGCGCAGCGGGATCTTCTTGTTGACGAGCCAGTCCGGGAATCCGCCGTTACGCGCCTCGCCATGATCCCACGGACCGATGCGCAGATAGACGTAGAGTCCATCTTGGTGGCATAACTCGATGAAATGGCGCAGATCGCGCTGGCCCGACCAGTCGAACTGGCCTTCGATCTCCTCGTGATGAATCCAGAAGATATAGGTAGCCACCACCTGCACGCCACCGGCCTTCATCTTGAGCAGCTCTTCCTGCCAGTACTTCTCCGGATAGCGCGAGAAGTGGAATTCGCCCATCACGGGCAGCCACGGCTTGCCATCGAGCGAGAGGCTGCGGCTGTCGACTGATATACGATGTCCGCTCGGCGACACGCCGCCGACATTCAGAAAACCTGTCTCGGGCGCGGGCGAGGCGGCGGTTGCGTCAATCGAAAAAGGCGGCGGAGCCTGTTGCGCCGCGCTGCCGGATGTCAAAACAGTAAGAGCGGTAAGAATGGTAACGCCGAGCCATCTCTTCATATTGATCATTCACCCGAATTGATTCCACGACTCGAGTGGCCTTAGCTGGAGTGCCAATTGAATCGCTTGCACGCGAGCAGAAACTCAAACCCAATCAAATCTCCGCTCGGGTCGGCTGCATTTCTGCAGGCTCAGAACTTCGCCTGAGAGCGCCTTGTCCCACTGCAGGTTAACTATAGGCGCGGCAAGCAAGCCAACGAATCGGCAGAAAGTCGGATTGACAGAATTTATTTGCCGATTGCTTCCGTCAGCGTTTTGGCAGCATGCGGTGGGGTTGTTCAACTCCTCCACCATGAGCGAAGATAGCTGACGGGCGATGCAAGCCGCGTATCAATCAGCTAGCGCCTGGAGGCTCAACCCTGAACGCAGCCCAACATTGGATGCTCCAGCCATTCGATTGGAATAGAGACTCATTCTTCTCCAGATTCCTGCCGCGGATTCTTTCGCTGGGGATCTTGAGCGCGCTCATGCTGATCGGTCGAGGCATTCAGGCGCAGAGCGCCTCCGTTGAAACGCGGGCGCCAGGCACCCAAGACTGGAATTATACGGTTCGCTCCTGGCAATCGCAGGATGGCTTGCCCGAGGAAACTGTGCAGGCCTTCGCGCAAACTCCGGACGGCTATCTATGGGTAGGAACGAGCGGCGGACTGTTGCGCTTTGACGGGGCTCGATTCCGTCTCTTTGCGCATGAGAATACTCCCGCATTTGGGGAGAACAGCGTCTTTTGCCTGCTGGCTGCTCATGACGGACGCCTGTGGATTGGCACCGATGGCAGTGGACTCATTGAATGGCACAATGGCGTATTTCGCGCCTATTCGGCTGAGAAGGGGCAGACGTCCGACTTTGTGCGCGCGATCGCCGAGGACCACAACGGCCTGCTGTGGGTTGCCACCGACGACGGACTCTTCTGGGTCAAGAATGGGCATCTGGAGCGGGCTGACAAGCCCCTGGGGCTGCCTGTCTTCAATGTTCATGCTGTGATGGAAGATCGCACAGGCCGCATCTGGGTTGGCGGCGCGCGCCTGTACTCGCTCAAAGATGGCCAAGCCCGCGAGTACTCGCTTCCGGATAACGAAAGCCGCAACAAGGTAAAGTCGTTCGTTCAGACGGCTGACGGGACAATCTGGGTGGGAACCGTCGGCGGGTTATACCGGCTGCGGCCAGAGTTGGATCGATTCGAGCCGGTACCGGGAGTTCTGGGCACCATTCGCACGTTGCGAGAGGCGCCGAGCGGTGAATTGTGGGCGGGCGCGATCGGCGAAGGAATCTTCAAGATTCGCGGCAGCAGCGTCACCCGTTTGAGGGCTCCCTGGCCGCTGGTGAGCAACACCGTGCTCTCCATCTTTGTCGACTCCGAACGGAACCTCTGGATCGGCGCACAGGCCGGCATGATGCGGCTAAGCCGGACTCCCGTACGCGTTGTGGACCTGCCCTCAGCGGCCGACTCGGACTTCGGCACCGTTGCTCTGGACTCGGACGGTTCGCTGTGGGCCGCATCCAACCAGCTCGTGCATTTGCGGGACGGCAATGCCGCGTCCTACAAATTCCCAGGACTGGATCAAGTGCGTGTTCGCAATGTCTTCCGCAGTCGTGACAGTTCCCTTTGGATTGGAACCGACGGAAGC
This sequence comes from Occallatibacter sp., assembly GCA_050010735.1. Taxonomy (GTDB): domain Bacteria; phylum Acidobacteriota; class Terriglobia; order Terriglobales; family Acidobacteriaceae; genus Telmatobacter. Next base: position 681 of record JBEKKL010000018.1, on the reverse strand, counting down.
GGCGTCTATCACCTGACCCCGCAGGAGACGAAGCGCTTGACGACTCGCGAGGGGCTGGTCAACAACTTTGTGCGCGTCTTTCTCGAAGCGAGGGATGGCAGCCTTTGGATTGGCACCGATAACGGAGTGAGTCACCTGGAGCGCGGCAACTTCCATAATTTCACCGCACAGAATGGGCTGGCCTATAACAGCATCCGATCGCTGCTGGAGGATCGCGATGGAACCATCTGGATCGGCACCGAGCACGGACTGAGCCGCTACCGAAACGGAGAGTTTATCAACGATGCGACCACCGCGGCGCTCGGCGACGAAAAGGTGTGGGCGCTGCATCAGGATATCGACGGCGGCCTGTGGATTGGCACGCGCGCCCATGGACTCTATCGCTACCGCAATGGCCAGCTTTACCACTACTCCACCGCCAACGGATTGGCGAGCGACAGCATCTATTGCATTCTCGAAGACAAGCGCAACAACTTCTGGCTCAGCGGCCCGTCGGGAGTGACGCTGCTCAACCGCAAAGATCTCGATGCTCAGGCGACGAATCGTGAACAGCTTCTCTCCCTGCGAATCTGCAGGGAGAGATGCTGTTCACGATGCGTCGCCTGCGCACCGAGATCTTTGCGGTTGAGCAGCGTCACTCCCGACGGGCCGCAAAGATCTCGATGCTCAGGCGACGAATCG
>JBEKKL010000017.1:0-68982 GCA_050010735.1 Occallatibacter sp. | reverse complement strand
AGCGTACTTTTCAAAACTCGGCTGTGTGGCGAATGTAAGTTGGCGCATTGCGTTTTGGGTCCACCTATACGATTAGACGCAATCGATGCGCGTTGGGAGCTTGATCAGAGGCTCCTTAAGGCAAATATACGATGAGGTTTCTAACGGCAGACTTTCGAAGATGGAAGCCTTGGAGCGAATTCGCGCTATCAAACAGCAAGTGAATCGCGACGCGCACGGGGTATTGTATGCGGTTCCGGAGTGGCGTGGTGTTTCGGGGGAGAGTTTTACGGGGGAGTTGGCGGAAGGCCGGCCGGAGCGCCGGGTGTATCTTTGCGAACTTTCCGGGGTGGATGCGGGTCATGTGGAGGAGCGGTTATCGTCGGGCCGTTGCGAGTCGCTCTGCGGGGGCAAAGGGGGTCATGTGGGTCAGCGCTACAGCGCGTACGCGCTGGAGTGCCTTGCGCGGCTGCAGGAGCTTGTGCGGAGCCATTCGGGGCAGAGGGTGCTGGTTCAGGTGGCGGTACCCGGGGACGGGGAAGGGGCGGTTCTGGCGGGTCTTTGGGGTCTGCTGAAGACGGCGGCGCGGGAGAACCCGCGGCTTTCCGCGCAGGTGCTTCTGGTTCCGGCAGGGATCGCGGCGGCGGAGCTGTCGGAGTGGCTGGAGGCGGAAAAGCGCGTCGGTTTCGAGGGGCTGATCGCCTACCGGGACGGCGCGCGCCGGGTGCAGGTGTGGGAAGAGGCGGGCACGGCGGCGGGCGCGGCGGCGGTGTTCAGGGCGGGCGGCGTCTATCTGATTACGGGCGGCCTGGGCGGTCTGGGTCTGGTGTTCGCGCAGGAGATTCTATCCCGGGCGTGCGAGGCGCGTGTGGTGCTGACTGGCCGCACGGAGCTGAGCGCGGCGCGGCGCGCGCAGCTCGAGCAGCTGGGGAGGCGGGCGAGCTACCGGCAGGTGGATCTGGAGAACCAGGGCGAGGTGGAGCGTCTGATCGCGGGGGTGCGCGCGGAGCACGGCGGGCTGCACGGCATCGTGCACAGCGCGGGGATGATCGCGGACAACTTCCTTCTGAAGAAGACCGCGGCGGAGTTCCGCGCGGTTCTGGGTCCGAAGGTGAGCGGCACGTACCACCTGGACCAGGCCAGCCGGGAGGTGGAGCTGGATTTCTTCGTGCTGTTTTCCTCCATCGCCGGGGCGATGGGGAACGTGGGCCAGGGCGATTACGCGGCGGCGAACGGCTTCATGGACCACTTTGCGGCCTATCGCAACCTTTTGGTGGGGCAAGGGCAGCGTCATGGCCGCACGCGATCGATCGATTGGTCGATCTGGGAAGCCGGGGGGATGAAGCTTGAAGCCTCGCGGCAGGAGCAGGTGCGGCAGAGCACGGGGCTGGTGCCGATGCGGACGGCGACGGGGCTGGCGGCGTTTGCCCGGGCCCTGGAGTTGCCGCATGACCGGATGCTGGTGGCGGAAGGGGATCTGGAGCGGATGCGCGGCCTGCTGCCGGGCACGCCGGCGACGCGGCCCGTAGCGCCGGTGATGGCAGCGCCGGTGGTGGAGGGCTTGCGGGAGAAGACGGAAGAGTTTTTGCGCAAGCAGTTTTCGCGTTTGCTGAAGCTTGCTCCGCAGCAGATCGACGCGCAGGCCGCGCTGGAGAGATACGGCATCGACTCGATCCTGGCGATGAAGCTGACCGGGGAGTTGGAGAAGAGCTTCGGCACGCTCTCGAAGACGTTGTTCTTCGAGTATCAGACGCTGGGGGAGCTGAGCGGCTATTTGCTGTCCAACCACAGTGGCCGTCTTGCCGAGTTGTTGGCCGCGCCGGCCGCGGGCAACGGCAACGCCGGGATCGCGATTCTGCCGCCGGCGCCGGCGGTTTCTTCCGGGCGGCCGGTCTCCCGGCGGCGCTGGAGCGGGGCGCGCGCCGATGCCGGAGCGGCGAAGGCGGCCGAGACAATCGCCATCATCGGCTTGAGCGGGCGCTATCCGGAGTCGGTGGATATCGAGGCCTACTGGCGCAACCTGCGCGAGGGGAAGGACTGCATCGTCGAAGTGCCCAAAAGCCGCTGGGACTGGCGGGAGTATTTCAGCGCGGACCGGGCGCAGAGCGGTCATCACTTCAGCAAGTGGGGCGGCTTCATCGAAGGCGTGGATGAGTTCGATCCGCTGTTTTTCAACATCTCTCCCAAAGAGGCCAAGTACATCGATCCTCAGGAGCGGCTGTTTCTGCAGCATGCGTGGCTGGCGGTCGAGGATGCAGGCTATACCCGGGCTGGGCTGCAAGCGCCTTCGGGGGACGATCTTCCCGGCCAGGTGGGCGTGTATGTGGGTGTGATGTACAGCGAGTATCAGCTGTTCGGGGCCGAAGCCGGCCAGCGCGGCCAGCGCATGGGCATCGCGGGCAGCGCGGCGAGCATCGCCAACCGGGTTTCGTACGCGCTGAATCTGCATGGTCCGAGCATGACGCTGGACACCATGTGCTCCTCCTCGCTGACGGCGATTCATCTCGCCTGCCAGGACCTGAAGCAGGGGCGGACGCATCTGGCGATCGCCGGGGGGGTGAACGTCAGCATCCATCCCAACAAGTACCTGGCGCTCAGCGCCGGCCAGTTCCTCTCGAGCGACGGGCACTGCCAGAGCTTCGGCGAAGGGGGCGACGGCTACATCCCGGGCGAGGGCGTGGGGGTGGTGGTTTTGAAGCGTCTGTCGGAGGCGCGGCGGGACGGGGATCATATCTATGGGGTGATCCGCGGCAGCGCTCTCAACCATGGGGGCAAGACCAACGGGTACACGGTGCCGAATCCGCAGGCGCAGGCCGGGGTGATCGGGCGCGCGCTGGCGGAGGCGGGAATCGATGCGCGGCATATCGGCTATATCGAGGCGCACGGGACGGGGACCAAGCTGGGCGATCCGATCGAGATCGCGGCGCTGAGCAAGGCGTTTCAGCGCTACACCTCGGAGAGGGGCTTCTGCCGGATCGGCTCGGCGAAGTCGAATATCGGGCACTGCGAGTCGGCGGCGGGCGTGGCGGGTCTGACGAAGGTGCTGCTGCAGATGCGGCAGGGGCAGATCGCGCCGTCGCTGCACTCGGCGCGTCTGAATCCGCACATCGATTTTGCGCAGACGCCGTTTGTGGTCAATCAGCAGTTGCGCGAGTGGGAGGCTCCGGAGGCGGAGGGGCGGAAGCTGCCGCGGCTGGCGGGGATCTCGTCGTTCGGAGCGGGGGGCTCGAATGCGCACCTGCTGGTGGAGGAATACGCGGCTCCGGCTGCGGCCATGGCTTATACCGAGCTGGCGGTGGTGCTGTCGGCGCGGACGGCGGAGCAGTTGCGGCAGAAGGCGCGCGATTTGCTGGCCTTCGTGCAGGCGCGGGGCAGCGAACTCGATCTGGCTTCTCTGGCCTATACGCTGCAGGCCGGCCGGGAGGCCATGGAGGAGCGGCTGGGTCTGGTGGCGCGCTCGGCCGAGGAGCTTGCCGGCAAGCTCCAGGCCTGTGCGCGGGGCGAAGAAGCGCTGGAGCAGGTGTACCGGGGACAGGCCAGGAGCCACCGGGAAGCGCTGTCGCTGTTCAGCGCCGATGCCGATCTTCAGCAGACGATCGACAAGTGGATCGCCGAAAAGAAGCTGTCCCGGCTGCTGGATCTGTGGGTGAAGGGCCTGGATCTGGACTGGAGCAAGTTGTTCGGCGAGACGAAGCCGCAACGGATGAGCTTGCCCGGCTACCCGTTCGCCCGGGAACGTTATTGGATCGACATCGCGCCGGCGGCGGCGCAGGATTCCGCGGCGGCGGTGCTGCATCCCCTGCTGCACCGCAACACCTCCGATCTGAGCGAGCAGCGGTACAGCACGACCTTCACCGGGCAGGAGTTGTTCCTGGAGAACCATCGCGCCGACGGGCGGAAAGTGCTGCCCGCGTGGGCGCAGCTGGAGATGGCGCGCGCGGCCATCGAGGCGGCCTGGCCGGAGCGGCCGGCAGCGGCGCTGTTGGAGTTGCGCGATGTCGTTTGGTCGGCTCCGGCGGTGGTGGGCGCGGGCGGACAGATCGAGGTCGCTTTAGCGGCCGACGGGGCCGACGGGGTGCGCTACGAGATCTTCAGCCGGGAGGGCGAAGAGGAGATCGTGCACTGCCAGGGCCGCGGCGCGGCCAGCCCTGCGCCGGCGCCTGTTCGGCTCGACGGCGAGCGGCTGAGGCGGCTGGCCGCTTTAGCCGAGGAGCCGTATGTTTTGCCTCCGGGCGTGCTCGAAGAGGCGCTCGGCGCGGGCGCTTCCGGAGACGGTTCCGGCGCGCGCCTGTTGCAGGGGCTGGAGTCGTTGCGAATCGTATCGCCTTGCCGCGGGGAGATGCTGGCCAGGGTGCGGCGCGGGGCGCACAGCGGGCCGGAGGAGGAGAGCGCCCCGGCGGATATCGATCTGTGCGACGCGCGCGGCAACGTGTGCGTCGAGCTGCGCGGCCTGAGGTGGACTGCGCCGGCGGGCGGGCAAGCCGCTCCCGCGGTGGCTTCCGCGGTTCCTGAGAAGGTTGTTGCCGCGCCGGAACGGACAGCCGCGGTTTCCTATTCGCCCATCGCCTCGGGGCCGGTGGCGCGCAACAAGCCGGCGGGCATTTCGCTTGCGGATCCGGAGGCGTTGGAGGCCGCGCGGCATGAGGCCGTCCGGCCCAGGGCGTCGGTCCGGCTGGCGAGCACGGCGGGCTTCACGCGGCGCGAAGAGGTGCTTGCGGAGGCTTCGGGGGTGAAGCTGTACAACGAGGGTGGCGGCGTCTATTCGCTGCGCATCGCCGAGGGCGGCAGCCGCAACCGGCTGTCGCGGGAGATGGTTGCCGAACTGCTGCGGGCGCTCGAGCAGGCCGGCCGGGAGCCGGAGCTGAAGGTGCTGAAGCTGCTGGGTCTGGAGAGCTGCTTTTTGTGCGGCGGCCGGGAAGAGTTCAACGCGGCGGCGGTGCAAGGGCTCTATGGCGCCGTGGCGGCGTTTCCGTATCCGGTGATTGCGGCGCCGCGGGGCGATGCCTCGGGGGCGGGGCTGCTGCTGGCGGCGGTGTGCGATTTGCTGGTCTGCAACGAGGAGGCGAACTACCGCTACACGGACCCGTCGCTGCACTTCTATCCCGCGGCGGCGGAAGCGGCGCTGTGGAGCGAGCGGCTGGGCGCGGCGGCGGCGCAGCAGTTCCTGTACCGGACGACGGCGCTGACGGGGGGGCAACTGGAGGCCTCCGGGTGGACGTGTCCGGTGGTGCCGGCAACGCGCGTGGAGGCCCATGCGGAGAAGCTGGCGCGCTCGCTGGCGGAGAAGCCGCAAGAGGCGTTGCGGCTGCTGAAGACGCATCTGAGCGCCGGGATGGCGCAGCTGGCCGGCGCGTTAGCGCCGGTGGAAGCGCGATTCGATCTGCCAGGGAGCGCGGCGGAGCGGAGGGCCGAGGCGCCGGTTTCGTCCGGGGAGCATCTCCGGCTGGAGGGCTTCGGCGAGGAAGTGGCGCTGATCCGGTTCTGCCCGGCCGACGGGCCGGTGGACCAGGACTCGCTGCTGGCGGAGCTGGGCACGCTGTTCGCCGCGCTTCAGGCTTGCGGCGACTCCAAAGCCATCGTGCTTGCCGGGGAGTTTCCGGAGCTCGAGGGCGCGGCGCTGCGGGAGTTTCAGCGGCTGGCGGCCGAGTCGCCGCTTCCGGTGGCGGCTGCGCTGGCCGGCGATGCGCGGGGAAATGCGTGGCTGATGGGCCAGTGTTGCGACGCCTGCGTGCACAGCGCGCAGGGCGTCTATAGCGCCTATGCGCCGGGGCAGCGGGCGGAACTGCCGCCGGCCGTCCTGGCGCTGCTTCTGCGCCGGCTCGGCCGGGAAGCGGGGACAGAGGTCCTGCTGACGGGCGCCGGGTACACGGGGGCCGAGCTGCGGCAACGTGTGGGCGCGCTGATCGCCGTGGAGCCGGAGCAGGTTCTGGCCGCGGCCCTGCAAGTGGGCGAGTCGTGGAGCCGGTTGCCGCGCGCGGCGTGGACGGCATGGAAGCAGCAGGCCGCTTTATCGGTCCGGCAGACGGCCGAAGCCTGGCTGGCGGCCGGCGGTGAGACGGAGGGCGAAGCGGCCGAACTGGCGGCGCCGATGCCGATTCCGCTAGGCAGCGGCGTGGTCAGCGCCGTCGCGCACCCGGACGGGATCGTGGTGGTGAAGCTCGAAGACCGGGAAGCGAAGAACATGTTTTCCGCCGCGCTGGAGCAGGGCGTCGAAGAAGTCTTCGCGCATATCGCGGGCGCGCCGGGATACAAGGTGGTGATCCTGACCGGTTACGACACCTACTTCGCCTCGGGCGGAACGAAGGAAAGCTTGCGGGCGATTCAAGAGGGCCGGGCGAAGTTCACCGACAGCGGGATTTTTCAAGCGGCTCTGGAGTGCCGCTTGCCGGTGATCGCGGCGATGCAGGGGCACGGCATCGGCGCGGGCTGGTGCATGGGCATGTTCGCCGACGTGGTGCTGCTGAGCGAAGAGAGCCGCTACGTGAGCCCCTACATGGAATACGGATTTACGCCGGGGGCGGGAGCGACGTGGGTTTTACCGCGCAAGCTGGGCGCGGATCTGGCGCGGGAGAGCCTGCTGACGGCGCAGCCTTATACGGGCAGCGAGTTGCGGCAGAGGGGATTGCGGCTGCGCATCCTGCCGCGGCTGGAAGTGCCCGCGGCGGCGATGGAGATCGCCCGGCAGATGGCCGGCGCGCCGCGCAGCCGGTTGATGGGCCTCAAGCGGCAGTGGGCCGAGCCGGCGCTGCGGCAGGTGGAAGAGACCTGTCGGCAGGAGCTGGCGATGCATGACAAGACGTTCGTGGGCCGGGCGGACACGCTGGCGCAGATCGAGAAGAGCTTCCACGCGCAAGGCGATTCGGCTGCCCTGCAGGCGGCGCCTGTGGCGCAGCAAGCAGCGATTGCGGCGGCTCCAGAGCCGTTTTCCGATGACGACGCTCTGGCTTCGGTTGCCGGCAGCCTCAGAACCCTGCTGGCCAACGAGCTGCTTTTGCAGGAGAGCGACATCGACGAGGACAGCCAATTCGTCGATCTGGGCCTCGATTCGATCAGCGGCGTGACCTGGATCCGCAAGATCAACGAGAAGTATCGGACCGCGATCGAAGCTACCCGGGTCTACAGTCATCCGACGCTGCGGCAGTTGAGCCGCCACGTCAAGCAAGAGGCCGAAAAGCTGGGCACGCTGCCCAGCCGCGCGGCCGTAGCCGAATCCCCCGCGGCCCCGGCTTCGGGCACGGGCGCCGCGCCCGCCACCGTGAACGCGGCGGCAACCTCCTTAACTGCCGCCGCGAAACCGCTCGCTTCCTGGCGCGGCCGCGCGGGAGCGCGCTTCGCCAGCGCGCCGGCCGCGCCGGGATCGAATGCCGCGGCGCAAGCCGCGCCGGCGATTGCGGTGATCGGCATGGCGGGGCAGTTTCCGCAGGCGCGGAATATAGAGGAGTTCTGGCGCAACCTGGCCGAAGGCAGGGACTGCGTCGCGCAGGTGCCGGGCCATCGCTGGGATCTGGATAGGCATTATCAGCCCGGAGCCCCGGCCGCGGACAAGACCAACTGCCAATGGGTGGGCGCCCTGGAGGACTACGACCGCTTCGACCCGTTGTTCTTCAACATCTCGCCCGCCGAAGCCGAGAGCATGGATCCACAGCAGCGCCTGTTCCTGCAGACCTGCTGGCACACCGTCGAGCACGCCGGCTACGATGCGCGCGCCTTGTCCGGCAGCCGCTGCGGGGTGTTCGCCGGCTGCGCCGCCGGCGACTACAGCCTGCTGTCGCGCCGGCAGCGGCTGAGCGCGCAAGGGTTTACCGGCGGCGCGCTGTCCATCCTGGCCGCGCGCATCTCCTACTTCATGAACCTGCAGGGCCCCTCCATGGCGATCGATACGGCCTGTTCGTCGTCGCTGGTCGCCATCGCCAGCGCCTGCGACAGCCTGGTCTCCGGAGCCAGCGATCTGGCGCTGGCAGGCGGCGTCTATGTGATGGCCGGCCCCGAGATGCATATCATGACGGCGCAGGCGGGCATGCTCTCGCCGGAGGGCAAGTGCTTCACCTTCGATCAGCGCGCCAACGGCTTCGTGCCCGGCGAAGGCGTGGGCGCGGTGCTGTTGAAGCGGCTCGGCGATGCCGAGCGCGACGGCGACACCATCTACGGCGTGATCCAGGGATGGGGCCTCAATCAGGACGGCAAGACCAACGGCATCACCGCCCCCAACCCCGAATCGCAGACGCGCCTGGAACAGCAGGTCTACGACAAGTACCGCATCGATCCGGGCAATATCCAGCTCGTCGAGGCCCACGGCACCGGCACCAGGCTGGGTGATCCGATCGAAGTCGAAGCACTCAAGGAGGCATTCAAGAAGTACACCCGGAAGCAGGACTACTGCGCCCTGGGCTCGGTGAAGAGCAATATCGGCCACTGCCTGACGGCGGCCGGCATCGCCGGATTCATCAAGCTGCTGCTGGCCCTGCGCCACAAGCAACTACCCCCCACCATCAACTTCGGGCAACTGAACGAGCATATCGATCTGCGCAACAGCCCGTTCTACGTCAACGACCGCTTGCAGGACTGGACGCTGCGCGGCGCGACCGCGCGGCAGGCGGCGATCAGCGCGTTCGGCTTCAGCGGCACCAACGCCCACATCGTGATCGGCGAATATGCGGCGCCGGACGGGCGCCGCGCGCCCGCCGGCGCCATGGCTCCGGGAGAAAAGCTCCTCGTGCCGTTGTCGGCCAGAAAAGCCGGCCAGTTGAAGCAGAAGGCGGAAGAACTGGCGGCCTATCTGCGCCAGCGCGCGCAGACCCTGGAACTGCGCGACGTGGCCTATACGCTCGAGGTGGGCCGGGAGGCGATGGAGGAACGAGCCGGCTTCGCGGCCGGCTCGCTCGACGAACTGGTCGCCAAGCTCGATGCCTACGCCGCCGGCGAGCCGGCCATCGCCGAGGTCTATCAAGGACAGGCCAGGCGCGGCAAGGATAGCGCCAGCATCCTCAGCCTCGACCAAGAGACCCGCGAGGCCATCGTCGAAAAGTTGATCGCCCGGAAAAAGCTCTCCAAGCTGCTGGAACTGTGGAGCAAAGGGCTGGATCTGGACTGGAGCAGGCTCTACGGCGACCCGAAGCCGCGGCGCATCGCCCTGCCCGGATACCCCTTTGCCAGGGAGCGTTACTGGACCGAAGCCGACGCCCCCGCCGCCCCCGGCCCCGCAACCGCCATGCTCCATCCCCTCCTCCACGCCAACACCTCAGACCTCCACGAAATACGCTTCTCCTCCAACCTCGCCGCCAACCAACCTTGCCTCAGCGACCACAAAGTGGAAGGACGGGACGTTTTGTCTTCGGCCGTGTACCTTGAAATGGCCCGGGCGGCGATCGAGCTGGCAATGCCGGCGCCAAGCGAATCGATGGCTCTTGAATTGAGCCCTGTCGTTTGGGGACAACCGATCGTTATCAGTGAAAGCAGGCAAGTCAATGTTGGACTGGCTTCTGTCGAAGACGGCGAAATCAAATTTGAGATTTATAGCCAGTATGACGCCGAAGAGATCATTCACTTCCGGGGCAACGCGGCCTGGAAGTCAGGACGGAAGGCTGCCAAGCTCGATTTGGAACAACTCAAGGCGAAGCTGGAAATCCGCGTAGACTCAAGCGGTATTTATACGGACTTTCATCGGATCGGGTTGGATTACGGCGCTTCTTATCGGAGCATCTCCCATATCGATGCCGGCGAGAACCAAGTTCTTGCGCAGTTGCGACTGCCGATAAATGTGCCAGCGGATAGCGTCCACTACCGAATCCACCCTTGTTTGATAGAAGGCGCATTGCAGGCAGCGATGCGCCTGGCTGCTCCAACCCGCAGACTTCCTGGCGCGATGGAATCCATGCGCATCTTCCCGTCATGCGGACAAGCAACCATGGCATGGGTGCGATACTCTCCGGGTGTATCCGGAGAAGAGCATAGCGTTCGTTTTGACGTCGACCTGCTCGATCAGGAAGGGAACGTTTGCGTGGAGATTAAGGAACTCGAGTTATCGAGCGATGATCGTAGTGAAACATTTGCTTCTCGTGCAGATGATTCAGATCTCATTGACATCCAGCATCCTGTGGAACCGGACGAGGACGAAGCAAGACTGCAATCTTTTGTTCCCATGTGGAATGCGATCCGCTTTGAAGGAGGCGAGCGAGTTGTTGTTCCGGAGTCGTCCCGAGCGCTGTTGTTGGGAGACGATCAAACGCAGTTAGAGTGGCTCCGGAAACAATACCCCAAGGCAGAGTTGTCGGGTTGCGCTTTCGCGGCGAGTGTGGATGTGATCCAAAGCAAGCTGGCCAATTGCACATTCGATCAATTGATCTGGATCGCGCCCGATGCCTCCGACGATCCGGCGAGCCGTGACGAGAATGGCGAGACAGTTTCCGGCTCCCAGGAACAAGGAGTGCTGAGCGTATTTCGAACGATCAAGGCGTTGCTGAGCCTTGGGTATGGCAATCGCGATCTCCAATGGACGGTGATTGTCAGCCTGACGCACAGCGTAACCGATGGCCATGCGATTCAGCCCTCGCACGCCGGAATCGCCGGTTTGATCGGAAGTTTGGCGAAAGAATATTCCGGCTGGAACATAAGATTATTGGATGTAGATTGCCTGACGGAGGTGAGCGCACAGGAATGTCTGTCTTTACCATGGGACAAGAACGGCAATCCCCTGGCTCATCGGCAAGGCGAATGGTTCCGGCAAGAGCTGGCGCAACTTGAGCCGTTGCCCGAAGGCGATGTTGTTTACAGGCAGAATGGCGTATACGTCGTCATTGGCGGCGCAGGCGGACTGGGCGAAGTTTGGACCCGGTTTATGATCGAGCGCTACCAGGCGAATGTGATCTGGATCGGGCGGCGGGAATATGACGCTTCCATCGAAGCGAGAATCGATGCGCTGTCCAGCTTGGGAAAAGGCCCGGTGTACATCTCCGCCGATGCAACCAAACTGGAAGAATTGCAAGATGCATATCGCAAGATTCTTACAATCTATCCCGCCGTTCATGGGGTGGTGCATTCCGCCATTGTTCTACGCGATCGAAGCCTGGCGCGGATGGAGGAAGAGGACTTCAAAGCCAGCCTCTCAGCCAAGGTCAACGTCAGCGTGAATATCGACCGCGTATTTGGCGGTCAAGGCCTGGATTTCCTGTTGTTCTTCTCTTCCGCCATATCCTTTTTCAAATCGCCCGGGCAATCAAACTACTCGGCAGGCTGCACATTCAAAGACAGCTTTGCGCAATGGCTGCAAAGACAGCGAGCTTATCCGGTCAAGACCGTGAATTGGGGATACTGGGGCAATGTAGGCATTGTGGCAGACGAATCGTATCGCCGCAGCATGGAACAGATGGGAATCGGATCCATCGAGCCGCTGGAAGCGATGCAGGCATTGCAGACTTTCGTCGGCTCCGGCGTTAGTCAATTGGCGGTCATCAAGACATTAAGCAGGCAGGCCGCTGAAAACCTGATATCGGGGGCGTTGGCCTTCTCCTCCGATGCCACGACAGTCTTACCGAGATTGCCGGAGGTGTCTTTGCGAGAAGGCGAAATTGAAATCCCTCGCGAAAAGATCCTCAGGTTGAGAAACGAACCGGTCATTGACGATCTGGAGCGGTGGTTTGGTCAACTTCTCTTCTGCCAGCTCGATTCAATGATCGGTTTCACAACTCGCCAGATGCCCGTGAGGTTCGCGGGTCTGGCTTCGCTGTGCGGCGTTGTCGATAAGTATGCTGCGTGGTGGACGGAGGCGCTCGAAACACTTTGCGAGCGCGGATACCTGAGAGCGAACGATGGCACGTTGATATATGCGGATGCGCCGGATGCGGGAGCGATTCGCAAAGAATGGCAAACGCAAAAGGAAAGATTCTGCCAGAATGCCGATGTCCGTGCGCTGACGATTCTTGTGAGCGATTGCATGGAAAGGCTTCCGGAGATCATCCAGGGACGCACATTAGCTACCGACATAGTCTTCCCGAACTCCTCGATGGAGAAGGTCGAAGCGGTTTACAAAAACAATCCGCTGCCCGATGTCTTCAATGAGATTGCCGGGAATGCCGCTGCGGCATATGTCAGGCAACGCCTGCACGCAGATCCGCGTGCCCGGCTAAGAATCCTGGAAATTGGCGCTGGAACAGGTGGGACGTCGGTCATTGTTTTCGATAAGCTCCGCCCCTTCCGGCAGTCGGTCGAAACCTACTGCTACACCGACCTTTCGCAGGCCTTCTTCTTCCACGCGGAAGAGAACTATCGCCCGCAGAATCCTTACCTGGAATGCCGGCGGCTGGACATTGAGAAAGCGGTCGAGGAGCAAGGATTTGAGCTGGGAAGCTACGATTTGGTGATTGCTTCTAACGTATTGCATGCGACAAGAAACATACGGCAGACGATTCGGAACGCCAAGGCACTTTTGCAATCGGGTGGGTATCTCCTCCTCAACGAGATTGGCACCAAGTCGCTTTCCGCGCACTTGACGTTCGGTTTGCTGGACGGGTGGTGGCTCTTTGAAGACGCCCGTCTCCGAATTCGGAATTGCCCTGCACTGTCGCCTTCCAACTGGAAGCGAGTGTTAGAAGAAGAAGGTTTCCGTCCTGTGCAGTTCCCGGCGGAAGAAGCCCACGACCTCGGCTATCAAATCGTTTTCGCCCCAAGTGACGGAATCGTAAGACAGAAGAGAAGAGTCGCCGCCGCGGCGCCCCCTTCCAAGTTACCGGTCCCTCTGCAACTGACGGAGCCGATACGGGATGTCTCACCAACGGCCGTCTCCTCCTCAAACGTTGATGCGCACATCCGAACAATTATCTTGGAATCGCTCAGTTCGGTGTTGAAGGTCAATCGGGAAGAGATCGATGCCGACACTGCATTCTCTGACTATGGGATCGACTCGATTCTGGGAGTGAAGTTTATCGAGGGCGTCAACAAATGTCTCTCGATCGGATTGAACACCGCGGTCATCTTCGAGCATTCCTCATTGGATCGGCTGAGCAAGCATGTGACGGAGACCTATCGCTCTCAAATCGAGAGTAGCCTGCGCCAAGAGGTGGGAGCGCGTGTCGAAGCCGCGAAAACGCTTGCGGCGCCATTGTCACGCAATGATGACACCAGGACCCAGGTGCGTCCGGCTGGAAGAAGGGTGCCGTCGTCAAATTCGGGTGTTGTTCAGCGGCCTGAAAAAGAAACACAAAAATCTTCCGATATTGCAGTGATCGGAATGTCTGGCATGTTCCCTGGAGCGGAGAACATCCACGAGTTCTGGAAGAACCTGACCGAAGGCTTCGATGCCGTCGATGAACTCCCGGCTTCGTATCTAGACCAACAAGCCTTCTTCAGCGCGAAAAGGCAGCCGGGAAAAACGCGTTGCAAGTGGGGGGGGATTCTCAAGGACAGGGATTGCTTCGACCCACTGTTCTTTAGCATCTCCCCAAAAGAAGCCGAGTCCATGAATCCTCATCAGCGGCTGGTGTTGCAAGAAGGCTGGAAGGCGCTTGAAGACGCAGGATACAACCCCAAGCTGTTGTCCGGTTCGCAGACGGGCATCTTCATCGGTGCTGAACCAACGGGCTACATGGGCGAAACGTTTACGGGGTACTCCGACGCGATCATCGCATCGCGCATGTCCTATGCGTTGAATCTCAGCGGACCCGCGTTTGTGGTCAATACGGGATGTTCGTCATCGGGCGTTGCTTTACATCTCGCCTGCGAGAGTTTGCGGAACCGGGAAACGGATATGGCTTTGGCGGGCGGCGTGAGCGGCTGCATGGAGCAGCGGGTGCAAATCAGCCTGGACGAGGCTGGAATGCTTTCCCCCTCAGGACGTTGCCGCACGTTCGACGGCGCGGCGGACGGCACGATCGTTTCCGAGGCGGTCGCCATCGTCGTACTGAAACGCCTGGAGGACGCGGTGCGCGACGGCGATTTGATCCATGGGGTGATCTGCGGATCGGGCACCAATCAGGATGGGGCAAGCAACGGGATTACGGCCCCGAACGGAGCGGCTCAAGAACAGTTGATTGAAAAAGTCTACAAGAAGTTCGACATCGATCCAGAAAAGATCGGCTACGTCGAGGCCCATGGAACAGGGACAAAACTGGGCGATCCGGTCGAAGCCAACGCCTTGGTGAGGGCTTTCCGCAAGTTCACCGCCAAAACAGGATTCTGTGTGGTGGGCAGTGCGAAATCGCATATCGGACACACTGCAGCGGCGGCCGGAGCAACCGGGTTAATTAAGGTATTACTGTCGATACGGCATGGCTACATACCGCAACTGTTGCATTTCAACACGCTCAACCCGCTCATCGAATTCGATGGATCTCCGTTCTACATCCCCACTAGCGGATCTGAATGGAAAGCACATGAGGGAGTTTCCCGAATGGCGGCTCTCAATTCTTTCGGACATAGCGGAACCAATGCGCATCTTGTCGTTCGTGAATATATCGACACGGCGAAAGACGCCCGGAGAGCGGCTGTTCCGCGAGTCCCGGTCATGATTCCCCTGTCCGCTAAGACGACAGAGCAGTTGCGGCAAAAAGCTGTCGACCTTCTTGACTTTATCCGCTCCGGACAAAGCGGAGCGGAAGGCGGGCAGGAGGCGGTCGATCTAACCCGCTTGAGTTACACGCTGCAGACAGGCCGCGAAGCCATGGAGGAGCGGCTGGGTCTGATCGTGGAATCGATGGAGCAACTGAAAGAGAAACTGCGCGCCTACCTTGATGGGAAGCCGAGTGTAGAGGGCGTCCATCAAGGGAAGGCAAAACACAACCAGGCCGCGCCTTCTCAGGAAACGATCGACCGATGGATCAGCGGAAAGGATCTTACTGGCTTGTTGAATGCCTGGGTCAGTGGCGTCGATCTGAATTGGAACAAATTCTATGACAGCGAACGCCCGATGCGCTTGCGGCTGCCGGTCTATCCATTCGCGAAAGAACGTTACTGGACTTCTAACACGATTCTGAAAAAGCGCTCAAGCAATGCAACGCCACAAAACGGAAGCTTTGGTTCCGTCGAGGATGTGATCGACAAAATCGACCGGGGCCTCATGAATCAAGGCGAAGGCGTAAGGATGCTAAAAGAGCTGATGATACGCTGACTGCCGGCCGCGTAATTCTCAAAACAAATTCTTGATTCATCGAAATTCGATATCCAAACAGAAAACTGGCGCAACCTGCGCGCCGGCAATCGGCGAGAGGCGGATTGCTGCGCGAAGGTCCGCAGCGCGCCTGAAGAGAGAGACATGGTGGATTTCGTTCAGTATGTCGTTTCGGAGTTGAGAAGCAAGAGGCTGTCCAAAGGTGAGGCCTTGGCGCTCATCAAGGAATTTTCATCGGATGCCGGCAAAGGCCCGGAATTGCACCCTCTGTTGCAACGGAACACCTCGGACTTTAGCCGTCAAAGCTATGCCTCCATATTCACTGGCGACGAATTCTTTCTAGCGGATCATCGGGTACGCACGCATGGCGGCGTGCTGGAAAAAGTCCTGCCGGGCGTCGCCTATTTGGAAATGGCGCGGGCGGCAATGGAGCAGGCTTCTGCCGAGCGTCTCGATTCGGCGGTTCTCGAGATTCGTAACATCGTCTGGGCGCAGCCCGCTGTATTCTCCGCAGGCAGACAGATCGTTCTAGTGTTATCCCCCAACGGCAGCGATCAAACCGAGTACGAAATCTTTAGCCGTGCCGGCGAAGGAGAGATCGTGCATTGTCAGGGAAACGCTGCCTGGACCCGGCCTGCGGCGCCGCTACAGCTTGATCTCGAGAGCCTCCGAGCGCGCATGAGCAAAGAGAAGGTCGAGCCATCAAGTCTATACGCGGCCTGCGACGAAATGGGGGTGGTCTATGGACCTTGCTTCCAGCCGATCGTTGGCTTGGATCGAGGAGAGAACGAAGTATTAGCTTCCTTGCGCCTGCCCAAAGCCGCCCCGGACAAGCCTGCAGAGTATTTTCTCCATCCGAGTTTGATGGACGGAGCGCTACAAGCCTGCGTCGGGCTGATGGAGAAAGAGTCGGACAGGCCGTTACTGCCTTACGCGCTGGAAACAATGTGTATTTTCTCGCCTTGCGTTTCCGAGATGTTCGCATGGGTGCGCCTAGCTGGCGCAACTCGGCTGAGCGATAGCGTCATTAAGTTGGATATCGATTTGTGCGATGAGCATGGCCGTGTTTGTGTCCAGATGCGCGGGTTCTCCGCGCGCGCATTAAGCCCGGACGCTGGCGCGTCCGCGACGAGGAAGGCAGCGCCTGGCTGTCTGTTCGCGGCGCCTGTCTGGCAAGCAAGCGTGGAGCCTCCAACACCGAACGAGTATGCCGAATGGCACGTAGTCCTTTGCGAATTTCCGGGAGTTAATGGAAGCGAACTGGAATCGCTGCTGAGCGGAAGCCAGTGCTTATCGCTCGACAGGACCTGGGAACACAAGAACATCGCAGAGCGTTACAGCGAATGCGCGCTGGCGTGCTTCGAACGGATTCAAAGCATTCTCCAAAGAAAGCCTGCCGGCAAGACTCTGATTCAGGTTGTTGTTCCGATCGAGCCGGAGCAGGCTCCCTTCGCAGGGCTTTTGGGACTGTTGAAGACGGCGGCATTGGAAAGCCAACAGATCGCGGGGCAAGTGATTCTCGTACCAACCGATATCGCGACTGGTGATTTGAGCAGACGTCTGCAGGAAGACAAGGGCCACGCCGCGGATGCCCTGATCCGGCATGAACACGATACGCGGTGGGTATTTGCCTGGCAAGAAATTGCGGCCGACGCGGAGAAACCTCCTATAGCATTCAAGAACGATGGCGTCTACTTGATCACCGGCGGTTTGGGCGGCCTGGGCCTTCTGTTTGCGAAGGAAGCTCTTGCGCAGGCGCCGGGCAGCAAGATTGTGCTCGTCGGCCGTTCACCACTAAATGCCGAAAAGCGGGCCCGCTTCGACGAGTTGTCCTCGCATGTGGGCCGAGTCAGTTATCGGCAAGCGGACATCACGAATCCAGGCGACGTCATGCAGATTATCGTGAGCGTGCAGCAGGAGCACGGACGGCTTGACGGCATTTTGC
Organism: Occallatibacter sp.; assembly: GCA_050010735.1. Taxonomy (GTDB): domain Bacteria; phylum Acidobacteriota; class Terriglobia; order Terriglobales; family Acidobacteriaceae; genus Telmatobacter. The sequence goes on along the minus strand of JBEKKL010000017.1, from coordinate 51,961 downwards.
ACACTGCCGGCGTTATTGCTGATAACTTCATCCTGAAAAAAAGCAGCGGCGAATTTCGTGAGGTTCTCGCGCCCAAAGTAACAGGCGTTTTCAACTTAGATCAGGCTGCCGCGGAATTACCGTTGGATTTTTTCGTGCTGTTTTCCTCCATTGCCGGCTCAATGGGCAATGTCGGGCAAGGCGACTACGCTGCTGCCAATGGGTTTCTGGATCAGTTCGCCGCTTATCGCAACCGCCAGGTGGCCGCGGGACAGAGGCATGGACAGACGCTCTCCATTGGCTGGCCACTTTGGCAAGACGGCGGCATGAATGTTGGCGCCGAGACCAGAGACTGGCTGCGAAGGAACACGGGAATCGAGCCGATGCAAACCGCGACGGGTCTGGATGCGTTCTATCGCTGCCTGGAGTTATCGCATGAGCGCATCCTGGTTGCGGAAGGCGATCTGGACCGGATGCGAGGTGCCTTAGGCGGTGAATCCTTGATGCGCGGGCAAACGCAGGCTGGTCCTGTTGCAGAGTTGGATGCCGAGAGCCTTCGCGAAAAGACGCAAGACTACCTGCGCAAAGAACTTTCGAGCCTATTAAAGCTTCCCTTCCACAGAATCGATCCCCAAGCGGCGATGGAGAAGTACGGCATTGACTCCATTTTAGCGATGGGGTTGACGAATCGATTGGAAGAGAGCTTTGGTTCTCTTCCTAAAACATTGTTCTTCGAATATCAGACCCTTGGAGAGCTGACGGAATACTTTCTGACAAATTACTCGAAGCTCTTGACCGACATCTTTGCTCCAGCCGCAACTGTCGACGGTATGGAAGCTAAGCCGGTCCCGCAGGCGCCATCTGCACCGGCCAGGCGAACTCGGAGCCATCGTTTCATCCATGTGCAAAACGTCGCGCCGCTTTCCGAGGCGATCGCAATTATCGGATTAAGCGGGCGATATCCGGGAGCTCTCGATATTGAGGCTTATTGGCGGAATCTGCGCGACGGGAAGGACTGTATCGTTGAAGTTCCTAAGGAACGTTGGAATTGGCAGGAATACTTTACCGAAGACCGGACGAAGAATGGCTGTCACTTCAGCAAATGGGGCGGCTTCATTGCTGGGATCGATGAGTTCGATCCTTTATTCTTCAACATTTCGCCTGCGGACGCGGAATACATCGATCCGCAAGAGCGGCTCTTTTTGCAACACGCGTGGATGGCCATCGAAGACGCGGGCTACACACGGGCGAGCCTCCAGACGGGATCAGGACAAAATCTTCCTGGGCAGGTCGGGGTCTATGCCGGCGTGATGTACGGCGAATATCAGATGTTCGGTGCCGAAGCCAGTCTGTCGGGTCAGCGCATGGGATTCGCCGGTAATCCCGCCAGCATCGCCAATCGAGTCTCGTATACTCTCAATTTGCATGGCCCCAGCATGACTCTGGACACCATGTGCTCGTCCTCTTTGACCGCCATTCACGTTGCCTGCCAAGACCTGAAGCAGGGACGAACCAGCCTGGCGATTGCCGGCGGCGTAAACATCAGCGTTCATCCCAATAAATACCTCATGCTGAGCGCCCTGCAGGCGATCTCTTCCGAGGGGCGCTGCCAGAGCTTTGGCGAGGGCGGAGACGGCTATATCCCCGCTGAGGGTGTGGGCGTTGTCGTGTTGAAGCGCCTTTCCGATGCGCAACGGGACGGCGATCATATATTTGGGGTAATTCGCGGCAGCGCGCTTAATCATGGCGGTAAGACCAATGGCTATACGGTTCCGAACCCGCAAGCGCAAGCGGGAGTCATCGGCAGCGCTTTGGCGGAAGCCAAGATCGATGCTCGCCATATCAGTTACCTTGAGGCGCATGGAACGGGAACCAAGCTGGGCGACCCCATCGAAATCGCGGCTTTGAGCAAAGCCTTCCAGCACTACACCCAGGATACGCAATTCTGTCTGATCGGATCGGCCAAATCGAATATCGGTCACGGGGAATCGGCTGCCGGTGTCGCAGGCCTGACGAAAGTCCTGCTGCAGATGCGGCATGCGCAGATCGTTCCCTCACTGCACTCCGAGCGGTTGAACCCGCGCATTGATTTTTCCAGAACTCCATTTGTCGTGAATCAGCAGTTGCGGCCGTGGGAGCAACCGGAGATCGATGGCCAGATGTTACCGCGCATTGCTGGAATCTCCTCGTTCGGCGCAGGCGGATCCAACGCCCACCTGATCGTTGAGGAGTATCCGGAACCTGCGCACCACGCCGCTCCGCTATCGAGTGTTCTCATTCCGCTGTCGGCGCGGACGCCGGAGCAGCTGCGGCAAAAGGCGAGCGATCTTCTCGAATTCATACGCTCGCGCTCCAGCGTAATCGATCTGGCCTCAATTGCCTATACGCTGCAAGTTGGGCGAGAAGCCATGGAAGAGCGGCTTGGCTTCGTGGCCGGTTCGGTCGAGCAACTTGCGCAGATGCTCGATGCCTACGTGAGTGGGGACCGCGAACTGGAAGCAATGCGACAGGGGCAGGTCAGGAGCGACAAAGAGTCCCTCTCATTGTTCGGCGCCGATGCCGACCTGCAACAGACGATTGAAAAGTGGATCGCCGGCAGAAAGCTGGTGAAGATTCTTGATTTGTGGGTAAAGGGTTTTGAGCTTGACTGGAGCAAACTCTATGGAGAGGCAAAGCCACAACGCATTAGCCTGCCGGCTTACCCGTTCGCCAGGGAGCGCTACTGGGTTCACACGGCCGCGATGACACGCGCGAAACTCCAGAGCGCGGCCCCTGTGCTCCATCCGTTACTGCACTCTAATATTTCCGATCTGAACGAGCAACGTTACGTTTCGACCTTCACGGGCGAAGAGTTCTTTCTTGCAGATCATCAATTGAAGTTTGGTGAAGGTGTCGCTTACAAGGTTCTTCCCGGAGTTGCATATCTTGAAATGGCCCGGGCGGCGTTTGAGCAGGCATCGCCGAAGCGCCCCGATTCTGCCGTACTGGAACTGCACGACACGGTCTGGACGAAGCCGGTTGTGGTCGCCGAAAAGAAACAAATCGGCCTGTCATTGCTGGCGAGCGACACCGGACAAATCGAGTACGAGATTTATAGCCTCGGCGAACAACAGAACATTCACTGTCAAGGCCGCGCGGTTTGGAGCCTCCAAGCAGAGCCAAAAAAGCTGGATCTCAGTCGGCTGCAAGAGCAGATGCGGAGTGGTGGGTTAGAGCCGGACGGCATCTATGCTGCGTGCGCCCGAATGAGAGTGGCTTATGGCCCCCGATTCCATTCGCTTGTTCGCGTGGAACGGGGGAATAACGAGCTATTAGCATATCTGCATTTGCCCGCGGCCGTGGATGGCAAGTTAAACGACTATGTTCTGCACCCCAGCCTGATGGACGGAGCGCTTCAGGCTTGTGTCGGATTGATGACCGGAGAAGCGCCGGAGCCGCGACTGCCATTTGCGCTCGACACGTTGCGCGTTCTCTCCCCTTGCGTCTCGGAGATGATTGCCTGGGTGCGGCATTCTCCCGGGAATGATGTCGCCGGAAGTATCACGAAGTTAGACATTGATATGTGCGACGCGAGCGGCCAGGTCTGCGTGCAATTACAGGGACTCTCGTCACGCGTACTTGGTCCTGACAGCATAGCGGCCTTCGTGCAGAGCCAAACGTCCGATTGCCTGATTGCGGTTCCGCTCTGGGAAGCTAATCGCGGGCATCTGCTCGAAGCCAGCCCCGCCGAAGAATTCGAGCGCCATGTGATTTTCTGCGAGCTTCCTCATATTGATGCGTCGGCCGTTGAATCGCTGGTTCCGTGTAGCCAATGCCTGTCGCTGAACGCGGAAGAACACAAGACGATTGCGCAGCGGTATAGCGAGCATGCGGTCTCTTGCTTGGAATGTCTACAGGAAATTCTGCGAAGGGGGCCCGCAGGCAATACGCTGATGCAGCTTGTCGCGCCGGTGGATGGCGAGCATGCTGTCTTCGCGGGCTTATCGGCGCTGTTGCGAACGGCGAAAGTGGAGAATCCGCTGGTTGATGGTCAATTGATCCTCGTGCCTGGCGATATCTCAGTCCACGAACTTGGCCGGATTCTGCAAGAAGAGGGGCGCAATCTTGACCCACTGGTTCGATATCAAGACGGAGTGCGGCAAGTCGTCATTTGGCGCGAGGCGGATGGGGGCATGGAGAAGTCGCCGATTGCATTCCATGCGCAGGGCGTTTACCTCATCACAGGCGGGTTGGGAGGCCTGGGGCTGCTGTTTGCAAACGAGATCGTAACGCAAAGCCCGGAGGCCAAAGTTATCATGACGGGCCGTTCGGATCTCGACGGCGAAAAGCAAGCACGCTTGGATGCCATCTCCGCGCCCACGGGGCGGCTGATCTATCGGCGTGTTGACCTGGGCGATCTTGACGATGTCAAGCGTCTCATCGCCGGTATTACGGACGAGTACGGGCGGTTGGACGGAATTCTTCATTGCGCGGGAATGCTTGCCGACAACTTCATTCTCAAGAAGACGAGCGACGAATTCCGCGAAGTCCTGACGCCGAAGGTGACTGGTGCCTACAGCCTGGATCAGGCCAGCCAGGATATCGCACTCGACTTCTTTGTGCTTTTCTCCTCCATTGCCGGGGCCACGGGCAATGCGGGACAAGCGGACTATGCGGCCGCAAACGGCTTTATGGATCAATTTGCGGCCTATCGCAACAGGCAGGCAGCCGCTCAACAGCGGCGCGGGCGCACCCTATCCATCAACTGGCCATTGTGGCAGTCCGGAGGCATGCATGTGGGCGCGGCCACTCGGGAACTGTTGCGACAGATTGCCGGCATCGAGCCCATGCGGACCGCGACCGGCATGGACGCGTTCTATCGCGCGTTGGTATCGCCTTACGATCAGATGCTGGTCGCGGAGGGCGATGTGCGAAAGATTCGCAGTACGCTGCTGTCTGCTTCGGTGGCGCCTTCTCGCCCGCAAGCGCAGGTGGAACCGGAAGATGTGAGAGCAGATGTGGTGAATCTGCGCAAAGAGACGCAGGACTACTTGCGCAGGGAATTCTCGGACCTGCTGAAGATGCCCTTTCAGCGAATCGATCCGCAAGTCGCACTGGAAAACTACGGCATCGACTCAATCCTGGCAATGCGCCTGACAAATCAATTGGAAAAGACATTCGGGCCTCTTTCCAAGACCCTGTTTTTCGAATATCAGACAATTGCCGGCCTGGCAGGATACTTCGTTAAAGCGCATCCTGCGGCCGTGCGGGAAAAAGTGGGCATTGCGCAGGAAACGCTCAGCCATGGTGAGGAGGTTCGCGCTGGAATAGAGGAAGAGCGGCCGATCATATCGATACGGAACAAGAGGCGGTTTCTTGCCCCTGGAACGAATGAGCAACGTGAAATTGCGATTATCGGTTTGGCCGGAAGGTATCCCCAAGCCGAAAATGTGCGGGAGTTTTGGAAGAACCTGCAAAACGGCTGCGATTGCATTACCGAGATTCCCGTCGAACGATGGGATTACCGGCAGTACTTCGATTCCGACAAGAACAAGCCCGGCAAAAGCTATAGCAAATGGGGCGGTTTTATTGCCGACGTGGACAAGTTCGACCCCTTGTTCTTCAGCATATCTCCCAAAGAAGCGGAACTGATTGATCCGCAAGAGCGGCTATTCCTTCAAACCGCCTGGGAGACCATCGAAGACGCCGGCTACCGGAAAGAAAGCGTCTACGGTAGCCTCATGGGTGTGTACGTGGGAGTGATGTGGGGCCAGTATGAGTTCTTCGGCGCTGAATCGATTTTGAGGGGAAATCCGGTTCTGCCCAGTTCGTCTCATGCCTCCATTGCGAACCGTGTTTCCTATTTCTTTGATTTTCATGGCCCCAGCATCGCCGTAGACACCATGTGCTCTTCCTCCCTCACGGCCATCCATCTGGCATGCGAGGCGCTTCGCAAGGGAGAGATCGACGCTGCGCTAGCAGGCGGCGTCAATGTTTCGATCCATCCCTACAAATACCTAAGTCTGAGCCAGGGGAAGTTCGCCGCAAGCGATGGCAGATGCCGGAGTTTCGGGGAAGGAGGAGACGGCTACGTCCCAGGAGAAGGCGTTGGAGCTGTGCTCCTCAAGCCTCTTGAGAACGCCCTTCGCGACGGCGACCACATCTACGCGGTGATCAAATCGACTGCGGTCAATCATGGCGGAAAAACCAACGGCTACACGGTCCCCAATCCGAACGCGCAAGCCGAGTTGATTCTCGACGCTCTCAAAAAAGCCAACATCGATCCCAAGACGCTAGGTTACATCGAAACCCATGGCACGGGAACGTCGTTGGGAGATCCGATTGAGATCGCGGGATTGTCGAAAGCGCTGGAAGATTCCATGCCCGGCAGCCAGTTCTGTCCGATCGGATCGGTGAAATCAAATATCGGCCATCTTGAATCGGCGGCAGGCATTGCATCGGTTACGAAGGCTCTGTTGCAGATCAAGCACCGGCAATTGGTTCCTTCCTTGCACGCCGATCCTCTCAATCCGCACATTGATTTTCAAAGTTCTCCGTTTTATGTGCAGACGGATCTTGCGGAATGGAAGCGGTCGCCTGCGCATCCGCGCAGAGCCGGCGTGAGTTCGTTTGGCGCCGGCGGATCGAATGCTCATATCATCCTGGAAGAATACAACGATGAGCGAGAGCCGGGTCGGGCGCTGAGTAGGGTACCTCTGGAAGCCTTTGTCCTTTCTGCAAAGGACCGGGACGCACTGCGCCGCTACGCCGAAAAGATGGTTGATTTTCTTGACGATGCTCCGGGCATCGCGCTCGCCGACATCGTCTATACTTCGCAGATTGGGCGCTCGCCTATGAATGCGCGCCTCGCGATTCTGGCTTCCAGCTTGGACGATCTCAGAGCGAAACTCAGCCGATGGCTTGGCCTGCAAACGGTCCAGGGAGTTCGTGCGGAAAACGATGCTTCCGAATTGGACGCTGTTTTCTACGGGAGTGTCAGAGAAACTCGTTTCAGTCCCAGTCTTCTGTTGGATGGAGAGACAGGTAAGGCGTTCCTGGAGAATTTGCTGGCGCATCGCGACCTGGAGAAGATCGCAAGGTTGTGGGCCATGGGCGTGGCCATCGATTGGGCGCTCCTGCACCACAGAAGCTCTTCCCGCAAGATCTCGCTTCCGACATATCCTTTTGCCAAAGAACGGTGCTGGCTAAGCCGCGAATCGCTTTCCATGCCGATGGTTCTGCAAGACGTTCCGAGGCGCGAAACGATTGCTCCAATCAAAGACAAGCGAACCATCTATTACCGGCTCCAGTGGACGCAGAGGGCCATTTGCGCTCCCGATGACAATCGGAATGGGTTCGGGAATGTGGTGATGTTGAACGCATCCCAAGATATGTTCCTAGCGATGAAGCAACGGATCGAGAGCGGTTCCAGGGACTCGCGCCTCGTATTGATTAACACCGGCGATGTCTTTCAGGAGATCGAACCGAACGTTTACACCGTGGATCTGGAACGGGAAGAACAGATCCGCGAGCTTGTTGAAAATCTGCGGAATAGAGACTTGTTACCCGGCGTGATTCTCCATGACTGTTTGCAGCCGTGCGATCTGGAGTCTCCGGAACAAGTCACGTTGTCCTTGCGTCACGGAGTTCTTGCGCTCTTCCATTTATGCAAGAACCTGATGCGGGAGACCCTCGCGAGAGACTTAAGAACCGTGTCAATCTATTCCGGTCTTGCAGACGCAATAGATCCGCTGGGTTTCGCCATGAGCGGTTTCTTGAAGACCTTGGCGCTGGAGAATCCAGGATGGCTTGTGAAGACGGTTGAAATTCCAGGCGGCGCGGGACTGTCGCCGATGGAAAAGACGGATCTTATTTGGGATGAGATGGCCGAACAAGAAGCAACCGCGAAGGAGGTTCGCTATCGGTCTGAAGCGGGAGGCGGTCTGCAAAGCCAGGTTCGATATGTAAGCGAATGGACGCGGCAGACAAACGAAGAGCGGATATTGGCGGAACTTCCGCTCCGGCAAAACGGCGTCTATCTCATTACTGGCGGTCTCGGCGGTCTTGGATTGATCTTTGCCGAGCACCTCGCGGCCACATACAAAGCAAGACTGGTGCTGATCGGGCGCTCCGCTCCCAAGGATGAGCAGGAACAAGCGCTTGACCGGCTCAGGGCGCATGGTTCCGAGGTTCTAACTCTGCAGGCGGATGTTTCCAAATTACAAGAGTTAGAGATGGTTGTGCGGGAAACCAAAGCCCGCTTTTCTGAAATCAACGGGGTAATTCATTCTGCCGGCGTAAATCGCGACTCGCTGGTCTTGAACAAGACCATAGCGGAGATGGAGGCCGTGCTGGCGTCAAAGGTACACGGCGCCATCTATCTGGATTTGGCCACACGGAACGAGAATCTCGACTGGTTCGTCCTCTTCGCTTCGGCCTCGGGCGTGCTGGGGAACCCAGGGCAGAGCGACTATGCCTACGGAAATCGCTTCCTGGATGCGTTCGCTGAGCTTCGCGAGTCTCTTAGAAACTCACACAAAAGATCCGGAAGGACATTGTCGATCGATTGGCCGTTCTGGGAAGAGGGTGGAATGAGCCTTTCCGGCGAGCGCGTTGCGCTACTGGAGAAGGAGACTGGAATGCATCCCTTGCCAAAGCAGGAAGGCCTACGGTGCTGGGAAGATCTTCTCCGCTCTGACGCGATGCAAGCCATGCCTGTCTATGGCGCTCCTTCCAAAATCGAATCTTATATAGCCCGGGCGTCGCAACACACTCTTCGGCCCTTGCCGGCGCAGGCTGAGCCTATCGATTCCGACACTCTGCTGACCCGCGCGGAAACATATCTGAAGATTCTGATTGGCGAGGAGATCAAGCTTGCTCCGGAACGCATTGTCGCGACGGAGAGATTCGATTCCTTCGGCATTGACTCGGTTATGATCAGCCGTCTCAATGCCGGCTTGGATCGTGATCTTGGAGAGCTGCCAAAGACACTGTTGTACGAGTACGACACGGTCAAGGACCTTGCCACTTATCTGATCCGGGAACAGAGAGAGGCGTTAGTCGCATTCTTTGGCTTGTCTGCTTCCTCCATTGCAGCCCCTGCTCCCCAGACCGATCCGGCAATCATCGCCGCGAAGGCCATTCAAGTGATCGCCCGCGTGAACGAGCAGAGCGACGATCCCGATCCGATCGCGATTATCGGCTTGCATGGAAAGTATCCTCAATCCGCGAGTTTGGAAGTGTATTGGGACAACCTGAAACTCGGCAGAGATTTAATCGATACGGTTCCGCGCAATCGCTGGAACTATGAAGAGTTCTATGATTCTGATCCCGCAGCCGCCTCCACGGGGAAGATCTATTGCAAATGGGGAGGTTTCCTGGATGACTTCGATAAGTTCGATGCGGATTTCTTTAATATCTCCGTCGACGAGGCAAAGGTCGTCGATCCGCAGGAGCGTCTCTTCCTGGAATCCGCATGGGCCGCGATCGAGGATGCCGGATACACACGCGACGGCTTAAAGGCGCGTTACCCGAAAAATCGAAGCGCAGATGTGGGCGTCTTTGTTGGCGTGACCACGAATTCGTACCATCTATGGGCTCCTGAAGAGCGGATGCGAGGAAACATAGTGGCTCCCGCATCGATGCCGTGGTCGATCGCGAACCGGGTTTCGTATTTCTTCGATTTCACCGGTCCAAGCATGCCGGTTGATACGGCTTGTTCCTCCTCGCTCGTTGCCCTTCATCTTGCTTGCGAAAGCCTGAAACGGCGCGAGTGTCAGCTCGCCATTGCCGGAGGCGTGAATCTCTATCTGCATCCTGCCAAGTATCAGTCGATGTGTCAGAGGCGAATGCTTTCTCTAGATGGAAGGTGCCACAGTTACGGCGCCGGCGGGGATGGGTTCGCGCCGGGAGAGGGCGTGGGAACAGTAGTCTTGAAACCCCTAAGCCGGGCCATCGAAGATCGGGACAGGGTTTACGCAGTCATTCGCGCCAGCGCCTTCGATCATAGCGGGCGATCGAACGGCTACACCGCTCCTAACCCGAACGCGCAAGCGAATCTGATTGGCGAACTCTTCAGGAATGCCCGGATCGATCCGGAAACCATCGGTTACGTCGAAGGGCATGGCACCGGTACCCAGTTGGGAGACAGTATCGAAATCTCCGCTCTGACCAAGGTGTTCCAGCAGCAAACGGCAAAGAAGCAGTTCTGTTCGATCGGCTGCGTCAAAGCCAACATCGGGCATGCGGAGTCCGCGGCGGGTATGGCGGGCTTGACGAAGGTTCTCCTGCAAATGCAGCACCGGCAGTTGGCGCCCTCCATTCACTCCGACGATCCGAATCCGAATATCGAGTTCGGAGAAACACCGTTCTATTTGCAGCATGGATTGGCGGAATGGAAGTCTTCGCCCGGCGTTCCGCGGCGCGCAATGATCAATTCATTTGGGGCCGGGGGCGTAAACGCATGCGTTGTCGTGGAGGAGTGCGAAAGCAGTATCGCGCCGCTGAATCCCCAACCCACTGGGCCATATCTGTTTACGCTTTCCGCGCGGAATGAAGAGCGGCTTCGGGAGTACGCGGCCGGTCTTGTGGCATTCTTGCAAAGCCGGGGAAACGTCGATCCTGCCTCAATTTGCTATACCCTTCAGACTGGCAGAGAAGCAATGGAAGAGCGAATGGCATTGATCGTTTCGGACTTGAATGAGCTTGTCGAGCGCTTGGCGGAGTGGAGTGAGCCAGGAACGCCGGACAGTGGCTACAGGGGCAACGTCAATCCGCGCCGCGGCTCGAAGTCTTCCAGAACTGGACGAGGGGTCCTCGGGGAACATAGCCTTGCCGAACTGGCGTCGATGTGGGTTGCGGGCGCAGAGGTGGATTGGGAGAGTTTATATCCGGGAGCGGTCCCGAGCCGGATTGGCTTGCCGACCTATCCGTTTGCTCGCGAACGATGTTGGATTAAGAATTCGCCAGCTTCGGAGAAACGCAGACCCGCTGATGCGTCGCTTCATCCGCTCGTTTCGCATAACTCGTCAACTTTGAGGGAGGTAAGTTTTACCTCTATGCTCTCGAACGAAGAGTTCTACGCGGTCGATCATCGCGTGAACGGCGAAAGGATATTTCCCGGAGCCGGTTTCCTGGAAATGGCTTGCATCTGCGGAAATATCGCCAACGAGCGGCAGGTAAGGAAAATCAAGGACATTGTTTGGATTCAGCCCTTGATCTTCCGCAAAGGTTCGCAGATACTTCGGACTTCGTTGAAACATGCCGCGGGCGGGGTTGAGTATCTCGTCTCGTCGTTTGGCGACGAGAGTGTGGAAGAGATCATTCACTCCGAAGGAAGAATTCCTTTCGGAGAGAACGAGGAAGTGACGGCCGGCGCCGAGGACCGCGTTGCGATAGAGGAGTTGAAAACGCGATGCGCGCGACACGAAGATGGCGACGCGTTTTACCGTGAATTCCAACAGTTCGGCTTACTCTATGGCCCTTCATTCCGGACAATCCAGGAGATTTATTTCGGTGAACACTTTGCTCTCGCCAGGTTGAAACTTCCCGATCATCTCGAGGCCGGGTTTGATCGGTTTATTCTTCATCCCAGCATCGTCGATGGCGCCTTGCAGGCGACAGCCGGGTTGATAGGAAGCCTCGCGCCGTCCACGCCGCACCTGCCGTTCGCGCTCGATGAACTGGTTCTCGTTCGTCCCGTGTCACAGGCTTGTTATGCCTATGCGGAGTTCGCCGGACAGGAAACGAATCGAACCGTATCAAGCAAATTCAATATCCGGCTCTTGCACGAAAACGGATCGGTATTGGTTAACTTCAGCAATCTGTTCCTGCGAGCGCTAAGCAATGCCGATCGGGACCTTTCCTCACGGGAGATAAAGAGACTCGACCCTGTTGGCGTTTAAGCCCCCACTGTCAGCGATTTAGCGGCTTAGGAGTAGTCATGCTTGGATATGAGGAAGGCCCGCAATACGCCGAAGCTGACCTGGACCCCGCCTCGCCTCAGGTCGTTGTGCTCAAGACCTGTTTCTTGTCGATGAAAAACTACAGCTATCTCGTGGTCGATCCCGTCTCGCGCCAAGCGGTGATTGTGGACCCCTCATGGCAAATTGAGAAGATCCGCCGCGCATTGGCGGACGCGCGGGTCGTGCTGAAGGGAGTTCTGCTGACGCATTCCCATTTGGATCACACCCACCTCGCCGAGCCGTTGGCGGAGATGTACAGATGCCCCATCTGGATGGCGAACGAGGAGATTGCGGCCTCCGGATTCCGCGCAAAACAACTGGTGGGGATCGAGGCAACGCCATGGGCAGTCGGGAACATGTTGATTGAACCGATACTCACACCGGGGCATACGCCTGGATGCATGTGTTACCGGATCGGGCAAAACCTGTTTTCAGGAGACGTGCTTTTTGCGGAGGGGTGCGGCCTGTGTGCCGATGTGCCGTCGGCTCACAACATGTTCGCCAGCCTTGAAGACTTGAAGCGGCGGTTAGATCCGCAAACACGCGTCTATCCCGGTCATTCATACGGCGAGCCGCCGGGCCGGACCATGGCGCGGTTGCTGAAAGAGAACATGTACCTGCAATTCCGCGATCAAAAGTCATTCGCCGCTTATCGCCTGAGAAGTGGTCAAGACCGGGCTAAGATGTTCCGATTCCACTAAGCTCTCGCCTGCCTCGCGCACAGCAATACAGGCTGAATAGAAGGTTGCGTTTGAAAGGAAACAGAGATGCGAATTGCTTTCGCTACGCTTCATTTTCCGAGTCACCTCAACAACATGGCTAGCTTAGCGCGCAAGATGCGGGACCGGGGGCACGAGGTGTTTTTTGTTGGTGTGCCCGACGCCGAAAAGCACATCCGCGCGGCGGGTATCGATTTCTACGCCGTTGCGGAGCGGGAATTCCCGGTTGGAGCCTGGCATGAGAGAGACGCGCAGTTGGCCAAGCTCAGCGGCGCTGCCGGACTGAAGTTCACCATTGAGGGCATGTGCGGCGCATTCGATGCTGTCGTGCGCGATTGCCCGGAGGTCCTTCGCCGTGCCGGAGCGGAAGCGGCCATCGTCGATCAGTTGGCTTCGGGATACACCGCCGTGGTTAAACAGATGGGGTTGCCGTTGATCAACGTGGCAATTTCGCTGCCCGGCAATCCATGGGACAGCGCGCCTCCCGCTGCCTTCGGCTGGCTCTACCGCACAGGCTGGCTTGCAAAAGTGAGAAACCGCGCGGGACACGCCTTGCTTCGCCGCCTTGTCAGGAAATATCTGGTCCGAGTCTCGGCGTACTACCGGCAGCATGGCGTGCCGCTTGAAATCGGAGGCATCGACTTTGGCTGCTCGACCCTGGCGCAAATCGCGCAGATTCCGGCGGCTTTTGATTTCCCCAACCCGGACCTGCCCGCCTGGTTTCACCATACCGGTCCATTCGATGATGGACGGGGACGGCGGGACGTGGAATTCCCCTGGGAGAAGCTTACGGGAGAACCTTTGCTCTACGCATCGACGGGCACTCTCCAGGACGGCGCCGAACACATCTATCGCACGATAGCCGAGGCGTGTTCCAACCTCGGTTGCCAGCTGGTGTTGTCGATTGGGAACAAAATCAAGCTGGAGTCCCTTGGCGCGCTGCCGGCCAATTGCATCGCCGTCAACTACGCGCCTCAACTGAAACTCTTGCGCCACGCCAAGCTTTGCATTACGCATGCGGGCCTTACCACGGTTCTTGAATCCCTTGCCGCCGGCGTGCCTATGGTGGCGGTGCCGGTTACGAACGATCAACCCGGAGTTGGCGCCAGAATCGAATACACACGCACTGGAATCGTGGTGCCCTACCGGAAGGTGAATGCTGTTCGCCTGCGAGCCGCCGTTCAGCAGGTTTTGGAAGATGGTGAGTTTCGGGAAAACGCCGGGCGGATCCAATGCGCGATGCAGGCGGTGAACGGCCTCGAACGCGCGGTCGACATCATCGAAGATAGTTTCGGGGTGCGGAAGCCGCAGCAGGTCGATACCGGGCCGGTTGCGCTGCAAGCCGATTAAGACGGCGCGGCGAAGAGACCGCGCACAACAATTTGAAAGCAAAACATCGGAGGAAAACCCATGAATGTTGGGATTGAGGCGATGAATCTGTTTGCAGGCAGCGCATATGTAAACGTCGAAAAGCTTGCCAGGCATCGCAATCTGGACACGACGAGATTCGCCAATCTGCTGATGAAAGAAAAATCCATCGCGCTGCCCTACGAAGACCCAATTTCCTTCGGCGTGAATGCCGCCAAGCCGCTTATCGATGCGTTGAGCCCGGACGAAAGAGACCGCATCGAGATGGTCATTTCCTGTACCGAGTCGGCCTTCGATTTCGGCAAATCCATGAGCACCTATTTTCACAAGCTCCTGGGCTTGAATCGCAATTGCCGTTTGTTTGAACTGAAAAATGCCTGCTATTCCGGCGTGGCCGGACTGCAAGCAGCGGTGAATTTCATCTTGTCGCAGACCTCGCCCGGTTCGAAAGCATTGGTGATCGCGACCGATATCGCCCGCTTCATCGCGGTGGAGGGCGGAGAAGCCCTGACCCAGGATTGGTCGTTTGCCGAGCCGAGTGGCGGTGCCGGTGCGGTGGCGATGCTGGTCAGCGAAGTCCCCTATATCTTTCAAATCGATATCGGCGCCAACGGCTACTACGGGTACGAGGTTATGGATAGTTGCCGTCCCGTAGCCGATAGCGAGGCAGGCGATGCCGATCTCTCGCTGCTTTCATATCTCGATTGCTGCGAAAATGCCTTTCTTGAATACAAGAAGCGCGTCGATGGCGCTGACTTCGCCCGTACCTTCGACTATCTGGCGATGCATACGCCCTTTGGCGGCATGGTCAAGGGCGCGCACCGCGATCTGATGCGCAAGATGGCCCGCTCCAATCCCAAGGAGATTGAAGCGGACTTCGAGCGTCGCGTCATGCCTGGCCTGGCCTATTGCCGGCGTGTGGGCAACATTATGGGAGCCACCACGATGCTCTCCTTGCTTAGCACCATCGAGCACGGCGATTTTCAGGAGCATCGCCGCATCGGTTGTTTCTCCTACGGCTCCGGCTGTTGCTCCGAGTTCTTTAGCGGGGTCGCTGCCAAAGACGCTCAGGAGCGCCTGCGCGCGCTGCGCATTACCCAGCAACTGGATCGGCGCTATGAGCTTTCGATGGAAGAGTACGACAGCCTGCTCGTAAACAGCAATACCGTAAAATTCGGTGTCCGAAACGTCGTCCTGGATACCGGGTTTATTCCTCAAGCGACGAGCGTTCACGGGCAGAACACGCTGTTTTTGCGCGGAATTAATGAGTTTCAGAGACAATATGACAAGATTTCGTAGCTCCTAAAAGCTCGCCTGCCGACATCCGTGTTGGAGGAGAATCTGATGCAAGAATGTATGGACGCCATTGCGTTCGAGCAAAACCCTGCCTCCACTACGGCGGCCTTGCGCATTACGGCAGAGTCGCTGGGCGGCGAGGAGTTTAAAGCAGACTATGGCGTCCGATATGCCTATCTAACGGGCGCCATGTACAAGGGCATTGCTTCCACTAAGAGCGTGGTGGCAATGGCCCAGGCCGGACTCATGGGCTACTTCGGCGCGGGCGGCCTTCGCTTGGAAGCACTGGAGTCCGCCATTCGAACGATTCAAGCGCAGCTTCGCGACGGTCAGTCTTATGGAATGAACATGCTGTGCAACCTGGAACAACCGGAGGTAGAGGAGCGCACCGTCGATCTCTACCTGAAGTGCGGCGTTTCCCGCATCGAAGCTGCTGCGTATATGAAGATTACCCCCAGCCTGGTACGGTACAGGCTGAAGGGCATAACGCCTGGCGCGAATGGCGCGACTCATGTTCCTCACAAGGTTCTCGCCAAGGTTTCGCGCCCGGAAGTCGCTACGGCCTTTCTACAGCCCGCGCCCCCGGAGATCGTCAGCAAGATCGTGGCGCGAGGTGGTCTGACTACCGCGGAAGCCGATTTGGCGCGGCTGATTCCAATGGCGGACGACATCTGCGTGGAAGCGGATTCCGGCGGCCATACCGATGCGGGCGTCGCTCTGGCGCTGATGCCGGCCATGATGAGGCTTCGCGACGACATGATGGCGAGGCACGGCTACGCAAAAACAGTTCGCGTCGGCGCCGCCGGCGGCATAGGAACGCCACAAACCGCCGCCGCCGCGTTTGTTCTGGGAGCCGACTTCATTCTTACCGGCTCCATCAATCAGTGCACAGTGGAAGCCGGGATTAGCGACGCCGTGAAGGATCTCTTGCAGGAAATGAATGTGCAGGACACTGCCTACGCTCCCGCCGGCGACATGTTTGAACTGGGAGCAAGAATTCAGGTGCTGAAGCGCGGGCTTTTCTTCCCCGCCCGCGCCAACAAGCTATATGAACTCTACCAGCGTCACAACTCCCTCGACGAGATCGAACCCAGCGTAAGGAAGCAGATTCAGGAGAAGTTCTTCCGGCGCTCCTTTGAGGACGTTTGGACCGAAACGGAGGACTACCTTCGGCGTACCGATCCCAA
Source organism: Occallatibacter sp. (assembly GCA_050010735.1). GTDB lineage: Bacteria > Acidobacteriota > Terriglobia > Terriglobales > Acidobacteriaceae > Telmatobacter. The sequence continues at coordinate 35,470 of JBEKKL010000017.1, read as the reverse complement.
GAAGCTGGCTGAGATCGAATCAAATCCCAAGCGGAAGATGGCGGCAATATTCAAGTGGTACTTCATCCACTCAACCCGTCTTGCAATGGAAGGGAATGCGGATCAAAAAGTGGACTATCAGGTTCATTGCGGACCGGCGCTGGGAGCCTTTAATCAGTGGGTCAAGGGCACGGCGACGGAAAACTGGCGCAACCGGCGCGTTGCAACTCTTGCGGAGATGATTATGCGAGGCGCAGCCGCGTGGTTGAATCAGCGGATCGACTCCTTCGTTCAATCGGAGTTGCGCCGGCAGACGCTGCCGCTTGCATCGCGGTGATCGCTTTATGCCGCGCCGAGTGTTCGGAATCGAACACAGCTCCACCAAAAGCGATCACTCCTTCGACAGTTCCCGTGATCGGGCCTGCATAAGTTGTTTATTGCGAACAGAACTTTGAAAACAAATTTGGCAGAGGAATTGCTCTTTTCATAACCGATGGATATCGCACGTCCCGACCTTTTGCTCAAGAGGAAACGCCGCGTGGCGGCGTATGTGGCCGCCGCCGTATTGGTGCTGGCGGTTGGATTCGTTTTGGCTGCGCGCTTGAAGCCCGCCGCTCCGACGGTGGAACGCTCGACCATTTGGTCGGACACGGTTCGTCGCGGGCCGATGATTCGCCAGGTGCGCGCCTCTACCGGCAGCCTGGTGCCGCGCGAGGACAAGTTGCGCCTGATTCCGGCCGAAACGGAGGCGACGGTGACGCGCATTTTCGTGCTCCCCGGCGCTCACGTTGAGCCGAATACAGTGATCATGGACATGTCCAATCCGCAGTTGGAGCAGGAGGCCATGAATGCGTCTCTGGCGCTCAAGGCCGCCGAGAGCGAGTACCACAATACGCAGGTGAAGCTCGAAAGCGATCTGATGAGCCAAAAGGCTGGCGCGGCCACGGTGGGTGCGGACTTCCACCAAGCCCAGTTGCAGGCGCAGACCGACAAAGCTCTCTTTGACCTCGGCGTGATCTCCGGGTTGACCTACAAGGCTTCCAGTTCCAAGGCGGATGAGTTGACCATCCGCGACAAGATCGAGGAAGACCGGCTCACCATGAACGAGAAAGTCATCGTTTCGCAATTGGCCGAGGAGCAAACCAAAGTCGATCAGGCTCGCGCTCTCTATCAACTCAAGCAACAGCAATTGACCGCGCTGCACGTGACCGCCGGGATCGCCGGGGTTTTGATCGATCTTCCGCATCAGGTCGGCGAACATCTCGCTCCTGGCGTGACGCTGGCCAAGGTTGTGCAACCCAATCAGCTGAAAGCTTCGCTCAAGATTCCCGAAACTCAGGCGCGCGACATTCAGATTGGACAGGTGGCGACGATTGATACCCATAATGGCCTCATTGCCGGTCGCGTGCAGCGCATTGATCCGGCGGTGCAAAACGGGACCGTCACCTTGGATGTGGAGTTGACCGGCCCGTTGCCCGAGGGGGCCCGTCCGGATCTGAGCATAGATGGCACTATCGACTTGGAGCGCCTGCCAGATGTTCTTTTTGTAGGACGCCCGACGGTCGGCAGCGAGAACTCGACACAAAGCCTTTTCCGGATCGAACCGGACGGCAAGCGAGCCACGCGCGTTCAAGTCCATGTAGGCCGCGCCTCCGCGAACAGCATTCAAGTCATCGACGGCTTGCAAGATGGCGACACGGTGATTCTTTCCGACATGTCGCGTTGGGACAACGTGGATCGCATCCGCCTGGAATAGAGGTGTGCCCCCGTCTCCGCCATCGCCAGAGCGTTTTGCAAAGCATGCGGAGTGCGCGGACGATGCACAGAAACCTTGCCGCGCATTGCGGGTATGCGGTTAAACCGCGGCGAAAACAGCGCTGCGCCGATTTCTAATTACATCCCCATCGCGGGGATTCGAGCACGCGGAGAAGCGGCTCACAAGGAGAAGGAGAAATTCCATGGCCTCGAACGACAACCTAATTGAGATCGAAGACCTGACCAAGGTCTTCTTCACCGACGAAGTTGAGACGCACGCGCTCTCCGGCGTTCACCTGACCATCACCCGGGGCGAGTACCTTGCCATGACCGGTCCCTCGGGCTGCGGCAAGTCCACGCTGCTCTCCATTCTGGGGATGCTAGATGCGCCGACATCCGGTAAATACCTGCTGAACGGCAAGGCCGTAGGTTCGCTGAGTTTTAGCGACCGCTCACTCATCCGCAACCAGGAGATTGGATTCATTTTTCAGAGCTTCAATCTCATCGGCGATCTGACCGTGGAAGAGAATGTGGAACTGCCGCTTACTTATCGCGACAAGATGTCTTCTGTGGAACGGAAGAAACGCGTGGCCGAGGCGCTGGAGCGCGTCAACATGGCGCATCGCATGCGCCACTATCCGGCGCAACTCTCAGGCGGTCAGCAGCAGCGCGTGGCGGTGGCTCGCGCATTGGCCGGCTCGCCTTCGATCCTTCTGGCCGACGAGCCCACCGGTAACCTGGACTCGAAAAACGGCGATGCCGTGATGCAGCTCTTGGCGGAACTGCACCGCGAGGGCTCCACCATCTGCATGGTGACGCATGATGTCCGCTTTGCCCGTCATGCCCAGCGCGAGGTGCATCTCTTCGATGGCAAAGTCGTCAGCGAGCAGAAATTGAAGCAACTCGAAGAGGGATTGGTGGAGGTTTAGTACTATCGCCGCTAATGGTTGGCGCCATCCAGCGGGCGCCAACCGGAAAGTTGATATCGGAAACATTGCCCGCCGGCCAGCGCAGGCCAGCAATAATGAGGACGTTTATTTGATGAGGAAACCGGCCCATTTTGTTCACACCTGTTTGCGGTTCATTTTTGCAATGCTGTTGCTACAGGCCGGTTCGGTTTTCGCAGCCGAACTTCAGCCTTCGGTAGCCGCGCCGCCGGATGCGCCGCAGGCCCAGCCTGCGCAGTCGAAGCCGGCGGGGCTATCTTTTACCCAGGCCTCGCGGCGTTTTTTCAATCCGTTCGCAGCGTTTCATGCCGAGACCGTCCCGCCGCCGCCGATGGCCAACTCCATCCGGCTAGGCGCGCTGGTGCGCGACGGCAAGCTCTACCTTTCCTTGCGCGATGCGATTGATCAGGCTCTCGAAAACAATCTCGACATCGTGATTTCGCGCTACAACCTGCCCATTGCGCAAACGGATATCCAGCGTACCGCGGCAGGCGGCACGTTTCGCGGCGTCAATGCCGGAGTTGTGATGGGCACGCCGGGCGGCGGCGGTGACAACGGCGCAGCCGGCACAGGGGTCGGTGGAACCACCACAGGCGCAGGCGGAGCCGGAGCGGGCTCTTCTGGAATTGTGTCGAGCACGCTGGGAGCTGGTGCTGCTGTGAATGGCTACGATCCCGTAGTTACTGCGACCGCCTATGTAGACCACACCACGGAGTTGCCAACGACGTTGCTTGGAGGCGGAAGTCTCTATAAGTACAACACAGTGCATGGCACCGCCGGCTACACGCAAAACTTTCCCATTGGCGCCAACCTGCAGATGAATTGGGTAAACGAGCGGAAGACGACCAACGGGGTTTTCGATTTCCTGAGTCCTTCGCTAACTTCCAGGCTCGAAACGACCGTGACGCAGCAGTTGCTGGCTGGGTTCGGCCCAGGGCCCAATTTGCGCTTCCTGCGGATCGCCCGCAACAACGAGAATATCTCCGACATTGCCTTCCGTGCGCAGGTCATCGCCACGGTTACCCAGATTTGCAATATCTATTGGGATCTGGTGAACGCTTACGACGAGGAACAAGTGCGCGAGCGCTCTGTGGATTTCGCCTCCGAAACGCTAAAGATCAGTCGTAAACAGCTGGAGCTCGAGGCTACGCCCGAGATGGATGTAGTGCGGGCTGAGAGTGATCTGGCAACGCGTCAACAGGACCTGACGATCGCGCGCACGAATTTGGAACTCCAGGAACTCTATATGAAGAATGCCATCACCGGCGTTCTCGACAATCCCGTGATGGAGGAGATGGCTGTGGTGCCTACCGACCGCATCGCGACGAAGATTGAGCCGCTAACCGAGCCGGTGCAGGACATGATCGCCGAGGCGTTGAAGGATCGCCCTGAATTGCAGGAATCGAAACTGGACATGGAAAACCGCGCTCTCACGCGCAAGAGCGCCCGCAACGCATTGCTCCCGTCGCTGAGTCTCTACGGCTCCTACGCAGGAAGCGGCCTGGCAGGCAGTGCCAATCCGAGCTTTGCATCCCTGAACCTCGGAAATGGCGTCACGATCAATCCGCCCTCCGTACCAGCAAACTTCACCGGTGCATTGCAAGGCATATTCAAGAACACGGCTCCCGAGTATCGCGTGGGGATGGATCTCCAAATCCCGATTCGAAATCGGATCGCTAAGGCCGACCAGTACCGGACTGAATTGGAGTACCGGCAGGCGCAGGTCTATGCTGAACAGTTGAAGAAGCGCATTCATATCGAAGTCCGTAACGCGTGTTATGCCTTGGAACAAGGCGCGGGCCGGGTTGATGCGGCGCGAAACGCGCGGGATCTTGCGGCCAAGACTTTGGATATCATGCAGAAGGAGCAAAAGCTCGGCGCGGGATCGAATCAGATGACGTTGGCCGCCGAGCACGATCTGGCCTTGGCCTCGTCTGCCCTCGTGACCGCTGAGACGGCCTACGAAAAGGCGCGCATCGAGGTGTTGCGCTCGACCGGCAGTGTGCTCGAAAAATACGGTATCTCGATCGCTGATGCGAAATCGGGGCTGGTGGAGGATAGTTATTAGCCATAGCGAAGAACGACTCCGTATTCTTGTGGCCGACGATCAGCCACATATCTTGGAGGCCATCGAGTTGCTGCTCGTTCCACAGGGTATCCTCGTGGATTGTGTTCGTTCGCCGCAGGCTGTGCTGGAGGCTATAAATCAGACCGACTACGATGTCCTGCTCATCGATTTGAACTACACGCGCGATACCACCTCAGGCCAGGAAGGGCTAGACCTGGTCACGCGCATCCGGGAATTCGATTCCCGCCTTCCGGTCATCGTCATGACCGCGTGGGGCGACATCGACGTTGCGGTGGAGTCCATCAAGCGCGGTACCCGCGACTTCGTGCAGAAACCCTGGGACAACGCGCGGCTTCTCTCGCTCATTCGCGTCCACGGCGAGCTCCATCAAACATGGCGCCACGCCTGGCGGCTGGAGCTGGAGAACCGCTTGCTGCGCGCCGAGGGCATGCCCAAGTTTATCGCCACCGCGCCTGCGATGAAGCCCGTGCTCGAGCTGATTGCGCAGGTCGGCCCCTCGGATGCCAATGTGCTGATTACCGGCGAGCATGGCACCGGCAAAGACATCGTGGCCCGATTGCTGCACGCCGCTTCGCCGCGTGTGCGCATGCCGCTGGTGGCAGTCAATGCCGGAGGGCTTCCGGAAGGCACTTTCGAGAGCGAACTCTTCGGCCACGTTAAGGGCGCTTTCACCGATGCGCGGACGGATCGCATCGGCCGTTTCGAACTTGCGAACGGCGGCACGCTGTTTCTCGACGAGATCGCAAACGTTCCCTTGCGCCAGCAGGCCAAGCTACTGCGCGTGCTCGAGACCGGCGAACTCGAACGCGTCGGCTCGTCGCAGACGCGCCGCGTGGATGTGCGTATCCTCTCGGCCACCAACGCCAATTTGCAGGTAGAGGTCAATGACGGCAGATTTCGCGAGGATCTTCTCTTTCGCATTAACACAATCGAAATACACCTGCCCGCGCTGCACGACCGGCGGGAAGACATTGCTCCGCTGGCACAATACTTTCTCAACCGGAACTGCGAGCGCTATGGCAAGCAGATAGGCGGATTCTCCCCCGAGGCCATGCAGGCGATGATGCAGTACAGTTGGCCCGGTAACGTGCGCGAGTTGGAACACGCGGTCGAGCGCTCCGTTTTGCTCTGCCGTGGGGATGAGATCGAGCCGGCCAATTTGGCGATTGCCTCCGCGCGCCCGTCGCAAACTTCGTTCGATGAGATGAGCATCGATGAGGTCGAAGCGCATCTCATCGGTAAAGTGTTGCGCCGCTTCAATGGCAACATCTCTCAAGCCGCCGATTCGCTCGGGTTGAGCAGGGCGGCCCTTTACCGCCGCATCGAGAAATATGGTCTCTGAAAGCATCGCGCCCCGCCGCGGTTCGAGCATTCGCCGCGTGCGGTGGCAGTGTCTGTTGCTCGCGTTGCCGGCCGTCGTCCTAGCCGTTATTCTTCTCGTGCGCGAGCGTTTCCCGCTTGTTGCCGGCGTGTTGCTCGCTGGTTGTTTGTTGCTCTACCTCGTGCTGGTTGCCTTCGCGCTGATTGACGGCATCGTTCGTCCGCTACAGACTTTGGCCAATGTCGTGGCGTCCTTGCGCAAGGGAGATTACGCTTTTCGCGCACGCGGCGCAGGCTCCCATGATGCACTCAGTGAGCTTGCGGCAGAGATTAACGTCCTCGCTGGTCTTTTGGAACAGCAGCACGTGCGCTCGCTGGAAGCGACGGCATTGCTCGCGCGTATCAGCGAGGTGATGCACACTCCAATGTTCGCATTCGATCGTAACGGCCAACTGCGGTTGGTCAATGGCGCTGGCGCCCGCTTGCTTGGGATTTCGCAGGCACAGTGCCTAGCGCGAGCGGCGCATGACCTCATCTTGCAAGGCGTAGGGATGGAGGAATTGCTGGCCGCGCCAGATCAGAGCATCCACACCATCGCCGCAGACAAAAGCTCGTCTGCCGCGACCCGCTGGCTTTTGCGCAAAGCGGCCTTTCGGCAAGAGGGGGCGCCCCACACGTTGTTGCTTCTGGCCGATGTGAGCGTGCCGCTGCAAGAGGAGGAGCAGACGGCCTGGAAGCGGTTGATTCGTGTGCTCGGCCACGAGCTCTCCAACTCGCTCGCGCCCATCAAGTCGATTGCAGGGAGCCTGCTGGCGCGGGTGGATGAAAAGGACGAAGGCGACCTTGGGCGCGACCTCCGCCAGGGGTTGCGTGTGATTGAGAGTCGTGCCGAAGCGTTGCATCATTTTGTCCAATCCTACCGCCGGTTGGCCCAGTTGCCTCCGCCGCGGCGGCGGCTCGTGGATTTGGGGCCGCTTCTAGAGAGGGTTTCGCTGCTCGAACGCCGCCTCTCGGTCGAAATCGTTCCCGGACCTCCGGTTGCGCTCGATGTGGATTCCGATCAACTGGAGCAGATGTTTATCAATCTTCTAGCCAACGCCGTGGACGCATCTCTGGAAAGCGGGGCTGAGCAGGTTCGGATGAACTGGCGACTCACCGGCGGCGCGGTATGGGTCGCGATTGAAGACCAGGGGCCCGGCATCGCCAATGCCGACAACCTGTTTGTGCCGTTTTACACGACCAAGCCAACGGGGAGCGGCGTGGGATTGGTCTTGGCGCAACAGATCGCTCGCGCCCACGGTGGTGCAATCCAATTGGTAAATCGTGACGACCGCACCGGCGCAATCGCTCTTGTCCGTCTGCCCCTCATCTCAGCTGAGAACCCTCAGAATGAGCCGGTGGAAACCTGTTAGGGATCTTTCATGGAAGACCCTGGGTCTCTAACCGTTTGTTCTTGTACAGTACCGTGCCCCATCCTTTCGCCTTTTTCCTGACGAAGGGGCGGGAAACCGCGAACCCTGAAGTGCGAAATCACGCGGTCAAAGACCTAGTTCGCCTCACCCTACCTTCGCAAATCAACCGGGCTGAGAAGAATGCTGCCCAATCTGGCGCGATTATGGCAAAACCAGAGAAGACGTATCCAGGAACCACCACATTAAAGTCAACGCGACTAACAGGGAGCGGCGACCTTCCTCGATGCGATTCAGGCAATAGGTTCTCTGGTTTTGCTCTAGCCCGCAGATCAACTTTTTGAATGTAAATCGGCCGCAAACGCGGCTACCACGGAGGAAATAACATGTTAGCTTTCGTCTTTCCCGGCCAGGGATCGCAAAGACGCGGCATGGGCCAAGGTCTGTTCGACGAGGTTCCAGAGTTTCTCGCCAAAGAGCGCGAGATCGATCAATGTCTTGGATACTCCATCCGCACGCTTTGCTTGGAGGACCCGGGCAGCCGTCTCAAGGAGACGCAATACACGCAACCGTGCCTCTATATCGTCAACGCTCTCCACTACTACAAAGCCGTTGCCCAAGGGATGCGCCCAAGCTTCTTCGCGGGCCACAGTCTTGGCGAGTACAACGCGTTGCTCGCGGCGGGAGCATTCGACCTCATAACGGGACTTCGCTTGGTGCAGAAGCGGGGCGAGATGATGTCGAAGGTCAAGAATGGCGGCATGGCGGCTATTATTGGTTTGAACGCGAAGCGGGTTAAGCAATTGCTGGAAGAGAATGGATTCAGCGGGCTGGACGTGGCGAACTATAACTCAGAGGCGCAGATTGTGCTCACTGGAATGATGAACGACATCAACCGCGCCGCGCCGATCTTCGAGAAAGCCAACGCCAAACTCTATATGCCGCTCTTAGTGAGTGCTGCGTTTCACTCTCGCTATATGTCGGATGTGGCGGCGAAATTCGGAGATTTCCTGAACGCCTTCACGTTCTATAGCCTGCACACGCCGGTAATCTCCAATGTTACAGGCGAGCCCTATCCGTCGGGCGATTCTTCGGCCGCGATCCGTTCTTTGCTGAGCCGGCAGATCTGTAGTTCGGTGCTGTGGATGCAGAGCGTCCGTTACATGCTGACCCGAGGTGTAACGGCGTTCAAAGAGATAGGCCCGGGCGACGTTCTGACCCAGCTTGTACAGAGAATTCAGATGGAAGAACTCTCCGAGGTTGCCGTCAAGGCAATGTAGGAGAAGTGGGCGGCGAACACCGGAACTTCGAAATGTACCCGTTCTGAGGTGGATATTTCGTGAGACTCCTGATAACGGCTTCAAGAAAGGCTCTCGCAATACGCGGGGGCCTTTCGAGTTTTGGAAGCAAACTATTGTAACTAGTCGATCCTGAAAAACCTATAAAACCGGCATACAACCTGATGATTTCTGGTGTTTTCTGGTCTAGAATTTCCCCAGGAGTTGTAACAAACAGCCTGAAAACCGGGGAAAACAGATGCGTCCCAAGAGTCAACCAGCGGAGCCACAGCGGGAGTTGTTTCAGCTCGATTTGGAGCAGTTGATCGACATGAGCCATCCTCTGGTTCGTCTCGGTCACGGTATTGATTGGTTGTCGTTCGAGCAGACGCTGGGCGGCACCTATCATCCCACCCAGGGCGCGCCTGGCGTCTCCACGCGTCTGATGGTGTCATTGCACTATCTGAAGTACCAGCATGATCTGAGCGATGAAGACGTGGTCGCCGCCTGGGTTGAAAACCCATACTGGCAGCACTTCAGCGGCATGACGCATTTTCAGCATCAGATGCCGATTGATCCGTCGAGCATGACGCGCTGGCGCAAGCGACTGGGCGCGGCCGGTGCCGAGCAGATGCTGCGCGCGACAATAGAAGCAGGGATGGCGATGCGTGTAATTCGCCCAGCCCAGTTGAAACGGGTCAACGTGGACACGACGGTCCAAACCAAGGCGATTCGTTTTCCCACCGATGCCCGGCTCTATCAGCGCATGCGCGAGAAGTTAGTAAAGGCCGCGTGGGCAGAGGGTTTGGCCATCAAGCAGAGTTATGAGCATGTCGGCCGCCGCTTGTTGATGCAGTCCAGCCGCTATGCGCATGCTGGCCAGATGAAACGCGCGCGCGCCTGCACACGCAAGCTGAAAACGCAGTTGGGACGAATCGTTCGCGAGATCGAGCGACAGATCGAGTCCCTTTCAACTGAGTTAGCTAAGTTACTTGCAACGGCCCATCAAATCCACTTACAACAGAGGCATGACAAGAACAAGATCTACTCCGTGCATGAGCCGGAAGTTCAATGCATCGCCAAGGGCAAGGCGGGCAAACAGTACGAATTCGGCAACAAGGTCAGTGTGGCAGTGAGCAGTCGCGGTGGATGGTTCGTCGGCGCCAAGAGTTTCACGGGAAATCCCTACGATGGTCATACGCTGGCCGAGCAGATGAAGCAGGTGGATAATTTGATCGGCGACAGAGTTCGCGAAGTGCATGTGTACATGGGCTATCGCGGCCATGACTATGATGGCGCGGCCGCTGTGCATGTCGACAAGAGACGAAGAGGACGGACTTCACGAGCACTCTGGCGATGGATGAAACGCCGCGCCGCAGTCGAACCGAGCATCGGACATTTGAAGAGCGAACATCGGCTGGAACGCAACCGGCTGAAAGGCACTGCCGGCGATGCAATTAACGCCATCCTGACTGCTGCCGCCATGAACTTCCACAAGCTCCTCGGAGCTTCTTGGCGCATTTTTCTAAAAAATCGTTCTCCAGCGCCAGCTCGCCGATCTTGGCGTGCAGCGCTTTGAGGTCGACCGGCGCGGCCTGCTCCGCCCGGGCCTCGCCGAACACACCTGCGGCGCCATCCTGCAACTGGCTCTTCCACTGCGTAATCTGGTTGGGATGGATGTCGAACTGCTCGGCCAACTCGGCCAGCGTCTTCTCACCCTTGATCGCGGCCAAGGCCACCTTCGCCTTGAACGCCGCTGTGTGGTTCCTGCGGGGGCGTCTGCTCATCTGTTCTCCTCTTCTCAGCCATCTTAAGGCTGCGCGCGAGCAGAACTTCCACTTATACCCCTGTCCGAATTCACTGAACCAGCTCTAATTGGGACACCACCGCTATGCGGAACGCCTTGACATCCTGTTCCGGTCCACTAGAATGAAGTTACATTCGTTTAAAGCTTTCACAAGCAAAGCACACTAGAAGGTGCTAGTCAATTCATAATATGCACTTTTCCCAGAACGATTTTTCGTTGTTTCGTGGCAACGATCCACTGTCATAAGGCGTCCGTCGGAAGTTTATCTGTCACGATGACGCAACAAGATTGCACTATACACTGTGCGAATCAGGGCTACGAATCATTTTCGGCAAAGTTGTTGGGGGAAAGTATGAACACCAGCCCGTGGAACGTCCTGCACGTTCTCACAAACCACGAAAAGCGGGTCGCACAGCACTTGGCAGTACGCTCGCTCGAACACTACCTGCCTCTCTATGCGGAGCGTTCGCGGTGGACCGATCGCATTGTTAATTTGGAGCGGCCGCTTTTCGCGGGGTACGTCTTTGTGCGCTTCGCACCAGAAGCGCGGATCTCCGTTCTTTCGACTCCCGGTGTGTTGCGCCTGCTCGGGGATAAGGATCACGACAGGGTGAGTGAGGCCGAGATCGCCCGCATTCGCGAGGGTCTGGCGATGGGATGTCTCCTTCGTCCTCATGCCGGTGTGGCGGTGGGAAGTCTGGTCAGGGTGCTTGCGGGAGCCTTTGCCGGCGTAGAGGGAATCGTGACCGATTTCCGTCAGCAGTGCAAGGTTGTGATGACCCTCAGCGCAACTAGGCAGTCCTTTTCTCTCGAAGTGGATCTCGCCGACGTTGAGGTGCTTGGCAATTCCATGGTCAAGCAGGCAGTCAACTTGAAACGACAAGTGGCGCTGAACACGGTTTAGCCGCGAACAGCCAGCAGAGGCGAGTTGCGAGATCAAAGTTATGTAAGGTCGTCTCTTATGCTGGTCCAGGCTTTGGTTAGTCTATGCATTTTCGGAGGGATCCCCGGGTGATTCGGCACACGGCAATAGACCTAGAGCAGCTTATCTTCGGGCGGGGTGTCACGCAGTTTTGTAAGAGACTCGATGGGCTGTAATTTGTGTACTCGAGGTTTTTACAATTGCTTCACAAACGTCGCATCATTTTGCTTGTAGCTGTGCAACCTCTGTGCTAAGGTTGGAGTTGCATTCCAATTGTAAGAGGTACCTGGTATCAAAGATCGCCGGTGCCACCCGTCCTACGATGGGATCATCGGTAGCGCTCGGAGTATCTGTCCGAGTTATGGGACAGAGGGGGGCGAAGCCTGCCGCAAACACGCCTCCTTCAAGTAATCTAAACTCCGATCCGACTATCCTTAGTTAACCCCGAACCACAACTTCAAGATTCGAGCCTCTCGTGGCGGTCCTAGTCCCACGTCATCGCACAATCGGTGTAAGACTCTCCGAAGAGGAGTACACGGCGCTGGAGAAGTTCTGCGTCGAGAGCCGGTCGCGCAGTATTTCCGATCTCGCCCGTAGCGCGATTGCGAGCTTTCTGAGCCGGACGGCCCTGGAGAACACGCTGACCTCTACTGTGAATCGGCATGCCGCGCAGGTTCAGGATCTGGAAGAGAAGATCGCCCGGCTGTACGAGGAGATTGCGCTGCTGAGAGCCGCGTCGACACTTGGCCAAAGCGCAAGCGAAGAAGGCAACTGAGGCGGAACGCGACTGCTGAAAGAATCGATCTCTGCAAGAGCTGGGATGCTAAGCCCGCTGGGGCAAAGGGGAGGTTCCGTTGAGCGAACTCGGTCGCGGTTTGGATACTTATCAATGATAGCCGGCAGGGCGAAAGCGTGAATCCTCGAGTAGCCCCTTACCTAGGTGGTCGTGCAGTGATATTTACCGCAGTCGCCATAATCGCTTTCTCCCCGGTCAGTGCCAATCTCGGATGGTCTGCGAGTGCGGCCGGAGATAAGGCGGGCGGCGACCAAGCCGGCGATCCGGTTGACGCAACTGCGAACTGCGACGTGTCTGTTTCGGGTTCCCCATACATTCCGGTCGATAGCTGGATCTATCCGGCGGTTCTACGGCTTTACTCTTTGGGATTTCTGGACCGCGTCTATCTGGGCATGCGTCCTTGGACATGGACCAGCCTAGACCACATGTTGGAAGATGCACAGGCCGATATCGAGGATGCTGAGCAAGGGCCGGTGACGGACGAGGCGAGAAGACTATATGACGCCATAAACCACGAATTGCAACATAGGAATCTCAATTCGTGCTCCAATAAAGCCAGAAGCATTCAACTCGAATCGACCTATTCGATCATGCGCGCGATCAGCGGCACACCTCTTCGCGACAGCTTTCATCTCGGTTCGAGCCTTATCAATGACTACGGCCGGCCATATGAAAATGGCTTTAATAACTACTCGGGTGCGAGCGGTTATACAACTGCAGGCCGGTTCACCCTTTACTTACGGGGTGAATTCCTGGGTGCGCCTTCAGCCGCCGGCTATTCACCGGCGCTCTATCAGAAGCTCGCATCGGTGGACCTGACAACCAATCCTGCGACAGTCAGCGCGGCCTACCCAAACGGGGTCGCGTATCCCAACCAGGCCACAATTCCTGGGGGACCTATCGGCACTGTTACGTGTGGCAGGTTTCTCGAAGCCTATGTTTCCACCCAATTGCTCAATCATGTAATTTCTTTCGGCAAGCAGGACGAATGGCTAGGGCCTGCGCAAGGGGCCAGCATGGCCTACTCCAACAACGCCGAGAACATCTACGCCTTTCACATCGATCGTATCGAACCGCTCTATGTTCCCGGATTATCTCGGATAGCCGGGCCTTTCCGCTATGAGTTCCTTATCGGTCCGCTTCGCGGGCACACGCTGATGCCTAACCCACTGTACGCCAACAATCCTTCGGTGCAGCCGAATGTTATTAATCCTGGCGATCCATGGGTTCACGTCGAGAAAGTCAGCTTCCGCCCGACCGACAACTTGGAGTTTGGTTTCGAGCGTACGGCAATCTTCGGCGGCGAAGGCCACGAGCCAGTAAACCTTCGCTCATTTCTGCGCAGCTTCTTTAGTTTCACCAGCACACAGAAGAACGGCACATCCGACCCCGGCGCACGCTTCGGAACCTTCGACTTTTCCTGGCGGATTCCATTCGTCCGCAACTGGCTGACCCTCTACACCGACTCGGAGGCGCACGATGACGTGTCGCCCACCGATGCCCCGCGCCGTGCTGCCGTGCGCCCAGGAATTTACGTCTCGCATGTCCCGGGTATTTCCAGGCTCGACTTGCGTGTGGAAGGAGCTTCCACGGATCCGCCTACCAACCGCAGTACAGGTGGAGGGTTTATGTACTACGAGGAAATCGAGAAACAGGGCTACACCAACCAGGGGCAGCTCTTCGGCGACTGGATTGGGCGGGAGGATAAAGGCGGTCAGGCCTGGATCACCTATCACCTGAGCGGCAACGAGTGGGTGCAGGTGAGCGCACGCAGTCAGAAGGCGGTCAGCAATTTTATTCCTGGCGGAACCACGCTAAACGACATCAACTTTCAGGTCGTGAAGCGCATCGGCAAGGACCTTGAAGTCAACGGCAATTTTGCTTCAGAGCACTACAAGGCTCCAATCTATTTGTCGGGCGAACAGACCGTGACCACAACAAACATACAGTTAACGTGGTTCCCGGGCCAAGTTCGCCATTTTTGATTGTTCGCTTATGCAATCTTTGAGACCCGCTGTGTCTGAATCGATTAGAAGCAAAACTTTGAGCCGGCCAAGCAACGTATTGGACGTGGAGAAGAGAATGTACAGTTTCTTCCGGATGCCGAGCCATTGCAGGCGCCGGTCCGGTATGCGAATTTGGTTGGCGTTCGTTATCCTTTTGGCAATGCTCGCTGGACACATGGGCGCACAGGACGGGAGTGTTGGGTCTGGAACAATCCAACCACAAGGCCAAGAGCAGCCGACGACGTCCATGCCTTGCTATGTGGGCGGTTATGGTCAGGCATCGGACGAGACCCCTGACAGCTTTGGCTATCCCGCTCAATCGGCACCGTATTCAGGGGTGACAGGTGCGAGCCGTGATGCATCGCAACGGAGCTATTACCCAGGTCGGAACAACACGTCACAGCAGGACCTCGGTGCGCTGCAGGATTATTCATCTCCGGACCAAGGCTACTACGGAACGCAAAATTACAATGCTCCTAATTATCAGAGGCAGCAGGATTCCAGTTCCCCTTACTACCAGGGGCAGGAAGCATACAGCTCTTCTTATGACGATGGACAGCAGCAGGGCCAGTATCCGACCAATCAATCTCAATTTGATCTTTCGCGAAACCAGCCGTCGCCTCAGGCAAGCCAGATTATTCAAATTCTCCTGGGGGCTCCGGATCTCCTCTCGTCTTTCAAGGATGTTGCCGGACAGCAGTATGGAATTGACCCTGCAACGATTCCTGACTCCGGCGTTTACAATTGCATCCAACAGGATCCCGGGTTTCGCAGTCAGGTTGCAGCACAGCTTGTCCAGCAGGGGTACACGCTGAATCCGGTGCAGAGGCAACCGGGAGCCGGTCGGACGAATGGGGCTTACCCTCAATCGGCACCTTTATCTCTGTCTTCTCGTTACCCGGGGTACGGACCTTCTCGACCGCCCGAGCAGCCCAGCGAATCGCGAAGATTGACTCCTATTCCATATGCGAATCTTCCGTCGCTGCGCGATCTGTATTCACAGGAGGTTCAGCCAACGGGCAGGCTGCGCCGGTTCGGTAGCGATGCCTTTGAGTTTGGCTCCGCGAACATGAATCTTCTGCCTATGGATCTACCCGTTGGTCCAGACTATGTTCTCGGTCCTGGAGACAATCTTGTCGTAAACATGTGGGGTGGCCAGTCGGCACGACTTAATCGAACTATTGATCGTCAAGGCCAGATTGCGCTCCCCGAGGCCGGCACAGTTGTTGTCTCCGGCATTACGATATCTCAGGCGCAAGATGCCATCCAAAAAGCGCTTGGCACCCAGTTCCAGAGCGAGCATGTTGAGCTTTCACTTGGTCGCGTCCGCACCATTCGAATCTATGTTGTGGGCGACGTGCAGCGGCCCGGAGCGTATGATGTTAGCTCTCTCTCCACCGCGGTCAACGCACTCTACGCTGCCGGGGGACCAACGAGCCGCGGTTCTCTGCGCACCCTCAAGCAATATCGCGGCAACCAGTTGGTGCAGGAGATCGATTTGTACGACTTCTTGCTGCACGGCGTCCGCTCCGATGTGAACCGGCTCTTGGCAGGTGATACCATCCTTGTGCCTCCGGTCGGACCGCAAGTTTCCGTGACGGGCATGGTGCGCCGATCCGCAATTTACGAGCTGAAAGACAACGAGAACCTTAGCACTGTTCTCAATCTGGCCGGCGGCATTCTGGTGTCTGCGGATCTCAAGGAGATCAGGATTGATCGTGTGATGGCTCATGAAAATCACACCATGCTGCGCGCTCAAGTCGCCGATAGCGCATCGAGTGCTGAAATGATTCCCTCATTTACCGTGCAGGATGGTGACACTGTTTATGTGTCACCTATCCTCCCCTATAACGAAAAGGTGGTCTATCTCGACGGACATGTATTCAAACCCGGCCAGTATGCCTGGCGTGAGGGAATGACGGTCAGCGATCTGATTCATTCCTATCAGGACATCATGCCGGAGCCGGCTGACCGTGCCGAAGTAGTACGGCTTGTACCTCCTGATCTGCATCCTGAGACCATTGCGTTCAACCTCCCGGACGAGCTAGTCGGTAACGGTCCCATTTCTCTGCAACCTTTCGATACAGTGAGGGTGTTCGGACGCTACCAGATCGACCCACCTAGAGTGTCAATACGTGGCGCAGTGCTCCGGCCAGGCAACTACCCCATGTCGGAGGGTATGACTGTATCTAGCCTGTTGCAGATGGCCGGTGGCTTCCGGCGCAGCGCCTACCGCGACGAGGCCGATCTCACCAGTTACAAGATTCAAAATGGCCAAAAGGTCTTCGTGCAGCACAGCGTTGTGGACCTCTCGAAAGCCTTGACTGGTGATAAGAACGCAAACGTCACCCTCCAGCCCGGTGATGTAGTTGGCATTCGGCAGCTGACGGGATGGCAGGACATCGGAGCATCAGTTTCCGTCAACGGCGAGGTCGCATTCGCTGGCACTTATGGAATTCAGGAAGGCGAGAGGCTAAGCTCGGTGCTCAAGCGAGCTGGAGGATTCAGTAAAGATGCTTTTCCGCAAGGCGCGGTGTTCGAGCGTATTCAGGTTCGTAAGATGGAAGAGAACAATCGCGAGGAGATGATTCGGCGAGTTGAAAGCACTGCGCCAAATGTGTCTGTTGGAGCCGGCTCAATCCAGGATCAACAGAGCCTACTGCAGACAATGCGCCAACAACAACAAGATATATTGACTTCCTTGCGCAACCATCCCTCGACTGGCAGGATGGTGATTAAAATTTCAGCGGATATGAGCAAGTGGGAAAACACGCCGGCTGACGTAGTTATGCGAGGAGGAGATACGTTAAGCGTACCGAAGCTTCCTGACTTCGTGCTCATCAGCGGACAGGTCTACAACGCAACCGGCATTACTTTCCGGCCCGGTAAAGACGCCCGATGGTATCTGCGCCAGGCCGGAGGAGTGACACGCGCCGGTGATAAGGGGGCAATCTTTATTGTTCGCGCCGACGGTTCTGTTGTCGGTAGAGAGAAGGTCTCTTTGCTCGGAGAGAGCGTCCTGAATAGCCGCATGCATCCGGGCGATTCCATCGTTGTTCCCGACAAAGTCGTAGGCGGCTCGCAGGTCTGGCGTAACCTGATCAGCGCCGCCCAGATCATGTCGTCCGTAGCGCTAACCGGTGCAGTGGCCGGCGTGTTCTGAACCTTTCTATCAGGTGATAGCCCGCTACGGGAGGGATTTTGGGATTTGTAGCGGACCGAGCGGCGCAGTAAGGCGGTGTGCGACACTCCAGAGATGCGAGGTCACAAACTGCACCGACGCGAGTCTATGTGGCAAGTAAGCTGGTGGATCTGAAGTTGGGGGCTGACGAGGTTCGTGTTCATATGGTACCCGGCGGAGCGGCGATCCAGCTGAAAGCCGTCACCGAGGACGATAGTAATGGGTGTTAGTGTTAAACAAGCCGAGCTTTTGTCTCCGGAAGTTTCAGAGCTTTCCGGCATGCTTGTTTTCCTGATGAGAACTCTATGGCTGCGCCGATACTGGCTAGGGAGACTTACTGTTGCAGGTTTACTGATCACCGCTGTGATCGCATTCCTGATCCCAAAGCAATACCAGTCGACTGTAAAGCTGATGCCACCTGATCCCCTATCCTTGTCCGGCGGGGCCATGGCAACGCTGGCCGGTGCAACTGCCCCTTCGGGGCCCGCCGGGTTGGCCAGTGCTCTCTTTGGGGGCAAGTCTACCGGCGAAACGTTTGTCGGCATTCTGCAGAGCCGTACCGCGGAGGATGATCTCATCAGCAGGTTCAATCTTCTGGGCGTTTATCGCACCAATCGTTACATAGATGCGCGCAAGAAACTCATCGCCCGAACGAAGATAGAGGAAGATACAAAAAGTGGTATCATCACAATCATCGTGACAGATAACGATCCCCACCGAGCGCGTGATATCGCCGGCGCGTATGTGGAGGAATTAAACAAACTTGTCAACAAACTTAGTACGTCTTCGGCACGCCGTGAGCGTCTCTTCCTGGAAGACCGGCTCAAGGCCGTGAAAGCGGACCTGGATGGTGCATCCCAGGCGCTGAGCCAGTTCTCCAGCCGGAATGCAACCTTTGACGTGCAGAATCAGGGCGCGGTAATGATAGGCGCCGCCAGCAGGTTGCAGGGGGAACTTATTGCCGCGGAAAGTGAACTCCATGGATTAGAGGCCGCCTATGCGTTCAGTAATGTACGTGTTCAGGAGGCTCGGGCGCGCGTCGATGAGTTGCAGCGCCAGTTGCAAACGATGAGTGGAACAGGCCAGACGCCGGAGGAAGACGGTCCTAGGACGAACCAGTTGTATCCCTCCTTGCGTAAGTTGCCCCTCTTAGGGGCCACCTACTCTGACCTGTACAGGCGCACCAAGATTTGCGAGTCTACGTATGAGACCCTGACCAGAGAATACGAACTCGCTAAGGTGCAAGAAGCGAAGGAAATTCCAAGTGTTAGCGTGCTCGACGAACCCGTCGTCCCGGAATCTAAGTCCTTCCCTCCACGGCTGGCGATTTTATTGCTGGGGACAGTGTTGACGTTCGTGGCCGGATGCGCGTGGGCCGCTGGAAAGGAGTGGTGGCACGTTCTGGATGAAGATCATGTTGCCAAAAGATTGGTGCGCACGGTGCGCTATTCACGTTTGACTCAAGGCCCAGAGATTCACGAGAGTTTGGAGCAGTGAGGAACGGGAGCATTCAACAACGGACAACCGCGCAAGATTGCGAACTGTCTTATATGGTGCCCGGGTGACGCGACATAAGCCTCTTGGACCACGATCGGATCTGGTTCGTAAAGATAGAAGCCATGTTATGCGGCTATGTAGCTGATGACTGAAATACACTTCCGAGAGACGACACCGATGAGCAACGCTATTGGGGTATCACATCACCATTCGCTTGGGTATGGCTCGATCGGGTGTCTTCGGCGTCACCGCATGGAAGGATATTGGAATCGGCCCAGTGGCCAGGAGTGCAATTTGTACGACGAGTTCGTTAAGACTGTGTCTGACTAAGTATTTGGGTGATCGTTGTCCATGACCGCATCTGAATCCACCAGGGAAACTTCGGAACAACAACTGCCAACGACAGCGGCACGCGTTAAAACTGCCCCGGAAGAGGCGTTTTCGCCCGCAGCAGCATCTCGGCGCCTTGTGCAGGGTTTCAGTGCGACCGCTCTTTCCCCCGTCGTGATCACCGTTGCACAGTTGGTCAGTGTTCCTGTCTTTCTGCGGTTTTGGGGACCAAACCTTTATGGCGAGTGGCTCTTGCTGAGTACAGTGCCTTCGTACCTGTCGCTTAGCGACATGGGGTTTGGTAGTGTCGCTGGGAACGATATGACGATGCGAGTTGCAGCGGGAGACCAGCAGGGAGCACTTCGCAGCTTTCAAAGCGCTTGGGTTATGATTTGCGCAATTTCCGCAGGAGTTTCCGCGCTGGCGGTCTGTGCGGGGTATCTCCTGCCCCTTGGCCGATGGTTAAAGGTGGCGAGCATGTCGCAGCGTGAATTCCGTGGCGTGTTGCTTCTCCTCATTTGTTACGCTCTTGGCTCGCTGCAAACGACCCTGACGGCTTCGGGCTTTCGATGTGATGGCAATTATGCAATAGCTGCGTTGTTGCTGAATATCCTGAAGCTGTTCGAAGCCCTGGGGGTCGCGGCCGCCGTCGCGCTTGGTGCAAGGCCCGTTCTCGCGGCCATATTTCTGGTCATCGTACGATGGGGGGGGCTGGTGCTGCTCTGTCTTGTTATGCGCCATCGCTCTCCATGGATCACCTGGGGAGTGAAGCATGCCAATCGTGCCTCCATCCGGCAAATGGCGCGTCCCGCATGTGCCTTTATGGCATTTCCGCTGGGCAATGCTCTGAGCATTCAGGGCATGCTTGTAGTTGTGGGCGTTGTTCTTGGGCCCTTGGCTGTAACAGTGTTTTCGACGACCCGGACCCTGACACGCGTCGGGTTCTTGATTTTGGAAACCATTAAGCAAAGCATCTGGCCCGAAATGTCGGCGGCGTTCGGTGCGAAGAATTGGGCCTACGCTCGTAAGCTTCACGGAAAAGCTTGCCAAGTTTCAGTTCTTCTTTGCGCCGCTGCAGTGCTGTTTCTGGCGATCTTTGGGCCTCGCATCTATGTCGTATGGACGCATGGAAGTGTGAAGTTCGAGCCTACGCTGTTTTATGTCCTGTTGGCCGTCATCATTGCTGATTCCCTATGGTCCGCCAGTTCAGTGACGAGTTTGGCCTGTAACGCTCATCAGCGGATTGCAGCGGCCTACTTGGGCGGTACAATTGCCTCTCTCGCGTTGGCGTACATATCAATGTCAAGATTTGGATTAGTTGGACCGGCATTGGCCCTGTTGGCTATTGATGTTCCTATGACGCGCTATGTATTACGAAGTTCTCTTGCTATCCTGCGCGAAACGCCGCGTGGTTTCCTCAACGAACTTTGCACGACACCAAATCTACTTGGTTTAGCTGTTCAGGTTATGGGGAAGGAGAGCTAACATTGATTGGAATCGGCAGCGGCTTGAGAACTCGTCCCACAGTCGCTAAGATTGTGTCGCGTCTTAAACTATGTAAATTGAAGTACTCTGGGGCGCTGCCTCAGATATCGTGGCTCGAGACGGGATCGATGTTGTTTCAGCCGAATAGAAATTGGCCGACGCACAAGCTTGCCGATCCGCGAACTGCTTCTGGCAAAAGCGTACGCTTCGAGACGCCGCTTGGCCCAATCTATTGGGACTCTCGCAATCGTCCCTTCCTCGGCTTGCTTGTACTTGAGCAGCTCTGCGAGCCTTACGAAAATGGTTCCGTTGGGATTCACAATGGCGACATCGTTCTCGATCTTGGCGCCCATGTTGGCACCTTCACTCGGTTTGCGCTGCGTCGCGGCGCTGCGAGAGTAATAGCAGTTGAGGCGGAGCCAACCCATGCCGAACTGTTGAGACAAACCTTTGCAAAGGAAATCAAAGAAGGCGTGGTAACCGTAGTTGCTTCTGCGGTGTGGAGAAATGAAGACGGAGTACATTTCCATAGCGACGGTGTGGGGTCCAAAATCTCGGACTCCGGTTCTCTTTGCGTACCGACAATAACGGTCGACAAGATAGTGACCCAATTGGGATTGGAAAGAGTCGATTTTATTAAGGCGGACATTGAGGGCGCTGAACGTCACGCGATCGTTGGTGCTGCGAAGACAATTGAACGCTTTGCTCCGCGAATGGCATTTTGCATCTACCACTTCGTTGATGATCCACGAGTCATTCCGGAAACCGTCATGTCCATTCGCCCCTATCAGGTGACCATGAACGTTGCGCATGAGCAGGCATATTTTCAACCTCCCGTCGACACGCGTGTCGTCCAGTAGTCTGGGCAAAGGTTAACGTATCCTCGCTTCAAGAGAGGATTGGTTGTAAGTGGAAGCTCGGGGCGAGGAGGATATTTGGTTCTGCAGATAGGATCATTCGATGGCGTCGTTCAGATCATTATCCGGCGTTTTCGCGGTAAGGAAATCAAAATATCAGCGGACCTAACTTCCGCATCTGTGTTGGAACACCTTATACAGAAGGGACTAGGACCATTTCTTCGGGGGATGGTTAGGAAGCCGTTTCTCGGAGGGTCCAAGGGTAGCTTCTTTCTAGGACGCGGCTGCAAGATTCTTTGCGGCAAAAAGTTGAGGCTGGGAAAAAACGCGTACATCGGAGCCTACAGTTACTTGGATTGTATGTCGACAGGAGGAGTGACTCTGGGCGACAACGTCACGATCCGCGAGGGGTGTTGGCTACAACTGACGAGCGGCTACGACAATCCCGGTGAAAGCATTGTTATTGGTAATAACGTCTACATTGGACCCAAGTCGGTGCTTGGCGCTGCCGCACCAATTACGATCGGGGACCGGTGCCAGCTTGGAGCCAATGTCTCCCTCGTGGCGGAGAACCACCGTTTCGATGGCGAGAAGGATATCTTTGAGCAAGGGGTGACCCGGAAGGGAATTCAGATCGGAAGAGATGTTTGGATGGGCAACCACGTCACCGTGCTCGATGGGGTAACGATCGACGACGGCGCAGTGATTGGCGCAGGAACTGTCGTAACCAAGTCGGTACCGCCCCGGGCAGTTGTGGTGGGAGTCCCAGGCCGGGTGATTAAGACAAGATGACGTCACGTCTTCGCGTCAGCGACCGATTCCTGTATTTCGTGCTACTCTGGTGCATCTTTTCATTCAAGGTAATTCTTGTTGGATGGGGCGACACTGGAGTTCGGGTTGACGACCTCCTTATCTTACTTGCCTCGCTCGTTCTATTCGGCCGCGGCGATATCTTCAGAATTCCGCGCTCAAGTGGTGTCAAAGCCTATCTGATATTCGTTGTGATAAGTTTCTGCTCTGCCGTATGGAACGTCTGGGTAGGACGCGTAGAACTTCTCAATTCTGCGCTTTTTGTGATTCGTTTGTTGCAATATTTGTCATTTTACTACATAGGCTATGCTTTGGTTGAGTCGGGTATTCAGGTTTGGCGCGGACTGAGAATCTATTTCTGGATGCTTTGCGTTCTAGTGCCACTGCAGATGGTGCGGCTGATTCCCGTGGCGAGCAGGTTCGATGCCAGCCGTGCCAGCGGCAATACGAATGGTCCATATGAACTTGCAACAGTCGCCGTTTTTTTTCTTTGCTACTTTGGCTATCGTGAGCGCAAGAAGCTTGGGGCGGCTTCTGCCCTTATCATTCTGTTCCTGACCGCATCGCGCATTACCTGTGTTGCTACGTTGCTGAGCTTCGCGAAACGGGCTATCGAGGCCAGCAAATCAAAGCTTAGGATGGCGACTGCCGCGGTGTTGGTTGCATCGCTGCTCTGGGGCGTGGGAGTTTGGATCTCCTCCATGGCAGATGCTGACTCGGACACGGGACTGGCCAGCCGGCTGCATAGCCTCCTGTCGGGATCGGTCACCGCCGGAGAGATGTGGGAAGTCTACGCCGCGGTGCCAACGTACCGCACGGCTACTGATTTTGCAGATGGAGCTGTGAATCATTGGGCCCTCGGATTTGGCATGCAGAGCGGCAGTGACGTGAGCGCTATGGCGCGCATTGTACGCTGGCTTGCGTTGATAAAGTCGACTCTCTCCCATTTCGATTCGATTGTTCTGGGGATGGGACCGGCTTTTGCATGGGTGGCTGTCGATGGGCAATATGTCCGGATCTTCGTTGAGACCGGTCTTCTCGGCTTGCTCGCGTTTTTCTGTTTTTTGAAAGCCGTGACGAAACCGCAAGCGGATCCGTCCGGTGCTTTTCGGGAATACGTCTTGATTGTGGCGCTATCGGCGTGTTTCATCGATACCTTTACAAGCTATAAAACAATGATGCTGCTCTGGT
This sequence comes from Occallatibacter sp., assembly GCA_050010735.1. Lineage (GTDB taxonomy): Bacteria > Acidobacteriota > Terriglobia > Terriglobales > Acidobacteriaceae > Telmatobacter. The sequence goes on along the minus strand of JBEKKL010000017.1, from coordinate 11,812 downwards.
TGTGGCACGGAATGAATGAGTTTCAAGCGAGGAAAGGTGACGATTCGAGTAGCCTATCCCATGCGAGTTGACGCCCTCGACAAGCCGGGCGGCGACGTTCAACAAATCAACTCCTATATCGAGGCAGGCAGGAAAGTCGGTAATGATGGCCGTTGCCGCTATGAGGGCACGCTCATCCACGATTGCACTGCCGATCTGTCCGGCTTCGACCTAGTTCATCTTACGAACATTGACCGGCCCGTCGATACCTACGCATCGTTCCTCTCCGCAGCCAGAGCGGGAAAGCCGATCTTTCTTTCCCCGATCCATCATTCATATACCGAGATTCAGCGATACGAGCTTGAGGGTAGGTACGGGATGTTTCGGCTTCTATCGAGAATTCTGGATTTCGACCGACGGGAATACCTTCGGAGCTTTGCCAGATCCAAAAGATATCCCGAACTCCTGTCATTAACCTCCAGGATGATTCGGCGGGGCATGAGAAACAGTCAGCGCGCAATATTGGCCGGGGTAGACCGGATTCTTGTTTTGACAGAAAAGGAGAAGAACGACATCCTGCGCGACTTCGGTACGCTTGCTGAGGAAAGGTTTCTCCAGATCCCCAACGGCTTCGAGGGTGAGAAGGGTAGCCGACTAGAAACTAGGGTTCGGGATCTTGACGTCTGCGTGGTCGGGAGAATCGAGGCACGAAAGAACCAGGTTGTAGTCCTGCGAGTGCTGGAGCAGCTAGGACTTTCGGGAATATTCGTAGGCAGAGAAAACCCGAATCATCGCTCATATTGCAGGACGTTTAAGAACATGATCGCTCGCTCATCCAGTCGTCACTTCGCAGGTCTCCCGCACGAGGAGATCCTCAGGATTATGCGCCGGTCTCGCGTGCATGTTTCTGCGAGCTGGTGTGAGGTTTCATCCTTGGTGGACCTTGAGGCATTTCACGCAGGGTGCCAGGTAGTGTCCTCCCAATGCGGGGGGACCCGGGAGATTCTTGGAGAGAGTGCGCAGTACGTAGACCCCGGCTCAGATAAGTGCATCCAGGAAGCGATCATGCGGGCCATGGAGCAGTCCCGGCTCGCTGAGCAGCGTCAGACCGGTCATAAAAAACTCATCTCAATCACTTGGGATGAGGTGGCCGATAGACTGGCTTGCCTTTACCAGGATGCCGTTGAACGAGGGAGACTGTCGCGGGCTTTGTCTCAATGACCCGGGGTTGCAGGCACAAAAGGAGTGAAAATGGGAGCGGTTGAATCGGTTGTCGAAACAAATGCGGACTCGGTGGCACACGGAATCACGTACCAATTGGTGATCGTAATTGTGAGTTGGAACGTGAGGGAGTTGCTTGCTCAATGCCTCACGTCGGTCGCCGCGGCTGTGGAAGGTCTTTCAATAAAGACCGTTGTTGTGGACAACGACTCAGCGGACGGCAGTGCGGATATGGTTCGGGAGCAATTCCCCGAGGTGGAGCTTATCAGCAGCGGCGAGAATCTGGGATTCGCGAAGGCAAACAATCGTGTTCTCAAGAACCTTTCAGGACAATCGCGGCAGTTTCTGCTCCTAAACCCTGATACGGTCGTCTCTCCTGATACTTTTCGTAACATGATTGAATTTATGGACTCGCATCCGTCCGCAGGTATTGTGGGATGCAAAGTTATAAAGCCCGATGGAACGCTTGACTGGGCCTGTAAATGTTCATATATCTATCCCTCATTAATGTTTTATAGGGCCCTGGGTCTGGATCGTCGTTTTCCTAACAGCCGGCGATTCGGCCGCTACCAGCTTACGTATTTGGACCCAAATGAGATACACGAGGTTGACTCAGTCACGGGCGCATTCATGATGATCCGTTCGGAATGCCTGGAACAGATCGGATTCCTGGACGAGTCATTCTTTATGTATAGCGAAGATTCGGAGTTCTGCTATCGAGCAAAGGCGGCGGGGTGGAAGATATTCTATGTTCCCACTAGTACGATTGTTCACCACAAAGGCGGAAGTTCTGCTAAAGCCAGTGGACGAATGATCTACCACTGGTATTCAGGGACTTGGCGGTTGTACAAAAAGCACTTGGCGGCTTCGTATTCCTTTCCCGTGAATGCGCTCGTGTGGACGGGACTGAAGTTTATGTTGATGGTCTCTTCAATTACGAGCGGCCTCAGCAAGCGAAAAGGAGTTCCAAGCAGGAGGTAGTTACACCTGCGATTGGGGCTGTAAGCGGTACTCGTAAGAGAAATGGTTCATGTGAGGTCAAGTCTAGGGCTGCGCCCAACCGAATGGGGCGCAAGAAAGCATGTGACCGATGCATTTTGGATCTCATCTGTATGGTGTCCGGCACGTTCTCGTCGTCGGCTCGGGCGATGTCGCTTCCGAGCTGATAGCCTACTTTCGCAAGCTGGGGAAGGATAGGTGCGCGATAGTCGGGTGTATTGTTCCAGGTAGCGCGACGCTTCCGGCTACTTTGGAAGGCGCACCTGTGATTGGCGGCGCAGATAGGATGCACGACTATCTTTTCCGGAATTCGGTAGACGTCGTGGTGTTCGCCCAACCGCTGGACTCGATTCCAAAGGTGGGCGATCTGGTGGGGTCGGCTTTGCAACTGGGGATTCGCGTCGGTATCCTGCCCGAGTTTTACGTGTTACCGCTCGAAGATCTGCCCGCCGCCAAAGTTCATGTTGGGGACTTGTTAGGCTATCCGATGGCTCTTCTTTCCACGGTCTCGCAAGGCCATTGTTACTTGTTGGCGAAGCGGTTACTTGACATCACGGTATCGGCAATTGGCTTGTTGCTTCTGTCGCCATTCCTGCTAATCATCGCAGTCGCTGTCAAAGTTTCCTCACCCGAGGGTCCCGTGTTTTATCCATGGCGAGTCCTGGGGACCAATCGTAAGCCGTTTGTCGGCTACAAATTTCGTACGATGGTTCCACACGCAGATCGCTTGAAGAAGGAGCTCATGCACCTGAATGAGATGGAAGGACCGGTCTTCAAGATTCAGAACGATCCCAGAATTACTCCAATAGGACGAACCCTTCGCAAATACAGTTTGGACGAGTTGCCACAGTTGTATAGCGTCCTAAAGGGCGACATGAGTTTGGTTGGGCCGCGACCTCCCTCTAAAGAGGAGGCAGAGCAGTACAAGTTTTGGCAACGGCGAAAGCTCTGCGTGAAGCCCGGCATCACGTGCCTGTGGCAGATAAACGGACGGAACGAGATCAAGAGTTTTGATGAATGGGCGAAGCTGGATCTCGAGTATATTGAACACGCATCCTTTTGGTTGGACCTCCAAATCCTGGCACGCACTGTTCCCGCCGTGCTTCTGGGACGTGGGGCGTGCTAATCGATGCGTTTAAAGACCCGGATTTTGCGCATATTGAGGTGATGAAGTAACATGCTACAACTTAGAGGACATGTGGCATTAGTTACCGGTGCTGGGCGTGGAATTGGGCGCGCAATCGCGTTAAATCTAGCAGCAGAGGGTGCGCATCTTTCCCTTGCCGCGCGCAGCGCGGAAGAACTTCGGAAGACGGCGGAAGAGGCACAAAGGCATGGCGTCGAATGCTTGACATTTCCGACCGATGTATCGGACCTCAAACAGGTGCACGCGTGGGTCAGTGCTACGGTCGCGCGATTTGGCCAGATCAATGTCCTGGTTAACAACGCCGGGATGCAGGGACCGATCGGGCCGTTGGTCGAGAACGACGACGAGGCCTGGCTGCGAACCTTCCAGGTAAATGTGCTGGGGACCTACTACTGCACGAAGCAAATTCTGCCACATATGATATCGCGCCGGCGGGGCAAGATTATAAACCTTTCGGGTGGCGGTGCCGTTTCTCCTCGTCCGAATTTTAGCGCTTACGGGGCTTCAAAAGCGGCTGTGGTGCGGTTCACAGAGACTCTGGCAGAGGAGATGCGTGCTTTCAACATTCAGGTCAATGCCGTCGCTCCCGGAGCTGTGAATACCCGGATGCTGCAGGAGATTCTGCAGGCGGGCGTAGCGGCAGGGGGGGAACTGGACGCGGCGCACAAGCGGGAGACGGAGGGTGGAACTCCTGCCGACTGTGCGGCACGCCTCGTAACGTTCTTGGCGAGCGAAGCCAGCGGTTTACTTACAGGTAAACTGATTTCTGCACCGCATGATCGATGGGAGTCATGGAACGCCAGCCAGATCGAAGATCTAATGTCGAAACCATGGCTAACGATGCGCAGGATCGACGTGCATACTTTGGACCCTTTTGTTTCGCGTAGCGAGTAGAACTTTTTGGGTCTGAGGTGAGTCTTGGATATACTACCAATAGGTGTTGTTGCAGACAAGATGAGACGTCTTCGTGCACTCTGCTCAGAGCGCACCTCTGATGCCATGCTGCTGCAATCTTAGACACTACGAAAGAGCAGGCACAGTCGTTGTTTGAGGAGTTTGGCTTTGCTTAAGAGTCCGGATTCAGAAGTTTGGTTAGCCGTCCCGATTGAGACGCCTGGTGGTCTCTATTGTCCTGAGAGGATCTGGGCCGGGCGGAGATTTCGGACTGTTCAAAGTGGGCGCGCCTGGATCTGCAGTATATTGCAACCGCTTGCTCCGCTCTTAACATAGAGATACTGCTGTGTATCGTGCTAATAGCGCATTCGACACGTCCTATACACAGCCATACCGGAGAAGATCGTGAAAGCAATGGAAATCTGTATCATTGGCGCAGGTCGCATGGGAAACTTGCGCGCCCAGTCTGCATCGGGACATCCGCGATGTCGAGTAACCCATATCGTAGACACGGATGGCCAGAGCGCCAAACAGCTTGCGCGTAAGTTGAATTGCGCTTGGGGTGTCGATTGGGAGTCCGCCATTTCGCGCTCTGACGTCGATGCGGTTGTGGTGGCCACGAGCCATCGCTTTCTGGCGCCAATTTCGATTGCCGCGGCTAAGCTCGGAAAACACGTCTTTTGTGAGAAGCCGATGGCCTGTAAGGCTCGCGAAGCAGAGCCGCTCATCGACGCTATGAAAGTAGTTCGTGGTGATGGATCCAATCCCAAGGTGGTGGCCGGATATACCCTGCGGCATCATCCAGGCGTCGCTAAGGCACATCGGATGCTCAAGGAAGGTGCTATCGGCCAGCCTTATTACATCCGTGCCCACTACGGGCACGGAGGACGTCCTGGCTATGACCGCGAGTGGCGAAGCAGCAAGGAACTTGGTGGTGGAGGCGAACTCCTGGACCAGGGGGTCCACCTCATTGATTTGAGTCGGTGGTTTCTGGGTGATTTCACAACTGTCAAAGGCGGCATTGAGACTTACTTTTGGACCGGTACTTCAGACTCCGATGCCCCAGTGAAGCATTCGTTTGCCGCGGGCGTCGATACCGTCGAAGACAATGCCTTCGTCCTGTTGCGCACCAGCATCGGCCAGTCTGCTTTGTTGCATGCGAGTTGGACACAGTGGAAGAATTCGTTCCTTTTCGAGGTGTTCGGGCGTGACGGCGCTTTGAGCGTCAGTGGTCTGGGGGGAAGCTATGGAGCAGAGACGTTGACCTACGCTCGCCGCAGACCGGCAGGGGGTGCCCCGGAGATCACTGAAGTCCCTTTCTGCGATGTCGGCAACGTGTGGGATAGTGAGTGGGGTGCATTCGTGGAGGCGATCGCGCCCAGTCCGTGCCCGGCGGCCGATTTCAGCGAACCGGCATCGGCGACCGATGGCTTACAAGTGCTCAGAATCGTTGACAGGCTTTACGATTACGCACAAGGCCTTGAGCGATAAGGCAGTGTTCTATTGAGGTTGGTCAATTTGGCTTGTCTCTAGCATCCCGCTCTGGACGGTGCGAGAAGTACTTAGAAGGTCAGGGGGAGTGAACCGCCAAAGACGAAGTATTCCTAATTGAGCAGGGATCAGTTTAGAGACTGGGGCTCCGCTTCCATCCCGGGGTTCAAGCATATTCGGCAAATCTGCAGCAAAGCGCAGATTTGCATCGAGATGATAATTACTCGAGATGCCCTGCGTTACGAAGAACTGCGATTCTCAGTTCACTTGTACTTCCTGGTTCGTCCCGTAGATTCCTTCGCCCGTCGAATACGAGCGTCTGCAGCGCCACGAAACGGCTGTTAGTGACTGGAACACTGGAGTCCCGGTGAGATGACATCCGTTGTAAACCTAGGGCGTCAGGCTGAGAAATCGATTATGGGCGTGGACCAAATCCGAAAGGAATTGCTTAATCCGATCAGCCACGACGTTGCTCGATCGATGGGAATGTGCCACTGAAGCGCGGTCCTGACCTTTGTACCGATCGAGACAATGCCGTCGTTATCATTTTCGAGCAGGACGACATCCGCGCCTGCAGACTCCAACAGTGTTGCTTCCTCGCGGGCTACTCAATCCTCACCGCTGGCGATTTGTTAACGATGCAACGCAGAAGAACTCTCCTCGCACCTCGCCGAGGGCAGAGTGCGACATGACAATCCCGATCAACAGCTGACCAATAAAGGAGCTTCGAGCATGGACCTAAACAAACTGAAAGTCGCGATCTTTGCTGATGGTGCAGATATTAATAGCATAATCGCTCTTCGCCAAAACCCGTTGATCAAAGGTTTCACCACCAATCCCACCTTGATGAAGAAGGCGGGTGTGCAGGACTACGAAGTCTTTGCCCGGGCGGTGCTGGAGGCCGTACCTGATCTGCCTTTTTCCTTCGAAGTGTTTGCGGATGACCTCGATGCCATGGAACAGCAGGCACTAGAAATCTCCTCGTGGGGAAGCCAAGTTGTAGTGAAGATTCCCATCACTAACACCAGTGGTAAGAACTGTTCCTCACTCATTCGGCGGCTCGCCGAGGCGGACGTGCGCATGAACGTGACTGCGCTCACGACTCTCGATCAAGTGGATCGCACGGTGAAGGATTTGGTGGATGCTCCGCCCTCGTATGTGTCGGTTTTCGCTGGCCGGATCGCGGATACTGGCCGAGATCCGGTGCCGATCATGGCTGAGGCTGTGAGCATCATGGCCGCGCAGCCTAACCTCAAGCTGATTTGGGCGAGCCCGCGAGAACTATTGAACATCTTCCAGGCGGACGAGATAGGCTGTCATGTCATCACGATAACAAACGATCTTCTTAAGAAACTCTCGCTGGTTGGAAAGAACCTGGAGGAGTATTCACTCGAAACGGTCCGAATGTTTTACGATGATGCACGTGCGGCGGGATATACACTTGCCACTTGCAAGGCGTTACCCGCTTGACAGGCTACGCTAACTAACCTTAAAACATCCTGAACAGTGGTCTTTGTGGCTCGACCGTCGATTGCACATCCGGATGGCCTTGATGGCGGCGCAGATGGTAGGCGGCCACAGCAGACCAGCCGATTCTGGGCCGGATGATTTTGTACAATTGTTTTTGATCTACAGCTAACGAAGCCGATGGCTCGAAAGAGAGTAAATGTGGGAAATCCTAAAAGCAAAGTGCTCGTTACTGGTGTCGCGGGTTTTATCGGTAGTAACCTGGCAGACCGGTTGATCAAGGAAGGTTATCAAGTAATCGGGGTCGACGATCTGTCCGCTGGTATTCTCGATCAGGTACCCGGTGAAGTGGAATTCTACAAAAGTGACATTCGCTCTCCCAATATCACCGAGTTATTTAAAGGCGTCGATGTGGTATTTCATCTGGCCGCGAAGAACTGCGTTTCGGATTGTCAGCTTCGACCATACGACACCGCGGATGTCAACATACTGGGCACGATCAACGTCTTCGAGGCTGCTAAAACAGCGAAAGTGCGGCGCATTATTTATGCCGAATCGTCAGCGATCTACGAGGGAACGATAAACCTTCCGACTCCAGAGACGGATTTCACGCCGCAGACGTTTTATGCAATTTCGAAAGCGGCGGATCATCTCTTTGCGAAGGCTTATCAGAGCTTTTCCGGAATGAAAATGGTTGGTCTCCGCTATCTTAACGTTTACGGACCACGGCAGGACTATAGGCGGACCGTACCACCAGTGATGAGCGCGTTTATCATCAATCTGCTGACTGGGCAGGAGCCGCGGATTTTTGGTGACGGCACAAAGCGGCGAGACTTCATTCATGTCGACGATGTCAACGATTTTCACCTCATTTGCATTGAGAGTGAGGCCGTGGTGAACGGAGTGTTCAATTTGGGCAGCGGCGAGAACCAAAGCATTCAAGAGGTTTGCGACCTCACCTGCAAGCTGCTCGGCATCAACGTTGTGCCGCAGTATTTGCCAGATCTTCCGGGTGAAGCAGTGGCAAACCTTGCCGACATCACACGCGCGCGAAGTGTTGGATGGAACCCTCGCGTGAATCTAGAATCTGGACTGCGTGGAATGATTAGCTATATCCGCGCAGAAATCGCTGCAGGTAAGGTTGCTGGAGCGGGTGTCTTACAGCGGTAGATGGCTGATACGCAGGTTTAGCGATCCAGTTCTTCATCGCTCTAGGCCGAGGACCGGCAGATCCAAATGGCATTTCGGTATTCAAAGAGAGGCTAGGCAAATGATTATTACACGCACCCCATTTCGAGTCACTTTGGGAGGAGGAGGAACAGACTTACCCTCCTTCTATCATGAGCACGGCGGATTCATTGTGGCCGTTGGCATCGATAAATACATGTATCTAAACGTCAACACACCGATTGTTGACGATGCGATCCGGCTTAAGTACAGCGTAAATGAGCGAGTTCAGTATGTCGATGAAGTGAAACACGATCTTGCCCGCGAGGCGATGAAATTATTTCACATCGAAACCGGACTCGAGATGGTCTCTTTGGCCGATATTCCAGCTGGGACTGGACTTGGATCGTCGAGCTGTTACTTGGTGGGGTTGCTCAAGGCCCTGCACGCACTATCGCAAGACCCGGTGGGAACGCAGAAGTTGGCGGAAGAGGCTTGCGAAATCGAGCTTGACATTTTGAAAAAGCCGATTGGGAAACAGGATCAGTATATGGCGGCCTTCGGCGGCCTTACACAGTTAGATATAGGTCGCAATGGGGCAGTGGAAGTAACCCGGTTAGCCTTGCCATTCGAAATCCTTGAAGCGCTCGAGAGTAACATATTGCTGTTCTATACGGGTGAAGTGCGCGATGCCCAGCAGATTCTCAAGAGGCAGGATGATGCCACTAAGAGGAACGAATCTGAAGTCGTGACGAGCCTTCTCGAGATTAAGGACATGGGGATTGAGATCCGCGACTGCATTCTGCGAGGAAACCTGACTCGGTTTGGAGAACTGATGGACCAGCACTGGCAGATGAAAAAGCGACTGGCAAAGGGGATCACTAATCCGCGCATCGACCGTTGGTACGAACTGGCAAAAGAAAATGGCGCAATCGGCGGAAAGATTACCGGCGCTGGCGGGGGCGGATTCCTGACGCTCTATTGTGAAGGGCCGAAAGCGGCACTTAGGAGTACCATGCGCAGCGCGGGGTTGCGCGAGCTGAACTTCCGGTTCGACTTTGAGGGCAGCAAGGTTATCTTCGATGCGGTTACACGCGACGGACGTCTTGCGCATATGAAGAGGCTTGAATCGAGCGGGCAAGTCGACATGATCGAGGCTTTTTCTAAGCAATAGTGAGGGGGACGGAACCAATGAGCAAAAGAGCAGCCTTCCTGGACCGCGACGGGGTTATCAACTCCTATGTGTATAACCAGGAGTTTGGGACGGTCGATTCTCCGAATAATCCGGAGGAGTTTCTCCTGCTGCCGGGTGTCCGCAACGCAATTGTCCGTTTCCGTAATCTTGGATTTCTAGTGGTGGTTGTATCGAACCAGCCCGGGATCGCGAAACGAAAGTTCAGTCAGGAAATCCTGGACGCTACAACCGAGAAAATGCATCGGCTATGCGACGGCTGCATCGATGCGGTGTACTATTGCTTGCACCACCCCCACGCAGCAGACAAACGATATGAATGCGATTGCGATTGCCGGAAGCCCAGGCCAGGCTTGCTTCTGGAAGCTGCGGCGGAATGGAATATAGATTTGGCGGCATCGGTGATGATAGGCGATGGGTTGACCGATGTGATGGCCGGGCAACGAGCCGGAACGCGCACGATCCTGGTGGGTGCTCGAAAGTGTTATGTATGCGCCGCGATGGATGAGCATCGTGTCACTCCTGATTTCTGTGCGACGACATTGTCAGAGGCTGTCGGAATAGTTGAGTCTTTGGAAATGACGGTTTCACAAGGGAGCCTGCAAGTATGAACTACTCCGCAACGTATATTGAAGAAGCAATCGCGATTCTCCGGGGTCTCGAAAGTGAGGCGATTGAGCGTATTGCTGAGTTATTGAACAAAACACGTGCGGCCAACGGACGGCTATTTATCTTGGGTGTCGGAGGTGGGGCTGGTCATGCTTCTCACGCGGTGTGCGACTTCCGAAAGATTGCTCAGATAGAGTCCTATTCTCCGAGTGACAATGTTTCAGAACTGACGGCGCGCATCAACGATGATGGATGGGATTCGGTGTACGCGAACTGGCTGAAAGGAAGCAAGCTAGGACCATCGGACCTGATTTTCGTTTTCTCAGTCGGCGGAGGAGACGCCGAGCACAATATCAGCATGAACTTAGTGCGTGCCCTCCAATTTGCCAAAAAGCGCGGAGCGAAAATCTGCGGAGTTGTGGGGCGTGACGGAGGATTTACAGCAACGGTAGCTGACGCATGCGTCATCGTGAAGGTTCCTAATCCAGCGACCGTAACTCCACATACGGAATCATTTCAGGCGTTGGTGTGGCATCTCCTGGTGAGCCATCCAATAGTAAAGGCGTCGGAGATGAAGTGGGAATCGGTGAAGCGCTAATGTCTGCTGCCCCAGCCACTGCGTCTGCGAAGAGGATTGATACGGTCGTAATTCCAGTGGCTGGCCGGGGCACACGTTTGCTCCCTGCTACCAAAGCGATCCGGAAGGAACTATTGCCGGTTGGTAGAAAGCCCTTGCTGCTTTATGCCGTCGAGGAAGCGCTTGCAAGCGGCGCCGAGCGCATCATCTTTGTCACGACTCCGAATGATCAAAGCATAATTCGCTTCTTCGGCAGAGATCTGGAGTTGGAGAGCTATCTGCATATGCATGGTCGCTGCGAAGAGGCAGTAGCTCTCGAAAAGTTGAGTACATCTGCGCGTTTTGCATTTGTTTCGCAGGAGTCTCCCCGCGGATTGGCGGATGCGATTCTTTGTGCGCGCGAAGCGACCGTGGGCAGACCATTTGGCGTGATTTTGCCTGATGCCCTTATTTTATCGGAGCGTCCGTGTATCGGGCAGCTGATGCGCAGCTATGGAGTGCATGGAGGCTGCGTGATCGCGACTAGAGCGATTGAACGACATGAGACACTTAATTTCGGAGTATTGACGTTCGAGTCACGTAATAACAAAGCAATGTCTGATGCGCAGCGTGTGCTTTCGCTCGTGGAGAAACCGAGACCCGAATGTGCGCCATCCTTGTACGGAATCTTCGGCCGTTACATTTTTGAACCTGGCATCTTCGATGCGATCCAAAAGACCTGTCCCGGCGAAGGTCAGGAAATGCAACTCACGGACGCAATTAATCTCTACTGCAAAAACAATGCTGTCTTCGGCTATCCATTTGAAGGAAAGCATATCGATACGGGGAATTGGCAAGGATACGGTCTAGCGGTTCTTGAGTGTCTGCTAGCCGATAGAGAACTCAAGCTGGATCCGTCTCCACGAATGACAAGTGCTAATTAATCCAATTCATTGCTGTCCGGTTAGAAGTCGAACAGAATCAACTGGTTGTCGGAGTCGTATAAATTGCTGTCGGAGTTGGATGGCTGAAGTGCCTGTAAAATGGGGGTTTTCTCGAAGAGAGTTATGCTGAGAATCTGTAGGATTTG
>JBEKKL010000016.1:0-71123 GCA_050010735.1 Occallatibacter sp. | reverse complement strand
GATGCCGATTGCTCTTCGGTGGATCACGCGTATTCTACCGGCGCGTTATTACGTTTCTGTGCTTAAGAAGATCTTTCTCAAAGGGACTCCCGCGTCGATGCTCTTGACCGAGCTTGTTCCTCTCGCAGTCTTTGCGATTCTATTAACACTGCTGGCCACTCGCAGCTTCCATAAGAGGCTCGACTAAAGGAGAAGGGCGATGTTTGCGCGACTGAAGCAGATGTTAATCAAGGAGTTTATCCAGGTCTTCCGCGACAAGCGGACCCGCTTCATTCTTGTTGGCCCGCCGATCGTTCAAATGCTGGTTTTTGGCTACGCGGCCAATTATGAAATCCGCCACGTGCCAACTGTCGTGCTCGATCTCGACCACTCCCAGGAGAGCCGCGAGTTAGTCTCGCGTTTTATTGCGAGCCCCTACTTCGACGTCCAACAGCAACTTTCCGGCTCGCGGCAGCTCGGTGATCTGATCGAGCAGGGAAAGGCCACGGCGGGCCTTGAGATCGATGCCGGCTTCGCGCAGAAGCTGCGTAAGGGAGAGACCGCGCCATTGCAGGTGATTATCGACGCGACCAACTCAAATACTGCGTTGATCGCCTCCGGATACGTCTCGCAGATCGCGCAGGGTTTTGCGCAAGAGAGCCAACAGGACCGCATGCGCCGCATTGCGCCACAACTAATCGAGGTGATGCCATCGGTCGAGTTGGCTCAGCGGCCTTGGTACAACCCCGGCCTGAGGAGCCGCTGGTTCTTTGTGCCGGGAATTATTGGCAGTCTGACCCTTGTTCTCGTGATCACTCTGACCGCCTTCGCCGTGGTGCGCGAACGCGAGATCGGCACCCTCGAGCAGATCATGGTCACGCCGATTCGTCCGGCAGAATTCATCCTGGGCAAAACTCTGCCGTTCTTCCTGATCGGCCTCTTTGACGTGACCCTGATCGCTGTGGTTGGTTCGCTGTGGTTTCAGGTGCCCTTCCGCGGCCATGTTATCGTCCTCGCTGCGGGAGCGGTTCTTTTCATCGTGTGCATGCTGGGCGTGGGCCTGCTCATCTCGACCGTCTCATCGACTCAGCAGCAAGCGATGGTAACCTCGTTCTTCTTCATCATGCCGGCAATCACCTTTTCCGGCTTCGGATTTCCCATCAGCACGATGCCTCGCTGGATGCAGCTCTGCAGTTACTCCATCCCGCTGCGCTACTTCCTCATTGTGATTCGCGGAAGCTATTTGAAAGGCGTCGGCATCGAAATTCTCTGGCCGCAGATGGCCGCGATGGCCTTTCTGGGAGTCGCCCTCCTGACGGCAGCCATCCTTCGCTTCCACAAAGCGCTCGACTGAGGATCGCCGGGATAGAATCAAGCTGCGGCATTGAATTGGCAGGCCACCCCGGGAGTTCGGCTTTTATATGATGGAATTCCATATTTCGCGGCGCGCGCGTGAACGTTACAACTTCGCCGAATCGCTGTTTTCCTACTCAGGAAATGTAGTTTTTGCCAATCTTGCTGCCTGCCGCGACTTTGCGCTCCGCATGAACACTATTCGCGATGTTGAAAAGCACCCCGAGTTGGCAGTTCATGCCGGCCAGCTTTACGCCATGGGCCTGATCGACGAGGCGAGCCACGTGCTGATGGCGCGCTATCGCGAGCAGTTTGATCCCCAGGTAATGACCGGCGCGATCGAATGGTTCTCAGCTTTGGTTGGCCCCGAGGCGCTGGATAAGATGCTCCTTACCTTTGTCGAGGATTTTCCCGGCATTTCGGTGATGCGCGGCGAGAAGACTCCGCTCGAATGGCTGGCGGGGCAGACCGATGGGACACCGCACAAGGCCGTTGCCTTTGAAGAGCTGATGCTCCTCTGGACGGCCAACCGCAACGAGGCCTTCCAGCCCTTTGAAGAGCTCTTCGAGGAAAAAGACCTCGCTAAGAAGACCGTTTACCCACAGGTTACCCGTCAACTTTCCGAGTACTTTGCCACCCGCCCACTGATCCCCGTGCCCGACGCCAAGCCGATGAACTTGCTGGAACTGCTGCGCGCTCCGGCCGTGGGCGCTCCTCGTTCGCTTGCCGACCAGCTCGCCCTCATTCGCAAGCTCTGGAAGCCTCTGCTCGGCGACAGCCTCGACCGTCTGCTCTCCGTCGCCGCCGAAATTCTCCACGAAGAAGAACTCGCGATCTGGATGCAGTTCAATCATCCCGACGAGGCCGCCCGGCGGCGGCGTGAGAGCGGGAAACAGCAGTGGCCCGGCCTGGTCAGCACCGCGGAGGTTCCCGAGTTCGGCGACACGATCCACGAGTACGAGAAGTTTTCGCCCGATCAGGCCTGGATGCCGACGGCCGTACTTATCGCCAAGAGCACGTATGTCTGGCTGGCGCAGATGAGCCGGCAATACGGCCGCTGGATCAAACGCCTCGATGAAATCCCCGACGAAGAGCTGGCGACACTGGCGCGCCGCGGTCTGAACACTCTATGGCTCATTGGCGTCTGGGAGCGGAGCCGCGCCTCGAAGACCATCAAGCAGCTTTGCGGCAACTCCGACGCCGTGGCCTCGGCCTATTCGCTCTACGACTACACGATTGCAGAGGACCTGGGCGGCGAGCCGGCCTATGTGAACCTGCGCGACCGCGCCTATCGCCACGGCATTCGCTTGGCCAGCGACATGGTGCCCAACCACATGGGCATCGATTCCCCCTGGGTCGTAGAGCACCCCGATTGGTTCATTTCGCGGCCTGAACCGCCCTATCCGGTTTACAGCTTCAGCGGTCCCGATCTCTCTTCCGACGGCCGCGTCGAGATCAAAATCGAAGACCACTACTTTGAGCAGTCCGATGCCGCCGTCGTATTCCAGCGGCGCGACCGGAGCAGCGGCGAGACTCGTTACATCTATCACGGCAACGACGGCACCAGTTTTCCCTGGAACGACACCGCTCAGCTCGACTACCTGAACCCTGCCGTTCGCGAACAGGTCATTCAGACCATTCTTCATGTGGCGCGGCTCTTTCCCGTGATTCGCTTCGACGCTGCCATGACCTTGGCCAAGCGGCACTTTCACCGCCTGTGGTTTCCCGGTCCCGGTGCGAGCGGTGCAATCCCCTCGCGCGCCGAATATGGCATGAATCAGGCCGAATTCGACCGTTGCATGCCCAATGAGTTCTGGCGCGAAGTGGTCGACCGCGTGGCCGCCGAGGTGCCCGGCACGCTGCTTCTGGCTGAGGCCTTCTGGCTCATGGAGGGATACTTCGTTCGCACGCTTGGCATGCATCGCGTCTACAACAGCGCATTCATGGTGATGCTGCGCGACGAGGAAAACGCCAAGTACCGTTCTGTGATCAAAAAGACGCTGGAATTCGACCCCGACATCATGAAGCGCTACGTCAACTTCATGAGCAATCCCGACGAGCGCACGGCCATCGATCAATTCGGCAAGGGTGACAAGTGCTTTGGAGTCGCCGCGATGATGGCTACGCTTCCAGGCCTGCCCATGTTCGGCCACGGCCAGATCGAGGGCTTCACCGAGAAGTACGGCATGGAGTACCAGCGCCCGCGCTACGACGAGAGCCCCGACCACTGGCTGATCGAGCGCCACGATCGCGAGATTGCTCCGCTGCTCAAGCGCCGCCGTCTCTTCGCTGAGAGCGACAACTTTCGTCTCTACGACTTCTTTACCGGCTCGGGCAAGGTGGACGAGAACGTCTTCGCCTACTCCAATCGCAACGGCAACGATCGCGCGCTGGTGGTCTTCAACAACCGCTACGGCGAGACTCTTGGAACGATCGACCATTCGGTGGCCTACGCTGACAAAGGCGCCAACCAATTGCGTCAGCAGAGGGTCGGCGAAGGATTGGGAATCGCCTACGACGCCAACGCCGTCCTGGCTTGGCGCGATTCGCTCACCGGCCTTGAATACCTGCGTCGGGCGAGCGATCTCTTCCAGCGCGGCCTGACCCTCAACCTCCGCGCCTATCAGTGCCACGTCTTTCTCGATTGGCGCCAACTTCATTCAACTCAAGAAAAGCCCTGGGACCGGCTCGCCGATCAGCTCGATGGCAGTGGCGTACCAAACCTCGAGGACGCACTGGTCGATCTCGAACTCCGGCCTGTGCATGATGCGCTACGCGGCCTCCTCGACGGCGCCCTCGTACGGCTCTTCGCAGATCTGGCCGAGCATCCCCGGACGTTTGCCGCGGGACCGGATACCGGCGTTGAATCTCGTCGCACCGAGTTCTTCGCTGAGGCATGGACGCGCTGCGAGAGTTTCATGCGCGCAGCGCAGAGAGCTTATCTGCCCCTCATCGCCGCAGCGGGGAACTCCGCACCAACCCCGCCAACGAACCCTGGATTGATGGGCGCGGCCTTCCGCGCACGGCTGCGCGCCGCCATGCGCATTCCTGCCGTCGAATCTCTCTTCCCAGCGCCGTGGACCATGGCCGCCCGGCGCGTGCTGCCCAGCTCCAGCCCGCAGTTGACAGCAACAGCCATGTGGGGACCGGTGCTTGCCTGGTGCGTGCTCGAATTGCTGGCCGAGTCCTTCGACGCTGAACGGCCTGAGCCAGTCGCCCTCGATCTCTTCGACCGTTTGCGCTTGCGTGGGCCCTTCGCCGAGCTCTTTGCCGCCCTTGGATTCGATGGTGAAGAGGCCTGGCGTGTCGCAGCGCGCGTCAAGATCAGACTGCTGAACGGAGCCCTCGATCTAACTTTAGACCCAATCGAAGGTGCAACCGAAGTTGCTCCATCTGCCATTGAAGCCACGGCCTCTTCGCCGATCTTGTCCTCCACCCTATGGCTCGATCCCGACCTTCGCTGGCTGACTGGCGTGCATCGGGCCGAAGCCCACGACTATTTCGTGCGCGAACCCTACGAGGAATTGCTCTGGTGGCTGTCGATGCCGTCCCTGTTGCGCGTCGCGCGCGAGACGGCTCCCGGTCGCACAGCGAGCAATCGCGCAACCGCTGCGGCGATAACTGGGAGCATCGACGCGGCTCTCAAGGCCGCCGAAGCTGCCGGCTATCGCGTGGATCTGCTCACAGCTCCTGAGGCAACCGAGGTGACTGACGAAGAGGCGATTACGGGAGTGACCCCCGAGGCTGAATCGGATGCTGAAGTCTCCGCTCAGACTGAATCCGCGACCGAATCGGCCGTCAAGCCTCCGAATGAAGCTGCACTTCAATCGGTATTGTCCGCTGAATTTGAACCTTCCGGGGTTAACGAAGAATTGGGATCGGCCGAGCCCGAAATCGAAACTGAATCGCGGGAAGTGTCTGAAGGCAGCCCCGCAGAAGGTCACAAGCCATTGTGATGCAAGGCGCATACCGTTGCGACCCCGCCATGGCGAGGTCCCTTGCGAACGGTTTCCGGGGTGAAGCCTCTGCGATTCGCCCGATCGTCGGAGCGCGGTGTCGTGGAGTTTTATAGGCGAACGCTTTCTTTTTAGTCTCCTTCCACTCCGAAACAGTTCAGAATTGTGCGGGGTTAGGCCTGTGTGGGCCGCTCCATCTCGTCACTTCCGATGGTCTGCGCGGCAGATCTCTGCCGTTTCTCCAGCTGCGACTCTCATCCGTGCCATCGACCGGACAGGAACCGCGATCTGCGGTTTGCGCGCGCCTTTCGACATGCCGGCGCAGAACCACAACTGGAGGAATCATGCACGTCCGCGCCGAGTATCCGCTTGCTGTGAGCCGGCTCAATCAGGCCATCGAACAGGCCCGTGAGCACAGCTTGCTCGGCGCGAGTATCCTCGACCGCGGCTTCAACTTCAACATCCGGTGAATGCACGGGAGCGCTTCGACGCTTCTCTCTGTCCTCGCCAGTTTGTCCCAAAGGCCCTCGCCCCGTAGAATCGGCATAGGCGGCGAGATCGCGCAGATCTTGACCCCCACCCACCTCTTCCCAGCAAGGAAATGATGAGCGAACACGAACAAGGGATCTCCACCGAGGCGCAGGCAGCCTCGCCAGCGTGGATCAGAATTGAGAGGGCGCGCCATCCCCAGCGTCCCTACCCCATGGATTTCATCGAGCGGATCTTCACCGACTTCAGCGAGATTCACGGCGATCGTGCCTATGGCGACGACGAGGCGGTCGCCTGCGGAATGGCGCGCCTGGCGGGTGAAGAGGTGATGGTCATCGGCAATCGCAAGGGTGGCAGCATCAAAGAGCGCGTGCGGCGCAACTTTGGCATGCCCCACCCCGAGGGCTACCGCAAGGCATTGCGTGTAATGAAGCTCGCCGAGAAATTTGGCCGGCCTGTGATCAGCTTCATTGATCTCCCCGGCGCTTATCCTGGCCTGGGAGCCGAGGAGCGCGGTCAGGCCGAGGCTATCGCCCGAAACATCCTCGAAATGTCCCGCTTGCGTGTGCCCACGATCTCCGTCATCAGCGGCGAGGGCGGATCGGGTGGCGCGTTGGCATTGGCTGTCTCAGACCGCGTCCTGATCCTCGAAAATGCGCTCTACTTTGTCATCACACCCGAATCCTGCGCGGCCATCATGTGGCGCGATGCCAGCCACAAGCAGTTGGCCGCCGAAGCCATGCGCATCTCCGCCCCCGAGGTCTTCTCGCTGGGTTGCGTGGACGAGATCGTAGATGAGCCGCCGGAGGGAATTCAAGCCGATCGCGAGACAGGTACCGGGCTATTGGGAACTGTACTGAGCAAGCATCTGGCTGAACTCAAATCCTGGCCGATCGAAGACCTGGTTGCCGCCCGCCAGGCAAAATTCCGCAACATCGCGCAATTCTACACAGAGGGTTAGCTGTTCATGACTCCATCCCTGGCTGCCGGCGGTCGCTTTCGCGCTTATCTACGATTCGTCGCTGCCGTGCTTTGGTTCTTTCTGGCGCGGAGCTTCGCTCGTCATGAAGCGCTGGGGCTGGCCAATGAGCAGTGGCGGCCATTGGCCGAGCAGGCCACGCTCTTCTTCCTGCTCTTGATGGGCTATGGCTGCATGGGCTTTACTCTCGATCGCCAGCAGCGCCCGCTGAGCGCGCAGGGTTTGCCAAGGCGGAAAGGCTGGCCCGGCGAGGCCGGATTAGGACTGGCCGCCGGCTGGTCGATCGCCCTTGTATGTGTGATCCCCATGGTCGTCTTCGGAGGCATCGCCATTGTTTTGATCCTCAACCGCCCTGCCTGGGGATGGCTCGCTGCCGATGCCGCGTTTTTCGCTCTGGCGGCAATGGCCGAAGAGCTCACCTATCGCGGCTACGGTTTTCAACGCTTCGAGCAGTCGGTAGGCTCGGTCGGAGCAGCCCTCGGCTTCGCCGCCTTCTATGCCATCATGCAGACGCTGCAACCCGGATCGAGTCGCGCAAGCATCGCTGTCTCGCTCGCGCTGAGTCTCCTGCTCTCGATGGCCTATTTACGCTCGCGAGCCTTGTGGATGAGCTGGGGCATCAACTTCGGCTGGAAGGCCAGCCGCGCACTCCTCTTCGGCCTCGCGATCAGCGGAGACAACAGCCACTCGCCCGTCGTCGAGGGCAATCCCATGGGCTCCTTCTGGCTCACCGGCGGCGGCTACGGCCTCGACGGCAGTTGGATCACCTTCTTTGTATTGTTGGTGGCTCTGCCTGTGGTCTACCGGCTCACACGCGATCTGGACTTCCGCTACAACGAGCCCGAGATTGTCTCCGCAGGCATTCCAGTTGACCTCGACGCGGCAGCTCGCCGCCAGCATAACGACGCCATGGGGCCTGGCGAAGCCACCGCTCCCCCGTTGGTGCGGATTGCGCCCATCCTCCCGCAGCAGTCCGCCAGTCAGCCCCAGTCCAACCCGCCTGACCAGCAGAAGGAATGAGTCCTACTCCGGATCGACATTCCTCTTGCCGCTGATCTTATCGATTGAAATCTCAACCACGGCGCATGTTCTGGCCTGCTCTTCACCGACCGGCTGAAACGGCTTGCCGGCTGCGTGTTTCGCGACCAGCAGATTGAGCAACGCGCTCTTCTCGGCGGCATCCTCGATCACTCGCGCCACTCCAAACGCCAGTGCGCACTCATATCGCGTAGCGCAGGCGCAGGGACGATCCGCCGACGTCGTCATCTTCGTCACCCGGCTCACCTCGAAGCAGACCCGGTTGTTCTCTCCAAGATTGCCGAGCTTCCGCCCGGTCAGCTTTGAGTGGAAGTAGATTTTGCCCTCGTGAACCACATGGTTGACTGGAGTGATATAGGGTTGCCCGGCGCGGTCGCAGGTAGCCAGGCGGCCCTCGATCTCGGCCGCGAGCAACGCGCGCGCATCTTCTTCCGTCATCCAGCGAATAGACATTGCGATCAGCTCTCTGATGTTGCAGTCTATCAGGCGTGCGCTTCCTCCAAGACGCTGAGTGAAAATCGAGCATCATATCTGTTGAAACAGGCCCGCGAGTTGCTGTTCCGTGCTCGCTCAACCGAGGGAGAATCCTCTAACCAGGTTGCGCCCCGATCGTCGGCTAGCGGCGCTACGGCTGGCATTTGCCTTTTCTTCCCAAAGAGGGGTATCTTTTGCTTGGATGCTGTTCGCGTGCATGGGAGGTCCCCATGAAGTGGTCGTCTCTATCGCGGCAGAACCCGCGAGCATCGGAGACCTGTCTCAACCGTCGCCGCAGCAGATCGCTGCGGCGCTGCATACCGGTTGGCCTGATTCTGATTTCACTTGCGGCAACCGCCCAGGTCATTACGGTCGATACGCATACCGGTACTGTGACCAACGGCGTCTCCAGCGATAATGCAAACGTAGACCGGCGCTATCGGCAGATTACCCCCACCAGCGTTTCCTTGTCCAAATCCGAGCTTGATGCCAAGACGCGGCTGGAGCTGATCCGGAACCTGCAGGCGGAACAGGGCTTCGCAATGCGTCCCTTTCCACGCGGCCACAGGGGGCTTACGCTCGTAGCCAATGGGAAACTGGACCCCGCGGGAGAGGCCTATCTCAACATGGTCGTGAGCCAGGGGCTCTCTGCCAAGCCCGGCGACCGCCTTGTGCTCACCGACGTCAAAATCGACCGCTCGAGGATCATCTTTGACCTCAACGGTGGCCCCGACCCCAAGCACAGGCTCCTCCGCCACGTTCAGGTTGGCGTCGGCCCCGATATGAACCCCGTGATTCAAGACCCCGCTCAAGAACCCATAGGCGCGCGGCTCACCTTGGAATTCAAGGACCATATTCCCGAATTGACCGGAGCCGACGTGAAGTCTCTCTTGGCCCCATTGATCTCTTTCGACGTGAAGACGCCCATTCAGGCCTACACCGATACCCTCCCGGCCAAGCTCAAAGAGGCAATTCTCAATCATCATGTGTTGGTGGGCATGAGCACTGATATGGTGCTCTATGCCAAGGGACAGCCCGAGCATAAGACCCGAGAGTCCGAGGGGCAGACGCCCTTCGAAGAGTGGATCTACGGGAAACCACCCGCGGATGTCGAGTTCGTCCGATTCAACGGCAACAGCGTGATTCGCCTTGAGGTGGCCAAGATTGGCGAGAAGCCCGTCATCTTCACCAAGAATGAAGTCGAAGGCCTGATGCGCACCGATGGAACGCCGCTTGACCCCGAGGTCTCCCACACCAAGACCGTCGCGATGGGCGACAGCGAGCGCGACCCCGACAAACAGGCGCCGAGTGCTCCTCCCAGCCTTCGCAACCCCGGCGAGAAGCTGCCCACCGACGACCAGAAGACTGGCGTGATGAGGCCTGTGCAATTCCCAAAACCGAAGCCCCCGGACCAAAACACGACTCAGACCTCTTCGCAGCCCGGCGCCAATCCCGATGGCGAGCCCGACGCGCAGCCTCCGACCGGGCAACCCGCAGCGCCGGCCGCCTCCGGGCCAGCGCCAGCAAAGCCACAGCCCGCGCCGTCAGACAGCGGTCAGACTCAATGAAGTGAGCGATAGGCCGTTGTTGTAAACTGATCGGAGCGAGTCACACTCCCTTCGGGCAATTCAATTGCAATGGGGTAGTAGAGGACCGCGACGTTGAAGCCGCGTGCGAGTGATTTGTGAGTGCGTGTGTGCAGAGACACCCCTAAGAAGGAGAAACTCCCGACCGATGGCCAAAATAGCCAAAACAGGTGACCGCAAAAAGGTAATGGACACGACGAAGTCGACCGATTGTCCCAAGTGCAGTAAGCCGACGCGCATCGTCAAGCGCGTAAAGGACCGCGAACGCGGGATTCCAGGTGGCGTCTATATCTCGTGTTCTATCTGCGATTTCTACGAGAAGCTTTAAGCACTACTTGAGATTTCTGCACAAAGAGGCTCGGCAATCGCCGGGCTTCTTTCGTCTTAAAGCTCTCAGGCCTTTGCCTGCTCGATCTGCTCCTCGATCACGCGCTTCAAGTTCGCCGGAGAGTACGTAGGCGACTTGATAAATTTGCCGTCCGGCCGCTTGTGTACCTTCAAGACTGTCAGCCAGTTGCCTTGATGTGGCTTCGCCCCTTCGGGATGGACCCACTCCCCTCCACCGCCTCGCACCAGTACGTGGTCGCAAACATTGCAGTGGGGCCAAGCCTTGCTCATGTTGCTTCGCTGCACCTCATCCCAGGCCGGCTCGGCCCGCACCCCTGCCGCGTTCAGCGCGCCGTAGGTCACGACGAGCTGGTCGATGCAGCCGTCCACGTACTCCACAAAGTCCGGCTTGCCGTTGGGGTCGACTACAACGCTAATCTCGTCGATCATGGCCGGCTTCACGCCATCCGATCCCGCCGCGGCCATCGTGACTGTGCAGCCGCACCCTTTGACGAATTCGAGAGCCTCCTCCAAGACCAGCCGCGCGCGCAGCAATCGCGTCTTCTCGTCGGGCAGCTCCGGAGACGCTTTCACCTCCTGGTCAAACTGCTTCATTAGGGCCACGATGTCATCTTGTGGGCGATACGCTTTGTCGGTCATTCAATCCTCAATTCACGGTCCTCATTCTTGGGGAACTCAGGCGCAATTCTAATCGATGCGGCGCAGGTGATGGAGCGGCTCCTGCTGCCGTCCCGGTCGCTCTTGGAATCTCTACAATATTTGCAGCCGCCACTCGTCTTCATGAACGGATGGAAGAGACAATGAGCGTTGCCGCGATGGCCGAACAGGATCGCCAAATCTCGTACGTCATCGCGGAAGAGGGCGCGCGGCTGCGCAATTTCATTCGCCGGCGGGTGCCCAACGAATCCGACGTCGAAGATCTCGTGCAAGAGGTCTTCTATGAACTCGTCGAAGCCAACCGGCTGCTGCAACCGATCGACTACGTGACCGGCTGGCTCTTCCGCGTGGCGCGCAATCGCATCACCGATCTCTTCCGCAAAAAGAAACCGGAGAACTTCTCCGACGCCGCTGTGATCGGCGACGACGGTGAGCAGCTGCGATTTGAAGACCTGTTGCCCTCGCCCGATGCCGGGCCGGAGGCTCTCTATGCTCGCAAGACTCTGCTCGCGGAGCTGGAGATGGCGCTTGCAGAGTTGCCCGTTGAACAGCGCGAGGTCTTCGTCTCCCATGAAATCGAGGGGCGCAGCTTCAAGGAGATGTCGGCCGAGAGCGGCGTAAGCATCAACACGCTGCTCTCGCGCAAGCGCTATGCGGTGCTGGCTCTGCGCCGCCGATTGCAAAGAATTCACGATGAACTGAACAGGAAATGAGGAATGACAAGATGAGAAGGAAATGGATTTACTTTCTGGCTCCGCCCGCGGTGGCGCTTCTGATTGTGATCTTCGGTGAAGTGGTGATGCACCTCTGGAATTGGCTCCTCCCGGCACTCTTCGGCTGGCGGATGATCACCTTCTGGCAGGCTCTGGGACTGCTGCTCCTCTGCCGCATGCTCGTCGGCGGCTTTGGCCATCACGGCTCCGGTCACCATCGGTGTCGCCGAGGAGCAGCGAACTGGGAGAAGCTGACGCCCGAGGAGCGCGAAGACCTCCGCAAAAGGATGCGCCGCTGCGGCCGCGGATCGGAAGAGATCGATAATGAGCTGGCCTGAAGCACTCCGGCTGCAAACGCTCATTGCAGCCGGGCCTCGGCCTCAAACTGATACCATGAACCCATATGAATGAGGCGGATCGATGATTGCCGGGCAGATTCGAATTCGTTTTGCGACAGTAGCCCTCGCGTTGATCGCGGCTGTCGCCTCCGCTCAGACAACGGCCTCCGATCTTGAGTCCCGCCCTGCCTCCAGGCCTTCAGCCGTGCAATATCTTTACCCCGAGCAGATCACTCTTCCCACCGGCAAGCCGGCCAAAATAGAGCTGCACTTCCGAGTAGCGCCTGGGCTGCACATCAATTCACACACGCCGAGTGCTGAGGAACTGATCCCCACCACTCTCTCCATTCCCGAAGAATCTGGCGTGACCCTCGATCGCGCCGTCTACCCGGCAGGCTCAAGCTTCATCTTGCCCCTGGACCCCAAAACCAGGCTCAGCGTCTATACCGGCGATTTCACCATCCAGGCGCGCATCGTGGCCACAGCCGGCAATCACATGGTCGAGGCGAAACTCCGATACCAGGCCTGCGACAGCAACAGCTGTATGCCGCCCAAGACCATCACTGCCGCAATCGACGTGATAGGGAATTGATTCTGGTGCTCTAACCTCCAACTCCCATGACAATTACGTCCTCGTCACCCCGTCCTGATATGGTGATTCGCGGAGGAAGTTTTCATGCGTATCGTGGTGGGCGCCGTGTATGCGTTGGCCTTGGCAGCGTCGGGGGCGGCGATGCCTGGTAAGACTTTTGCAGATTCCCTGATCATGACGACTCCGCAGGGAAAGATTCACGGCAAAGCCATCAATGAAGGCAAAGTGAGGGCGTACCTGGGCCTGCCCTATGCGGCCCCGCCTGTTGGAGACCTCCGTTGGAAGGCTCCCCAACCCGCTGCAAAATGGAAGGGTGAGCGGGATGCCACCAGCTTCGGAGCCCATTGCGTCCAAGGCCGCGTCTACGACGACATGATCTTCCAGGACGCCGGCGCGAGCGAAGATTGTCTCTTCCTCAACGTCTACACTCCCGCAGAGTCCACCTCAAAGAGCAAGCTCCCGGTCATGTTCTGGATCCACGGTGGCGGCTATAAAGCTGGGGCCAGCTCAGAGCCGCGGCATAACGGAGACTTCCTGCCCACCAAAGGCGTAGTGCTG
Organism: Occallatibacter sp.; assembly: GCA_050010735.1. Classification (GTDB taxonomy): domain Bacteria; phylum Acidobacteriota; class Terriglobia; order Terriglobales; family Acidobacteriaceae; genus Telmatobacter. The sequence goes on along the minus strand of JBEKKL010000016.1, from coordinate 58,063 downwards.
GTCACCATCAACTATCGCCTCGGCGTCTTCGGCTTTCTGGCGACGGCTGATCTGGCCAAAGAGGCCAACGGTGCAGCAGGCAACTACGGCCTGCAGGATATGATCGCCGCGCTGCAGTGGGTCAAAGCCAACATCGCAGAGTTTGGCGGCGATCCCGGCAACGTTACCATCTTTGGCGAGAGTGCCGGCTCCTTTGCCGTCAGTACGCTGATGGCCGCCCCCTCCGCCCGTGGTCTCTTCCAAAAGGCGATCGGCGAGAGCGGTGCGGCATTCAGCAGCACAATTGCTTATGATTCCTTGGCTGCGCGCGAAAAGGCCGATGGTGCGTGGGTCGATAGCCTGGGCGTCAGATCGCTGTCGGAACTGCGGGCCTTGCCCGCGGAAAAGCTCCTCAAAGCTATCGGCGCCAAAGATGATTTCCAGCCCGACATCGACGGCAAGGTGCTCACCGAGCCGGTCGACGCCACCTACGCTGCGGGCAGGCAGGCGCACATCCCGCTGTTGGCGGGCTGGAACAAGGACGAGGCCGGCTTCGTTGCCATGCGCGGCATGACCGCCGAACAATGGAGGGTCTTTGCCGGCGATAACTTCAAGGAGCGCGCCGATGAATTCCTCAAGCTCTATCCCGGCCAGACCGGCGACCAGGCGCTCCGCTCCGATATCGATTACAACAGCGATTCATTTATTGCCTTCAGCACCTGGAAGTGGATCGAAGCCCACAGAGAAACGAGCGAGTCGCCCATCTATCGCTATCACTTCGAACTCGCCGCGCCTCCAAGCAAGTTTCATCCCGGCACCTTCGCCTTTCACTCCGACGACATCGAATACGTCTTCGGCACTCTCGACACGCGTCCCGGCCAAACCGTCCGCCCTGAAGACCGGAAGCTCAGCGAGCAGATGATGAGCTACTGGACCAACTTCGCCAAGACCGGTGATCCCAACGGTCTGGGCCTGCAGCTGTGGCCCAGATACGACCGAGACGGCACGCTCCTTCACCTCGACAGCACAATTACCTCCGGCCCAGACACTCTTCGGCCGCGCTATGAGTTCCTGCTCAAGGGGTTTCCGGCCTTTCTTTTTTAGAGAATTAAAAAGGGCCGCCATCAAGCGACCCTTTCAAGAGCTTCCGATTCGCTCACTGCTTCACGCCGGCAGCCTCCGCAAAACCCTCCGACGCAGCTGGAGGAATCGTGCTCGCTGGCGGGGGCGGAGCAAAGGATGAATCCTTCGCGTTGATGGCATTGGAGTAATCGGGGCCGAGGCCAAGCTTCTTCAACGCGCGCGAATCTGGTGCCAATTTTGTCTGCCAGCCCTGGTCGGCTTGGTACTTCTGCATCGCGGCCTTGGTTGTTTCGTTCCACTCGCCATTGGCGTCGCCGGTTAGATAGTGCTCCCGAATCAACGCCTGCTGAATTTCAGTGACGCGCGCCGGATCGATGGCTTGCTGGCCATGCAGGCGGTGCGACCTGGCCGAGGATTTATGACCGTAGCGTTTGGAGTGGGCACTGCCGGTTGTTCTGTGGTGGGTAGTGGTGGTTGCGTAGACCGGTGAGGCAGACAGAGCCGCAAACACCACGAATGCCAGGTTTGCGCGAAAAGAAAGCACTCTGGATCCCCCTCGAAGGCAGTGAAGTTCCAACGGAGCTTAGGTTAAAGTCTAGCGAACTCGCTCAAATTGCGGCAAAGAAAAAAGCGCCCTGGGACCCTGAATCGCCAACGCCCGAGTAACAGGTCACGGTAACCGGAGTTCCCGTTTCTCCCACCCTTGCCGTGTCTCAACTGCAAGGGTGGGATCCCGAAGAAACAGAGCCTTACTCGCCTACTCCAGAGTTCCACCGACGTAGTTGATGCCATCGTTGGGACGCCGTGGATCGATCACCTCGAAGACCACATCGTCACCCTTTTTGAGCCCGCTCACAATGGCATCGAACTGCTCTTTGGTTCCGGCCGGCTGCTTGTTGACGCGCGTAATCACCAGCCCCGGCTCGAGCCCTTGCAGGTCCGCAAACGAGCCCGATCGCACCGATTGAATCACCACGCCTGGTGTGTGCAGCTTGTCCGCGGTAGCCTTCGACTCCTCGTGAACGACGATCCCCAGCTTGGCCTCGCCCACGTCGCCGCTCTCGCCGTTATCCGGTTCGACCTGTTGATTGCCGAGATCAGCAAAGACCTTGTCGCGGTCTCCGATCGTCACCGTAGCGTCGAGCTGCTTGCTGTCTCTTGCATAGCCCAGGCGAACGCTGGAACCCGGTCTGCGGCTGGCAATCTCGTTGACCAGATCGTCGCCATCCTTGATCGGCCTTCCGTCGACGCTCGCGATGATGTCGCCCGGCTTCAGTCCAGCCTTTTCGGCTGGCCCGCCCGGAGTAACTTCCTGGATGATGACGCCGTTCTTGAAACCGTAGACACGATTCACTGCACCCGAAAGGCCGACCTTGAACTGAATGCCAATCGAGCCGCGCGTCACCTTGTGAGAGGCGCTGACCAGGTCTCTGTAGACTTTGGCTACCTCATTCGATGGCATCGCGAAGCCCAGTCCCTGGTATCCGCCCGACTGCGTGAAGATCGCCGTGTTCACTCCGATCACATCGCCGTTCATGTTCAGCAGCGGTCCGCCCGAGTTGCCGGGATTGATTGCGGCATCGGTCTGGATGAAGTGCTGGAACTGTCCGCTCGCTCCCGGCTCGATCGTCCGGTTCTTGGCCGAGATGATGCCCGCGGTTACGGTCTGAGCCAGGGCAAATGGGCTGCCGATCGCCTCTACCCAATCACCAACATGGGTATACTCGTCGTCGGAGTTGCCCAGCTTCACCGTCGGCAGCGGCTTGTCGGTATCGATTTTGATCACCGCTAGATCCGTAGCCTTGTCCGAGCCGATCAGGCGCGCCGGCCTGCCCATATCCTGCCCGTCGGGGTCGGTCGATAACTTCACATAGATCTGGTCGGCCTTCGCGATAACGTGGTTGTTGGTGATAATGTATCCCTTCGGATCGACAATGAAACCCGATCCCAGAGACTCGCGTACCTGGCCGTCGTCTCCGCCCTGCTGGTCGGGTATTTGTCCGCCAAAGAAGCGGTTGAAAAAGTCCTGGAAGTCGCCCTGTCCCTGCGGCTGGTCCTGATCCTGATCGTCATCGCCATTCGGCTGATGGGGATTGGGAACCGTACGCATGTGAAAGTTGCGCCGGTTCCCGTTATTCGACTGTTTTGGCAGGGTGCGCGTGTTGATATTCACCACCGCCGGCCCAACCTCTTTAGCAATCTTCACGAACTGGTTTTCGGGGACTGTGGAGTTGTCCACCGTGAGAGGAGTGGCGTCGGCGCTCGAATTCTGCTTTTCCTCTCCGCGAACGCCGTGCGCGGCGAAGGAACCGGCCACGATCGCGGCCGAGAGCGTGCCAAGTAAAACAAACACTGAAGCGAGACGGCGATTGCGCAGCCGTTCAAAAAGCGATTTCATCGTTAACTAGACCTCTTCATAGGTGATCAGCCTTGCGGCTGGGCTATTTGTTGCTCGATCCATCTGTTGATTGCATCAACCATCACAGTATAGCCAGTGGCGCGTTGCCATAGGTTGGCGGTTCGCCTTTGCCTCGGCCCAAAAAGATCCGATTCCTGCGAGTCTCACCCCGCCGCCGGCCTTTTCCAGACCTTGCAAACACCGAACCCACCCATTCGTATAGACGCGATCTGGCCCAAAGTGTCGCAAAAGCTTCTGTGCTAACATCCCTCATGGATTTAGCAAAGAAGCACTTAGTTGGAAACTCAGGCCGCCTGTTCCTTCCTCTCGCCGTCGCTACTTTGCTGGCAGTTCCCATTTGTCTCTCCCAAAGCCAGACGCAGACTCCGTCCCGGCCCGCTCCAGAGCCCTCCATCCTCGACCGAGTTAAATCCCTTCTCTCGGCCGGCAACTCTGTCTGGACCGCTGACCAGTTGACCACGATGGAGCGCCTCCGCGACGCCGCCCTCAAAGATCCCTATGCGCTCAACGAACTGCGCCACCTCACCGACAACATCGGCCCTCGTCTCAGCGGATCGCCTCAGGCCGAGCAGGCCGTCCACTACGTGGCAGAGCGGATGACCGCTCTCGGTGCCGACGTCACTCTCGAAAAGGCCTTGGTTCCTCACTGGGTTCGCGGCATCGAAACCGGCGAGATGCTCTCATGGCCCGGTCAGGCTCCCGGTACAAGCCAGAAGATCGTCCTCACCGCTCTCGGTGGCAGTGTCGCCACGCCAGCCGAAGGCTTGACCGCTGAACTCGTCGTTGTGGATGACTGGCAACAGCTTCGCGCTCTCCCTCCCGGTGCGGTAAAGGACAAGATCCTCCTCTTCAATCGCAAATTCGACAAAGAGCTCGCTGCCCAGGGTCACGGTGGCGCTGCCTATGGCGACGCCGTCATCTATCGGCACGCCGGTCCCGTCGCCGCGGCAACCGTTGGCGCGGCAGCCGTGCTGGTTCGCTCCGTCGGAGGCGCCGACTTCCGCATCCCGCACACCGGCCAGACCGAATACTCCGACAAAGTCGCCAAAATCCCCGCCGCTGCCGTCACCGCCGAAGACGCCGATCTGCTCCAGAACCTCGCCAGCCAGGGCCCGATCAAGCTGCATCTGACGCTCACTCCGCAGATCCTGCCCGACGCCGCCAGCTACAACGTCATCGCCGACTGGAAGGGAACCGAGCATCCTGAGCAAGTCGTCATCGTCTCAGGCCATCTCGACTCCTGGGATCTCGGTACCGGCGCAATCGACGATGGCGCGGGGGTCGTCGTCTCCATGCAGGTCATTCATCTCCTCAGTCAGCTCGGCATCCATCCCCGCCGCACCATCCGTTTCGTCGCCTGGATGAGCGAGGAAGAAGGCTCGCAAGGCGCCGCGGCCTACATGATCGATCACAAGGATCAACTCGCCAACCACATCGCAGCCATCGAGAGCGACCTCGGCGCAGATCATCCCACAGGCATCTACTACGCGGGCAAGTCCGAGTTGCGCCAGTGGCTTCTTCCAGTCGCCGGCGAACTCGATGCCATCAAGGCCCAAACCCTCACCGCCTCCGACGACACAGGCGCGGACATCGAAGCCCTTTCTGGAAAAGGCGTGCCCAGCTTCTCTCCCATTCAAGACAGCCGCACCTACTTCAACTACCACCACACTCCCGCCGACACCTTCGACAAAGTCGATCCGCGTCACCTCAATGAAAACGCCGCTGTCATGGCTGTTCTGGCTTATGCCTTGGCCGATTCAGCCGACCCAGCTCCCAGATGACCAACGCAGCGGCTATGAGAAAATAGAACTGCATCACATCTCCGGGGCTGCCCGTGTGCGCCCCAAACCGCGATACACCCCAGCGCCACCCGGCCCATTCGGTCGTGACCTGCCTGCGGCTCGCTTATAGGAATTCAATACCAATGATCAGCGTCAGCAATGTCTCCATGCGTTACGGCTCCAAGATCCTCTTTGAAGACGTCAGCGTAGCCTTCATCCCCGGCCGCCGCTATGGCCTCACCGGACCCAACGGCTCCGGCAAGTCCACGTTTATGAAGGTCCTCACCGGCGAGCTCGAAGCCCAAAAAGGTACCGTCGTCCGCCCCCGCAAGCTCGGCGTGCTGCGCCAGGATCAATTCGCCTTCGACGCCTTTCGCGTCATCGATACCGTGATTATGGGCAACAAATCCCTCTGGGCCGCCCTCTCTGAACGCGACCGCATCTACGAAAAGCCCGAGCTCTCCGATGCCGACGGCATGAGGTTAGGCGAGCTTGAGGGCATCATTGGCGACGAAGACGGCTACACTGCCGAATCCGACGCCGCAGTCCTTCTCGATGGTTTGGATATCGCCGAGCCCCTCCACGAGCGCCGCATGGGCGAACTCCAGGGCGGCCAAAAGGTTCGCGTCCTTCTCGCCCAGGCTCTCTTCGGCAAGCCCCAGGCCCTGCTCCTCGACGAGCCCACCAATTACCTCGATCTCGAATCGATCCATTGGTTGCAGGACTTCCTGCAGAACTACGACGGCACCCTCATCGCCATCTCTCACGACCGCCACTTTCTCAACTCGGTCACCACCCACACGGCCGACATCGACTACGAGACCATCATTACCTACACCGGAGGGTATGACGAGATGGTCATGGCCAAGACCCAGATCCGGTCCACTCTCGAATCGCAAAATGCACAGCGTGAAAAGAAGATCGCCCAGCTCAACGACTTCATCGCGCGCTTCGCCGCCGGAACCCGCTCGTCTCAAGTCACCAGCCGCCGCAAAGAGGTTGAACGCCTCCAAACCAACGACCTGGCCCGCTCCAACATCGCCCGGCCATACATTAAATTTGACCAGGTTCGCCCCAGCGGCAAGCACGTTCTCGAATTCAAGCACCTGACCAAGAGTTATGGCGATCAAAAAGTCATCGACGGATTCACCGCCAACGTTCTTCGCGGCGAAAGAATCTGTCTCATGGGCCGCAACGGAGCCGGAAAGACCACCGTGCTCAAGAGCCTGCTCAATAACTATCCCGGCCTCGCCGACAAGGAATTCGAGTTGGATAATGGAACCGTCTTCTGGGGCCATGAAGCCCAGATCGGCTACTTCCCCCAGGACGTAGGCGCAACCATCGAGCCCGGCCTGCCCATCGCCGAATGGCTCCATCGCTGGAAGCCCGACGCCCACGTCGAAGACATCCGCGGCATCTTGGGCCAGATGTTATTCAGCGGAGAAGAGGGCGACAAACAGACCCAGGCACTTAGTGGCGGCGAACAAGCCCGCCTGGCCTTTTGTAAGTTGATCCTAACCAAGCCCAATATTCTGATCTTCGACGAGCCCACTAACCATCTCGACTTAGAAGCCATCAACGCCTTGAACATAGCTCTCCAGCGCTACGAAGGCACGGTCCTGTTAGTAACTCACGACCACGACCTTATCGACGAAGTAGCCACAAGGCTTTGGGTCTTCAAAGAAGACGGCATAGAAGACTTCCAAGGCCCCTACGCCGAGTGGAAAGGCAAGCACAGTTAACAGAACCCAAGGCGTCCCATTCAGGCAGCGTGGCCGTATATCGTTGTGCAACAGTTTGTCCCCGCTTTTCCACCTGTGATCGGCGTAGCATGTGCATCAAGCGGTCCATTGGAGGAAATGAATGACGATATTGCCACCCGCAGTCTTGACAACTGCACAACTAGTTGGCGGCCTCGTTGCCTCTGCAAAGAACGCACGCGAACTTGCGAAATTAACGTCCGACCACGCATTGAAAGCGTCCGTTTCCGAGCTTTACGATTCATTGCTCGACGTTAAAGAACGCGTACTGGATCTTGACGAAGAGAATCGCCATCTGAAAGAAGAGCTAGAGCGCAAAGATGAGATAGTCGGGCCGGAGGGGGCGTTTGGTTACTTCTATCTCAAAAACAAGAGTGAGCAGCCTCTATGCCCGAAATGCCTCCAGTCTCAGCCACGGAACCCCGTATTTCTCAGACCCTTACGAAAGCACAAGGGTGGGATGTTGCGTCGGTGTCCTGTTTGCAACTTTGGCATTTATGAAGAGCCACCAACCACAGGACCGGCAATTGCAATAGGTCCTTCCTTGAGCTCATCCCTGAGAGGATACGTGTAAAGAGTTGGCGGGGGACACGGCAATGAGCGCATTTTATCGGCACATGTTTGATTTGTTCGAGTCTATCGAGGATTGTTTCGCGAAGAATCGCATTCTTCCTTGTCTCGCGCTCGTTTATTCTGGCATTGATGTCGTCGCCTCACTTGAGGCGAAGCCCAATGAGAAAGTAAAGGCGTATTTTGTCAAATGGGTCGAGAGCTATTTATTGAAGGCCGGATCGCTCAAATGCAGCGGAATTGAACTGTATGCGGCGCGGTGTGGGATAGTTCACACATTTACATCGCGTTCTGACTTCTCAAAAAAAGGTAAAGCTCGAAGTATTTATTATGCTTGGGGAAACGCAGAGGTCTCAGACTTTGAGAGGGCATCGACGATTCTTGGTAGGAGTGATGTCGTGATGATTCATGTTCGTGACCTGATCGATACTTTTAGGCAAGCTGTAGTGAATTTTCTCGATGATATTGAGGCGCAGCCACACAGAGAACAAAAAATCGAATCAGCATTGGGTCATTGGTTTATGGACCTTAACCCAAAGGAAATTAAGACCCTTATTAACTTGCATGATTTGGCCACAGGCCTGGCGGGCGGCCAACCCCTAAACCATCCACGAATGTGAGGGTGGGAGACCTCGAGCCTCCAGCCACCAATTCTCCCGGCAGGGAGAAAATGAAAATAGCCCAGGGCAGGGGATTTATCTCCGGCAATCGTTTGTGGCGCGGTCTCCAGACCGGCTGTCGCGCGGGCGTCCTCGCCCGCGCTCCAAACCCACTTCCACCCCGTCAATCCTGCTCGTTCCGGATTATTCACTACATACCGGACGGCACGCCGTAACTCGTCCCCATCGCGAATCAGCCGGTCATAATACTCCCACTGCCAGAACGCGCCGCTGCGACCGAGGATTTCATTTGCCCTTCTGGCCGTAAAGGACTTCCAGCCTTGCAGCTCCTTGCTCAATTCCCGACCCATCCGATATTCGGTGCTCCGTCTATGACGGAGGAATCCTTCACTGACGGAAAGAACCCGTTGACCGAGAACATTCCAACCGAGGCTTCGTTGCCGCCTAAATGGGCAGAAGGCGCGCCCGCCGTTCTCCCGATCACAACTCTGCTTGGACCTCCTCAACTGGTATCGCCGCAATCTCTGCGGCAGGGAGATCATGGATCCGCGAGGCTGTCGAGTCTCCTTTTTGGATACGGATTTCGTCCACCTCATCAAACTTATCGACAAATTCGGGAAGGAACCGAAGAACCGCCGCATGACCATTGAACAGATTCAGTCCGGCCGGATCACCCTCAATCCCAGCCGCATTCAGATTCGCCGGGCGCAGGAACTGAGTTGGGCGCGCCAGATCATCGAGAGCCCCACCATGATCGTCCCCAACTGGCAAGCCTTGGGCCGCGCCAATCCAGGCGACGCATACATCAAGAATTTTGGGACTGAGATTCAGCCCATCTATAGGGTTTTGATCTGTGGCCATGCGGGAAGAAAGCGGTGGGCAGTAACCATTTTCCCAAGGGAGCGATTCGCTGATGGAGAGATCGCGACCGTACTTTGGCCCTAAAAGCGAGGGGGCCGCACAAGGCGGCCCGCTCTAGCCTTATTATGCCCCAGGCTGGGGTTTAGCGGACTCACGTCCGCGAACAACTGTTAAAAGTCTGCGCCTTTTCTGCACTAATTGCAAGCGTGATGTTATTCGTGCTTGTATATCGTTGAAATGTATATAGTGCAGGCGTCCTCGCCCGCGCTCCAAACCCACTTCCACCCCTTCAACCCTGCTCGTTCCGGATTATTCACCACATACCGGACGGCACGCCCCAACTCGTCCCCATTGCGAATGAGCCGGTCATAATACTCTCGCTGCCAGAACGCGCCGCCGCGGCCGAGGATTTCGTTTGGCTTTCTGGCCGTGAAGGATTTCCAGCCTCGCAGCACGTTGCTCAATTCCTGCCCCGGCAGCAACCGGCAAACAACATGCACGTGATTGGGCATCACACACCAGGCCACAAGCCGATACCGCTTCCCCTGCCAGAAATCGAGAGCGTCGGCCACCAATTCGCCGATACGTGGATCGCTGAGGAAACATGCACCCAAGCCGCGATCGAAATACTCTTCCAGTTTTGCAGTACGGGATTCGGCAACCAGCACCTGCTGGGACGGCGACAGATGAGCGCCCACACGCTTTTATGAGCGCCTGAGTGAAAATAGGCCACGGAACGCCGCGTGAGCGGTGTTTTGCGGCGGAGTAAGAGTTTGCCACCGCCGGATCTTGTTTTCGCGAGCTGTCGCCTTGAAGGCGTCTAGGCGGTTGGTCCTCACTTTTGAGACATGGGATACAAGGAAGCTGGTAAGGCAGGTGGCCCGCTCATCAGCCCCGAAGAATCACTGTGGGCCATAGAGAGCTGTGGCCCATCCTTGACGCAGCCCAGCATCCGGATGGGCGTTCAGGGGACTGTTCAGAGCTTCATTGCCCCGGATGCTCCGGATGCGCCTCAAACTTTGCCGGCTCGCTCCATGGCAGCAGCACCGATGGAAGGCAATTGTGCCCCTCGGCGCTTGCCTTGAGCGTTCCATCGACCTTGCCCGGCACGATGGTCAGAACGCCGAGTACGGCGTGGCCGTCCGCGTTCGTCTCCAGCACATCGTTCGCGATTTCGCCGTCTGACTCCAGCACCAGCGGAACCTTGGCCTTGCCTGGGAATCCATCGGCGATGACCAGTGCGGCTGTCGAGTTAGGCTGAGCAATCCTGATCTCAAGGATGCACTCGCGGTCGTACGACACAATAGGACGCTCAACGAGTGTCCCATATACCGATGACTGTCCGTCTCTGCTGGTCAACACAAACCTGATCGGTTCGCCGACCCCTTTGCCTGACACGACCTCGAGCTCATCGCCCGGAGCCTTCATGATCGACTCCTCATCGGGTCTGGGCCTCCGAGTCATTACAAGGCCCTGCCCATTCACATAGAAATCGCGAGAATCGATCGTGAGGGTATCGTCCACCAACCAGGTGTTCAGCGCAAAGACTTTGTCTTGAGAGGTGCCCTCGGCATAGACGCGATAGCGCACCGGAACCGCTCCTCCTGGCGTCGCCTGCGGGTCGATCTTCACGAAGCGCAGCCGCGAACCCAGACCGCTAGCGTCAGGCAGCTCAGCCTTGTCCCACTTGGCCTGGCGATTCAACTGCATGTGCGCCTCTTTCGTAAGCAGGGGCTGCCCGCGAAAACGCGCATACCGAATCAGGTTCACTTCGCTGGTAAAGGATCTTAAGATCTCTGATTTCTTCGAGTTCTGCCCTTGAGCGGGGAGCAATAAACAGGACAGGACGACGCACAAGATGCACGCAGACTTGGGGGGTGGACGCATCATGTATCTAGTCTCCCTTATGACCTGCTTCGAGCGCAAGATTCTTCAATAGAACTGTGCGACAACTTCGATCAGCTCTCGGCCTCCAGGTCTGTCTCGCAATGCAGCACGAATGGTCTGCATGTGAGGCCTGTCACATCTCGGCATATGCTGGCCCTCCTACTATTTAAGGCATGAACGCAGTGAACTTAATCCTGATTGCGCCCTGTTCGCTACTGGTTGGCGCCGGGCTTCAGATTCTCGCAGGGCGGCTTCTTTCTGCCCGCAACAAGGGGATTTTGGCCTTCCTCGCCTGTCTGCCGGCCGTAGTTTCGGTTGCTATGGCGACACGCTGGGTCCAGGCAGGGCAGGCAATCGATGCGAAACTCTTCGGTTGGGACGGTCCGCTGGCTCTCGTCCTTCATGTCGACGCGCTCAGCATCCTCTTTGCTCTGATGGGCACCGGCCTGGGAGCCTTCGTCATGCTCTATTCCATCGGTTACATGGAGCACGACAAGTCCGCCACACGCTTCTTTGCCACCATGCTGGTCTTCATCGGTGGCTTCGTCGGACTGGTCTTCAGCGCAAACCTCTTCATCTTCTATCTCTGCTGGGAGCTGGTCGGCCTCTGTTCCTTCAGCTTGGTTGGCTTCTGGTACACCAACAGCGAAGCAGTCCGTGGCGCCCGTAAGGTATTGCTGATGACGCACATCGCCGGCTACGGCCTGCTGGCGGCCATCCTGGTGATCTACTTCCGCACTGGCAGCGCGCTTTGGACCAACCCAGCCGTGGCCCACGCCTTTACCGGCGGGGTCTTCGTTCTGATGCTGGTTGCTCTGGTGGCCAAATCCGTCCAGGTTCCGCTGCATACCTGGATTCCCGAGGCTATGGCCGCTCCCACCCCGGTCAGCGCACTCCTCCACGCCGCCTGCTACGTCAAGGCCGGCGTCTACCTCGCCTGCCGCATGCATAGCTTTGGAGCCTGGCCACAGTCGGGAGGCTTCGCCTGGGGCAACGCGTCGCTCGTCTGGATCGGGACTGTCACCATGGCCGTTGGCGTCATGTACGCCATGGTTCAAACCGACCTCAAGCGCATGCTCGCCTTTTCAACCGTGAGCCAGATTGGCTACATGATGCTCGGTATCGGCATCGGTACGCCGCTGGCAATCACGGCCGGCCTTCTTCACTGCCTCAATCACGGATTCTTCAAGGGCGGGCTCTTTCTCACGGCTGGCTCTGTCCAGCACGCGGCCGGCACCCGCGACATGAACCATCTCGGAGGCTTGGCCACAAAGATGCCGCGAACCACCTTGTCCTGGCTGATCGGCGTGGGCAGCATGATGGGCATTCCGCTGATGAGCGGCTTTGCCAGCAAGTGGATGCTCTACGCGGCGGCCTTGCAAGCTGGATGGGCCGTCCCCGCAATGGTCGCCTGGGCTGTCAGCCTCGGCACGGTCTTCCTCGGAGCCAAGGCTACCAGCGCAGTCTTCCTCGGTCCGCTTACACCCGCCACTAGAGACGCTCACGAATCCCCATCCACAATGGTCTGGGGCATGGGCTTTATGGCCGCGGGCAGCGTCATCCTAGGCGTCGCCCCGCAGTTGGCCGTCAACTACCTCCTCAACCCCATCCTCGGCGCGCTTCAGATGGCCTCTGTCCAGGTCACCTGGTTTGGCCTCTCGGCCGATGCGGGCAGCTTCTCGACGATGGGCGGCCTGGTCCTGGCCGTCGTCTCGCTCATTGTGGGCGGCGTCATCTATGCCATGGCCTACGTCGCGCGTCCTGTAACAACCGGTGGCGCTGCCCTGGCCGGTGGGGGCATCTTCACCGGCGGCGAGCCGCTCTCTGAGCAGGGAAGACTCACTGCGGGAGACTTCTCCTCGATCTTCCTCGGCAACTGGCATGAGTTCTTCCGCTGGTCCAATGTAGACGCTGTCTATCTAGGTGTTTGGAGCGGCTTGCAGTCCGTCTCGCGCGGCCTCGGCTTCGTCGTCTCCCTCATGGAGCGCTACGCAACCGCTTCTCTCCTGGCGTTAACGGCAACTATTCTGCTTTGCCTGCGGTGGTTTGTCCCGGGAGTGGGTGGCGCCGCTGCCTCTACGTTGGTCAAGGTCCCCGCGATCATCGTTGGGGCCTGCATCGTAGCCGCGGTTGCATTGATTCTGGCCGCTCTCGCGCACAAGGCGAACCGCAAACTGCTGCCTTTGATGCTCCTCGCCGTCGCCGCGACCATCGCAGGCCTGACGTTAGCTGCTCCGCGCATTCGTCTCGGCCTTCTGGAGGCGGGAGCATTGCTGACCGTCGCGCTGGTCTGGCAAACCGCGAAGACGCTCCGTAACAAGCTGACCTACTTGACGGTGGTACTCATCTCGGGCTTGTCTCTCATCTCCGGCGATCTGCTCATGGAGCGCGGACAGGCCGATTGGGCTCACGCCCTGCTGCTCACCAGCGTCTTCGTCAAGCTGGCCGCGGTTCCGCTCTTTTTCTGGCTGCTGAGCCTTGCCGATGAGCTTCCAGCACTAGTTCTTGGCTTGATCATCGCAGTCGTCGACATGGCCGCCTTCGGAGAGTTCGTGCTCGCGGCGCAGTCGATTTCAAACTACCTTGCTCACAACTGGCTTCTGCTCTTCGCCGCCGCCGCAACCTCATTCGTCGCCGCCTTGCTCATGCTCACCCAGCGCAGCCTCAAGCGTCTGCTGGTTCTCTCTACGGTTGAAGATGTCGGCTTCCTCATGCTGGGGATCTTCTCCGTCACTCGGATTGGTTTCGACGGCGCCTTGATTGCAGCCGCGTCTCATGCTCTGGCAAAGGCTCTGCTCTTCGCCTGTCTCAGCGGTCCCGAGGCCGACGGCGAACTCAACGGCGAACCAATCGCCCTTGCCGCGCGCTACCCGGTCGCGACCTTCGGCTTCCTCTTCGGAATGCTCGCGATGCTCGGAGTTCCTCCGACCATAGGCTTCATAGGCCGATGGAGACTCTATGCGACAGCCATGCAGATCAACCCCTGGCTGGTTTCGGTCTTCATCCTCTCCTCAATCCTCGCGCTCATTGCTTACGTTCTCGCATTGACTCGCTACTGGTGGGGCCCGCCGCCCGACGCGACGCCGCCGCGCGCTGAGTCGATTCCGGCAGAGGAGCCGATCGTGCTGCAGGCCGCGATCATCGCAACCACTGTGCTGTTGCTGGTGACCGGCATTCTGCCGAACGTGGTGCAACCGCTGCTGGGAGGCCGGCCATGAACCTCTGGAATAAGTTGATGTGCTACTCCCGCCGTCACAGTCCCTGGCTCTTCCATATGAACGGGGGCAGTTGCAATGGCTGCGATATTGAGTTGATCGCCAGTCTTACCCCTCGCTACGACGCAGAGCAGCTGGGTGTGCGTCTTGAGGGCAGCCCGCGCCACGCCGACATTCTCTGCATCACCGGGCCCATCACGAAGACCGCCGTCAACGCCGTCAAGACTGTCTACGACCAGGTCTGCGATCCAAAGGCTGTCATCGCCATCGGCTCCTGCCCTGCGACAACCAACGTCTTTGTTGAAAGCCGTACCCTCGCCGGGCCGCTCAACAAGCACATTCTCGTCGATGTCTTCGTTCCCGGATGCCCGCCCCGGCCTGACGCCATCATCCTTGGCGTGGCCAAGGCCGCCGAGATCCTGGCCGAGAGAGCAGGAAAGAAGCAGATCGCTGAGCCCGTTGTCATGCCCTTGGTTGGTCCGGGCTGCAATGGCGCGTGCGCATGTGGCGGCGAAGCAAAAACCGCAGCCAAGCCCGAGGAGGTGGCTCAATGAATCTGATCACTGCCTTAGCTCGCCTTCTCATCTTTCCTGGCCTCGTCTTCGCCGTCCCTGCCGCGTGGTTCTTCCTTTGGGTCGAACGCAAAGCCGTCGCGCGCATGCAAGGCCGCATCGGCCCTCCCTTCATGCAGCCCTTCTTCGACTTCGTCAAGCTCATGGGCAAGTCCACGCCTCCGCGCAACGGAATCGGCGGCCTTCTCATGAGAGCCTGGCCGCTGATCGCAGTCTCCTCGGCAGCGGGCGCTGTTGGCTTGCTGCCCGTACTGCCCGCATCGGGCGGTTTTCAGGGCGACTTGATCTTGCTGCTCGCACTGCTGGAACTGCCCTCGATGTGCATTATCGCTGCAGGCTTCTCTTCCGGGTCAATCTTTGGAGAAATAGGCTCAGCCCGAGAAGCGGTCCTCAGCGTTTCGTACAACATCGTCTTCCTGCTGGCCATCGTTTCGATCGCGGCCTCGCAACACACCTTCAGTCTCGCGGCGCTGGCCCAGCAATCGGCCTCGCCTCTGCGCTGGCTTGGCGTCCTCGCAATTCTCGTCTGCCTGCCGGCCAAACTGCACTTGAATCCCTTCTCGCTGCCCAACGCAGAGCAGGAGATCTACTCCGGCCCCATCACCGAGTACGCCGGTCCCGAGCTTGCGATGTGGGAGCTGTCTCATGGTCTGGAATGGGTCGCCGCGACCGGCCTCGTCGCAACCCTGGCCGCGCCGGTCCTCGCAACCTGGTGGGCCGCGGCTCTTGTCTTCGTGGCGCTTTGCTTCGGCCTCGTCCTGCTCCTTTCGGTCGTCGCGGCAGCCACGGCACGCCTTCAAATCGATACGACCGTTCGCTTTTACTGGCAGTGCACGCTGATCTTCGCGGTTCTGGCTGTTGCCTCCGCGCTCTTCATGAGGTTTAGAGCATGAGAATTCTCTCCATGTTGTGGTCAAATCTGTGGGGTCGCCCCCGGACCCTGCTCTTTCCCAAGCGCCCGGTGGTAACGGAACGCTTCCGCGGACTCGTCCGCTTCGATCCCGCGCTCTGCTCCGGTTGCGCCATCTGCAAAATGCGCTGCACCGCCAAGGCGATTGAGTTCAAGGCCGGCAAGGGCGAGTTCACGTGGAGCTACGAGCCCGGTCAATGCACCTTTTGCGGCCGCTGCGTCGAGGGATGCAAAGACCACGCCCTCAGTCAGGACTCCGAGTGCCCGCCCATCTACACGGCCATCGGTGAGCTGAAGACCGCCTATACCGTCGCTCGCAAGACGACAGTGAAGCCGGCCGCGGCGCCCCAGCCGGCCGTCGCCGCACCGGCCGCAGTCCCAGCCATCCCAGCCTCTGGAGAGACAGAATGACTCCCACAATGACACCGCTCGAAGCCATCTCGGAGAAACTGAAGACCACGGAGCCTTGGGTCGATACCGGTGGCGTCCACTGGCTCTCGCCCGCCAGCCTCAAGGTGCGTGAACTCACCAAGGCGATGAACGAGCTTCATGCTCGCTTCGTCACCATCACCGCCTACCAACTGCCCGGTGAACAGGGCTTCCGTCTCGAATACCACTGGGATCTCGATGGCTATCTGCTCGGCTTTCCATTCCTCCTGGCCGGCAACACTATCGAGAGCATCTACGACCTCTGCGAGGCCGTCGACTGGATCGAGCGCGAGATTCACGAAGGCTTTGACATCGACTTCTCAGGTCGCGAATACGAACCCCTGCTTCTGCGTCAGGGCGACACACCCGGCGTGAATCTGCGCGACGCCGTGGCTGCAGGCAAGGAGAAAAAATGAGCTACAAAATCCCCATGGGCCCCTACCACCCGGCGCTCGAAGAACCCTACAAGCTCGACCTCATCTGCGAAGGCGAAACCGTCCAGGACGCCAAGCTGCATATCGGCTTCAACTTCCGTGGCATCGAACACCTGGCCGAGACCCGCAACCACATTCAGGTTATCGCGCTGATGGAACGGGTATGCGGCATCTGCTCCAACATTCATACCCTCACTCTCTGCCAGGCGATGGAGGGCCTCACCGGCCTCACCCCGCCCCCGCGCGCTCTCTACATTCGCACCATCATGGCCGAGCTCGAGCGACTTCACTCTCACGTTCTCTGGGCCGGCATTGCGGCCAAGCTCATGGGCTTCAAGACCATGTTCATGACCTGCTTCGAACTGCGCGAAAAAGTCATGGATGTCCTGCAGGCCATCAGCGGCAATCGCGTCAATTACTCAATGAACCGCATCGGCGGCGTCAATCGCGACATTGAAGACCCTCAGTCGATCTTGAAGATGGTCGAGGCTCTTGAAACCGAGATGGCGCGCACCGTCATTCCCATCTTCACCACCAGCTCCACCGCGCGCTCCCGCTGTGCCGGCATCGGCACTTTGACGAATGAAAA
The DNA here is from genome assembly GCA_050010735.1 of Occallatibacter sp. Taxonomy (GTDB): domain Bacteria; phylum Acidobacteriota; class Terriglobia; order Terriglobales; family Acidobacteriaceae; genus Telmatobacter. The sequence goes on along the minus strand of JBEKKL010000016.1, from coordinate 40,954 downwards.
GGCTCTCTCCTGCGGCGTAGTCGGCCCTGTCGCGCGCGCCTCCGGAGTCCCTCAGGACATTCGCCGCGCCGCCCCCTACGCTGCCTACTCCGAGATGCAATTCGATGTGCCGGTCCAGCCCGACGGCGATGTTCGCGCACGTCTGCTGGTCCGCGCCCTCGAAATTATGGAGAGCTGCAAGATCCTCCGTCAGGCTCTCGAAAAGCTGCCCCCCGGCGAGATCCACACCGAGGGCGAAAAGTTCCAATTCATCACCGGAACAGCCACCAGCCGTGTCGAAGCCCCTCGCGGAGAAGTCATGTACTCGGTCAGTTGGAAAGAGGGTTCCAGAAATCCGGCCAGAGTCCACGTCCGCACCCCAACCTTCGCCGTGATGCCCGCGATCCGCTGGATGGTCATGGGCCAGCGCCTCGCCGACACGCCTCTAATCCAGGCCTCCATCGACCCCTGCTACTCCTGCACTGACAGGTAAACACGGTCACGGCTCTTGAGCCTCGGGTGCCCGACTCTCGGCGGTGATGCGCTCACAACGACTTCATCGCCCAGGTACATTCGTACCGGAGTAGCGGTTCACGGCAGAACCGTAAGAAAGCAATGACGCGTCACGCAGTCGATACACTCGCCTTTTTTGCGATCGGTGGGGGTGATCACTAAACTTGCATTCCCAGCTCGAACTGCTCGATAAGAGTACATCCTCTCACTCTGGACTGCTTTGAGAGGGACGACTGAGTCGCCATCCAAGGTGACGGAGTACGAATGACCAGAACTGGGGCGGAGAACTGCGATTTGACCCACGTGAAGTGTCGTTTGTCCTCCAAGTCTGATACGAACGTGAGTCGGTGTCCCCGCCCAAACTAGGGTCGGTGCCAGCGACTTTGCAAGGCAAATAATGTGAACAAATCGCATGGCTCGATTATGGCGAATAATGTCCGGAAGCTGTTGAATCCTAGATCAATATCGAGACTCACAACCACCGTTCCGAGTGGCTGGCCACCGATTCGGGAACTGCACCTGCTGCAGGATAGCTCAAATCCTTGACATCCAACCGTATTCCGCCGTGTAATAGGGGTGTTGGTTGTGGTGAAGGAGTTCACCCTTAACCGCTGTCCCTCCCCATCTGGCCGGACAGATGATGACTCCTGACAGGGTATCCTGTTGCGGAGTCAACTCCCCGGCACGATCCCCGAGTACAACTTCAGCAGCGCTGAGCCAGTGAGAGGCTCGTCGTGTATTCGCGAATGAGCCAGCGTAAGACCATCGCACTGCCAGCGCTCTGATCTGATCGAGAGGAGAAGGCATTGCAGAAGTACCTGCTCATCGCTATCGGCGGCGGCCTCGGCTCCATTGCCCGTTACTGGGTCGGCTCCACAATCTCCGGGCGCATGGGGACGCGCTTTCCCTACGGCACCTTCGTCATCAACATCACGGCCTGCATCATTATCGGCTTCGCGCTCACGTACCTCGGCAAGCGCACCGGCATGGACCCGGCCTGGCGCTTCCTGATCGCCGTGGGTTTTATCGGCGCCTACAGCACCTTCTCCACCTACGAGTGGGAGACGCTTTCCACGCTGCGGTCGGGAGCCTTTGCGCTGGCGTCGCTCTACGCTGTGGGCAGCCTCATTCTTGGCCTGGCCGCCACCTGGTGCGGCGCGCTGTTGGCCGAATCAATCTCGTGAGCGTATGATCCTCTCTTGCTGGGTACTCTCTCGCGTTTCGTGCGGCAGAGGCGGGAGCCCAGGAACTTGAAGTCCAGCACGCGGAGACTGAAATGCTTCAAGCGGGAAAAGCAGTCAAGGTCGCCATCTACCTGAGCGACGGCGCCAAGCATCACGGAATTCCCACCTATAACAGCATCCTCGACTTCCTCTTCCATAGCGGTATCGCGGGGGCGACAGTACTAAAAGGCGTGGCAGGCTTCGGCGCGGCCCACCGCATGCACTCGGCTCATATCCTCGAGATCTCCGACCATCTTCCTATCAAAATCGAGTTCATCGAATCCGCCGAAAAGGTCGACGCCATCATGCCGGAGTTAGAGAAGCGGGTCACCTCTGGCCTGATCGAGATGCAGGAAACAACAGTGGTTGTCTCCTGCAAGAGCTAGGCCTCGATTCCGCGCCGATCACTTCTCCGAAGTAAACGGCGAGGCCGGCAGCCCCTCTCCATTGAAGAGATTGCAGGTCGGGCTGTTAGCCCATCCATAGCGTACAGCCACCGGCTCAGCAACCGACGGGCTTGTTACCACAACCGTCGCGCCATCGATGCTTGCCGTGGCAGGCGAGAACTGCCCGTCTCTTCCCGCAACCTCGAAGCCAGTCAGTTCGCCGCCTTTGGCCGCCAATCCCTTCGCGTGATCAAACCAGACGCGAATCGAGCTGCCCTCAGTCGTTGCCTGCCGGTAGAGCGGCCCCGAGTACTCGATAGCCTCTCCATAGCTGACCGCGCGCGCCGCCCGAGCCAGCCTCAATCCAACATCCAGCTTGTCGGTGGGATGCACGTCGTCCGGATTCCCGATGTCGATCGTCACCGCCATTGCCGTGTTGCGCAGCTCCAGCGTTTGCAACTGCCCCTCGCGAATCGCCGCCCAGTTCTCCGACGGTCCAGACTTGAAGTTCGCGATCTGCACATAGAGGAACGGAAAATCCCCCTCGCCCCATTGCCTGCGCCAATCCTCGATCATCGTGCGGAAGAGGCTGTGGTAGAGCGTGGGAGCTCGCTCAACCATGCTGTTGCTCTCGCCCTGGTACCAGATCACTCCGCGAATCGGAAACGGCGTGAGCGGCGCGATCATGCCATTCCACAGCAGCCCAGGCCCCCACATGTAGAGCTCGGGATGCCATGGGAATTGCGGAACAGGCTTGCCTTCAGCCTTGGCCTCGGCGATCTGCTTTTGGCGGTCCCTGTCCTCGAGTTGTGCATCGGCCTCGCGGTCCGTCATCCTTCCGCGAGAGATGAAAACCTGCGACAGCGAGGCGTCCTCGCCCAAAGCCCTCAGCCGCGTCCACGACTCAACCATCGTCCCACCCCAGGTTGAATCGATGATTCCGACCGGAACCTTCTCGCGCTGTTCAATCTCCCGCGCAAAATACCACGCAACAGCCGAAAATCCCTTCGCCGTCTCCGCTGAAGAGGCAGCCCAGCCCGAAGTCTCGATGTCGTCCTTCGCATACTCTGCATAGTGACGCTCCACCTGCAAAAGCCGAATGCGAGAGTTAGCTGCGCGCGGGAGATCTTCAGCAGCAGTCGAGGCCCGGCCAAGCTCGAACTGCATATTCGACTGTCCCGAGGCCAGCCACACATCCCCCACCAGCACATCGTCGAGCGTGATGCTCTGCGCTGAGGCAGCAGCGGAGCCCTCGGCCGCGGGTTTGCCTTCGATCTTCATCTCAAACGGCCCGCCCGCAGTTCCTGGAGCCAAGTAGACGCTCCAGCGTCCCAGCCGAGTGGCCTTCACCGACCGGCTCTCGCCGCGAAAGTTCACGCTGACTTCTTCTCCGGGAGCGGCCAATCCCCAGACGTGCACCGGAAGATCGCGTTGCACGACCATATGGTCGGCCAGAATCTTGGGCAGAATGAGCTGCGCGCCGAGACTCGCGCCGGGCAGCAATGCAACTAACATCAGAATCCGAAGCTTCACGAACAACCTCGCCAAAAACGAGAGTATCTAATAGACCTTCGCCGTTTGCTTCCGTCGAAGTCCTTGAATGAGAACGTTACCAGAGTAAACCAACACCCGCTGAAACGAGCGTGCCGGTTCATCGCACTGCTCCACAGGCAACTTATCCCGGCAATTGGTGTCAAAATGGAAAGCGAGACCGTTCAAAACCCTAACCCCAAGGAGGACCGGTGCTTTTCGTGCGTAATCTACGCATAACTGCATTTGCTCTCATAGTCTTAGCGATCTTAATTAGCTTTTCGGCAACGGCCCGCGCCCAGGCGGCGCTGTTGATGGAGGAGCCCTACGGCGTCTTCGGAACTCTTAACCCGACTGGGCACAATGCGATCTACTTTGAACGGATCTGCGCCGAAACCCCGACCCGCCTTCGCCGCTGTGCTCCGGGCGAATTGGGCGCCGTCATCTCCCGATACCAGGGAATCGCCGGCTACGACTGGCTAGCCATCCCGCTCCTGCCCTATCTCTACTCCGTTGACAACGCATCCCAGGTGCCGCGGCCGGCCAGCCGCGAATCCGTCCGCCTGTTGCGAGATCGTTATCGTGAAACCCATCTGGCAACCCTGGGCGAGAACCTCCATGAGGGAAGCTTCACGCGCGGAGGCTGGGATCAGCTCATCGGTGTCTCCTACGAGCGCAGTATCTATGTCTTCCGCTTTGATACGACCGCAGAACAAGACGACGAATTCATTGCGCTGCTCAACGATAGCCCCAACCACTCGCACTTCAGTCTTCTTTTTAACAACTGCTCGGACTTTGCGCGCCGCATTCTCAACTTCTATTCTCCCGGCAGTTTTGAGCGCAGCATCTTCCCGGACGCGGGCATGACCACGCCCAAGCAGTTGGCCCAGAAGCTGGAGCGCTACACGCGCAAACATCCTGAGACGAAACTGGCGATCTTCGATATCGCGCAGATTCCCGGCTATCGCCGCCATAGCCGTTCCAACAAGGGCATCGCGGAGTCGCTGACCACCACGGGTTATGCGGTCCCGATCGCGCTGCTAAACCCTTACCTGGCAGGGGGGCTGGCTGCGGACTATCTCATACGCGGCCGCTATCACCTGATTCCAAAACATCTCCCGCGACTCACACCTGACAATCTTCTCGCGTTGACAGCCCCGGCCCCTTCCGCAGAGAATCCTTTGAGCGCAGGCTTACAGGCCCCCAGCGCCGCTTCCGGCGGTTCGGCTGAAACGGACGATACCGCGCAAGCCAACTCCGGCCTGAAAGAAATCAAGGTGGCGCATGAGTAAGTCCTCCGAGCAGAACCTCAAGAGCCATGGCCGGCTCGATCCCCCTTATCACTTCGTCCTACTCTTCATTTTGCTTATCAATGTGATCTTCGCTATCGTCTACACGGTGCGCTACTGGAAGACTGCATATCTCCTCGGACCCTGGTTCGTGGTCCTGTCTATTGCGGCCTGCATCGCAGCGATCAAGCTGCGCACCTACCCGCTCAAAGTGCAGGACCGCGTGATCCGGCTTGAGGAGCGGATCCGTCTGCAGGCTCTGGCTCCCGCGGCGTGGCATGCGCAGATCTATCGCCTCACAGAAGATCAGCTGATCGGCCTGCGATTTGCCGCCGATGACGAAGTGGTGGAACTGGCCAAACAGGCCCTTGAGCACAATCTGAACCGCAAGCAGATCAAAGAGCGCATCAAGAGTTGGCGGCCTGACTACTGGCGCGTCTGAACTCCGTTCAGAGTGCTTCGGCCATCTCTCTCAGGATCGCTTCAATAGCGTCGGCTGGGTCCGGCGCCTGCGTGATGGGCCGGCCTACGACTAGATAGCTCGCGCCCTGGCGCAGCGCCTCGGCCGGAGTCGCAATGCGTTTCTGGTCGCCGGCATCAGCGCCTGCCGGTCGGATGCCAGGAGTAACGAGCACCCCTTCGGGACCGACTAGTGTGCGCAGCGTCCGAACCTCCTGAGGAGAGCAGACAAAGCCCCGAATCCCGGCATTCAGGCCTATTCGGGCCAGTAACTCAACCTGCTCTGCGGGTCTTCGGTCGAGGCCGATAGCGCTGGTCTGCTCTTGGTTCATGCTGGTGAGCATCGTAACAGCCAGCAACTCAGGCGGATCAGTGAGCCCATCCAGCGCGGCTTTGGCCGCGGCAAGCATCGCCGGCCCGCCCGTGGCGTGCACATTCACCATGCGCACCCCAAGAGCCGCAGCCGAGCGCACAGCTCCAGCGACGGTGTTGGGAATGTCGTGAAATTTCAGGTCCAGAAAGACCGAGTGGCCGCGCGCCACCAGAGGTTCGATGACCGCCGGACCCGCTGACGTAAAAAGCTCAAGCCCCACCTTGAACCAATGGCAACTCTTCTCCAATTGGCCAACCAGCGCGGCCGCCGAGGCCGCATCGGGCACGTCGAGCGCCACGATCAGCCGTTTGCGCGCCTCCTCAATTGGGTCCACTAAAGGAGCGCGCACGGGGCCAAAGCTCGGATTCATTCGTTCTGGAATGGGCATAATTCCATTCTATCGTTTGTACGGTATTTGTAGCGCAGGCCTGCGACCGGCTATCGCGCGAACTTCCCAGTCCGCGACGCGTACCAACTCGCCGCTCCCAAAGCAAGGGATGGTAAGAGCAAGCCGATCCCCGATCACTGCCTATTTCATCCTTTCCCGATCCGTGAACTAGCGGAACCCCACAGCGTATCCTGAAAAGGGGCAAGGAGAACAGAGTTTGAGGAACGTTAAAAGCGGAACCGGTGCCTGTTTATGCGGTCTTCTGCTGCTGGTGGCTGCCAACGCTGGCTGGGCCTCCGAGGTGCATACCAATCCGCTCAACCGCGATCCGCTGGTGCGCGAAGCCTACGAACACTTCTACAACCTGGATTACCCAGGCGCCGTCGAGCGCTTCGACCGCTTTCACCAGATGCATCCCGGCGACCCGCAGGCCACAGCCATGCTGCTCGACGCCGTGCTCTTTCAGGAGCTCTACCGGCAAGATCTGCTAGACACCACCTTCTACGCCAACGACGGCTTTTTGACCGGCCGCCATGCCACCGAAGAAGACCCAAAGGCGCGCGACCGCATCCTCGGCCTCGCCGACGAAGCGATCCGCGAGGCTGACCTTCGCATCGACCGTAATCCCAACGACATCGACGCCCTCTTTGCCCGCGGCTGGGTTCGCAGCCTCAAATGCACTTACGTCGCCATGGTTGAGCGCGGCTACGGCGCCGGTTTCCGGCTCGCGACCAAGGCCAGGGACGATGAAGGGCGAGTAATGCAACTAGACCCTGATTACGTTGACGCCAAGCTCGTCGTAGGAGTCTACGAATACGTGGTCGGCGCGCTGCCCTGGCCCTTCAAAATGCTCATCGGCTTTGCGGGAATCACCGGCTCGAAGACGCGCGGGCTCGAGATGCTCACCGACGACGGCAATCGCGGCGTCATCACCAGCATCGAGGCCCGTACGGCCATCGCGCTCTTTCTTCGCCGCGAAGCACGGTACAAAGAAGCGATCGATGTCATCCGCGCGCTCAAAAACCAGTATCCGCACGACTATCTCTTCTGTCTTGAAGAGGCCAACCTGCGCAAGGATGCGGGCGAGGGAATGGTTGCCGTCAAGGCCTACCAGCAGATTGTCGCCAACAGCGCCAAACCCGGATACTTCGCTGAGGCGCGGCTTGAGCTGGCCTACTTCGGACTCGGAGACTCGCTGCGTGGTCAGCGGCACTTTGGCGAGGCGGCAGAGGCCTATGAGCAAGCCGCCTGGACAAAAAACGTCAGCCCGGAGCTGAAGATCCGGTCGCTGCTGGCAGCGGGCGAGTGCCGCGACATGAACGGCGAGCGCCAGTTAGCGGTCAAAGACTACCAGATGGCCATCGACGCCGGCCCGAATACCTCCCGCGCCGACATCGCACGCAAGCGGTTGCATAGTCCGTACAAAGGGACGTGACCCTTCGGCGCCTCTCCACATCAAATGATCGGAAGGGAACTGCGCCGGCTCGATCGACGTATCTGGATTTGACGGGCTGAGGGAGGGATCGGCAATGGCTGTCTATTGTCAAAGCTGTGGGACCGGGTTGCCGCCAAGCGCGCGCTTCTGCTCAAACTGCGGCGCGGCTGTTCCCGTCCTGGCTTGCATTCCGCGCAGGCAATTGGTCCGCCCAATAGTCGGCCGCATGATTGCCGGAGTATGCATCGGCGTGGCGCAGACCTATGGCTGGGATGTGGCCCTGGTTCGTGTCTTAACGGTCGTTGGATTCTTTTGCACCGGTGGCATCGTTGCCGTAGCCTATCTCGCGGGCTGGATCGGCATCCCGGAGGAGCCGCTCCGTTTGCCATAGAATCTTAAATATGAACGCCACCTACCAGTCGGACGGAGCTGTGCTGTCCCTCCGCGAAACCGGCGCGGGCCTGCCAGTAGTCTTCCTTCATCCCACGCCGCTCGACGGCGGGTATTGGCAGCCTCTCGTACACAATCTAACCGGCGTACACGCCTTCGTGCCCGACCTGCGCGGCCATGGCCGCTCTGAACTTGGATCACTGCCGGTGGGTGCCTTTGCCGCCGTTCCCGATGCTCCAGCGTTGACGATGCGACAGATCGCCTCGGATATTCTCACGCTCCTGGATCATCTGAAAGTGCCCAAGGCCGTCTTTGCCGGCTGCTCCATCGGTGGCTATGTGCTGCTGGAGCTCTGGCGGCAGGCGCCAGAGCGGATGCGTGGACTCGCCTTCATCTGCTCCAAGCCGCAACCGGATGCGCCAGCCAACATTGTCCGCCGCACTGCCACAATCGACAAGGTGCGAACCGCAGGCGGCGCGGAAGCTGTGCGGGAGATAATGCAGGCTCAGATCAAGAGTCTCACCGGCAACACCGCCCAAACAGTGAATCCTGCGATCGTGACTGAGCTGTGCTCTCAGGCTACTTTGACTCCAGAGGCTATGATCGCCGTGCAGGCTGGTCTCGGTGCGCGTCCCGATTCGTTGCCCACCGTTGCAACCATCACCGTGCCGGTGCTCGCGATTGCCGGCGGCGAGGACTCAGGGATCACTCGGGCCGACATGGAGGTCTTTCGGTCTGTGCCTGGTGGCTGCGGCTTTCACTTGATCCCCGATGCCGGCCACTTTGCCGCCTATGAGCAACCGGAGAAGGTCGCGGCGCTGATCTCCGCTTGGGTTCGCCAATTCGAAGACTGAGGTCTTTGTCAGCGGAGTTGTTCCCAAAACCATCAAGCTTCGTCTGCTCCGCGACCATGTTGTACGCTCAATAGAGGATATCTCCTTTGGGAAGACGCTCTTGACTTCTTCGTTATCCCCATCCCCGCGTCCCTTTCATCATCCCCGGCCCGGCAGCGCCTTGCACTGCGGCAAAGTCTCTCTAGAAGCGCTCGCCAAGCGCCACGGGACGCCGCTTTACGTTTACTCGGCCGAGCAGATCATTGAGCGGCTCGGGCTCTTTCAGCAGGCGCTGGCGGGCCGCGAGCACCTGGTCTGCTATGCGATGAAGGCGAACTCCGCGCTGGCGATTCTCAAGCTGCTGGCCGCGCGCGGCGCCGGCTTCGACATTGTCTCCGGCGGCGAACTGGAGCGGGTGATCGCTGCCGTGCCCGATGCGGTGGGCCGGGTCGTCTTTTCTGGCGTGGGCAAGACGGCTGCTGAGATCGACCGTGCGCTGACCGCAGGCATCCTGGAGTTCAACGTCGAAAGCGCGGCAGAGCTGGAACTGCTCGCCGCCCGTGCCGCCAAGCTCAAGCGCAAGGCCCGCTTTGCTCTGCGCGTAAATCCCGACGTCTTTGCCGAGACACATCCCTATATCTCCACCGGCCTCAAGGAGCACAAATTCGGCGTCGACATCCGGCAAGCTGCGGCGATCTACAAGCGCGCGGCCGGCAATCGCTGGCTTGAGGCCCATGGCGTCAGCGTTCACATCGGTTCGCAGATCCGCTCGGCACAGCCCTTTGGAGCGGCGATGGCGCGCGTCTATAAACTGGTTCGGCAACTCCAGCGCGATGGCATTGCCTTGCGCGCCGTCGATGCTGGCGGAGGGCTGGGGATCGATTACCACACCGGCAGCTTCGATGCCGCAGCCAAGGTGCGCGAATACATCTCAGCTATTGAAGAGGCGGTGGCGGGTTTTGAAGGCCGTTTGATGATTGAGCCGGGCCGTTTTCTTGTCGCTCAGGCCGGCGCTTTGGTCGCGCGCGTCCTTCAGGTCAAGCGCAACGGCAACAAGACCTTCGTCATTACCGACGCCGCGATGAACGACCTGATCCGGCCGGCGCTCTATCAGGCTCATCACGAGATCGTGCCGGTCAAGCCCAGGGCAGGGAAGCCGCGCATCGTTGATGTTGTCGGACCGATCTGCGAGTCCGGCGACTTCTTCGCGCACGACCGCAAGCTCTCGCCCGTCAAGCCGGGAGATCTCGTAGCGATTCTCGACGCGGGGGCCTACGGAATGTCGCAGAGTTCCAATTACAACAGCCGCCTGCGGCCTGCCGAGGTGCTTGTCGAGGGCAGTCGGTCAAGATTGATCCGGCGCCGCGAGAGCATGGCCGATCTGCTGGCGCCCGAAATCCTGCCCGATTCGAAGTGAGTTGCATCAACCGGCGCAGCTCAGCCATCAAACAAGGCGCTTATGATGACACGAGTGAGCCGGAGAGATCTCTCGAGCCCAACTGCGGGTCGAATGCAAGAATGGTGAACGGAGGGTTCGCATGGCGAAAGTGACGTTGCTCTTTGCGGCTCTTTTGATTCTGTTAGGTCTTGTGGGCTTCTTCGGTACCGGCAGCGAACATCCCACCGCATTGATTCCCGCCGGCTTCGGGCTGGTGCTGGGCATCTGCGGCCTGCTCGCAATGGATCGGCGCGAGCGACAGCGCAAACTCTTCATGCACATCAACGTAACCATCGGTCTGCTCGGCTTTTTAGGCTCTATCGTCGAGATCCTTCGCAGCATGGCCACATCTAAAGATCTGGATACGACCGCACTGATAGCGAAGACTATGATGGCCTGGCTGCTCTTCATCTATGTGATCCTCTGCGTGCGCTCTTTCCTGCTTGCGCGCCGCTCGGGAAAGGTCTAACCCATGGGCACAATGCGTCATAGCGGCATGGACATGAGCCGGCGCGCCGAGCGTTCGCCGCACGGACGCGGGGCGCGAGCCGCTCAGGCCGATCTGCCCAAGCGCAAGCCCAGCTTGAAGAAGATTTGGCCGCAGATCAAGTTGTTGGTCGCCCCGCGCATTGGTCTGCTCATCGCCGGCATGGGGCTGATGATCGTCAACCGTGTGGCTCTGCTGGTCATGCCTTATATTTCCAAGCCACTCATGGATAAGGTGCTCAATCAGAATCACCCGCATCCAGAGCTCTTGCCGGGAATCATCGCAGTGGTTTTCACGGCCATGGTCGTGCAAGCGATCACCTCGTTCGCATTGACCCAACTGCTCTCCAAGGCTGGCCAGCGGTTGATTGCCGAGATGCGCAGACAAGTCCAGCGGCATGTTGGGCTGCTCTCGGTCAGCTACTACGACGAAAACCGGACCGGAACCTTGGTTGCCCGCATCATGACCGATGTCGAAGGCGTGCGCAACCTGGTCGGCACCGGACTTGTAGAGTTTGTCGGCGGCCTGTTCACGGCCATTCTGGCCTTTGTCTATCTGCTGCACCTCAGCGCATCGGTGACATTGACTGCCTTTGCGGTGATGGGAGCCTTCGTCTTCGTGCTGCAATACGCCTTCAGGGTGATCCGCCCCATCTTTCGCGAACGCGGCAAGATCAACGCCGAAGTGACCGGCCGGCTCACCGAGTCGCTGGGTGGGGTGCGCGTGATCAAGGGCTACCACGCCGAAGATCGCGAGGCAGGTGTCTTTGCCGAAGGTGTTGGCCGCTTGTTGGACAACGTAATGAAGTCGCTGACCATGACCAGCGCTCTCGCGGCCACAGCGACCACAGCCGTGGGCCTGCTGACTGCGATTGTGATGAGCATGGGCGGACATTTGATCATGGCCCATAAGTGGACCTTTGGCGACTATCTGAGCTACAACATGTTTCTGGTCTTCATGACTGCGCCGATCTTCCAGATCGTGGCGATCGGCACGCAGCTCACAGAGGCCTTTGCGGGTCTCGACCGCACCAACGAACTGATGGCCGAACTCGAAGAGAACAAGAGCCCCGATCGCATCGTGCAGATGCCGCCCATTCAAGGCACGGTGCGCTTTGAAGATGTCGAGTTTGCCTACGACCCGGAGAAGCCCGTGCTCCACGGCATCAGTTTCCTCGCCGAGCCGGGGACAGTCACCGCCCTCGTTGGCTCGTCGGGCTCCGGCAAATCGACCATCATCAGCCTGCTCTGCGCCTTCCACACGCCGTCAAAGGGCCGGGTGCTGGTGGACGATGTGGATCTTGCCCACGTGGACCTGAATACCTTCCGTTCGCAGCTGGGCGTGGTCCTGCAAGACTCGTTTCTCTTCGACGGCACGATTCGCGAGAACATCCTGTTTTCGCGCCCCGATGCAACCCAGGAGCAGTTCCTCTCCGCTTGCCGCACGGCTCGAGTAGACGAGTTTGCGGAGCGCTTTCCGGAAGCCTATGACACGATTGTCGGTGAACGCGGCGTGAAGCTCTCGGGCGGGCAACGGCAGCGGCTTTCGATCGCCCGCGCGCTGTTGGCAGAACCGCGGATTCTGATCCTCGATGAGGCGACAAGCTCACTCGACTCCGAATCCGAGGCGATGATTCAGGCTGGGTTAAATCAACTCATGCAGGGCCGCACGACCTTCGTGATTGCCCACCGCCTATCGACCATTCGGCGAGCCGATCAGATCCTCGTGGTTGAAGACGGGCGCATTGTTGAGCGGGGCAATCACCAGCAGCTTTTCGCGCTCGGTGGCCGCTACTACGACCTTTACACGCGCCAGCATGGCCTCATGGAGAATCTCTTCCTCGCGCCTGGCGAGGGCGATGATACGGAGCCTGATAACGCCGATGAAGTCAACGCGTAATGTTACCGGTCATCATTGACCAACGAGGCTCCGCTTCACTGAGTCACGGCGAACGGTCCTGCCATCTTCGCTCCATCGCCGCCCGCAAACGCTGCATGCGCGATGGAAGGAACTTCCCATGCTGGCGACGCGAGTTCAGGCATAGGCTTTGCGCGGAATAGCCTTTTGCACTGATATGCCGTCCATCTGGCCCAGGCCTTGGACTTCTTGCGGCGCGCGCTGTCGGTCGAGATCCCCGTGCCCGCGTACATCTGCCGGTAGAGCTTCGAAAGGAACATAAACGCAACCCTGGAAGTCAAGGTCGGGCAGCAGGCAGATCTCTTCCAGATATCCCCCCAGTTATAGAACCGATCCCACACCCGCTGCGTGCGCTCGCGAATCTCGTCCGAAGACATCGTGGGATGCGGGGTGAACATCTTCGGGCGAACCGCAATTGGGATCAACCAGTAGCGCGTGATCGGCACATCGCCCACCAGGGTGGGATTCACTGCCTGTTCCTTCTCCCATCGGCCAAAGTCCACCGTGCCGGGAAACGGTGTCATCATGACGAACTGTGCAAAGGTGATGCCGGCCTTCTTGGCCATCGCTACCGTTGCATCGAAGGTCGAGGGCCTGTCGGTCGGCAGCCCGAAGATAAACGAGCCGAGCACGTGAACTCCGTGCGTCTTGAAGGTCTTCAACTGCTTGGCCATCGCCTCGCCGGCGAGATTCCAGTCCTTGTAAATCGATTTGAGTCCCTCGGGCGTAACTGCTTCGATTCCCACTAATGCGCCCTTGATATTGGCCTTCTTCATTGCGTCCAGAAACACGACGTCTTCGCCGGCCTCCATCGTCATCTGCGTATAAAAGACCATATCTTTCGGCAGCTTGGCCAGCTCTTCCATCAGACTGAATCGTTCGGCGCGAATCGCCATCAGTTCTTCGACTTTGGCGGTGTTGCCCTGCTCGCGGGCCAAACGCAGATCGGTGAAGGTCACCGGATAGAAGTTATCGTCAGCCAGGGCGATAAAACGAAATCCAAGCCTGCGCAGCGCGACGATCTCATCGATTACGCTTTGAAACTTTCTCTGCCGTGGCTTTTGCCCATCGGTCCGCCATACGCTGCAAAAGGAGCAGTGCTTGGGGCATCCGCGTATCGTCTGCACCGAGGCCCACATATACTTCTCGGGGTCCATCAGATCCCAGCGCGCGGCCAGGAACTCGCCGCCTCCAATTCGCCCGCCGTCATAAATCTTCTCGAGCCTTCCGGCCAGGCAATCGGTGACTGCCTTGCCCCAGGCGACATCGCCGTCTCCGGTCACCACCGCATGCGCCCGTCCGCGATCCAGGGCTTCTTCGGGAAAGAGCGTGGCGTGAATTCCACCATAGATCACAAAAGCGCCGCGGCTCCTCGCGATCCTGCCGACCTCATAGCCGCGCAATGCATTGCCGGTGTGAACACTGATGCCCACAATGTCGCCGGGTTGAATAGTCTCCGGAACAATTTGCTCCAGCGATTCATCGACGAGAATGGGATTTCCCGCCGCCGGCGGTGTCGCCGCAGCAAGCACAAACAGCCATCTGGGTGTGATAACCGCCGTGCCAAAGGAATTGTCGCTAGGATTGACGAGATGAACGCTCAACCGGCCCAACCTTTCTCGTGCGTTGAGAGATGCGAGTATGTTGGTGTCAGAGAGCGTGGTCGCAGACGGGCGGATCATTTGCGAAGACGCTTCCTCGCAAAACTCCCGATGTCGATTCTTCCACCGGCTAGCTGGGAGTCATTTTACAGGATTGTTGAGGAGTTACCTGGTCAATAGAGAACACTTTAAGGAATTGACTCCGATTTAACAAAATAACCTTCAAAATTCGCATCGTTCTCTCTCAAACGACGCGGCTGCACTCCTCAATCGGAATCGCCACCTGCTCCACGATCTCCAAGCCGAAGCCCTCGAGAGCCGGCACGTGCATTGGCGTATTCGACAGCAGGCGAATGCGCCGTATGCCAAGGTCCGAGAGAATCTGCCCGCCAAGTCCGATAGCGCGCAGATTCCGTCCAGTTCGCGCCTGCGAGCCTTCGCGCGCGCGCAGCTCGCGATGATGCACAAGCCTTCCAGTATCCGCGTCAGGCGATGCAGGCTGAGCCGCCGCTCCGTCGGGTTCAAAGGCGCTCCGGGCAACCGGCGCGCGATCGATCTCAAAGCCCCGCGAGGTATTGTGCAGATACAGCAAAGCGCCGCAGCCCGCCTCGGCGATCATGCGCATCGACTGGTCGAGGATCTCGCGGCAATGGCAGTCCGCGGCAAACAGATCGCCGGCCGTGCATCGTGTGTGCACGCGCACCAGGACAGGATGCTCGCAGGGCGGCCGCAATTGCTGCTCGCCAAACGGCGATCCTGCCTCTCCCGGCAAAAAACCAACGGCCGGGCCCGTATTGAAAGCCGGGCAACCGGGGCAGAGATCGCCGCGAATCAGCGCAATGTGACTCTCCCCGCCATTCACCTGGCTCTCGTAAGCGATCATGCGAAACTCGCCGTATCGCGTCTGGATGCGGCTCTCTCCGGCCCGCACGATATAGCGCTCGTGGCGCAGCCGGTAGCGAATCAATTCGGCAACCGTGAGAATCCTTAGTCCATGCGTCGTGCAGAATGGAGTCAGGTCCGGAATGCGCGCCATCTCACCGTCGTCCCGCATGATCTCGCAAATCACGCCCGACGGATTGAGCCCGGCCATCCGTGCCAGATCCACCGAGGCTTCGGTTTGGCCGGCGCGCACCAGCACCCCTCCCTTGCGCGCGCGCAGCGGAAAAACGTGCCCGGGGCGCGCCAGATCCGTGTAGTTTGACTTCGCGTCAATTGCGGTTCGAATCGTCTGCGCCCTGTCAGCGGCAGAGATTCCTGTGGTCACGCCCTCCCGCGCCTCGATCGTCTCGGTGAACGCCGTCCCAAAGCGCGACGAGTTCTGCGCGCTCATCGGAAAAAGCCGGAGATGGTCGGCACGCTCTTCAGTCAGCGCCAGGCAGATCAATCCTCTTCCATGCTTGGCCATGAAGTTGATCGCCTCTGGCGTCACAAACTCCGCAGCCAGTGTCAGATCGCCCTCGTTCTCGCGATCCTCGTCGTCGACCACGACGACCATGCGACCCTGGCGAATCTCGGCCAGCGCGCCGGGAACATCGATAAACGGGGCCTCAAAGCTGCGAGCGGTATCCGGCATAAGTGACCTTCCTATTCTCGCCCATGGCGACGCAAACGGCAAAAGCCCCTGTCAATCCGTTGTAAAGAGAGTCAACTCAGGCCCGTCTTCCCTCCATGACTTTGGTAATGAATGTCGCGCAAATGACGTTGAATTTGCTCCGCGCCTCTGCCGATGTCATAAGAAGTCTCAGTTGATTGCTTCAGCCAGGAAACAGAATCCAGAGCGGAGCGGCTCGCTAAACCGAGCTCTCCGCTCGCTTTTGTTCTCCCTCATTGGCTCCGGAGTCAACCGGGAGCCGCGTCGGGCCCTCAGGCGACATTCATCCGCATCCTGGGCTGTTGGCGCAGCCGCGCGATGGGCGGTCAAACGTAGAGGGGGCGACAGCAACGCATCCCGCAGAACCAAGCCCGAATCATCTCGCCAAGCTGTACTCCGCGCTGCTTGTTGCCGCTGTGTCGACCTTTTCCGGCTGCGGCTCGCAGCTTGGCACGATCGCCCCCACAGCTCCGAGTATCTCTCCCGCGGCTCCGGCCGTAACCTTGTCGGCCAACCCCGCGGCCGTCGCGCCAGGCGGCACCGCGACACTAAGCTGGTCGAGCGCCAATGCGGTATCCTGCACCGCGAGCGGCGGCTGGTCGGGCACGCAAGCTGCCTCCGGCACGCTTGCCGTTACGCCCGCCACCACCACAGCCTATACGCTTGCCTGCGCGGGACCGGGCGATACTCCGTCTGCAGTCGCAACCGTAACTGTGAGCGCCATTCCACCTCCCGCGATCGCAATTAACCTCATGTGGCAGCCCGCTTTGCCTGGCTCCTGGGACACCCTGAGCTGGTCGGCAACCGATGCGACCAGCTGCACGGCAAGCGGCGGGTGGACAGGCGCGAAGGCCGTCAGCGGCACCCTCGTCGTGGTCATCGCCGCCACCGCTTCCTACACGCTCTCTTGCACAGGTCCCGGCGGATCCAACCAAGTGACCAGGACGGTCACGGTTGCTCCCACACCGGTCGTCACGTTGTCGGCAAGCCCGTCCCACATCAATTCCGGCCAAGGCACGACGCTCGCCTGGTCGGTCACAAACGCCGCCTCGTGCACCGTGACTGGCGGCGATTGGTCCGAAGCAGTCTCAAATTCCGGTTCCGCAAGCGTTTCCCCCACCAGCACCACGACCTACACACTCTCTTGCGCATGGCCCGGAGGAACCGATCAGGCCAGCACCGTCGTCTTCGTCGATGCCCCTCCGCTTGCAATCTCCGTCTCTGGCAACCACTTCGTCGACGCCTCGGGGAAAACGGTGCAACTGCGCGGCGTCAATCTCAGCGGATTTGAATTCGCCGCCGTCACCGGCGTCAATCCAACCGATCCATCCGGCGGAGTCGAAGAGTTCGGGCAGGCCTTTCATCCCAACTGGGGAGCCATTCGAGGCTGGAAGGCCAATGTCGTTCGCATCCCTTTGAATGAAGCCTCATGGCTGGGCCTCGCCTGCGTCGATACCGACGGCATCGTCCACAACCCCGATCCCGGCAATAACTACAAGGCCGCCATCACCAGCATGGTCCAGCAGGCAAATGCGGCGGGCATTTACGTGATCCTTGACCTTCAGTGGTCCCTTCCCGGCAACGCCTGCCCCATGGACGGCGACCAGATGGCCGATTCCGATCACTCCCTGGACTTCTGGACCTCCATCGCCAACGCATTCAAAGACAATTCCGCCGTCCTCTTCGAGCTCTTCAACGAGCCCTATTTCGACGTAGATTGGACGGGAAGCGACCAGTGGAGCTTCATGATGAATGGAACCGATGGCGCCTTCACCGGTTATCGGGCGACGAGCAATAACCCCAACAAGCAGAACATCATGACCTTCTGGAAGATCGCCAGCTACCAGGCCATGATCGACGCCGTGCGCGCCACCGGGGCCGCCAACGTCGTATTGATCGGTGGGGTTAGATGTTCCAGCGACCTCAGCGGCTGGCTCTTGCACGCACCCACCGACCCAGCTGGCCAGATGGCCGCCGCGTGGCATGCCTATCCCACATGGAGCCAGAGCTGGCAGAACCCCTGCACCGGCGACAACACTTATTGCACACCCATGGGCTCCCCCGAGATCTACACCGACGTCCAGCGCATCTTGCGCGCCGGCTATCCCGTGCTGATCACCGAAACCGGCGACCGCAATGCAACCGGCACCGTCGGCTCGCCCCTGGTGGCCAACGTAACGGCCTTCGCCGATGCTCCAGGCACGAAACCCACCTCCACGGAGCCAGGTGTCGATTGGGACGCAGTCTCCGGCCTTCCGCAGATCGGCGTCGTCGGCTGGTGCTGGGATCTCTGGCCCCTGGCCAACAACATGCTGATCCAGGACGGCGACGGCACGCCCACCGACGGCTACGGCAAATTCCTCCACGATTGGATGGTCAACCATCGGTAAAATCTGCCCCATCCAGACGCGCCTTTGGCGCTTTGGGTGGGAAACCACGAACTCTTCCTCGCAACATTTTGCAGATTATTTCGTTCCCCGGCGAACAATAGAAGCAGTCAGGAGAGCCAAAGTGTGCGTCTACCCACTCGTCCACCCGTCAGTTGTCTACCCCTTCCGCAATCCGCCCTTGGGAAAGGCACCGCCCCCTGATAATATTCTCGGAGCCACTGGTATTAATTATCTATACAACAGCAGGGAAGCCTCGGAGATAGCAACTAATCGATTTGCAATAAGAGGCTTACGGGGTTATCGTTCCATCGACAGCCGAATTCCACAGCTCGAAGGGGCTCCGCTATTGATCGAACCAGAACCCTCGCGACAGGAACAATAAAATTGGCCCAAATAGCAAAAGCGCCGCCCGAAGGCGGCGCTTTTGAACTGCTAACCAACTTGCGTGACCAACTATAACGCCGATTCGATCTCGAAACCCCAGGCTTCAAGCAGAGCTTCCGGGATGTACTTGGAGTTCTTGTTCCGGCGAGCCCACTCCCGTAAACGGGTGGACCGAATGTACTGGTCCGGGCTGAGCTTAAACTCCCTCACAATCTGCTCGAAGGAGGTCACTGTGGGCACTACCGGGCCAATGGGCTCCGGCTTGCCCCAATTTGGATTTCCACGACGCTTTGCCATGTTGTTTTGTGTCCTTAGAATGGTGTTGATTGCCTGGCACATCCTCCACGGACGGGCACTACTGTCGGCTCGGAGGGAAACACTATTGTCTAATTTTACGGATTTTTCCTTCATAAATCAATAGCAAAATTGCACAGGTTTGTGAACAATTCTCCCGGAGCATTTCGCGGAGGTAAACGTTATAAACGGTTAATTATGAATGATATGTAAGAATATTGCCTGCCAGTGAGCCTTCATTGCGGGTTTCTTCGTTGTGCAAAACTGCCTCAAAAGAAGGGTGCGAATAACAGGTACAAATGTCACAGCGAAACGATGACTAAGATCATTAGCATCAGCTAATAAGCTCATGCGCACCAAGCGTCGAAGACTCCCTTTCTGATAGCCGCCGCAACCGTCTCAATCTCCGCCGCAAGACTCCGATCCTGATCCAGACGAGGCGCCAAGGCACGCACCGCCGAGTGAGCGCGTTCGACCTCGCGGCCGGCCTTGAGCGGTCGGCGGAACTCCAGCGCCTGAGCCGCGCACATCAGTTCAATCGCCACAATCCGCTCGGCATTCTCTACGATCTGGCGCAGCTTGAGCGCTCCGGTCATGCCCATCGAAACATGATCTTCCTTGCCGCCGTCAGTGGGAATATTGCCCGTCGACGACGGGTGTGCGAGCACCTGGCACTCGCTGATCAGGGCGGCCGCTACAATCTGCGCGATCATGAAGCCCGACGAAAGTCCCGGATCGGGCGAGAGGAAGGCCGGCAATCCTTCGTTGATGTCCATATTCAGCAACCGGTCGATTCGACGCTCCGTGATGCATGCCAGATCGGTGAGAGCAATGGCGGCATAATCAAAGGCGTAGGCCAGCGGCGCGCCATGGAAGTTTCCACCCGACACCACCGCTCCACGGCCTTGCGTCTTAGTTGAGTTCTCTGGGAATACCAGGGGATTGTCCGTAGCCGATCCTGATTCAATCTCCAGGACTCCACGCACATGCTCCAGCACGTCGCGAACCGCGCCATGCACCTGTGGCATGCAGCGCAGGCAGTAGGCATCCTGCACCCGCGAATCGTGCTCGCGATGAGCTTCTCGAATCTCGGAATCGGCGAGCAATGCGCGGAGATGCCCTGCGGCCTGAATCTGCCCCGCATGTGGCCGGACCTCCTGAATCCGTGGATCGAAGGCATCAGGCGTGCCCATCAGGGCCTCGAGCGAGATAGCGCCTGCCAGGTCAGCCAACTGCGCAAGCCGCCGAGCGCGCGCAACAGCCAGCACCCCGACGGCAGTCATCGCCTGCGTTCCGTTGAGCAGCGCCAGGCCCTCCTTCGCCGCCAGCACGATGGGCGCAAGCCCGGCCCGGCGCAGCGCCTCGCCTCCGGGCAGCCTTTCGCCCTTGAACAAGGCCTCGCCCTCGCCGATGACGACCAGCGCAAGATGGGCCAGAGGAGCAAGATCGCCGCTGGCGCCGACGGAGCCCTTTTCGGGAATGACCGGATGCACGCCGGCATTGAGCATTGCCACAAGCAGCTCCACCAACTCCGGTCGGCAGCCGCTGAAGCCCTTGGCCAGCACGTTGGCGCGAAGCAACAGCATCGCACGTGATTCGGCCTCTGAGAGAGGTTGGCCGACGCCACCGGCGTGACTGCGAACGAGATTGGTTTGCAACTGGGCCAGACTGGCGGGCGGAACATGGACGTCAGAGAGCTTTCCGAAGCCGGTATTGACTCCATAAGCCGTCTTTCCGGCGGTGATGATCTCCTCAACGAGTGCGCGGCCCTGTGCCATGCGGGTCAAGGCGGCCGGAGCAAGGGTCACCGGAGCGGCTGTCAACGAGGCAGCTTCAATCTCGGCCAGAGTGAGCGGCTGGCCGTTCAGAATCACGAAGTCCATCAGCCGATCTTAAGCCGTTGCGCCGCTTCGGTCCAGAGCGGCCCGGCGTTGGAATCCGGTGGAAGAGAGTCTATTTAGAGAGCTTGTCGAGATCGAGGTTGAGCAAGAGCACGTTGACGCGTGGCTCGCCCAATAGACCCAGTTGGCGAGGGGTGACGTGCTGTCCGATCAGCTGGCGTACGCTGCTTTCGCTCAGGTTGCGAGCCTTGGCGATACGCGGAATCTGGTAGTAGGCGGCGTCCGGCGTGATGTCGGGATCGAGGCCCGAAGCGGAGGTGGTGACAAGATCGATCGGCACTGGTTTGCCGGGGTTCTGCGCGGCTAGCTTGTCGATGTCGCCTTGAATGCGCGTTACCAGCGTCTTCGACGATTGAGCCAGATTCGACCCGCCCGAGGCTGTCGCGTCATAGCCGTTGCCCGCGGCCGAAGGTCGCGGATGGAAGTAGCGATCCGAGGTAAAGCTCTGAGCCAGCAACTCGGAGCCGATCACCTGGCCGTCCTTGAGGAGCAGGCTGCCGCCTGCCTGCTTCGGAAAGATCAGGTTGGCGACGCCGGTGACGAGCAACGGATAGCCCAGGCCCAGCAGGATCGCCGTGAGCAGCGTAAAGCGGATCGAAGTCATCCAGACGGAATGGTGGGCCGCCACTGCTTTTGCTGTCGCGGCTGGAGCAAGAGAGGATATGGTGCTCAAGGTCGAACTCCTTTGAATCTACCCTCGAGGGCTAAAGCCCTGTTTGTTTTGCCAGCTTGATGTCCGGGCTAAAGCCCGTACCCTTTTGTGCTAGCAGGTTACGCCAGATGCAGGGCCACCAGGGCCAGATCGATGGCTTTGATGCCGATGAACGGAATGACGATGCCGCCGACGCCATAGACCAGCAGGTTGTTGCGGAGCAGCACATCGGCGGCCTTGGGCTCGTATTTGACGCCCTTCAGCGCCAGCGGAATCAGCGCGACGATGATGATCGCATTGAAGATCACTGCCGAGAGAATTGCCGACTGCGGCGAGTGGAGGTACATGATGTTGAGCGCGCCCAGCACAGGGAAGACTCCGGCGAACATGGCCGGGATGATGGCGAAGTACTTGGCCACGTCGTTGGAGATGGAGAAGGTGGTCAGCGCTCCGCGAGTCATCAGGAGCTGTTTTCCGATCTCGACAATTTCAATCAGTTTGGTTGGATTCGAATCGAGATCGACCATGTTGCCGGCTTCCTTGGCTGCCTGCGTGCCTGAGTTCATCGCCACGCCCACATCGGCCTGAGCCAGCGCCGGAGCGTCGTTAGTGCCGTCGCCGGTCATTGCAACCAGTTTGCCTTTGCCTTGCTCGCGCTTGATCAGGTCCATCTTGTCTTTCGGCTTGGCCTCGGCCAGGAAGTCATCGACACCGGCCTCACGCGCGATTACCGCCGCCGTCAGCGGATTATCGCCGGTGATCATGATCGTCCGTATCCCCATCGCGCGCAGGCGTGCAAGCCGGTCTTTGAGGCCGCCTTTGACGATGTCCTTGAGGTGGATAACTCCGAGAGCCGTTGAGTTTTCGGCAACGACCAGCGGTGTGCCGCCCAGCCGGGCGATCTCCTCAACGCTGTCCCGGATCTTCTTGGGCAATGTCGAGCCCTGCTCTTCGAGAAAGCGCGCAATGGCGTCAACCGAACCCTTGCGGATGCGAACGCCCGGCAGGTTCACGCCGCTCATTCGAGTCTGCGCCGTGAAGGGGACAAACTCGGCGTGAGCGTGGCCAAGATCGCGCCCTCGCAGACCATACTTTTCTTTGGCTAAAACGACGATTGAACGGCCTTCTGGAGTTTCGTCGGAGAGCGAAGAGAGCTGTGCCGCGTCGGCCAGCCGCTGATGGTTCACATCTGGCGCGGGAATAAACTCGGTAGCTTGGCGATTGCCGAGGGTGATGGTACCGGTCTTGTCGAGCAGCAGAGTGTTCACGTCGCCGGCGGCTTCGACGGCGCGTCCGCTCATGGCCAGTACGTTGTACTGGACCAGCCGATCCATGCCCGCGATGCCGATCGCCGAGAGCAGTCCGCCGATCGTGGTCGGAATAAGGCAGACGAGGAGCGAAACCAGTACAAAGACCGTTTGCGGGGCCTTGGAGTACATGGCGAAGGGCTGCAGTGTGACGACGGCCAGAAGGAATATGATCGTCAGGCCGGAGAGCAGAATGCTCAATGCGATCTCGTTGGGCGTCTTCTGGCGTGTTGCGCCTTCGACCAGGGCGATCATTCGGTCGAGGAAGGTCTCGCCGGGATTGGAGGTGATGCGGACCTTGATCCAGTCGGAAAGCACCTTGGTCCCGCCGGTGACGGCCGAGCGATCGCCGCCGGCCTCTCGAATGACAGGAGCCGATTCGCCAGTGATAGCCGATTCATCCACGGATGCGACGCCCTCAATGACCTCGCCGTCGCCTGCAATGTATTTACCGGCCTCGACATAGATGATGTCGCCAAGGCGCAGCAGACCGCTGGCGACCTGTTCGAAGCTGCCGTCTGCTCGGTACCGCTGAGCGACGGTCTCGCCCTTTGCCTTGCGCAGCGTCTCGGCCTGAGCCTTGCCGCGTCCCTCGGCCATCGCCTCCGCGAAGTTGGCAAAGAGAACCGTGAACCACAGCCAGAGAGTGATCTGAAGGTTAAAACCGAAGCCGGGGCGGTGGTGGATGCTGTTATCGACCAGCAGCGCCGTGGTGAGCACAGAGCCGACCTCGACGACAAACATCACCGGATTCTTGATCATCCCGCGAGGGTCGAGCTTGCGCACCGAGTCCACGGCAGCCTGACCCACGATTTTCATATTCCAGAGACTCTTCTTTTCACTCATAACAATCCGTTTCGCCTCGCCGTGATGCGGCGTCCGCTAGAAAAGCTGACCAGTTTTGAGCAGTAGGTGTTCCAGAATCGGTCCCAGGCTCAGGGCGGGGAAGAAGGTAAGCGCGCTCAGAATCAGAATCACGCCGACCAGAAGTACGGTGAAGAGCGATCCGTTCACCGGGAAGGTTCCAGGCGATGGCGGCACGCTCTTCTTCTGCGCCAGGTTTCCGGCCAGCGCCAGCACTGGGATCATCATCATGAGCCGCCCGAAGAGCATATCCCAGCCCAGCGCCACGTTGTACCACCAGGTGTTGGCGTTGAGACCGGCAAAGGCCGAGCCGTTGTTGCCCGCGCCCGAGGTGAAAGCATAGAGAATCTCGGTCAGTCCGTGCGGCCCCTGGTTGCCTAAGCTGCTTAGCCCAATATTCGGTGCTATCACGAAGGCCGCGGTCAGCGAAAGAATGATCAAGGGGAAGATCAGCGCGTAGAGCATCGACATCTTTACGTCGTAGGCTTCAATCTTCTTGCCCAGGTATTCCGGCGTGCGGCCCACCATCAGTCCGGCGATGAAGACCGAAAGCACAACCATGATGAGAACGCCGTAGAGACCGGAGCCGACGCCGCCGAAGACGACCTCGCCGAGCATGATGTTGGTCAGCACCACCATGCCGCCCAATGGAGTGAAGCTGTCGTGCATGCTTGTGACGGCGCCGCAACTGGCGTCGGTGGTGACGGTGGCGAAGAGCGAGCTTTCGGCGATGCCGTTGCGAACCTCTTTGCCCTCCATGTTGCCGCCCGGCGCGGTGGCAGTTCCGATCTGCGCAGCGTTGTGAATCAGCGGATGCGGCTGCGATTCGGCCCAGTAGACAACTGTGAATCCGGCGGCAAACAAGACGAACATCGCCGCGAACACGGCCCAGCCGTGGCCCGGCGAACCGGTCATGCGGCCCAGCGTGTAGGTCAACCCTGCCGGAATGATGAAGATGGAGAGGATTTGGAGAAAGTTGGAGAACGGTGTCGGATTCTCAAAGGGGTGGGCGCTGTTGGCGTTGAAGAATCCGCCGCCATTGGTACCGAGCATCTTGATGGCCTCTTGCGAGGCGACCGGACCCTGCCCGATGGTCTGCACCTGCGCCGATTGCTCTACCGGATGGGCCACAGTATAGGCCTTCAGGTTCTGCGGAACGCCCTGGCCAACCAGGAGCAACGCATAGATAAACGACGCCGGCGCCAGGACGTAGAGAAGCGCGCGCGTCATGTCCACCCAAAAATTGCCGATCGTGCCCGAACTGGTTCGCTTGATCCCGCGAATAAATGCGATCGCGACGACGATGCCCACGCTAGCCGACCAGAAATTGTGCGTCGCCAAGCCGGCCATCTCGGTGAGATAACTCATAGTCGACTCTGGCGAATACGACTGCCAGTTCGTGTTGGTCGTAAAGCTGGCCGCGGTGTTCCAGGCCAGATCGGGGCCGACGGCAGTCAGACCTTGCGGGTTCCACGGCAGGTGATTCTGCAGGCGCTCTAGGGCGTAAGTGAGCAGCATGCTGACGGCAGAGAAACCCATCACCGCAAAGGCATACTCGCGCCAGTTCATCTCGCTCTCGGCATTGACACCACAGAGCTTGTAGAAGATCCGCTCCACCGGCCGTAGGATGGGATCGAGCCAGGTCCGTTCGCCTTCCATGACGCGGGCGAGATAAATCCCGACGGGGCGAACAGTGGCAATCAGAATCACCGAGTAAATCGCAAATTGCAACCAGCCATTGGCTGTCATGTCAGAATCTCTCCGGGAAGAGCAGAGTGAGCGTAAGGTATCCCAGCAGAAGAGCGGAGATCACCAGGGCGACGATTGAGATCAAATCTGTCTGCATTGGGCTACCTCAGCTTCTGACAGGCCTTGACGTAGAGAAACGCCAAGCCGAAGAAAACTACGGTGAATAGCAACATCTGCACATCTTGCATCGCGGCTCTCCCGAGTTCGTCGAACAGCTTGTTTTGGATCGGCTGCTCGAAAACAATTCTGGCTCTCGCCTTGTTCGAGTATCGAAAAGACTTCCTAAATAAAGCGTAAAGAACAGCGCAGAGAGGAGAGTTTTCAGCGGCCGATTGGATGCGGAGTTTGGACTCCTCGGCTATTCTGACGAATTTGCAAAACTGCAACGACCTCAAACGCCGTTCGGATCATTAATGGGGGATCGTTTGCTATGACTGAGAGATCCAAGCCGCATTCAGAAGCAGTCGCAGCGCTCTTCGCATCTGCGGTGCCCGAGCGATCCCCGACTCGCGCAAATCAGCGCACCGGGAGAATTCTGGGAGTTCCCTTATGCAAAGTGTTGCACAATTTATTGTGGAGCAATTGTAAGTGATTCAATTTACGCAGAGAGTTTTGGCAATTGACGTGCTGATAACATTGCAAACCTCAATCCGCAGGTTAAATTGAGGCTGATTCGGCGATTCGGATTTGGGGATCTGGACACCGGCGTTCAAAGAAGCAAATGTGGGTTCCTGAGAGGAAGAGGGGGACATTTCATGGGGCGCATCTTCTTTTTGACATTGGCACTTCTGGTCTTCGTCAGTAGCAGGTAGATCTCTTACGATCTGCGTTGTTTTGGTTCTCACAACTGAACGGGGGCTGATTCGACTGGTTTTTGGGAAATCAGGCCATGAATCTTTGTGAATTCAAACCTCCGTCGTATCGTTAATTGCGGCAATCTCATCAAATCTGCACTTTTGCCGGCCAATCAGCGGGTCACTTGACCCGCTGATTTATTCTCTAATCGTTTTCAAATAAAGCCCGACGCCCTCTCTCGATCAACTCTGCTCTCCCGTAGCCCTGCTACTCGGATTGCGCCTCCTCGTTGCCTTGCCATCCCTCGGGCACAAAGCGATAACCGACCCACGGCTCCGTCTGGATGTATTGCTTTCCGGTCTCGGTTTCGAGTTTTTTGCGGAGCTGACCGACGAAGACGCGCAGATACTCCGGCTGATGGGCCGATTGCGCTCCCCAGACGGCGGTCAACAAAGCTCGATGGGTGATGACCTTGCCGGCGTGCCGAGCTAAATGGAGCAGCAGGTCGAACTCTTTCGGCGTAAGGTGAACGGCCTTGCCGAGGACAGTGATCGCATGGGCGGCCGAATCCACGACGAAGTCTCCAGCTTCGATGGCTGAGGTGGTCCGTTCCGGAGCACGGCGCAGGTGGGCGCGTACCCTGGCCAGCAGTTCCTGAGTATTGAACGGCTTGGTCACGTAGTCGTCAGCGCCTGCGTCCAGAGCCTCGACCTTGGAGCGTTCGTGGTCGCGAACCGAGAGCACCAGGATCGGGATTGCCGAGTGCAATCGGATAGCCCGGCAGACCTCGACGCCACTCAAGCCCGGCATCATGAGGTCGGTGATGACCAGGTCGGGCGTCCATTCCTTGAAGGTCCGCAGACCCTCTTCAGGATCGTTTGCCGTGCGAACGTCGAAGGCCTGCGCAGCGAGCGAGGTACGCAAAACTCGAGTGATTTGAGGCTCATCGTCGATTACCAGGATTCTGCCGGGCATATCGTTCTTCTTTCCCCCAAAAGATTACATCATCAGGGCGGGCGGGTATGATCTATGCCATGAAAGTGTTCGAAGGACTCTCGGATTCCCGTGGGGTTGTCCACTGGTTTGTAGGAACACTGATCGCGGCGGCGGCCACCTTGGCGCTCGTGTGGGCTGGAGCGGACTCGACGACGGCGGGACTGGCGTTCCTCGTGCTCGTGGTGTGGTCTTCGACGCAGGCCGGACAGCGGCTGGCGCTCTACATTGCCGCTCTTTGTGCGCTCTCCTTCAACTACTACTTTCTGCCTCCTTACCATACTCTGCGCCTGGCAACGAGCCAGGAGTGGGTGGCGTTCTTCTCGTTTATCGCCTCATGCGTGGTGGTGAACCGGGTGGCCGAGCGGGCGCGCCGGCAAAAAGAACAGGCTGAGCGGCGCCGCGAAGAGGTTGAGAGGCTCTACGAACTGGCGCAGGAAGTGATGCTGCATGAGGACGCGGCCGGCTTGATTGCCGAGCTGCCGCTGATGATCGCGCGCATCTTCGCGCTGGAAGGCGTAGTGCTCTACGTTCGCGACCAGGATCGCTTCTTTACCTCAACAACCGATCTGCCGGTAAGCATCCAGGCCAGCCTGCGGGCGATGACCGAAGGCCAGAATCCGACGCTGGCCATTCCCGGCGGATTCACGGTGCGGACGCTGATGCTCGGGCTGAGACAGGTAGGATCGCTGGGCATGAGGCCGGCAATGCTCTCGCACGAGGTCGCCACGGCGGTTAGCGCACAGGTGGCAGTCACGCTGGCCCGGGCGACGGCGATCGAGGCAACGGCGCGTATCGAGGCTGCGCGCGAGGGCGAGCGGCTGCGAACGGCCCTGATCGACTCACTGACGCATGAGCTGCGCACGCCGCTGACGTCGATCCGCGCAGCTGCGACGACTCTGCTCGGGAGCGAGGGGTTGGACGAGACTGTGCGGCGGGATCTGGCAACTATCGTCGACGAGGAGGCTTCGCGACTGGACGGGCTGATCGGAGAGGCGGTCGAGATGGCCGAAATCGACGCCAATGTCGTCAAGGTCCGCCCAGAGCCGCACCACCCGCGGGCTCTGCTCGATCAGGCGCTTGAGGAGTCGCGGAAGTCGCTTGCCGGGCGTCGAGTGGTGATCGCACGCGACGAGCCTGACAGCGCAGGCGATGACGAGACGACCGTCTGGTTTGATGCGCATTTGTTGGGACGGGTGCTGCGCCACTTGCTGGAGAATGCGGCGCGGTTTACGCCCATCAGAGGTCGTATCATGCTTAAAACCAGTATGATACGAGATCAACTTGAGTTCAGCGTTGCCGATGATGGCTCGGGCATCGATGCTACCGATCTGCCCTTTATCTTCGACAGGTTCTATCGAGGCAAGAACGGGGTCGGCAAGGGCAAGGGAACCGGGATGGGTCTGGCGATCTGTCGGGCTATCTTGCGGGCGCACGGCGGAGGAATCGAGGTTGAGAGCGCTCCGGGCAAGGGCGCATGCTTTCGGTTCTGGGTGCCTCTGGTGGAGAAAGAGCCGGAGAGGCCGGAGGCCACGGTTAGCCTCCACAGTTACGCAGAAAACGAGGATCTGTGACACTGCAAGCACAGCAGCACTAATCTATTGATTATAATAATGTTATCAAGGTCTCCACGGAAACACGGAATCTGTAGGAATGTGCTTCTCTAGAAGCTATCTTTCAAAGCTACTGATTTTAAACCGGTTAGTTATAGCCCCACAGTTTCACCGGCAAAACGCGTTTTTCGTACTCGGGAGGTGGTTGGCAATCCACCTATCTCTCTCTTTTCTAATCCAATTATGCGCCGACGGAGGGTAAAACTCTGCAACCATCTTCCGGTCTCGCTCAAGGCAGGCTCTGCGCTGAGGTGTCCGGTTCTACCAGCCAGTCGCAGGGGATCTCCCGGCGTTGGTCCGAGCTTTCCTTTGCCCATTCGAGCAGGCGGGCCACACGCCAGGCTTCCATGGCGGTAACCGGCGGGGGAGTCTTCTTGAGCAAGGCGTCGCGGATGCCGGCGTAGTAGAGGCGGTAGTCGCCCGGTATGGGGGTGACCGGGCGGGTGACCATGCCGCCTTCCACGTCGACACTGAGCAGGCCCCATTTGGCGATGGGCTCTTCACCCCAGGGTCCTTCGGGGATGCGGGCGATCTGGCTGAGGGCTGCCTCCTGAGGGTCGACGCCTTTCTTCCGGAAGTTGCCCTTGGTTCCGCGAAGGTGAAAGCGGGGGCGCGGAATGGCGGCGAGGAAGCTGGAGGCGAGGGTGACCCAGAGGCCGGGATAGCGAAGACGGAGGGTGAAGGAGTCCTCTGAGCCCTCTCCGTCACGCTCTCGGCCGACCTGGGCGGCGACCGCCTCAGGCTTGCCAAAGAGCAGGAAGATCTGGTCGGCGAGATGAGTCCCAAGGTCAAGAAGAAGGCCTCCGGCTTGAGCCGGATCGTCTTTCCACGGGCGGCGTGTTGCGCCTGGAGCCCAGCGGTCGAAGGTAGAATCGAAGGACACGAGCCGACCCAGCAAACCTTCATCCATTAGTTTCTTAATTGTCAGCAAATCGCCGTCCCAGCGACGGTTATGGAATGGAGCCAGCAAGACGTTCTGGGCCGCTGCCAGCCGGATCAGCTCGGCAATCTGAGCTGAGGTAGAAGCCATTGGCTTGTCTGCGACGAGGTTCTTTCCAGCTTCGAGAACCTTGCGCGCAACGTCGAAGTGGGTTCCGCTCGGTGTGCTGACGACAACCAGATCGATCGAGGAGTCGGCCAGTAGTTCGTCGACGGTGCGGAGGGTGGCGACGCCGGGATAGCGTTCGGCGGCCAGTTTCGAAGTGCGCTCGACGACGGCGGTCAGCTCAAGCCCCTCGACCGAGGCGATCAGCGGGGCGTGAAAGACCCGCCCCCCCATTCCGAAACCCACCAAACCGACACGAATCATGAGTAGTTCTCCAGTGGACAGTGGTCAGTAAACACTTTGACGACGTTCTCCCGATCTTTCTATTGTGCACCGGCAGAGGGAGATCCTCTGCACAGTGCTGGCGAGATTCTGTGTCCGAGCCGAGTCAAAGGACGTCCACGCGCGTAGTCGCTAACCGGAGAATGGCGAACATATGCTATTATTCTTGCCGTTATCGGCAGCGGCTTTCGAGGGTCCCTTTCCAATTCATGGTTCGGTGCCATTTTGAATCAAACCTTAGGAGCTATTCGATGACTCGCAAGATTCTAGTTCCAGGTTTCATCCTGCTTATCGCTGCGCCGGTTGTCGGTTGCGGCGGCAGCAGTAGCCAACATGCCGCTATGACACAGGCGCAAGCTACGGCTGCTTTCACCGACGTCTTCACCGCAATGGAAGATGCAGCTGGGGCGCTCACTCTGGGGCATTCCACTCCTGTTTCGCAACTTCGCAAAGAAGAAGCAGCAGGAATTCAGAAGGCTATTCGGAATGGCATTCAGATTCCCGTCTCCGCCGTTTCCATCGCACCCGATGCAAGAGTTTCGCCGGAGACCGCCACAAGCATCACGGCCTATACCTATCAATGTCCATCGGGAGGGACCATTGTGGTGACCGGTTCCTACTCCGAGACGTCGTCATCGGAATCGGCGAACATCGTCGAGACGATCAATAACTGCCGCGATGGCGGAATCACGATGAACGGCGATCCCAACATCGCGTTCTCTTTAGCTGGATCGGATGATGGGACGACCACCACGGTTTCCTTTGCCGTGACGGGTGGCCTCACAGTTGGCTCATCCAGTTGCACGACTGACTTGAATTCAACCGCGTCTATCAATGACAAGACAGGTAGCGGAACCGTAACCTACAGCGGCTCATTTTGCAACGTAGCTATCAGCGGCTCTACAACAATTTGATGGATGATCGGCTGGTGGATCTGTTTTCCGGTGAGCGATGAGCTTTATTTCAAACCAAGCCTCACTGGTCTGCCGGGAACGTTTACATACGAGCGATATGGGGCGCCCTCAGCCGCATTTTGGAAATGTCATCGAGACCGGTACGCCACCCGGCATTTGGTTCATGTCCCCCCTTTGTCGTCTCAGACCGTGCGGCTTGGCTCTATCCCGGTTCGGTCATGATCTGACCTCACGACCCCGCTCATCGCGATAAGGCTGCGATGAAGGGGACAGCTTCTCATTGCAGACGGCAATTCTCTGCGGCTGATGACCGGGCCGCCTGTGTCTGAAGCCTCCCCGGTCCCTAAAAGCGAGGACCGGTGGCACCCTCAGTTGGATAAAATCCCACTTGAGATCGGGGCAATCCGCCGCCGGCGCGCGTAACAAGCCCAAGGGTGGGCGGCCCATCTATAGGAAGCCCTGTAACGTACACAATGGTAACGTTTACTTGCGCCACATTCTCCTTCTACACTCCGCGCGTAGTTAAATGGGCAGAATTCGATGTCCCTACAAGGGATGCTGCCCAGAAAACTACTACAGACCACAGGAGGAAGATATTTCCAATGAGTAAACGGTTTTGCACTCTAGCAATGGTCGTGCTCGCTCTCGGCGCAGTGCATTCAATGTTGGCTGGCGCTCAGGTGTGGAGCTCGTGCAGTCAATACGCAACCTACACTGAAAATGGTTACAACCTGTATACCGACGAATGGGGCGCGTCATCGGGTCAATGCGTCTATGCCAACAGCTCCACCAATTGGTGGTCAGTAGCGGATTACCCCAACGGCACCAGTGTGCAGGCGTACCCCGACACGGAAATCGGCTTGGGCAACGTAAATCTCAGTTCCCTCGGCGCCGTAAACTCGTCGTTCAACTTCTCGGTGCCAAGCGGCGCATCTTACGATGCAGCCTACGATCTCTGGACGAATGGTAACGTGGACGAAGTGATGGTCTGGGAGGATTGGAACAACAACGGCCCTATCGCCAGCTCGTACAGTTGCAACCAACTTGGTGTCAACGGCTGCCCCTTCGCCACCAACGTCTCCATCGATGGTGTTACTTACGACGTCTTCCAGGGCAACACTGGCCATAACGTCGTCTCCTTCCTGCGCACCGCGAAGACGACGAGTGGCAGTGTGAATCTTCTGGATTTAATGAATTGGCTTGTGAACGAGGGAAAGCTCACCAGCAAGACGTTCTCCACGGCAGATTTCGGCTTTGAAATCACGAAAACCAGCGGTTCTCAGACCTTCACGGTGAATTCCTATAGCCTCAGCACCAGTTCGGGAGGCAGCTGCACGCCCACCACAATCACCCCGTACATCTCGGTGAATAACGGCTCAACTTGGGCCGAGGAAAACAGCGCCACCGTCAGCTCCACCAGCACGCAGGTGGACCTTGGTCCGCAACCCACTTCCGGCGGATCATGGAGCTGGTCGGGCCCCAGCGGATATAGCTCCACCTCGCGTCAGATCAATGACATTCCGCTGAAGACGGGCTCCAACGTATACACGGCGACCTACACCAACTCCTCCGGCTGCAAAAGCACGGAGACCTTTACCATCACGGTGAACTAACCCCGTAACAGGAGCTTCACGCTTCACACACGGTATCGGCGCCGCTGATCGCACAAAACGACCACGGCGCCGAAATCGAGAGGAATTGAGCCGGCCGGCGCGGCTGGGGTACTCCGGGAGCCTTCATGCAAGAAACCAGAAGACAAACTCACCTTTGCCTGACGACGAAGAACCGCCGTGCGGTGATTCTTCTCGGGGGCTGTCTGCTCGGTGGAGGTACCAGTTGGTTTCTTGGGGCGCAGACCGTGCACGTATCGGTTTGGTCGTCGGAGATGGACCACAGTCTGGAGTCGGTTCTTGTCTTCCAGTCTCAAAGCCGTGAGGCAGCTCAGGCCTATGTTCATGTCTTCGACGATATCCAGCATCAGCAGATCGTCGAATTCAATGCCGCGCCTTCCAGCGGCGAAGCGGCTCCGTCACCCGCAGATTCAACCGCCAGCGGAGATCCACAGGCAAAGCCCACGCTGGATCAAGTAGCCGATACCTTGATCGTTCGCCCGCTGCTGACCGGAGCACAGAGCATCACTGCCGCTTCAGGATCGGTGATGGATTTCCTGCTGGTGACTCAGCTCTTCAGGGCGGTGAAGCCGAAGGCATATCTGATCGATGCGGCAGCTACGGGATCGAAGGATCTTGAGTCCATTGCCTTCCGAAATCCCGACGACTCAACTGTTCTGCTTACCGTGAATCACGCACAGTCTCCTATTAGCCTCGAAGTCTTTTGGCGAGACAGGCTGTTTACCTATACTGAACCCGCTGGGGCAGTTGCGTTCTTTGTCTGGGATCCAAAGAGCCAGTTGGTCTCCCTGGTTCCGAGTGAAGCTCGACTATCGGCTAGCGGAGAGGGATCGCTTTCGATCGAGGCCAAATGTTCGCAAGTGTCTCCGTTAGGTATCGACCTTCGATGCGAAAGCCGGAGCTTCGACTGTTCGATCTTTCCCGTCCGTTTTTCGTGTGGTTCGGATCAGAACGGCGTCACGCTGAACCTCACGGTCTACTCTAAAGACAAAAGCGATATGAATCGCATGAAGCCGGGTTTTGTGACTGTTACGGCGACGCCTGATGTGGGAGAGCCGACTAGTCTCCGCTTGCCGTGCTGCAATGCAAAGCAATAAAAGGACAGA
Source organism: Occallatibacter sp. (assembly GCA_050010735.1). Taxonomy (GTDB): domain Bacteria; phylum Acidobacteriota; class Terriglobia; order Terriglobales; family Acidobacteriaceae; genus Telmatobacter. Next base: position 7,199 of record JBEKKL010000016.1, on the reverse strand, counting down.
CGAAGAATCGCCTCGAGCGTGTTCGAGTAGAGGATCAGCCTTCGAGTTTATAGCGGGTCTCGGCCAGGCGGTATAGGCGGCGCCAGATAAGGCGGTTGGTGGTGACGACGATGGTGGCCATGAGGATGGTGGCGAGCAGGAGGGTTGAGAAGCTTCCGCTATCGGTCGCGGCGCTGATCTGAGCGCCTAAGCCGAGGGTCTGGAGGGTCCGGTCTCCGATATGGAAGTACTCGGCGATGATGGAGGCGTTCCATGCGCCGCCGGAGGCCGTGATCATGCCGGTGACGAGATAGGGGAAGATGCCGGGGAGGATGAGGCGGGTCCAGCGCTGCCAAAGCGAGAAGCGATAGACTTGGGCGGCCTCTTCGAGGTCGGAGGGGATAGCCATGGCTCCGGCGATGACGTTGAAGAGAATGTACCACTGAGTTCCCAGCATCATGAGCAGAATGGAGCCGATGCCCAGCCCACCGCCCAAGCGGATGAGCCCGAGCATCAGGACTGGAAAGAGGGCTGTGGCCGGGATGGAGGCCATGATCTGAGTGATGGGCTGGAGAATCCGGGCCAGCCGGGGATTGAGGCCGATGGCTACACCGACTGGGATCGTCCAGAGAGCGCCGAGGAGGAGAGTGGCGGCGACGCGAAGATAAGTGGCTCCCGCGCCAAGCAGGAGAAGGTGGATCTCTGACCAGGTGACGGCTTGGAGCATTCGATAGGCTTCGGCGGCTCCCCAGAGGACGGCGAGAGCGGCAAAGAAGGCTAACAGATAGGTGGTCAGGTTGCTGCGGCTGCCGGAGTCGTCGTCGATGGGATGGACTACGCGGCAATCTCGGGTGATGGAGAGACGGCGGAGGATTCGTTCCTCAATAGCGGTAAAGGCGCGGCTGGGGAGCCGGGTGAGCGTCGTCGAGCGCTGAAGGAGCGCAAGGATGGGCGATGTGACGCGGGAGGCGGACTCGGTCTGCTCGAATTTGAATTTCTCGCTCCAGGCGATGAGCGGACGCCAGAGCAACTGATCGGTGGCGACGATGATGAGGACCAGAACGCCAAGTCCCCAGAGAAGAGCGTGGAAGTCGACGGGGTTGGCGGAGGCGGCGGTTTGCAGATAGCTGCCGAGCCCCGGCAGGCGGAAGCTGCGTTTGCCGAGCGGGAACATCTCGCAGGTGATCAGGAAGAACCAGCCGACGGCGACCGAGACGATCGAGTTCCAGACAAGGCCGATGGCTGCGAAGGGCATCTCCAACTGCCAGAAGCGCTGCCAGGCTGAGTAGCGGTAGATGCGCGAGGCTTCGATCATCTCGCGGGGAATGCCCTTAAGGGAGGAGTAGAAGCTGAAGGCGAGATTCCAGACCTGACCCGTGAAGATGAGCAGGATGGAGCCCATCTCTATACCCAACTGATGTCCGGGAACGAGTGCCATCATGGCCAGCATGACGGGGGGCAGGAAGCTAAGAACGGGGATCGATTGCAGGATGTCGAGGACAGCGATCATCCAGGCCTCGACTCTGGGGTTGTAGGCAGCGGTGTAGCCGTAGCTGATGGCGAAGATCAGGCTGAGCAGATAGGCGAAGGCCATGCGTCCGAGCGAGTAGCAGGCGTAGAGCGGCAGCGCGCGGACAGAGTGAGAAATGGGGACCTCGGGCATGGGGCTGGCCATCCAGTAGGTCGCCAGTTGGATCATGCCGAAGAAGAGTGCAAGGCCGCAGAGGATCACGACCAGATCGATGAGGAAGGACTGGCTGCGAACTGTGACAAGGGTGCGGGCGAGAGGGTGCGGAGGCTTCACTCGGCCTCCCCGCTGGCGGCGATCTCTTCTTCTGGCATATCTGGCAGAACGAAGCGGCGATGTCCGGCGTCGTAGTCGAAGATCTCGGCGTAACGGCCCCAGGTGACGGCGGTCTCGATCTGGCGCTGGCACTCCTCTTCGCTGAACTGCTCGTCTAGCATGTCGAGGAAGAACTCCTCGGGGACGGTGTGATTGCGCTTGGATTCGAGAGCGCGGCGAATCTGGCGGAGGAGCAGGACATTGGCCACGGCTGCGTCGCGGAAGAGTTCCTTTTGGCGGAGGATCTCGGAGTTGGCGAATTCGGTTCCGGCGGGGGTGATGACGGCGTCGCCTTCTTCAATATGGAGGAAGCCAAGCATCTGGGCCGCATCGACGATGGGGAGCAGGTCGTCGATTTCGAAGGCGAGGTCGTCGGCGAGACGGTAGATGTCGTCGCGGCCGCCTCTGTCGAGCAACAACTCCAGCAGGCCGGCGATGCCGCCGGGGCGGGCGTGAGGCAGCATCTGGTAGTGCATCTGGCGCTGGTCGCGAACGGGAGTTTTCTGGTCGGGCGCCGCAGCGGGGGCGACGTCTGGGCGCGTGAGGACCTTGTAGATGTAGTCGACGAGCTGGGTGAATGGTTCGGATTTGCGGTCGCGGGGCTGAGCGAGCTGAACGCGGAAGTCGGTGCGGATGTGGCCGGGGTTGCGCCCGAGAACGATGATGCGGTCGGCGAGCAGGACGGCTTCTTCGATGTTGTGGGTGACGAGAAAGACGGCCTTGGTGGGCATGGTCTTGTTGGCCCAGAGCTCCAGGAGTTCACTGCGGAGGTTCTCGGCGGTGAGTACGTCGAGGGCGCTGAAGGGCTCGTCCATGAAGAGGACTTCGGGTTCGACGACGAGGGCGCGGGCGAAGCCCACGCGCTGCTTCATGCCGCCCGACAATTCCTTGGGGTAGGCGGCTTCGAAGCCGTCGAGACCGACGGTGTCGAGCATCTTCAGGCTGCGCTCGCGGCGGGCATCGGCGGAAATGCCGCGGGCCTGGAGGGGTGCTTCAACGTTTTCAAGAACGGTTAGCCAGGGGAAGAGAGCGAAGCTTTGAAAGACGATGGAGACGTTGATCTCGGATTGGGCAATTGGCTTCTCGTGCCAGTAAACTTGGCCGGCGGTGGGGGTGGAGAGGCCGCTGAGCATGCGCAGCATGGTGGATTTGCCGGAGCCTGAGGGGCCGAGGAGGGCAACAATCTCGCCGGGAACGATGGAAAGGTCGGTGGCTGAGATGACCTGAATGCGGTTCTGGCTGGGCTGGGCGTAGTATTTCTCGACGCCCTCCGCGCGGATGATGGCGTCGGCAACTGGAGCAGGGGTGCGGTCGTCGGCGGGTATGGTGGCTTCCTGCATGGGATTCTCCGGTTGGGGGGGTCCGCAGGATGAGAGCCGCGGCCGGGTTTTTCTATAGCTTATTACGATCCGGTTTCATTGAGGTGAATTGGCATGTGTGGCCAGATCAACGGAGCTTCGAAAGACGCTTCTCGACTGAAACCAGATTTAGAGATCTCTTCGGCCTTCGAGCGCGCGGGTCATGGTGACTTCATCGGCATATTCAATATCGCTGCCTGCCGGGACCCCGGTGGCGATACGAGTGATGCGAACCGGGAGGCCACGCAGCGCGGACGCGAGCCAGTGAGCGGTGGCCTCGCCCTCGAGTGTAGGGCTGGTGGCCAGGATTACTTCATCGATCTCGCCATGCTCGGCGCGAGCTACCAGTGTGCCGGTGCGGAGCTGATCGGGGCCTATACCGTGCAGGGGCGAGAGAGTGCCGTGGAGTACGTGGTAGATGCCTTGGTAGCTTTGGGTGCGTTCGACTGTGTCGATGTTGGTGGGCTCTTCGACGACGCATACCAGGCGATGGTCGCGGGTGGGGCTGGAGCAGTAGAGGCAAGGATCGACGTCGGTGACGCTGTTGCAGATGGAGCAGAGGCGCAGGCTGGCCTTGAGGCCGTGCACGGCTTCAGCCAGCGCCGAGGCGTCGTCGTCGCTCGAACGCAGGATATGGAAGGCGTAGCGCTGGGCGCTCTTGGTGCCGACGCCGGGCAGCTTCTTCAACTCTTCAATGAGCCGCGCCATCGGCTCGGCGTAGCGGGTCACGGTGCCTGCCTCCTAGAATCAGTGGACCGGGAACAGTGGACAGTGAACAGCGGTCAGCCTAGCCCTGGCAGATTGAGCCCGCCGAGCAGGCCTTTGACGCTGGATTGGATGGCCTCGTCGGCTTTGTTTCCGGCGTCGTTGACGGCTGAGACGACCAGGTTTTCGAGCATTTCAACATCGGAGTTATCGCCGCCGAGTCCTACGACCGCAGAGGCATCAATGTGGAGCTTGAGAAGCTGCTTTTTGCCGTTCATGGTCGCGGTGACTGCGCCACCGCCGCTGGTGCCCTCGACGACGGTCTGGGCAAGCTTGCGCTGGACCTCCTCTTGCATCTGGTTGGCTTGCGAGAGCATCTCGCCGATTTTTAGCGGGTTGATCATGGTGTGTTTTCCCTTCTGTGCGGCCTCTATTTACTTCTGACGCAGATCGACGACGCTGCGCACCTCGGCTTTGAAGATCTCGCGTGCACGCTGGACTAACGGATTGCTGAGCGCGGCCTCTTGAATGCTGCCTGCAACAGGCGCTGCCATCGGCGCGGCAGATTGACCGGTTTTTGCTTCTCCGGGAACGACAAGAAATCGTGTGGGCGCGCCGAGCCGCTGTAACTCCTGGCGGATGATCTTCTCGGCCGCGGCGTTGACCGTGAGGGCCAGCATCTTCTTGCCCATCGAGGCGGTCTCGATGCGCAGGTTGGCGCCGTCGAGGGTCCACGTGCCAGCGCCGAGCAGTTGAGCGGCCGATTCGTGACCGGCCTCGACGAGCGCGGAGCCAACAGCGTGACGGATGGAGTCGATGGTTGGCGGGTTAACAGGTACGGTGGGGGTCTCTGCGGCCTCGATAGAGACCGGCGCGGCGGAGGTCGCGGCTTTGGGGCGGTCGATTGTTGCTATTGGTGAAGACGAACCAGTCGGCAGCGGATTCGATTCTGGCTTGGTGGTCTTTGGTGGCGCGCCCCAACCGGTGGTTGTTGATCCGAAGGGCGAAAGCGGGGATGCTGCCCGGGTTGGCGCTGGAGCGGCGGTGCGCGAGGCGCTGGCGGATGGGCCAGATGGCGAAGCTGAAGCGGAGGACGACACCGTGGGGCGCAGGTTTCCGCCTGAGGCTACGCCGCTCAACAGCTCTTCGATGGGCAGCAGCCGCTGGGCATGAATCAGCTTGAGCAGACCCAGTTCCAGATGGAAACGCTGCTCCTGACGGTAGTTTAGATCGTCGAAGGTGCGCAGGACGATTTGCAGATTGCGCGTGATCTCGTCTTCGGTAAAGAGCAGTGCGGTGCGGGCGGCGCGTGCGCGCTCGTCGCCGGAGATTTGCAGCAGCTCAGTCTCTGCGCCGCCCAGCTTTGCCATCAGCGTGTTGCGCAAGTATCGGACCATCTGGCGAGCCAGCGATGAGGGGCTGTGTCCGGCATTGACGAGCAGATTCAACTGCTCCATCAGCTCGGCGCTCTGGCCGGCGGCGACGGCTTCAAGCAGCCGTTCGAAGACGGCATTGGGCACCGAACCCATCAGCTCGCGAATCTGCGCGGCGGCCAGCACTGCGTGGCCATCTTCGACCGGAGCGGAGGCGATGGCCTGGTCCATGATCGAGAGCGCGTCGCGCATGGAGCCGTCGCCGGCCTCGGCCAGCAGGGCTAGCGCAGAGTCCTCGGCGGTGACCTCTTCGTTGGCCGCGATCATCTTCAACTGGGCGAGAATGTCGTCGAATTTGACGGCGTGAAAGCTGAAGTGCTGGCAGCGCGAGCGGATGGTCTGCGGAATGTCTTCCGGCTGCGTGGTGGCCATCATGAAGATGACGTGCGCCGGCGGCTCTTCGAGGGTCTTGAGCAGGGCATTGAAGGCCGCGTCGGTGATCTGATGGGCTTCGTCGAGGATGTAAATCTTGTAGCGATCTCTGCTGGGCGCGTAGCGGGCGGCGTCGCGGAGTTCGCGAATCTCGTCGATGCCGCGATTGGTGGCGGCATCGATTTCGATTACATCGACAGCGTTGCCCTGGCGAATTTCGACGCACGAGTCGCAAACGCCGCAAGGCTCGGGCGTGGGCCGTGCCGCGGCGCCGATTTCAGTCCGGCAATTGAGGGCCTGGGCGACGATCCGAGCGATGGTGGTTTTGCCGATGCCGCGATGGCCCGAGAAGATGTAGCCGTGGGCGATGCGGTTCTGGCTGAGGGCGTTGAGCAGGGTGCGGGTGACGTGATCCTGGCCGGCGACGTCGGCAAAGCGCTGCGGACGGTATTTTCTGGCCAGAACCTGATAGCCCATGGGTGAAGACGCTCCTTGAAGGCCTGCCCATGGAAGGACGGCCTAGAGGCGATTGTATCGTTCCGGGGTGGTGGTGCGGAGTGATCTGTTAGCTAGCTCCGGTGTCGTTTCTGAAATCCATTCATGCACGCGGATGATTCCCTACCAAGTGATAGAATCCTCGTATTCTCCGAAAAGGCGGCTACACTTCAATGTACAAACTTCGCGGTTTCTCTGTAGCTTTAATCTTCGCCACATTGATTTCAATTCCCGCCAAGGGGCAGAGCCAGCGCCAACCTTCTTCCGATGAAAACAGCGTGTACGAGGCGGTTTTGGGCCTTATGGACCATTTCCCTATCGATGATCCACATGTCGCGATTTTCGGCGTGACGCTAAACAGCAAGTGCGGCGAGGAGGCGAATCCCTTACCTCTTGCGAACGGTTGCTCGTTCCTTTGGATCAAGCCGGGTACTGCCAAAGACGTCAAAAAATTGCTGCATGAGGAGTGGGCGGATTTCGATAACTCGACGTGGGATGACTTTGAAGCGAAGAATGCTTCGAGTGTTCGTTTGCAGGAGCCGATAACCACGCCGTGGAAGCATAAGCTGGTGTTCCCAGAGGATGGGCCATCCAAAGATTTGAACTCTCCTAACTTAACGATCTTTCTTTCACGTGTAGGTTATAACCACAAGAAGACGGAAGCAGTCGTCTACGTGCTGATTTTCTCCTATATGGATCAGGTAGATACCGCTGGGGATTATTTTCTCTTTCGCATAGACAAGACGGGGCATTGGGAACCGAATGGCCGCGTGACCTACTTTAGTAAGGGCAAGGATCAATCGTCCAACTGACGTAAAAGGGGCCAATGCGCCTGTTGAGGTAGGTGGCCCGTGCATGGATTTTGCCCCTTTAGTCCCTGGCCAGGATCGAAAGCTGTGCCCCGTGTATGACAGCGTCGGCTTCTGTCAAGGGCGTTATTTCAATTCGCGCGCGGAGTCTGCCTCTGGTGGCCAGGACCGGGTCAAGGGCGCCGCACTTTGGCGTTCATCTTGA
>JBEKKL010000015.1:0-71135 GCA_050010735.1 Occallatibacter sp. | reverse complement strand
GAGGGGGTGAACTGCTGAGACATGGTTTCTCCTTTACACCACATAGCCCATTAACTGCACTCAGAAGCCGAGCGCCTTTCGCAACATGATGCCGGTATCAAATTTGAATCTCGGGTATAAATCAACTCACTGCGGGAGTCAGAGTGCGCCAGCTGCCGACGATGGCAAGAACGGAGACTGGAAATAAAAGAAATCGAGGAACGCCCTATTACGGGATATGAAATGACGCCCGGTGCAGGATGAGAATAGATGTAGGCGTCCTGGATGAAATCGCCGCATTCACTTAAGAAATCAAAAAATCTCGCGTAAGAGAACTTTGCAATCCAGCAGAATCCGCCAGGGCGGATAATCGGTCCAACCAGTCAGTCAGCCAAAAAGATCGAATCACGTCTTTTGCCCGTACAAAAACGTTTAAGTGAAAATCAACGCTGCAGCCAAAGATCGTCAAGTTACCCGCGTGTACACTATAGTAACCACGCCCAAACCGCTTGCTCTTCAAAGCGATAGACGATCCTTGGACGTAAGCACTCCGATTCGGTGGGGGAGAATCTCCCGAGATCGCTTTGGGTTGCCTGTTAATCACGCGCGATCACCTCGCGCGATCACTCAGGAGGAGTCGACTGGCTTGCGGGATGATATTCCGCTCGATTACGCACTCGCATCACGATTCGTGGTGAACGACCGTTACTTCGCTCCGTTGCTGGGACGGGCCTTCACCAGGCAGGTAGTGCTTGATGGCAGCCACACCGTTCAGACACGTAACAACCAGCGGCACCTTTCCTCATACACCCAAGTAAAGTCTGTAGGATATCGGGCGGCAACACGCTAAGACGGCGCCGGTCAGGCGATGTCAAGCAGCAGGAACGCTCGAAACTCTTTCGTTACCATTGTGAATCGACAAATCTTCCGGGACTCTTAATAGATCCTTCCGCTGAGCCGATATTGAGCCTTAGCGAATCCGGCCTGCCAAAGAGCAACGACGGCAAATCCTCGCCCCAGGGCACGGCCGGAAACGTGCCGGCAAGAGCGGAAGGGACCTGAATGCAATTAGACAAGCGAATCGCATCAGTAGCTATCTTGAGCTTTGCGCTCATCCTCACAGGCTTTCAGTGTCTCGATGCCATCGCACAGCAGCAACCCAGTGTTCAGCCGGGTTTCTTCCGATCGCATGCGCGCAGACTCTCTACGCATGTTTCCGCACCTGCAGGTTTGGCGGCGGAGGGACGCCTGCCATCCGGGCAGAGGCTGAACCTTGCCATCACGCTCGAGCTGCGTAATCAGGATCAACTTATAGCTCGGCTCGACGATATCTACAATCCCGCAAGTCCGAGTTACAAGCATTATCTTTCCGTGGAGGAGTTCACGGAAAGGTTCGCTCCAACCGCAGAAGACCACGCGAAAGTGCTCGCATTCGCGAGGGCCAACGGGCTGACAGTTACGCGGACGGCCGCGAATCGCCTGGTCGTGAACGTGAGCGGCGCCGTTGAGGACATTGAGCGCGCCTTCGGCGTGAAGATGCAGGTCTATTGGCACCCCACGGAGGCGCGGACATTTTATGCGCCGGATGCGGAGCCTTCGGTCGATGTCAACCTTCCGATTCGGGGCATCTCGGGTTTGAGCGATTTTTATCCTCTGCGCCGGGTTTTGAATCCACAGCCAAGTTCTGGGTCCCTTACGTCTCAAAGCAGCGGCGGGTCGGGGCCGAATGGAATGTATTTGGGCAGTGACCTTCGCGCCGCCTACGCTCCCGGAGTGACCCTGGACGGAACCGGCCAAACGATTGCGCTGCTGGAGGGCGGCGCCTATAAATTGAGCGATATTCAGGCGTACTTTGCGGCCGAGGGCCGGACGCTCAGCGTTCCAATCGTGAACGTCCTGCTGGATGGCATGAACGGCGTGTGCGGGTCCCTCTGCGATGACGAAGAAGAAGCGCTGGATATCGATATGGCTCTGGCTCTGGCGCCGAATTTGTCGGCGGTGCTTGTGTACGAGGGCTACTCGGCGGAAGACATTCTGAATCAGATAGCCACGGACAATCTTGCGCAGCAAGTGAGCATCTCATACGTTTGGACGCCCGACCCCACAACCGATGAGCCGATCTTCCAGCAGTTAGCGGCGCAGGGACAAAGCGTACTCGTGTCTTCCGGCGATGGCGGCGCCTACTCGTCACCCAACTGCTCCTCAAGCTGCTGGACCAGCCGGTTTCCGGCTGAGGATCCGTATGTGACTGCGGTCGGAGGAACGGAATTAACTACCAACGGAGCGGGAGGCGCCTGGCAATCGGAGACCTCGTGGCCGATGAGCGGAGGCGGCATCAGCAGCGACGGGCTGCCGATCGCGAGCTACCAGGCTCCACTGATCAACGCGTCGAACCAGGGATCGTCGACGTTGCGCAACATACCGGACGTGGCGGCCATTGCTTCGAACGTGTTCCTTGTGTCCAATGGAGCCCAGGGCAGCGGAGGCGGTACGAGCGCCTCGGCGCCGATTTGGGCGAGCTTTCTTGCGCTCGTCAACCAGCAGGCCAACGGCGCGCCCATCGGATTCCTGAATCCAAGCATCTACGCCCTGGCGCAGACAGCAGAGTACAACGGCTATTTCCACGACATCGCGACGGGAAACAACTACAGCAGCTACAGTCCCGATCTCTTCTCCGCAGTCGCCGGATACGATCTGGTTACTGGGCTTGGTTCGCCCAAGGGACAGGCGCTCATCGATGCTCTCGCCCCGGCTGTTTCCGGAGCGGGTTTCTCACTGCGCTCGTCAACTGCGACCATCGAAGTTACGCAAGGGAATCAGACAACGGCCCAGATCACGCTGAAGGCGTTGAATGGATTCAACGGAACGGTCAACCTGCGAGCGATGGTGATCGGCCAGCCTACGGGTGTGTCGGTGCTGCTTAGCCAGCCGTCGATCGGCGGAGCGCAGTCGTCGACTCTAACCGTCGCAACCACAATCGGAGTCTCGCTTCCCAATGTCATGCTTTGTATCACGGGAACGAGCGACGGCTTGACGCAAAGCTTGTATGTCCCGGTGGCGATCGATCTTCCCAACCTGGTGGAGACGGCAGTGAGCGCGCCGCCGGCTTCGGCTGTGCCGAACGGAACGTTTTCCGTAACGGATACCGCGCAGAACAACGGCCTGGCTCCGGCAGCAACTTCCGTCACGCAGTACTATCTTTCGGACGCGCCATCGAAAAACGAACTCAGTTTTCTTGCCGGGAGCCGCTCGGTTCCGGCGCTTTCGGCTGGTTCAAGTTCAACGGGAAGCACAACGCTAACAGTGCCCGCGGCTATATGGCCCAACACGGCGTATTACGTCGTCGCCTGTGCGAACGACACCGGGGCGGTGGCGCAAGCCACCAGCAACAATTGCGTGGCTTCAGCCACCACGACTGTCTTCAGCCCTTCCAGGATGGCAACGTCCACCTTGCTCGTGGTCACTTCCTCCGGCTCGCCGGTTCAGTCTGTAGGGTCGGGCAACGCGGTGACATTAACCGCGACCGTGACCGCGAACACGACTCCGGTGCACCCCGGACAGATCAACTTCTGTGACGCCGCTGCCGCTGCTTGCACTGACATTCACCTGCTCGGAACAGCTCAACTCAGGTCGAACGGCACAGCCACAATCAAGCTCATTCCGGCAATCGGTGCGCACTCCTATCGCGCCGACTTTGAGGGCACAGCCAGCTATGCGGCCAGCCAGTCAAGCGTCGCTGCGCTGGCGGTAATGGGAACACATCTGACCACGACCTCGATTGCCCTGAGCGGCAACGAGGGCGATTACTCGCTGACGGCGACCGTGACAGGATTGGGCGGTATCGCAGCGCCGAGCGGGACAGCGTCGTTCCTCGACACGAGCCAAAACAACGCAGCGCTGGGAAGCGCATCGCTGGTGGCCGGCGCGCCTAGCCTTCTGTGGTCGAACCCGGCCACGCCGGCGGCAGGCAACGACCCGCAGGGCATCGCCACCGGAGATTTTAACGGAGACGGAATCCCGGACATCGCGGTCGCGAACCGCAACGACAACTCAGTCACAATTCTTCTTGGCAATGGAGACGGAACCTTCACGCTGGCTTCGACTGTCCCCGATGTCTATTCCGCCCAGGCGATCGCAGTTGCGGACTTCAACGGCGACGGCATTCCGGATCTGTCAGTGGCGAATTCGGGCTGGAATGGGGTCACTATCCTGCTCGGGAATGGCGATGGCACGTTCAAGAATACGAATTCGCTTCTCACCTCCGGCGTGCTTCCGATTAGCGTGGTGGCCGGAGATTTCAATGGTGACGGCATTGCGGACCTGGCCGTAGCCAACGACTTCAGCAACACGGTTTCCATCTTCTTGGGAAACGGCGACGGTACCTTCGCGTTGGGACCTGTCATCGAGATGGGCGGCGCGCCGCAAAGCCTCGCTGTGGGCGATTTCAACGCGGATGGCAAACTCGATCTGGCCGCAGCGGTCGCAAGCCCGAATAACGAGATGGTCGAGATTCTGCTTGGCAACGGTGACGGCAGCTTCACCGTGTCGAGCGCGGCCATGCCCGTGGGAGTTTATCCCTCTGGCATTGTCGCCGCCGACTTCAACGGAGACGGAAAAGCGGACTTGGCCGTGACTATCGCAGAGGCCAACTCGGTCGCAGTGTTCCTGGGCGACGGCGACGGGACTTTTACGGCTGTCGGTGCCAGCCCTTCCACCGGAAGCTACCCGCTGAGCATGGTCGCAGCCGACCTGAACGCCGATGGCAAACCGGACCTGATTGTCGCGAATGACGGAAGCAGCACACTGACGATTCTGCAGGGTAACGGCGATGGAACGTTTACAACCGTGCAAAACAGCGTGACGACGGGAAACTCTCCGACCTCGATCGCGGTTGCCGACTTTAATGGAGATGGAATTCCGGACCTTGCAACCGCCAACGAACTCGGCAACTCCGCTTCGGTTCTGGTGACGCAACTGAAGCAGAGTGCGACGGCGGAGTTGCAGAGCATTGCCCCGGTGGGCGGAGGAAGCCACGTAGTCGATGCCAGCTATCCGGGGGACTCGGAATACGGCGCTAGCGCTTCCTCCACGGTTACGTTGGCAGGATTGGCAACGCCGGCGGTGACGGTGACGCCGTCTTCAACGAACATCACGACATTGCAATCTCTGCAGGTGACGGTGACGGTTGCCGGAACGCCGACGCCGACCGGAGCTGTGACACTTACTAGCGGCAGCTACAGTTCAGCAGCGAGCGCACTCAGTGGCGGATCGGTGGTGAGCACTATTCCGGCAGGTTCGTTGGCTGTGGGGAACGACACGTTGATTGCAAGCTATACGCCGGACTCGGCCAGTTCTGCCACCTATGCGAGCGCATCGGGATCGTCTGCGCCGGTGGCGGTGAGCAAGGCAACGCCGGCGGTGACGGTGACGCCGTCTTCAACGAACATCACAACATTGCAATCTCTGCAGGTGACGGTGACGGTTGCCGGAACGCCGACGCCGACCGGAGCTGTGACACTTACTAGCGGCAGCTACAGTTCAGCAGCGAGCGCACTCAGTGACGGATCTGCTGTGATTGCGATACCTGCTGGTTTGCTGACTGTGGGCAATGACACGTTGATTGCGAGCTACACGCCGGACTCGGCGAGTTCAGCTACCTATGCGAGCGCATCGGGATCGTCTGCGCCGGTGGCGGTGAGCAAGGCAACGCCGGCGGTGACGGTGACGCCGTCTTCAACGAACATCACAACATTGCAGCCTCTGCAGGTGACGGTGACGGTTGCCGGAACGCCGACGCCGACCGGCGCTGTAACACTTACAAGCGGCAGCTACAGTTCAGCAGCGAGCGCACTCAGTGGCGGATCTGCTGTGATTGCGATACCTGCTGGTTTGCTGACTGTGGGCAATGACACGTTGATTGCGAGCTACACGCCGGACTCGGCGAGTTCAGCTACCTATGCGAGCGCATCGGGATCGTCAGCGCCTGTGTCAGTCGCACAAGCCAATCCCGCGCCTGTCTTGGTCGGCATCTCGCCTGCATACATCAGTGCTGGCAGTGCGGCTTTCCCGTTGACGGTCACCGGATCGGGATTTGTCTCGAACTCCGCCCTGTACTGGGGCTCGACCGCTCTCACCACGCAGTTTGTCAATTCCACTGAACTCACTGCGCTGGTTCCGGCGGCACAGATCGCCGCGGCAGGCCAAATCGCTATCACGATCGAAACTCCCGTACCCGGAGGCGGCACCTCCAATTCTCTGGAGTTCGAGATTGATACGGCGGGAAGCGGGGGCACTTCGGCGCCCGTGTTTCCTACTGCCTCCGTCGCCGTCTCGGGGGGTGCAACGGCCGTGTATCCAGTGACCTTGCCTTCCTCGGCGACTGATGTCTCCGTCGAGTGTCTCAATCTGCCGCAGGGCGCAACATGTTCGTACTCGTCCTCTACGGACGACGTTTCAATCGCAACCGCTTCCGGCACTGCCAAAGCAAGTTACCAGGTCACGGTGGTCTTTACAGAGACACTTCCCGGCGCAGCCTCGGCGCTTGTTTTCCCTCTGTTTATTCTTCCTTGGGTTGCCTCGCGGAGGAAACAGGGGAGGCGGGCCATTTGGCTCCTGGCCTGCATTGCTTTGCTGATCTTCGTGAGTGCTGCATTCCTGTCCGGTTGTGGCAGCGGCAGCGTGACCAAGCAAACGCCTGTGAACCAGACCCATCAGGTCACCAGCTCTGGTGTTGTCACTTTAACGATCCAGTAGCGGTTCCAGCTTCTCGATGCAAGGCCGAGCCTATTTGAATCGCTCGTGGACACGAAGTACTCCTGACTGTCACGCTTCAATTCGACATGGAGCCTTTGCGGAACCAGCATTGCGATCGGCCGATCGGTTAGATCCTCTCGACGAAGACCGAGGAGATGCAGGGTTTTAACCATCGCCGGCTGGTTGCCTCTGTGGATCAATGCTGACCATTCCAAGCGGGTGGCGCTGGAAGACCACGCTCAGGCACAAGGCCCGAAGTCACGGTCATAGCGTTCGCTCTTCGCCCACCTTGCCCTTATATATACTAGCGACAGCTTCGAACTGTTAGCAGGAAACAGTCTTGACCACCTACACGAAGTTTCCAGCGCGATACATCTCGCTGGCCGCATCGAATCCTGGCAGCGTGCTGCTGCAAACCTCGCGATACGATGCGGAGAATCATCGCAGCTTCCTCTTTTTGCGTCCGGAGCGGACGCTTGCCACCAGCGGCGCACTCTTCGACGAGATCGAGGGGGCGTTGGCAGCCGGTTCTTACGTTGCCGGATTTTTCGCCTACGAGTGCGGAGAAGGCCTGAGGGCGCTCGGCGGCGGCAAGCCGCAGAACACCACGATGCCAATATCGTGGTTCGGCGTTTATTCCAGGGCCTTCATCTTCAATCACAGGTCGGGTAACTTCGAAGGCGATTCACCGGATGAAGTTGCAGAAGGCGGTTTCCGTTGCGATCCAGGCTATGAAGTGAGTGATCTGCAATTCGGAATCACAGAGGCAGATTACGCAGAAAAGGTGTCACAGATCAAGGAATACATCCGCTCGGGCGACACGTACCAGGTGAACTTCACCGATAAGCTGCAATTCGAATTGACGGGAACACCACAGGCGATGTACGCGGCTCTTATTGAGAACCAACAGGTGCCGTACGGTGCATTCATTCACGGAGAGGGATGGCAGGTTCTATCGTTTTCGCCGGAGCTGTTCTTTCGAATGAACGATCGCAGGATTCTTACGCGTCCAATGAAGGGCACCGCACGACGTGGCGCAGACCAGGCGGAAGACGAGTCCCTTGCTCAGTGGCTGCAGAACGACCTGAAGAATCGCAGCGAGAATGTGATGATCGTGGATCTGTTGCGAAACGATTTGGGCCGCATTTGCGAGTATGGCAGCGTGCGAGCGGAGCGGCTCTTTGCGGTGCAGAAATACGAAACTCTGTTTCAAATGACGTCGGAGATCTCCGGCACGCTGCGGCCGGGAGTGCGCTATGCGGAGGTCTTCGCCAGTCTCTTTCCCTGTGGCTCTGTAACCGGAGCTCCGAAGCAGAGGACCATTGAGATCATTCAAGAGCTGGAGCGCGCACCGCGTGGAGTCTATACCGGCGCAATCGGCTTCTTCTCGCCGGCGCGTGAGGCGGTGTTCAGTGTGCCGATTCGCACCGCATTTCTCGAGAACAACAGAGGCACGATGGGTGTGGGCAGCGGCATTGTTATTGACTCACATGCGGAAGAGGAGTTCCGCGAATGTATGTTGAAGGCAAAGTTCCTGACAGCGAGGGAAGGTCCGTTTGATCTGCTGGAAAGCATTCTCTGGAACGACGGGTACCTCTTGCTGCCGGAGCATTTGGAGCGGATGCAGAGCTCGGCGGAGTATTTCGATTTCAAATTCGAGCGTGGGACCGTAGCGAAGGCTCTTGAAGAGACGGAAAGGCAATTTGAACGCGGTCAGCGCATCAAGGTTCGGATTCAGCTCGAACGCAGTGGCGCAATGAAGGTCACGCATGTGAGGGTGGAAGAACCCGCGGGACTGGAGAAGATTATCATCTCGGCGATCCGCGTCTTCTCGGGTGACCGGTTTCTGCGGCATAAGACGACCCGGCGCACGCTCTACGAACAGCAGCAGGCGGAAGCACTTCGGAGAGGCTATGAGGAAGTGCTGTTCCTGAACGAGAGCGACGAGGTAACCGAGAGCGCCAACAGCAACGTCTTCATTGAGAAGGACGGGCAATGGCTCACACCGGCGGTAGCTTGCGGGGTGTTGCCCGGGGTCTATCGACGGCATCTACTGGAAACGAATCCCTCGGCGGCGGAACGAACATTGAAATTGGAAGATCTCGCGCACGCAGACGCCATTTACCTCTGCAATTCTGTGCGCGGTTGCAGAAGGGTAGCTGTCGTTCTGAACGACGCCCCGGTGGATTATCGGAATTCGATCTTCTCGTAGAGTCCTGTCTTTCGAGCCTGGCTGCCATCACCAATTTCCGCTGCTAGAATTCTGACGACACGAATCACCCAAAAATGACGAGGTGAAGATGCTCGACCACTTTCGAATCGCCGGGTGGCTATGATGCATCATTCGAGCAAGGGCTGCGATCCTTGTCCGGCCTAATACGAACTGTTGTCACTCGAGATAGAAAGGAGATCTGCAATGCAACCCGACCCGCAATTGCGACAACATCTGGTCAAATTACTGAAGGGTGGCGATGCGCACGCCGATTTTGATACGGCAATCGGAGATTTCCCGCCTAAGCTGCGCGGCAAGAGGCCGGAACATACAGAACATTCTGCATGGGAAGTTTTGGAACACCTGCGGATCGCTCAGTGGGATATTCTCGAGTTCTCGCGAAATCCGCACCATCGATCGCCGGAATTCCCAGTTGGCTACTGGCCTTCTACCCAGGCGCCTCCAGATGCCGAAGCCTGGGAGAAGAGCGTTGATGCCTTTCGCAGGGATCTGCAGGCACTGTGCGACCTGGTCAGCGATGAATCGACCGATCTATTCGCGAAGATTCCGCACGGTGATGGGCAAACGGTCTTGAGGGAGGCGCTGGTGGTTGCCGATCACACGTCGTATCATCTAGGCGAATTGATTCTCGTTCGGCGTATCCTGGGCGCTTGGCAGTAGATCTGCCGCCGAAGCGGGATGCTCACACCTGCACGGTTCGAGTTATGCCAGGCCCGATCCCAGTCAGAGGCGCCGTTATCCGGTAGAACATCGTCAAAGGACTGGGCCTCTTGTCAGGGCCGAAGGCGGTCGAGAGCAGAGCTGGATCACTAACCCGCGCCAAGCTGTTGCCGGTCTGGTTTATCTCGCCACGACGATGCCTGACGCTCCGAGAGCGGTTGTTAAGCAACTTACACTCGCTGAACAAGAGTTGCAGCGTGTAGCGCATATCGCACAGCAGCCGCTTGGGTTCTATAGGGAATAGCGAGGCGTTGAATCCGTTGACATGCCAGTTCTGGTTGAGTCAGTTCTTGCGCTCCACTCTCTCAAGGCTCTTCATCTCTCCGAGCTCATCGGCCGTGTCGATAGTGAAGGCCTCAGGCGGTGGAAGGAATAGAGGCTACCGACCTCCTCATCAGCGAGGTGGTTATGCATTGGATACCGGGAATCGAACCAGCCATTCATCCACAATCGAAGGTCTCTTAGATCTCTTCCGGAGCTTCATTCTCGTGTACCTATCATGCATCCCTTATTGACCTTGCAGTCATCTAAGCCTCCATTGCTTAACCGCGAGCGCCGGGCACATCGCGGTTCGTAGAAGGCGTCTATTCCTCCGAGTTCTATGCGGCAAGGCGCGCCTGACGACAATTCTC
Source organism: Occallatibacter sp. (assembly GCA_050010735.1). Lineage (GTDB taxonomy): Bacteria > Acidobacteriota > Terriglobia > Terriglobales > Acidobacteriaceae > Telmatobacter. The sequence goes on along the minus strand of JBEKKL010000015.1, from coordinate 60,818 downwards.
ACCGCTGCAGCGGAAACATCACTATGCCGCGTCCCATATCGTCTTGTTACCGGCTTCAGCTGCATGCTAGTTTCACGTTCAGTGATGCCTCCAACACTGCAACCTATCTCAAGGAACTGGGCGTCACACATCTCTATTGCTCGTCCTACCTCCAGGCGGCTAAGGGCAGCATGCATGGCTATGATGTGGTCGATCCGCAAAAGGTGAATTGCGAAATTGGCGGTGAAGAGGAGCACTCACACTTCTGTGACAGGTTGCTGGCGCTCGATATGGGCCAGGTGCTCGATATTGTGCCCAATCATATGGCCGTGGGACCGGATAACAGATACTGGTGGGATGTGCTTGAGAATGGTCAGTCGAGCCGGTATGCGGCCTGGTTCGATGTCGATTGGAACTCTGCCGAAGTGAAGCTTCAAAATAAAGTTCTCATTCCAGTGCTCGGCGAGCAGTATGGCCGTGCATTGAGTGCCAAACAGATTGTTATCGATGACGAGGGCGAATACCTTCAGGTTCGCTATATGGATCATCGATTTCCTTTGGCGCCGCGTTCTCTTGCGATTCCGCTAGCGCTGGCTGCAAGGTCAATCCACGAGCCGATGCTCAACTTTGTGGCCGACAGCCTGGCACGGCTTCCTTCGCCCGATCCCACAGACCAGGATTCGCTCGCGGCACGCCATCGCGACAAGACGATTCTTTATGAACTCCTGCTGCGGCTTTCGACAGAGAAACCCGAAGTAGCGGCAGCCATTCGCCGAGCCGTGGATGAAATCAACGGCAAGATAGATGCTCTCGATGCCCTCCTGAATCTGCAGAATTATCGACTAGCCTATTGGCGTACGGCCGACCAGGAACTTGGTTATCGTCGCTTCTTCGACATTAATACTCTGATCGGCGTGCGTGTCGACCGCTTGCATGTCTTTGAAGCGACGCACCGCCGGATTATTGAGTGGCTTCACAGTGGTGTGCTCGATGGTGTGCGGGTCGATCATCCTGATGGGTTGCGTGATCCCGAGCAATACTTCGAGCGACTGCGAGCCCATGCTCCAGGCACATGGATACTGGCCGAGAAGATTCTCGGGCCCCAGGAATCGCTGCGCACAACGTGGCCGATCGATGGCACCACTGGTTATGACTTTCTCAACGTATGCAATGGGCTCATGGTCTACGGAGAAGGGCTTTCCGAACTGAGTTCGAGTTACCACAGTTTCACTGGGCAAACCGAGAGCTTTGAAACCCTCGCTCACGCCAAGAAGCTTACCGTTGAACAGGAGTCGTTAGGCAGCGATGTCAACCGGCTCGCCCATCTCTTTGTCGAAATATGCGAAAACAATCGCGATCGCCGCGATTACACACGCGCTGAGATTCGCCGTGCCATCCGTGAAGTCGCCGCGTGCTTTTCTGTGTACAGGGCCTATATTGCTCCGGATCGAGACCAAAGTACAGATGAAGATCGAGCCCAAATAAGCAATGCCGTGGCGGCCGCGAAAACGCAGCGCTCCGACATCGATCCTGAGCTCTTTGACTTCATTGGAGACGTTCTGTCGTTGCAGGCGCGCGGAGATCTTGAAACAGAGTTCCTGCTTCGCTTTCAGGAATTCACCTCTCCGGTGATGGCCAAGGGCGTAGAAGATACCGCATTCTACTGCTTCAATCGGATGATTGGATTGAACGAAGTTGGCGGAGATCCAAACAGTAACGGCGTCTCGATCGACCAATTCCATGAGTATTGCGCCGGAATGCAGGCACGGCATCCGCTCACGATGACTACTCTTTCCACGCACGACACGAAACGCTCTGACGATGCTAGGGCACGCCTGGCGGTGCTGACCGAGATTCCCTCGCGCTTTCGCGCAGCAGTTCTTCGCTGGACACGCCGAAACCGCTCGTTCAAAACGCAGGGTCTTCCCGACCGCAACACGGAGTACTTGCTCTATCAAACACTCATCGGCGCATGGCCTATTTCGATGGATACGGTGCTTACATATATGGAGAAGGCCGCTCGCGAGGCGAAGCAGCACACCAGCTGGACGCACCAGAACAAGGACTTTGAAGATGCGACAAGGTCTTTTATCGAGCGGATTCTCGAATCGACTGAGTTTTGTTCAGAGCTTGAAGGGTTCGTTGCGCAGATTCTACTCCCCGGCCGAATCAACAGCCTGGCCCAGACGCTTCTCAAATGCGCCGCTCCTGGAGTTCCAGACACCTATCAGGGAAGCGAGTTGTGGGATCTGCGGCTTGTGGATCCCGACAATCGCGGCCCCGTCGACTATGAGATCAGACGATCGATGCTGGCTGAACTGAAGAGCGGACTGCCTGTTGAAGAAATCATGAGGCGAATGGACACCGGAATGCCAAAGCTTTGGCTCATTCATAAGGCGCTGCATCTTCGCAGGGAGCAGCCTCAGCGGTTCGATGAAAGATCGTCCTACTCTCCTCTGCCGACCAGCGGCGCCAAGTCGACGCATGTCATTGCATTTCTCCGCGCAGAGTCGGTTGCCGCGATCGCTCCTCGCTGGAATATCAGGCTCGGCGGCGGTTTCGGCAATACGACGGTCAAGCTGCCCTCTGGCCACTGGAGAAACCTGCTTACCGGCGAAGTGATGAATGGAGGCGAAGTCCGAGTGAAGAGTTTGCTGCAACGGTTTCCAGTCGCGCTGCTCGTAACAGGCTTGGAATAACTATGCATCGATTTGAAATCTGGGCTCCATTTGCGAAGCGCCTTGCCGTGAGCGTGGCAGGAACTGCTCACTGGATGGATGGCCCAACCCAGAGTGGCTCGTGGCACGTCGATGTCGAGGACGTAGCGCCTGGCACAGACTACGGATTTGTCATCGATGACGAATCCGCGTGCTATCCTGATCCCCGTTCGCAATGGCAGCCAAAAGGTGTGCACGAACCATCTCGGCTCTACGATCAAACCGTGTTTAGCTGGACAGACGGGCACTTCCGGCCGGTTCCACTCGCCAGCGGCGTTGTCTACGAGATGCACATCGGCACCTTCACGCCGGAGGGGATCTTCGATGCAGCTATCGCACGTCTCGATCATCTGGTTGATCTTGGAGTTACTCACTTGGAGTTGATGCCAGTGGCTGCATTTGAAGGCGAGTATGGCTGGGGCTATGACGGTGTTGTCTTGTACGCCGTGCACGAGCCCTATGGCGGCCCGGATGGCCTCAAGCGTTTCGTCGATGCGGCACACAGAAAGGGATTGGCCGTTCTTCTCGATGTGGTCTACAACCACTTTGGACCGTCGGGGAACTATGCGGATAGATTCGGCCCCTACGTGATCGATTCGCATCGCACACCGTGGGGCGGAGCGGTGAATCTTGAAGATGCGGGCTCACATCAAGTTCGGCGCTTCTTTGTTGACAACGCGCTCATGTGGCTGCGCGATTATCACATTGACGGGCTACGCATTGACGCGGTTCACGCGTTTGTCGACCGGTCGGCAATCCATTTTCTCGAACAACTCGCTATCGAGGTTGAAGCACTCGAGGCGTGCCTTGCGCGTCGACTTGTCCTGATTGCCGAGAGCGATTTGAACGATCCACGTCTGGTCACTCCACGGGAAGCCGGCGGCTTTGGCATTGACGCACAATGGAGCGACGATTTTCACCATGCGCTTTTCACCGTTCTTTGCCCTGGCGAGAAGCGCGGATACTATCAAGACTTCGGTTCGCTTGCACAGCTTGCCAAGGCTCTCACAGCGAACTTCGTCTATGACGGCCTCTACTCCCGATATCGCAATCGCGTTCATGGCAGACCTTCAGGCTTTCTGTTGCAGCATCATTTCCTGGGCTACATTCAGAATCACGATCAAGTTGGCAATCGCGCAATGGGAGACAGGATCAGTCGTATCGCAGGGTTGGATCGCGCGATGATAGCAGCAGCTCTGGTATTGCTTGGTCCTTTTGTCCCGCTCATCTTTCAGGGAGAGGAATGGGCGGCCTCATCTCCGTTTCAATACTTCGCCAATCACCAGGGTCCCGAATTGGCTCGTGCTGTTTCTGAAGGCAGAAGAGAGGAATTCTCCGCATTTGGATGGGACTCTGCATCGATCCCCGACCCAGAGTCTCCGGCAACCTTCCAGTCATCGAAGCTGAGATGGAATGAACTTTCGAGGCCAGAACATCGAGAGATGCTTACCTGGTATCGCGAACTCATTCGACTGCGCCGCAACACTCCGTGTCTGAATGACCCAAGGCCAGGAAATACCTTCGTTAAATTCGATGAGCAGGAAAACTGGATTCAGATGCACCGTGGAGCGGTTGCGGTGCTCTGCAATCTTGGAGCACAGCAGCGAGGGTTCGTCGTCGCTCCCGAATCGAAGCTCCTTCTTGCTTCGCGCGCAATTTGCCAAAACATCGGAGGTAAAGTCGAGTTACCGCCCGATACAGTCGTGGCGCTTGGGACTCCTGCGCCTTCTGAGGATTTCGTGTGGGATACAACAGGCCCGTAACAAACGCGCATCGTAAACGATATGACACGTACGGTTTTGCCGGGCCGGCCTAACCCTCTGGGAGCTACAGCTTACAAACGGGGCACAAACTTCGCACTCTTCTCCGAGACAGCGACACGCGTAGATATCTGCCTGTTTGACGAAGAGGGACGGCAGACCGAATGCATTCTCCTACGCGAGCGCACTGCTTTTGTGTGGCATGGGTTCGTCAATGGTATAAAACCAGGTCAACTCTATGGCTTTCGCGTCGATGGACCGTGGGAGCCAGAGCAAGGTCATCGTTTCAATTACAGCAAGTTGTTGGTCGATCCGTATGCGAAGGCTATCTCTGGCAACGTAGATTGGAAACAGCCGATCTTTCCCTACGACGTAAGCTCCGGCGATCCTAACATAATCGACCAGCAGGACAGTGCCGCCGGAGTGCCCAGGTCGGTGGTCATCGACACCAGCTTCGATTGGGCCGGGGACTGTGCGCCAGAAACACCACTGGCCGATTCAGTAATCTATGAAACTCACGTTCGCGGATTCACTATGCGCAATCCGGAGATACCTGAGCGATTGCGTGGAACCTACGCAGGCCTGGCGCACCCGGCCAGCATTGAATACCTCAAGAAACTCGGCATCACCGCCATTGAGCTGCTGCCGGTTCATCACTTTATCGATGAAGGTCATCTGGTAGATCGCGGCCTGCGGGACTATTGGGGCTACAACACACTGGGTTATTTCACTCCTATGCCACGATACAGTGCCTCGGGTGATAGGGGCGGGCAGGTGCGCGAGTTTAAGGAGATGGTACGGGCTCTTCATGCCGAAGGGATCGAGGTCATCCTCGACGTGGTCTACAACCATACCTGCGAGGGCAACCATCTCGGGCCCATGCTGAGCTGGAAAGGTGTGTGCAACACCGCGTATTACCGCCTGGTAACAGACGATCCGCAATACTACATGGATTACACTGGCACCGGCAATACGCTCAACGTGCGTCATCCGCAGGTGCTGAAGATGATTATGGACTCGCTTCGCTACTGGGTTACGGAGATGCATGTCGACGGATTCCGATTCGACCTGGCCGCCACGCTTGCGCGTGAGTTGCATGACGTGAGCCGCCTGTCTTCATTCTTCGACACGATTCATCAAGACCCAACACTGGCGGAGAAGAAGCTTATCGCCGAACCATGGGACGTGGGTGACGGCGGGTATCAAGTGGGTCAGTTTCCGGTTCTATGGGCCGAATGGAATGGCAAATATCGGGATACAGTGCGTCGCTTCTGGAAGGGTGACAATGGCATGCTCTCCGACTTTGCCCATCGTCTGACCGGTTCCAGCGATCTATATCAGTACGATGGCCGCAAGCCATATGCAAGCATTAACTTCATCACTGCGCACGATGGCTTCACACTTTGCGATCTAGTCAGTTACAGCAACAAACACAACGAAGCCAACGGTGACGAAAACCGCGACGGGACGGACAGCAACGACTCTTGGAACATGGGTGCAGAGGGCATCACGCGCGATCCTGGCATCAATGCGATGCGCGAGCGGCAGATGCGCAACCTGCTTGCTACGCTGATGCTCTCGCAAGGCGTTCCGATGCTCAACGGAGGCGACGAGTTCGCGCGGTCTCAAAAGGGCAATAACAACTGCTATTGCCAGGACAACGAGCTGACCTGGTTTGACTGGAATCTCGATGAACGCCGCACGCGACTGCGCGATTTTACCTGCAAGCTGATTCATCTCCGGCTCGCGCATCCCAATCTGCATCGGAGAAGGTTTTTTCAGGATCGCGAAATCCGCTTGAAAGGCAATGGAACACTGGTCGGCGTTATAAGGGATGTGACATGGCTAAATCCCGATGGCAACGAAGTCTCGGACGAGGCGTGGTCGGCTGGCTGGTCGCGAGCGATCGCGATGTTGCTCAATGGGAAGACATTGCAAGTGACCGATGAAAATGGCGAATGGGTGATCGACGAGAGTTTTCTGTTGCTGGTCAACGCTGCCGATCAGGGTGTGGAGTTCACGCTGCCTGCGTCTCCCAGTGGCAGGCCATGGCAGACGATACTCAGCACCGAAAACGTCCAGGATCCCTTTTTCAAATCGCCTGCCGGGGAGAAGGTCATCATCGGCCCGCGTACGCTCAATCTACTGTGCGACTGACTACCGCGCCAGCCCAACTCGCCTGAGCAGGTCATCGAAGCGCGGGTCAGAGCGCAGGGGATCGAGACAGGGATCGACCTTCAAGTAGACGAGCCCCACATCGTGCGCCCGATAAGCATCCTCTAGCCACTTGAATGCGTCGCGCTTTTCTCCGAGACCGACATAGACAAGAGCGATTTCGTAGCGCCCCACTCCCTCCGTCGGAAGCTGCTTTTCGAGCTCGGCGATGGTTCCTCGCGCAGCATCGATCTGCCCCGCTCGCGCGTAGGCGTTGCCCAGATGACCAAGCGTGTAGGGGCCGCTGCCAGACTTGAGAAATTCGGCGATCGATTGGGAGTAGTTGCCCTTCTCTGCCTGAATGTCGCCGATCAAAAAGCTCCAGTCCGAAAGGCTGACCTTTAGACCGCGAACGGTCTGGGCCATCGCCAGAGCCTCGTCATACCTGCGAGCGAAGTAGTTGACAAATCCCTGTGTATGAAATGTGCTGCCGGAGACGGGGTCGAGCTCGACGGCACGTTCCACCTCGGCCAGAGCCTCATGCACGTGGCCGGTGCGCACAAGATAGAATGCGTATTTCTGACGGCTGGTCGCCGAGTTCGGGTTCAGCTCCAGTGCGCGGCGGAATTCGGCCTCGGCCCTGGGCCAATCCCAGTCGAGCGTCATAGCGGTGTTGGCCAGCTCGGCATGGGCCTCAGAGAGAGAATCGTCCAACTCGATCGCGCGGGTGGCCTCGGCCTTTTGGCGGCTGAAGGCCTCCTGATAAAACATCCGGCCGGCTTCGCCCATCATCCCGTAACAACTGGCCAACGCGGAATGTGCCTGGGCGTAACCGGCATCGCGGGTGATGGCCTGATTGAAGTAGTCAATCGCGTGGGCGCAATCGTCATTCTCGCGCAGCAGGATGCCATGAAGGTAGAGATCCTGCGCCTGCGGATCGAGAGGACGCTTGCGGGTCAGCCGCGCCTGCTCCTGTGGCGTCACAGTTGTGCTGATCTCCCCGGCGATGGCCTGCGCTACCTCCCCTTGCCATGCCAGGTCGCTGGTCAGGTCTCGAACATAAGTATGTGCCCAGAGAGGGCGGTCTGTGCGGGCGTCGATCAACTGCGTGCTGATGCGCACCTGATCGCCTTCGCGCAACACGCCGCCTTCGACCACCGCATCGACCGACAGCTCGCGGGCGATCTGCGGCAGGTTCTTCTTGGTTCCCTTGTAGCTCATCGAAGAGGTGAGCGAGATGACGCGAAGCGTGGAGACCTGGCCGAGATCGTTGATCAACTCTTCGGTCATGCCGTCGGCAAAGTACTCCTGAGATGGGATGCCGGAGAGATTTTGGAGGGGCAGAATGGCCACTGCATGAATCGCCTTGCGCGCGCTGGCCGCTTCCTGCCAGCGGCGAATCCCCACGTATCCGGCGAGCACCACAATCAGAACGCCAACGGCTGCGCCAGACAACACCAAACCACCGCGACCAGATCTCTTTGACATTTCGGAGGGTGCGGCAAGGGCTGCTTGAAGAGGCTCAGGTTTCTGAGCGTCTTTTGCGTCCGCAGCTGTTGCACTGGCGATATCGTGCTCCGCTACAGGCGCCCTTTTTTCGGTGTTGGGGAAGTGGAAGCGTGGCACGTAGGAGCCGCTGGGCAGTTCGAACCGGACAGGGGGTTTCTCTGTGCCTTCGGTCGTGTAGAACAGGGCCAGCTTTTTGCGCAGTTCGCTGGCCCTGACGCGCACGACTGAGTCGCTGCCCGTGTCGTAGCTGACCGGGCGGCCAAACATCTCAGCGCCGATCATCCGCTCGCGAAGGCTATCGATATCGCCTTCCAGGGCATGGGTGACGATCAGACGGAGAAAGTCCTGGGATCGCTTGCTGTTGGCGAAGGATTGGCTGTCCAGAAGCTCCTGCAGGTGGCGGCGGACAGCTTCAACCTGATTCGGATGAAGCATCTCCTCAGCACCGTGCGAAATTGAACCGGCCTTGGACATTGCGAGCAGATTCCCTTTAGTCCAATACTATACACCGTGGCCGAAGCGCCCCTGGACCGCTTAACGGGTAGACCAGGGAACTCTCCCGATTGGCCGCAAGTGATTAGGTTGAAACACTGTTAGATGCACTTAACGGGCGGCTGATCCGTTAATAGCTTTACACTCCTCTAGAAGCGGTGCTTGAATCTCACTGCTCTAGAAGAACTCCCCAGGAAGAACTCCAGAAAGCGATTACTGAAGCCTTCCAAAGGACCAAGGCAATTGCAGAGTTTGCCTCCCCCAAAGTGAATTGGATAGGTCAGATCAGGCAATGATGCTTCGTGATCGAGAAAGGGCTGCGGACTTGGTGTGTCGCCGTGAAAGTATCTCCCGGCTGACGCTGGCCGGAGCTGCCGCAGCTCTCCTGATTTGGGTGCAGCCGGCGACCGGGCAGGCGCGGCTTGCCGCAAGCAAGGCGATGCAGCGGGGCGGCAAGGCGATGGCAGCCGGAGACTTTCCTGCGGCGATCGCGGCTTATTCGACCGCGACGAGCGAGGCGCCGAATTTTGCCGAGGGATACTTGAATCTCGGACTCGCGCTGGAGCAATCGGGCAAACTGGAAGAGGCTCGTTCGGCTCTTCAGCGGGCTTTGCATCTGAATCCGGCAGATCGCGGGGCCAATCTTTTTCTCGGTATCGCCGATTACCGGCTCAATCACTACCAGGAAGCGGCGGCGGCGCTGGAGCGCGAGACGCGACTTGACCCTCGCAGCGCCAAGGCATTCATGTGGCTGGGTGTTTGCCGGCTCGCGCAGAGCGATGCGCAGGGTGCGGTTGCCGCGTTAGACAAGGCATACGCGCTCGATCCAAAGGACGTTGACATTCTCTTTCATCGCGGTCGCGCTTATATGCTCGTGGCCAACGCTTCCTACGATGCGATGTTCCGGATGGATCGCGATTCGGTGCGGGTCCATCAAGTCCTCGGTGAGGCTTACGCGCAGTCTTATCGCACCGACAGCGCCATCGACGAGTTTGAAGTTGCGGTAAAGATGGCTTCGCAACAGCCGGGTCTGCACGAGGAGCTGGCCGACCAGTATTGGGCTGCCGGCAAAGTGGAGGAAGCCGCCGCTGCGTATCGGAGTGAACTGAAGATGGATCCGCATTCAGCAACGACATTGTTCAAGCTGGGGTGTCTGATGGTGGAGCACCAGCAGCCGGACGAGGGTGTACAACTGCTGGCCGGAGCGCTTCACGAAGATCCAAGCCTTGCAGACGCGCACTACTACAGGGGCAATGGCCTGGTGGCTTTGGGTCGTGATGAAGAGGCCATCGGCGAATTCCAGGCTGCAATTGCGGCCGATCCCGGAGACGACCGCGCGATCAGTACGCTCTACAAGCTGGCGCAGATCTATAAGAGGCTGCGCAGAACGACGGAGGCTCAGGCGGCAATGGCGAAGTTCCAGCATATGCGCGAAGTGAGGCAGACCCGACAGCAGGACCGGATTGCTCAAGTAGCGCGCAAGAGGTCCGATCTTCCCATAGAGGATCCGGAGCGTATCGGGCTGGCGGCTCAACAGGGAGACAAGACAAGTTTTTAGCATGCGGTAGCCGCTCATTCAGATCCCAATGGAAAACTGAAACGAACGGAAGAGAAACAAAACGGAAACCAACGAGTAAACGATTGCTAGGGAGGCAGACACGATGAATCGACAAAAAAATATGACAGGGCTCGGTCATCGGAACGGGGCTCTGAGGAGGTGGTTGTTCTTACTGGTCACACTCGCAGTGTATTCCGTCTCCGCCTGGGCGCAGCTTGATACCGGCTCGATCTCGGGAACCATTCTCGATCAGACCGGCAAGGTCGTGCAGGGAGCCAAGGTGAACATCCGCGGCACGGACACGGGAACGACCTACTCCGCCGTCAGCTCTTCCACCGGATATTATGTCTTTCCCTCGGTCCGCACCGGAACCTATGACATCGCGGTAAAGGCAAGTGGCTTCAAGACCGCGCTTCATCAGGGCGTCATCGTGGCCATCGGAGCGAACAGCGCGCAGGATGTGGTGCTCGCGGTGGGCTCGATGACCGAGACCGTCAGTGTGTCGGCCGGGACCGAAACGCTGGAGGCGGACACCTCCGATATTGGAACCGCGATCCAACCGGAGCAGGTGGAGGACCTGCCGCTGACGGTGCAGGGCTTCCGCTCGCTTGAAACGCTCGTGGCTCTCTCACCCGGTGTGGTTTCCTTTGGCGTCGCCAGCTCCACCGACCCGATCAAGATCAATGGCGGCCAGGAAGAGGGCACCGATTTCCTGATCGACGGAATCACCACCAACCGCCAGCAAAACGGCTCGGGCAGCTTTGGCATTATGTCGCCCTCAGTGGATGCGGTGAGTGAATTCCATGTCACTCTCTCCGGCTTGCCCGCGGAGTTGGGTAGAACGACCGGAGGCGTCTCCAACTTCAACAGCAGAGGCGGCACCAATGATTATCACGGTTCGGCCTATGACTTCTACAAGAACGCAGTCCTGGATGCCAATACCTGGTTTAACAACGGCGACATCGCGATACAGGGCGGCACCGCCGCTGCCAAGGCGGAGTTCAAGCGGCCAGCCGACACCAAAAACGACTTCGGTGCCAACCTCGGCGGTCCCATTCGCATCCCGCATCTTTATAACGGCAGAGACAAGAGCTTCTTCTTCTTCAATTGGGAACAGTGGCGCTACAACTATGGCGGCCCGATCACCAGCATTCTGCCGACTCCGGCTATGCTGGGCAGCGACGGACAGTTCTTTGACTTCTCGTCGACTCTGGGTGCGACGATCCCCGGAGTCAATTCGAGCAACAACGCCTGCAGCACCACTCTGTACTACGGTGAGATCTTCGATCCGCTTTATGAGAAGACCGGCTCGGGAAATGGCCTGCCGTGTCGCACCACGCCCTTTCCCAATAACAAGATTCCCATCGCGCGCGCCAGCAACATCGCAAAGAATATCGTGAACACCTACCTAATGCCGCTGGCGAAGCAGGAGGTTACGGGGAGCAGCTTGTATAACTACGTGCAACGTAGTCCGGGCACCGTCTCCAACACGGCGTACAGCTTCCGTATTGACCAGAATATTGGGACGAAGAACAAGATCTGGGGTTTCTGGAGCTCCAGAGAGAACACGGACTCGGGCGGTAATTCGAACCTGCCCGTGCCGATTCAGACCTGCTGCGGCACGGTCGATCAGCTGGGCAAGATCGTCCGCGCCGGCTGGGAGTTCATCGCTACGCCGAATCTGATCAACTCGCTCACCGTTGGCGGAAACCGCTCCAACAATATCAACAAGTCAAAGGCATCCCAGATGGGAACCGACTGGGATCAGAAGCTGGGCATTGCCAACGGCTTCAGCAACGACTTTCCGGTCTTTCAATTCTTTGGCAACGCCTTTGGAGGCATTGGCCAGCAGGAAGACAGCACCGATACCGACAATGTCGTAGCGCTCAACGACATTCTGCACTGGCAGCACGGTGCGCACAGCATAAGAGTCGGCGCCGAGGCGCAGTATCACCAGTATTCGTGGGTGAGTAAGATCGGGGGCACCTGCGGCGGCAACGCCGGTTGCATTCAGTTCTGGGATAACCAGACGGCCTCGGATACAAACTTTTGGGGCTCCGACGGAAACTCGCTGGCAGCCTTTCTCATTGGCGAGACGGGCGACATGAACAATCTCAATGACCTGCATGCGCCGCGCTGGATCACGCACTATGGCGCGTTCTTCGGGCAGGATGACTGGAAGTTGAAGCCGAACCTGACAGTCAACATCGGGCTGCGCTGGAGCTTCGACACGCCGCGCCGTGAGGCTGCCGGCGATACAGCAATATGGGATCCGACGCTTCCCGATGCGGCGACCATTGGCGGACCCCTTGGACAGGCGCTCGGATCGCTGGTCTTTGCGGGTAAGGGAGCGGGACGAAACGGAAGCACGAATGAAACTTGGGGCAGCGTCTACAAGAAAGACTTTGAGCCACGTGTCGGCTTCTCCTGGGAGCCTGGCTTCTTCGCTCACAAGGATGTGATTCACGGAAGCGCCGGCATCTTCTACGGCCCGTTGGTATATGCCGACTACGGGCAGGGAACTGTTCAGGGATTCACGGTGCAGGGAAATGAATTTACTCCCGACCCGTTGGACGGCTTTCAGCTCGATAGCGGCCTTGCCGCGTTGCCCACAACTCCCGATTTGAATCCGAACCAGTTGGACGGTAGCAACACCGCCGCGGACTACATTGCCAAGAGCAATGGACGGCCGGGCATGGTGGAAACCTGGACGCTGGAAGCGCAGCACCAGATCACTCCCAGCCTCTTTGCCAGCGTGGGCTACCTGGGCATGCACGCCACTCACCTTCACGCCATGCTCAACTTCATGAACGATATGCCCGACAAATACATGGCCGAGGGCGACTGGCTCAATTGGTGGGCCTATGATCCGCCCAACGCAGAAGGTGGATTTGGCGTGAACTCTATCGAGCCCTACGCCAACTTCAGCTGCCCTGCCGGTCCGCCAGCCTGTACATGGGGAGTTACTGAGCCCATCTCTCAAGCTCTGCGTCCCTTCCCGCAGATTGGCTACATCAACATGGACAGCTACCTGCAGAACCTTGGTCAATCCACCTACAACGCGCTCGAAGCCAAACTCGAACAACGCTTCCACAACGGCCTGAACGTTTTGGCCTCGTACACTTTCTCCAAGACGCTGACCGATGCTGATGTGATCCAGCCCTACTGGAGCACGTTGCAAAACGGCGGCGCCGTTCAGGACCCCGAAAACCTGCGCGGAGAGAAGGCGGTTAGCAGCGAGGATGTGCCCAACAACTTCGTGCTCAGCTACGTCTATGAACTGCCGGTTGGAAAGGGAAAGAGATTCTTTGGCACGGCTTCGAGACCGTTGAACACGATGGTGGGCGACTGGAAGATCAGCGGCATCCAGCGTTACATGAGTGGACAGCCCATCAGCATCTTCGGCGCGACCGGCATTCCCGGCAAGAACTCAAGCGTGCGATTTGACCGCGTAGGCGGACAACTGGTGAAAAACCCGAACTACACCAGCCCTCTCAACTTTAACCCAGCCAGCAACGCTACCGCGTGCGAGACAGGTTACTTCAACTGTGCCGCGTTCTACGATCCCAATCTGGTCACCAACCGCGACCCAAATGGAGTCGGAGCCTCCGGGGAGGGAAATCCCTGGCGATTCGGCAGCATGCCGCGCAACTCGTCGGACATCCGAGGATTCGGTTATCTCAATGAAGACTTCGGCATCGGAAAAGGCTTCATGGTCACCGAGAGAATCAAGGTGGAGTTCCGAGGAGAGATGTTCGACGCCTTCAACCGTCATGTCTTCACCAGGCCGGTCTCGAACCTCAACAACTCAACCATCAACGTAGGCCAGATCGGCGGCCTGCAAAACGGTCCCAGGAACGCGCAGTTCAGGCTCCGGATCAACTACTGACACGGATTGCTCGGGCAGGCTGCACCCCTGCCTGGGCCTCAGCCGGCGCGGCGGCCCTCAGTCATCCGCCGCGCCACATGACCTCGGGTTTCATTCCGCGGTCATGTCATTGGTCATTGCATCAGTACGAGAGGTCTTCCTAATGCGTAGCAAGTCCTGCGTTGCCGTTCTGACCGTGACCTGTCTTCTGAGCGCATGTGGTGGTGGGGGCGGCGGCGGGACAACCATAAACAACAACCCGATCGACATGGGCACGCTCGTCACAATGGACGACACCAACCAGTACACCTTGACCAACGTGAGCGGTGGCATGGTGCTGGGCATCTCCGGCCAGAGCCAGACAGCCGGAACCAACGTCGTGCAGGAGTCCGCAAGCACCAGCATGGCCGACATTGACTGGCATTTCATTCCCGCTGGCATGCAGGAGTTCAACCTGGAGAACATGCTCACTCACCAGGTCTTAGGCGTTCAGAACGCCTCCACTTCAACCGGCTCTCAGGTTGTCCAATACTCCGACACCGGAGCCAACGATCATCTGTGGAGGATCTACCAACTCACCGATGGCAATTACCTCCTCAAGAATGTGAATAGTGGTCTCTTCCTTGAGGACGCAGGCTCAGGTACAACTCCCTCGGCCACGATCGATATCGGTGTCCGTTCCGATCCCGGCACGGGATGCACTTGCCAGGAGTGGACGCTGACCTCGACCGGCAAAGCAGCCTATCCCGGGCCCATTGCGGTCGTAGGCACGGGCATCTATGTGCATGACCCCTACATGTTGCAAGATCCCACGACCCACATCTATTGGCTCTATGGCACGCATCAGACCATGGCCTACTCGACCGATTTCAGCACCTTCACTTACACCACCATGACTACCGCGCAAGGCGCGTGTACGCAGACCGAGGGAACGTATTGGCTGACGGTCGCCAATCACTGCCCGATCATCGGACCCGATTTCTCCTCGTGGACCGGACTGCAGACGCCGCCATCGGACAATGGCGGAAAGAACACCGATCTCTGGGCGCCCAGTCTGCTCTTGAGCAACAGCACCTACTACCAGTACTATGCAA
The DNA here is from genome assembly GCA_050010735.1 of Occallatibacter sp. Taxonomy (GTDB): domain Bacteria; phylum Acidobacteriota; class Terriglobia; order Terriglobales; family Acidobacteriaceae; genus Telmatobacter. Next base: position 45,687 of record JBEKKL010000015.1, on the reverse strand, counting down.
TTCCCTATGAGCCTTCGACAGGCGCCGAAGCAGTGATCGGCCTTGCCATCAGCACCACGCCGTACGGGCCGTGGACCGACAAGGGCTACGTCGTCACCTCATGGAGCAACGCCACCACTTCTTTTCCTTCACCTAATCCATGGGGATTCACGGCCACCACCACCTGGAACGCTATCGACCCTGCGCCCTTTGCAGATACCGCCGGCAACTGGTGGCTGGTCTACGGTTCCTGGTCCGATGGCATTCGATTGCTGCCATTGCAGACTCCAGCTTCCGCGACCTCCTCGGCAACGGTCGGATTTCCGGTATCCAGCGACGCCAGCACCTGGACCAAAATCGCTTATCGCGCTAGCGGCGAAGAAGGCCCCTTTATCTTTCCGTACAACATCAACGGGACCCAGTATTACTACTACTTCGCGCCCATCAACGTCTGTTGCCAGGGGATCTCGAGCACGTATCGGACGATCGTCGGCCGCTCGACCTCGCCTAACGGTCCGTTCGTCGATCGCGGCGGCGTGGCTTTGACCTCCGGTGGGGGCACCATTCTGCTCAGTTCACACAGCAACATCTACGGCCCCGGCGGCGGCAGCGTCTTCACCGACACCGGAACCGACGGCAGCAAATCCTTGCCGACCTTTGTCTACCACTACTACGACGGCAATAACGGCGGAACGCCAACGTTGGGTATCAACCGCCTCGGCTTTACGTCGGACGGCTGGCCCTATGTCGAATAGCCGCAATGTGTACGGAGAGTCCTCCAGAATTTTCGAACGCTCACCTGGGAACGAGGGATCATGAGTTCGAGTCGCAAGCTTCGCTTCATTCTTATCGCAATTCTGGCGGCCTCAACGCTTCTCAGCCGCGCCCAAACCAATCAGAGCGAGGAGAGCGCGCGTGCCTTTACGCTCTCGGGAGATTTCTGGGGCACGCACGATCCCTCAGTGATCAAAGCAGGAGACACGTGGTATGTCTTCGCCACCGGCCTCGCTCCTCACGGCCAAATGGCGATCCGCTGTTCGAACGATCTGCAACAGTGGAAGCTCTGCGGCCAGGTTCTGACGGAGATTCCGGAGTGGATTCGCAAGGAGAGCCCAGGCACCAAAGAGTTGTGGGCGCCCGACATCTCCTACTTCAACGGGCTGTTTCATCTTTACTATGCCTACTCGTTGTTTGGAAAAAACACCTCGGGTATCGCGTTGCTGACTAACAAGACCCTCGATGCCAATAGGCCCGACTACAAATGGGTGGACGAAGGCCTTGTGCTCCGCTCGCAGGCTGTGGACGACTTCAATGCCATCGATCCAAACCTGATCATCGACACGCAGGGCAAGGCATGGCTGGCCTTCGGCAGCTTCTGGAGCGGAATCAAGATGCGCCGCATCGATCCTGCAACAGGGAAGCTCTTTGCCGGCGACTCTCATCTCTACTCGCTAGCCAGCCGCGCACGTCCGAAGGATGCCAAGCCTGCGCCGACCGGACTTCCGCCGGATTGGGAAGCCGTGGAAGCCCCGTTCATTATCCGTCATGGCGACTTCTACTATCTCTTCGTCTCCTGGGATCTCTGCTGCCGCGGCATCAAGAGCAGCTATCGCATCATCGTTGGCCGCTCGCCTAACGTTACTGGACCGTATCTCGATGCCGAGGGCAAGAGCATGGTCGAGGGGGGCGGAACTCAGCTCTTGACTGCCAACCATCGCTGGTTGGGGCCCGGAGGCCAATCGCTCTACGTGGGCGATCATCAGACGGTTATGGTCTTCCATGCCTACGACGCGGTGAGCGGCAAGCCGGCGCTGCAGATTTCTACGGTTGGCTGGAAAGACGGCTGGCCGAAGGTCGAATTGCAGGATGGCTCGTTGGCCAGCTCAAAGCAGTGATCCGAACGAGCGGGTTGCACAGCGCCACAATTGGATGCCGCTGCTCTGGTGGCTGCTGGCTACTTTGATGAGTGAGTGCCGAAGTCTGGATCATCGCGGAGCTCATCGGAAATTGTCTTTTCGATGAGCCTGCAGGCTTCCGGTAGCGCGGCACTCACTGCGGCGCTGAACTCTTCGCCTAACTCCGTTGCCGCGGCGCCAATGGTGAGCAGTTGAGCCTTGCGGGGCAGGGAAACGTAGAGTTCGCGGCCGAGGGCGAGCATCTGCGCTGCATCAATGTGATGCGTTGCTTGCAACTGGGCGCTTGCCGCAGGCTCGACTGCCGTCAGACTGATCGCTCCGGGAAGGGAATCAATCGCGCAATCGATGAACAGGACGAATTGAGCGCGGGCGACGTCCTCTGCCAATTCCGGAGTCCATTGATGGTCGGCGATGATGCGCACGCCTGGCTGATCGCAGAAGCGCCGCTCGGCCCACTCGGCAAGCCAAAGCCCGACGCCGTCATCTCCGCGCAGCGTGTTGCCGCAGGCGAGTATGAGACATCGGGCCGTGGTAGGGCTCATGGACTCAGTTTAGCTGATGAGCTGGTCCACAACCTCGCCGTCAGAGTCGACCAGCGAGAGGACAAGCGGCATCTGGCCGAAGGCGTGCGTTGAGCAACTGAGGCAGGGATCGAAGGTTCGGATCACGGCCTCGACGCGGTTGAGAGCTCCCTCGGTGAACTTGCCGTCCTTGACATATGCTTTGGCTGACTGAAGAACGCCCTTGTTCATGGCGTTGTTGTTGTGGCCTGTGGCGACGACCAGATTGGCCCAGGTGATCTTGCCGTCCTCGTCCACCTTGTAGTGGTGGTTGAGAGTGCCTCGCGGAGCCTCGATCTGGCCTGCTCCATCGAGCCGGTTGACGCCGGCCGTGGCGCGCACATGCTTGTCGAGGATGAGCGGATCGGCGAGGATCTGTTCGATCTTCTCGATGCCGTGGAGAGCCTCGACCAGCCGCGCGTGGTGATAGTGGAAGGAGCTTTCGACCGGACCATTGGAAATCTGCTTGAAGACGGCCAATTCCTTGTCGGCCTTCGGTGTTCCCATCGACTTGACGATGTTCAGGCGCGGCAACGGGCCCACGCGATAGCTGCCTTGAGGATAGCCGAGCGGCTTGTAGTAGACGAACTTGGTGTAGCTGTAGTTCTCGTCCGCCTCGCCGATGGCCTCGGTAAAGCGGCTGGCGGTCATACCGTCCTCGATGATCGCGCCTTGTGGGTCGATCAGACGCAGCGCGCCGTCGGTGATCTCGAAGGACTCATCCTCGTTGATCAGGCCGAGGTAGTTGGACGGGAAGTTGGCGAAGACCTCAATCTCTTGTTTAAAGGTGCCGGCGATCTGCTTGTAGGCGGTGAGCGCCAGACCGAGGTTGGCATAGGCCTCGGGGATCATCGCCAGAATTTCGTCGCGGTGTGCGGCAGACAAAGGTTCAGTCACGCCGCCCGGTATGACCCAGCCGGTGTGGATGCGCTTGGTGCCGAGCAACTCGATGATGTGCTGGCCGAAACGGCGCAGGCCGATGCCCGCCCGGCCCAGGTCGGGCCGCGCGGCAGCAACGCCAAAGATGTTGCGGGCTTTTGGATCGGACTCCATTCCCAACAACAGGTCGGGCGAAGAGAGATGGAAGAAGCTCAGCGCGTGCGACTGCACCATCTGCGCCAGATTCAACACACGCCTGAGTTGCGCGGCGGTATGCGGAATGCGGACCGACATGATGGCTTCGCAGGCCTTGGCCGAGGCTAGCAGGTGCGAGACCGGGCAGATGCCGCAGATGCGCGCCATGAGGCTTGGCATCTCGTAAAACGGCCGGCCTTCTGAGAACTTCTCAAAGCCGCGAACCTGTGTGACGTGAAAGTGCGCGTCCTCAACCTGGCCCTGATTGTCGAGCATGATAGTGATCTTGCCGTGCCCTTCGAGGCGCGTTACGGGATCGATGGTGATCGTCTGTGTCATTACTTGGACTCCACGGGCTTAGGCTCCAAAGCGGGTGAGAGCTGGAATATCCAGCGGCGCACCGGTTACCAGCGCTGTCAGCGCTGTGTGGAAGGTATCGGCCGAAGGTGGGCAGCCGGGCAAGAACACATCGACGGTCACAAACTCGTGGATGGGCCGCACGACCTTGAGCAGCTTGGGCACAACGACGCAGGGTATCTGTTTCTGGAGGTCGGCGTTTTCGATGTACGCGCGGTCCAGAATCGCCTCGGGGCCCATGGGATTGCGCATTGAGGGAACGTTGCCCGTGATAGCGCAATCGCCCATGGCGATGAGCATTTTGGAGTGCGCGCGAACCTTCTTGATCTTCTTCTCGTCGTCCACTGAGGCTACCGCGCCCTCGACCAGTGCGATATCCACTTCGTCGGGGAACTCCTTGGCGTCGACGATGGGGCTATACACCACATCGACCAACTCGGCCAGTTCGAGAAGCCGCTCGTCCATGTCGAGAAACGACATGTGACAGCCGGAGCATCCATCCAGCCACACTGTTGCCACTTTCAGTTTGCTCATCGAGCTTCCCTCATCAGATTCAGGTAAGGCAGAAAATCGGGGTACTTGGGGTGATCGGAGCCGATCTTGCTCTTATCGAACAGTGCTCCAGTGGGACAGACCTGCACGCACTTGCCGCAGCGTGTGCAGCTGGACTTGCCCCAGTCGTCGTGCAGATCGGTGATGACGATCGAGTTGATGCCGCGCCCCATCACATCCCAGACGTGCGCGCCTTCTATCTCCGCGCAAACTCGCACGCAGCGCGTGCAGAGGATGCAGCGGTTGTGGTCGGCGGTAAAGCGCTCGTGCGAGGCATCGAAGGTCAGCGCCGGGTTGCGATAGGGCAGACTAACATGGGTCAGTCCTTGCTCCTGCGCCATGGCCTGCAATTCGCAATGACCGTTGGAGACGCAGACCGCGCAGATGTGGTTGCGCTCGGCGAAGAGCAGTTCCAGAATGATGCGGCGATGCTTGCGGAGGCGCTCGGTGTCGGTCGAGACCTCCATGCCCTCATGGACCGTGGCGACACAGGCAGGCAAGAGCTTGTTGCTGCCCTTGATCTCCACCAGGCAGAGGCGGCAGGCGCCGACATTGCTCAGGCCTTCAAGATGGCAGAGGGTGGGGATGTTGATCTCGTTTTCGCGCGCCACCTCGAGGATGGTCTGGCCGGCGCGGGCGCTCAGTTCATGGCCATCGATTTTCAGTGTCCTTACATCCATGTTTTCGCTCATGCCAACACCTCCACCGGAGCTTCAGGCACGAGCGCTTCCATGGCGCAGACGCCAGCCGGACAGCGTTTATTCACAATGTGCTCGATGTACTCGCTCTTGAAGTACTTGATCGTGCTCAGCACCGGATTAGGCGCGGTCATGCCCAATCCGCACAGGCTGGTGTCTTTGATGGTGTTGCACAAGCCGATCAACAGATCGAGGTCCTCCATCGTTCCCTTGCCATCACAGATGCGGCTCAGCAGCGTGAACATCTGCGCCGTTCCCGCGCGGCAGGGAATGCACTTGCCGCAGGATTCCGTCATGCAGAACTCGACGAAGAAGCGCGCTACATTGACCATGCAGGAGGTGTCGTCCATGACGATCATGCCGCCGGAGCCCATGATGGAGCCGACCGCCATGAGTGCGTCGTAGCTGACGCCCAGGTCGAGCATCTCCGCAGGAATGCAACCGCCAGATGGTCCGCCGGTCTGCACCGCCTTGAATGTGTGGCCGCCGGGTACGCCGCCGCCGATTTCCTCGATGATCTCGCGCAGCTTGATGCCCATGGGCACTTCGACGAGGCCGGTGTTGGTGATCTTGCCGGTGAGGGCGAAGACCTTGGTGCCCTTGCTTCGCTCCGAACCCATGTTGGCAAACCACTTGCCGCCGTTGCGAATGATGGGCGCGATGTTGGCGTAGGTCTCGACGTTGTTGAGCAGCGTCGGCTTGCCCCAGAGGCCGCTGACCGCCGGATACGGAGGTCGAGTCCTGGGCGCACCACGCCGGCCTTCGATTGAGGCCAGCAGTGCCGTCTCTTCGCCGCAGACGAAGGCTCCCGCGCCCAGGCGAATCTCAATGTCGAAGTTGAAGGGCGTGTTGCAGATGCCATTGCCCAGCAGGCCACGCCTCCGCGCATCGCGCAACGCTGTGGTCAGGCGGCTGACGGCCACCGGATACTCAGCCCGGACATAGATGAATCCCTTGCTCGCGCCGACCGCATAGGCGGCGATGGCCATGCCCTCGATGACGCGATGCGGATCGCCTTCCATCACGCTGCGGTCCATGAATGCGCCAGGGTCGCCCTCGTCGCCGTTGCAGACCACATACTTCATGTCGCCGCCGGCCTTGGCAACCGTGCCCCACTTCAAGCCCGTGGGATACCCGCCGCCGCCACGGCCGCGCAGACCGCTCTCGGTAATGCGGTGAATGACGCCATTCGGAGTCATCTCTGTGAGTGCGGTCAACAACGCCTTGTAGCCATCGCGTGAGATGTAGTCGTCGATCTTTTCCGGGTCGATGTGGCCGGCATTCTCCAGCACCACGCGAACCTGCTTGTCGAAGTGATCGTTCAGGTTGCATTGCAGCTCGGGAACCGGTTCGCTGCCCAAGCTGTTCACAATCGCTTCGGCTTTGTCGGCCTTCACGTGGTGATAAAGGTGCTCGTCGGGGTCCACGCGAACCAGCGGGCCGGAAGAACAGGGCCCCATGCAGCCGGTGCGGCGGACAAGCACCTTCTTGCCTGAGGCCTCGGCTGCCTTGAGCAGTGCTTCACGCAAGCGGTCCGAGCCCTGGCTCATGCAGGCCAGGTCCATGCAAACATTTACTTCAAAATCGTATTTTTCGTTCTCTTGTATGACGCTCTTGGCTATCTGTTCGAGCTCTTCAATTGTCATTCCACCGCCCACCTTTCCAGTTGCTCGAGCATCTGATCGCCGCCCATCTCGCCGGCCACTTCGCCGTCGCAGAGCACTACGGGAGCCCGGCTGCATGCGCCCACGCAGCGGGCTGTCATCAGGCTGATCTGGCCGTCGCTGGTGGTCTGTCCGTGAGAGATACCCAGGCGTTTTTCTGCTGTGGCGATCAATTTGTCGGCGCCCTTGATGTAGCAGGCCGTGCCTGCGCAGACGGTCATGGTGTGCTTGCCCGGCGGCTTGAGGCTGAAGTAGTGGTAGAAGGTCACCACTCCGTAGGCCTGGCTCAGCGGCACGCGAAGGCTCTGGGCCACAAAGCGGATCGAGTCGTCATCCAGGTATCCGAAGGCCGACTGTACGGTATGAAGCGTCTCAATGAGTGCGTGGCGGGCAAAGCCATTTTTGCGCATGGTGCCGTTCACGATCTTCCATCGTTTATCGTCGCTCGGAAGCGGCGGTGGTGTGAATGCTGCCACAATTCCTCCGGGTTGCAGACGGGGGATACAGCAGGGCTCTTCAAGCCTCTGCTCCGCCTTTGGTCTGGAGGTATTGTAGGGAGCGGAAAATACCATGGTCGGTGACCACGGTCACTTCGGGTGGTACTTCTTTCAAGTCAGTACCTTGCCCAACGACACCATGTTTTGAAAAGAGCAAAAAGGACAGTGGTCAGTCCACTGGGTAAAAATGCATCTTTTCAAGCGGAATCAACCCCGATTCGGGTGAATCTGGCACGGGGTGAGGGGATGAAGAATCCCGCCTCAACTCGAAGGTTGCATCGAATGGGGGAGTTGCTTTCGGGCGAAGATCCGGGTTGAGCTGCCTGCCTCATCCAAGTGGCGGCAAGTGGTCTGATATCCCGAAGAGGAAGATCACGCCAATGATGCAACTGTAGGCCGCACCGGTCCAGGCGATGGCGTGGTAAAGATGGGGATGGTGATGGCCGCTGGCTTTGAACGCGCCTCCCATCGTGGCTGTCATCAAGGCATTCATTGCCACCAGCCCCAGGGAGAATGCTGCCAGCCCCAGCATGCCTCGGGAGGTTCCACCCAGATTGGCGGTGAGGAAGAAGAGCGCTAACTGGCTAGGGGTCTCGGCGCCCACGCCATGCAGCATGCCGATCACAAAGACCGACTTGCCGTTATACATCCACTGAAAACGCTCAGGTTGCGGAGCTTCGCGGTTCCAGAGGCAGCGCACCCGCCAAGCCATCCACAACACTCCGTTGATTGCGATGGCCAGCCGGCTCTCAATGCGGCTGTGGGAGTGACCGTGCGCGTCTTTGCGAAGGATGCCCGCCACAACCCCGATACCGAGAAAAATCAGTGTCAGCCCAATCAGCCGTTCGGTCCAGTGGTCCAGGCCCTCGGGCAGGCCCATATGCAGTTCCAGCACCGCGATGCCGAGCGCGGCGACGGTGAAGGCGTGGCCCAGGGCGTAGGTCATGCCCAACCTCAGTCCGCTGCGCCAGTTGCGCTGCACAGCCGTAATGTCGGAGATGGCAGCTAGATGATCGTAGTCGAAGCCGTGACGCAGCCCCAGCAGCAGGCAGGAGCCGAGCGCAGCATCGAGTTTCCAATCGCCGAGCGGCAGTAACACGAAAGTCAGTATAGCGCATACGCAGCTTCCGTCGCTGCTGCGGAAGGCGCCTCCAGCTCATCTGCCGGAGACGAGCTGAATCTTGTAGTCCTGGTAGTCGATGCTAATCGTGGTCCGGCCCAGAAGAATGCTGTCCGTGAAGGCCTGCGCATGCGTGGCCATGCCAAAGCCGCTGACATTGACGTACTGCCGCATCAGGTGACTTACTCCGGTAAAAATCGAAGGCGCTTCGAGCGTAGTACCCTCAAGGCGCACAATCGAACCGTCCCGTGCGTCGACCCAAATCGTCCCGTCGATTAGATTGGGATCTTTGTGTCGAGGGGTGATGTCCAGCACTAGGCAATCCCTTCCATCCTGCCTCTGAATTCCCCCGGGCCTCAGCTTCATCTCGTAGTTGGCGGAGGTGAGCCAGCTGTGCTCCCGAACGCCGGGCCGGTTGATCTCCTTTTCGCGGTCGAGAATCGCGCCCAGCACATGCGTCACGATGAACCCGGAACCGGAGTGTGAAAGGGTGGTGTAGTTCTTGCCTGTCTCCCTGCTGTATTCGGTGTGCACAGTCATCTCGGCTGCCGGATGTACCTCATCCTTTCCGCGAAAGACGGCATAGTGCTCGGTAACGGTATAAGACGCGATGTGATCGACTCGGTCTCGGACAGCGGCATCGACCTTCGTAATCACAGTTGCAGCGTCTAACTGTTGAGCTGACGCGAATGTCGTTCCGAGAAACAGGAGGGTAGTGGAAACCACGAGTCCGGTCAGAAGCCTTCGCTGTAAGTAACCGGTCATTTCGAAGATCGTCCTCGCATTCAACCCTAACAGACGGATCGAATGCGAAGAGGAATGCGAGCGCAGGTTCCTGCTGCCGCGCTTGCACGGCAACATTCAGCTTCGGCGAGAGGTTCGGAACCGGGTCACTGAACCGAGAGTGTCTTTACTCCGTCGTGTGGAGTCGTCTTCAAGATGTAGCCGATGGCTCCAGGTGTAGTCTCCACGTATTCAACCACGGCTTTTTCAGAGTCGACGGTACGTGGCATCGATGCCTGTCCTGAGAAGACAAGGCTCTTCCAGTTTGTCTGAAAAAACGCGTCGGACCGGCCAATGAACAGCACCAGGAACTCCACATGCGCCGAGCCGCTCTTCAGTAGCACAGGCACCGCGTGTGAGCCGCTCTTGAGGTTCGATGACGCGCCAGTGAACACGTCGCGAATATCTGCCTTGGAGGCCGTAGTGTCTCGAATGCTGCTGTTGGCGATGATGACGACCTGAGCCTGAGCATGCGCGGCCAAAACTGACGCGGCGACAGAGACCAGAAAAATGAACAGTGTTTTCTTCATGGAAGTGTCCTCCTTCGCCCGCGTTAGAAAGTGAAACCGAGTTTTGCAGCTAACACGCCGGTCCTGGGCTTCAACCCATTCGGGTTATCGAAGCCGTAATAGCCAATTCCGTTCCCGTCGATGTAGTGGCCTTCAATCTTGGCATAGAAATTCGAGTTGATGTCGTAGCGGCTCGAAGCTACCCATTCATGAAAGTAATCTTCGGGGGTTGGCGAGTTGGGTAGCGGCGCTTCCCACAACCGGGTGTAATAAGCCCCTACCTGAAATCTGTCGCTCATGCGATATCCGGCCATGGCAAACCATGCCGGATTATCGATGCCGCTCGTGGAGGGAATCGAGCCGCTGATGGCTACTGTCTGGTACTGAATCAGCTTTGTGTATTGACCGGAGAGAAAGAGTCTCTTGTAATCGTATTTCGCATAGTATGCCGGCCAGTAGGCAAGCGGCTGGACGTAGGTCCCGTTTACCAGATTGCCCTTGGCGTCGTATGCCATCAAAGAGCCGCCAACGGTCAGACCTTTGACCGGTGTATCCCAGCGCAGATCGAAGCCAGGTGTCTTTCCCCACGGCGTGTTGGAGAAGTTGATCCCCTGTTCCTTGAAGCTCTCCATGATGCCGTCGTTTGTGGCGACAAAGTAGTCGCCGTAATAGCCGCTGTAACTGAGTTTACCCAGGCCCGCCGCAAGGGGAATTCTGCCATAAAGCTCGATCCCCAGCTGCGAGAGATCCGTCGCTCGATAGTCGACTCCGTAAATGGTCTCGGGAAGAATGGACCAGAGATAGCCAGGGTCGTAGTCTTGCGTATCGTTGTACAGGCCCCAGCGCATCTTCACCTTTCCGGCGCGAATTCCGACCCAACGGTTGATCTTGTAGTCGCCCAGGGCCCAATCCACGTTGATGCCATCGCCGCCAAAGATGCCGAGCCTGGTGTAGTGGAGTTGCACTCCGGCGCGCAACTTGCTGGTCACCTGATCGTTTACATTGATCGCGGCCTCTGTCCAGGCAGTACTACCTGAGCTTGTGTCCATGCCCAGGTAGTTATTGTTATTGCTATAGACAAAAGCCTGCGTGGCAAATCCATGAATCTGGAGATTCTGGTCGCCAGCACTCTGCGCGGATGCAACCATCGGCGCCCACGCCAGTGTGGCTGCGCCGAGCAACACTCGATTTAGCATGCGTCCTCTTCCGGTTCCTCACGTCGCATCTCTTTCGCTCCCGGTCATAAAACGAGGGTCGACCCTGTTAAGTCGATGCGAGATCACAACATCTGCGGATCTGTGAATTTCATCGGCAAATTGCGACCTCATGTTCAATAAGAGAAGAAGACACATCTGTTTATGGGTGAGCCGACCGTCATTCCAACGACGTTCTCAGGAGATCGCCCAGATCGATATAGCTAGCAAGATGCGAAATTGCGTACTGAAGCATATTTCCGTGGGGTCTGCGCTATTCTGTCTCCGAGGCAAGTCACAGTTGTGAACGAAGAGAATCGAGCCACGCGATCGACGAGTGTTATGTTGCTCAGGCGAGGTGTGCTCGTACGCGGAGTGGTCCAGGGCGTAGGATTCCGTCCCTTTGTCTATCGGCTTGCGCACGAAGAGGGACTGGCAGGATTCATCGGCAACGACACAGATGGAGTGACCATCGAGATCGAGGGAGACGGCGCGCGCGTGGAGTCGTTTCTGACGCGCCTGACCGCGGAAGCGCCGCCGTTGTCTCGCATTGACTCCATCAGGGTATGCGAACTCACTCCGGCTGGTGACGGTGGGTTCAGAATCATTTCCAGCCAGACGCTGGGAAAGGTCAGCACAGGAATTCCAGCGGATGCGGCAACCTGCCCCGATTGCCTGCGCGAGTTGTTTGATCCAAACGACCGCCGCTACCGCTACCCTTTTTTGAACTGCACAAACTGCGGGCCGCGATTCACCATCACGCGCCGGATCCCTTATGACCGGCCGCAGACTTCAATGGCTAGGTTTCCCATGTGCGCGGCCTGCCAGCGGGAGTATGACGATCCGCTCAATCGACGTTTTCATGCGCAGCCGGATGCCTGCTGGGATTGCGGACCTAAAGTTTGGCTCGCCGGGGCTGACGGCATGGAGATTGCGGCAGAAGACGCTGTGTGCGCTTGTGTTGATCGTCTGCTTGCCGGCGAGATCATGGCCATCAAGGGCCTCGGCGGCTTTCATCTGAGCGTGGATGCGGCGAGCGACGCTGCGGTGATGCGCCTTCGGGAACGTAAACGGCGCTATGGAAAACCGCTGGCTGTTATGGTGCGCGATCTTGACGCGGCGCGAGCGATCTGCGTGCCGACGGACGCGGAGGAGGCTCTGCTAACCACGCCAGCGCGGCCGATTGTGCTGACGCGCCGGCGCGAAGGCTGCGGAATTGCCGAGAGCGTTGCGCCGGGGCTTCCTTGGTTGGGCGTCTTTCTGCCCTATGCGCCGTTACAGCATCTGCTCTTTGCCGAACAGCGCGTACAGGCCCTGGTGATGACCTCGGCGAACCTCAGTGAGGAGCCGATCGCCATTGACAATGACGAAGCACGGGCGCGGTTGGGCGGAATTGCCGACGCATTCCTCATGCATGACCGCGAGATCCTGCAGCGTTGCGACGACTCGGTGACTGCGGTAGTTGATGGAGCGCCACAACTCATCCGCCGTGCGCGCGGCTTTGTGCCGCTCGGTGTGCCGCTGCCGCTTGATGCGCCTCCGCTGCTGGCGGTCGGAGGGCACCTGAAGAGTGTCTTTGCGCTTGCGCGAGGACGTTTTGCCTATCAGAGCCAACACCTGGGCGATCTGGAAAATCTGACGGGACTCGAATTCTTTCGCGAGTCGCTCGATCATCTGATGCGTACCTTCGAGATCGAGCCTCAGGCCGTTGTGCACGACATGCACCCAGGCTACCTCTCAACCACGTGGGCGCGCGAGTGGGCCGCCGAGCGCAAGCTCCCGGTGATCGCCGTGCAGCATCATCATGCGCACATCGCCGGATGCATGGCCGAGCATGGATTGACGGGTGACGTGATCGGCCTCGCGCTAGACGGCACCGGCTACGGCACCGACGGAAGAATCTGGGGCGGGGAAGTGCTGATCGCGCGGATGGGCAGCTTCGAGCGCTTCGCGCATCTCGACTACGTGCCGATGCCGGGCGGAGAGAAGGCGATTCGCGAGCCGTGGCGTATGGCCTTCGCATCACTGCGCGCAGCTGGTCTCGATCGGGAGTCGGCGGCCAGGTTGTCAGGAGCCAGTGATCAAGAATCGCGCGTGCTGGAGCGCATGATTCAGGGTGGTTTGAACGCACCTTTGACTTCGAGTCTCGGCAGGCTCTTCGATGCGGTTGCGGCTGTGGTACTGAATCGGCGCGTTGTGGACTACGAGGCACAGGCGGCTATTGAGTTGGAAGGCATCGCAGTCGATGAGCGTGACGATGACGTGGGCTATGCAATGGAGTTCATCGGCGGGGATTGGACGGAACGGTTGCCAGTGCGCATGAGCGCAGCTCCGTTGTGGCGAGAGCTAATCGCAGACTTGCAGGCTGGGATTAGCTGGGCAGAGATTTCAGCGCGGTTTCATGCTGGCATAGCCGTGAGTTTTGCGCGAGCCGCGAAGCTGGCGCAAGATGCTGCAGGGATCAAGCAAGTTGCTCTAAGCGGCGGATGCATGGCAAACCGTCGCTTGGCCCGGCTTCTTCGTGAAGGGCTCGAGGCGGAAGGCTTCGAAGTCTTTCAGCATAGACAAGTCAGCCCCGGTGATGGCGGGCTCGGTTTTGGCCAGGCGGTTGTAGCGGCGGCAGTGCTGAGAGTGTCGAAGTTAGCCTGAGAGACGCACCAATTGCTGCGCTTCCTCGCGCGCACCAAGGAGCGAGATGCGAGGGATGCGGCCGCGCACCATCGCGACCTCGTCGCAACGATGCAGACGCGGGCAGCTCTGGCAGTCTTTGAAGACCTTATCCGGCAGCTCGGCCTTGTCCTCGACGGTGCGGAAACCGTACTTGAAGAAGAAGTCGGGAATGCGCGTGAAGAGACATACGGACTGGATGCCGTGCTCTTCTGCTTCCTCAATGAGCGCGGCGAGAATATGACCGCCGGCGCCTTTACCCTTCGCGGCAGGCTTGACCACGATGGAGCGCACCTCGCAGAGATGAGGCCCGTAAAAGTGCAACGCGCCGCAGCCCAAAAAGATGCCGCCATCCGACTCGGCGACGGTGAAGTCACGGATATTCTCGCAGATCTCGGCGAAGGGCCGGCGCAGCAGCGTGCCATCGGTGGAGAGCGAGTTCACCAGGTCGTAGATGTTGGAGGCGTCCTTGAGCAGGGCCTTACGCACCAGCATGCGCGGCCTCCTGCTGACTGTTGAGTATCGGCAACTCCGCAAGGCGCTCACGCAGTGCCTGCAGATGCTTGCGAACGCGCTCGCGCGCCGTGCCACCGATCACATCGTGACAGTCGAGCGTGGCCAGCACGGTGATGGCGGCGAAGAAGTCGTCATCGAACTCCGTGCCAAACTGGCGCAACTCGGCAAGGCTCAAATCGCCCAACTCAATGCCTTTGTCGATCGCGAAACGCACGGCGTTGCCGATCTTTTCATGTGCAGTGCGGAAGGGGACGCCTTTGTGCACGAGATAGGTCGCAGCTGCCATTGCATTGAGGTAGCCTGACTGCGCCGCCTCGTTCATGCGCTCAAGGTTGAATTGGAGAGCAGCGGTGAAGCGAGTCACAAGCGCCAGCATCTGCGGAACAAACTCGACGGCGAAGGCCGGCTCCTGGGTCTCCTGCATGTCCTTATTGTAGGCCAACGGCAGGCCTTTGAGTTGCAGCGTGACCGCCTCAGCTGCTCCGTGGATGCGCCCGACCTTTGCGCGGATCAGCTCGGTGAGATCTGGGTTCTTCTTTTGCGGCATGGCGCTTGAGCCAGTCGAAAACGCCTCGGGCAGTGTGACAAATCCAAACTCCGCAGTGGCGAAGAGCGTGATCTCTTCGGCAAAACGGCTCAGGTGCAGGCCGACACAGGTGAGGGCCTGCAAGTACTCCAGGATGAAGTCACGATCGCTCGTGGCGTCGATTGAGTTGCTTGTGGGCCCCGCAAAACCCAGTTCTTTCGCAGCAATGTTGCGGTCAAGCGTCAGCGTTGCGCCGGCCACGGCTCCGGAACCAAGCGGGCAGTAGTTGAGCCTCTTCCTGCAATCCATGAGGCGGCCAACGTCACGCATGATCATCTCCACATACGCGAGCAGCCAATGCGCGACCAACACTGGCTCGGCGCGCTGCAGATGGGTGTAGCTCGGCATGACGGCCTCGCCTACAGCCTCAGCCTTCTTAGCCAGCGCATTGGCCCAGATGATCAGCGCATCGAGTGTGAGCTCGATCTGTTTGCGCACATAGAGGCGCAGATCGGTAGCGATCTGCTCGTTGCGGCTGCGGCCAGTGTGCAGCTTGAGGCCGAGGGAACCGACGCGCTCGACTAATAAAAGCTCGACAAAGTGATGGATGTCCTCAGCCGTCGCGTGATTGCGCACGAGCGCCTTGCCTGCGTCCGACGCGTGGTCGGCGGCGATGGTATCCAGAGCGTCGCGCAGCGTGATACCTTCGCTTGCCGTCAAGATTCCTGCCGCGACCAGCGCCGATGCATGCGCCTTGCTGGCTGCCACCTCTTGGTCGAGCAGGCGCCAGTCGAAGACAATCGACCGCTGCCACGCTTCGAACTCTTTATCGAGGGGTTCGCGAAAACGGCCCGACCACATCTTCCCGGATTGTTGTTCTTCGGCCATTGTCCTTAAGCGTACCTCATACTATTCTTTCTCCTTGCCGCCGCTGAGCTGGGGCATCTCACTGCCTTTACTGAGCGTGAGGAGGCCCGTTTTGGCGTAGGTGAGGAGCTTCTCCCTGGTGTCGGTGATGTCGAGGTTACGCATCGTGAGCTGCCCGATGCGATCTCGCGGAGAGAAGGTGGATTCAGTCTTCTCCATGCTGAGGCGCTCGGGATGGAAGGTGAGGTTGGGCGACTCGGTCGAGAGGATGGAGTAGTCGTTGCCGCGGCGCAGTTCCAGCGTGACCTCGCCGGTCACGGGCTTGGCGACCCAGCGCTGCGCGGATTCGCGGAGCATGATCGCCTGCGAGTCGAACCAACGGCCCTGGTAGAGCAGGCGGCCGAGCTTACGGCCATTTTCGCGGTACTGCTCGATGGTGTCCTCGTTGTGAATACCGGTGATGAGGCGTTCGTAAGCGATGAAGAGCAGCGCGAGACCGGGGGCCTCATAGATGCCGCGGGACTTGGCTTCAATAATGCGGTTCTCAATCTGGTCGGACATGCCCAAGCCGTGGCGGCCGCCGATGCGGTTGGCTTCGAGGAGAAGGGCGACGGGCGAGT
Source organism: Occallatibacter sp. (assembly GCA_050010735.1). GTDB lineage: Bacteria > Acidobacteriota > Terriglobia > Terriglobales > Acidobacteriaceae > Telmatobacter. Next base: position 29,589 of record JBEKKL010000015.1, on the reverse strand, counting down.
CGAATTGCCGTCCGTTGAGTGCGACAGGCGAGCCCTCTTCGAAACGAATGGCGACCTCTTCGCGCTGGATCTCGACATCGTCGCGCCAGAATGCCTTGCCCATGATGGGAACGACGATCTTCATTGACGTAGAAAGATGCTCCAGGTCTTTGGCCTCATGCGTTGCGCCAAGCAGGTTGGAGTCGGTGGAATAGGCCTTCTCTGCTGACATCTTGTAGGCAAAGCCGGCCCGCTGCATGAAGGCGGACATCTCGGCCCTGCCGCCTAATTCGTCGATAAAAGCGGCGTCAAGCCATGGCTTGTAGATCTGGAGGCTGGGATTGACGAGCAGACCGTAGCGGTAGAAGCGCTCGATGTCGTTGCCCTTGTAGGTGGAGCCGTCGCCCCAGATGTTGACATCGTCTTCCTTCATGGCGGCCACGAGCATGGTGCCCGTGACCGCGCGACCGATGGGCGTGGTGTTGAAGTAAGCGACTCCTGCCGTCGTGATGTGGAAGGCGCCCGATTGCAGCGCGGCGATGCCTTCGCGAACCAGCGGGCCGCGGCAGTCGATGAGGCGGGCCTTCGCGGCGCCATATTCGAGGGCTGCGCGCGGGATGGCGTCGTAGTCGGTCTCGTCGGGCTGGCCGAGGTTGGCTGTGTAGGCGTAAGGGATGGCTCCCTTCTGCTTCATCCAGTGCAGGGCTGCGGAGGTGTCAAGCCCGCCGGAGAAAGCGATGCCGACCTTCTGGCCGAGGGGCAGGGATTCGAGAATTACGGACATTGCGTGGGGACCTCTTTGAGCTTCTCGCCTCTAGCTAGAGACGATTGGTCATGAAACAAAAGGCAGACTATAACTCTTTAACGATCTCTCGTTCTTTCATGCCTTTGAGATGGTAGAGGATCGATGCCCATACTTCGCTGGGCGGCGCAGGCTGATGCTTTAGGGAGCCTGCATAATTCTGCTCAAGGCAACGTTCGGCGAGTTCGTCAAGGGACCGCTCCGTGGGGTAGGGAGCTAATGCATCATAGACCATCGTCTCTTGTCCCTTGTGTAGAGTTGGCGGCTTCGAGGGTCGCTTCAAGGCAAATCGCGGCATTGACATTCGTTCACTCCCGATGGGCAGGTTGTGTTCATCACGATCCCAAGTCTCAAAAGCGAGACCCGGGGCTCCAAGCCAGCGGTTTGCTGACTCGAAGCGGTATGGGCGAGATCTCACATGGGCTTATCTGTGGACGGCTCTTTCCACTGCAATTGGTTGGGGCCGTCCCATTGGCACCATCTCTCCATCTTTCCAGATTGGGCATTTTTGATCTCGCGACATGTTTTTGTCCGTGGCCGATCATCTTGCCCGCCCGGCTCGCGGGCAATCTGCCGCGATTGCTCCCACATCTTTTGATAGTTGCTCAGCGCATTAGCATTAGCCGCTGCGTGACGATCTACGAGAGGCTGAAGGCGGGCGATGGCCTTGCGGAGCATGATGACGTGGGCGCTGGCCAAAGGCCCGTCCAGCGGGTAAGTCGTTTGAGGCCAAGCCGACGGAAAATGGACGAGGCCGTTCGCGCCCATGAACATATAGCTTGCTTCGGTGACCGTGCGATTCTGCGGATTGATCGTTAAGAGTCTTTGTTGATAACGGATACCGGCGCACTTCGCTCGGTTCTCAGGGGAGTCGTGTTTCGCCGCCTGGAGATCGAGCACGCATCCGTGGCTGGTCTTGTAAAAGGAATAGAGAGCGACCATGTAACCGCCGCTGCCATCCCACCGAAGAGGTAGCGGTGCGTTGGCGATCGCATCCACGGCCAACTCACCGTCCAGCAAATAAGCGGGAACGGAGAGTTCTAAGTCGGCGTCTTGGTAAACAATCGCTGCGGCTTCCCACTGGCCAGCTATGTTGCGGACCATCGTAGGCTGGCCATGCAGTCGAGGAATAATGGTTCGTAAGTCGTCAGCATCTTGACCCGCCGCCGCGCCAGCGGCAATAACCAATGCGAAAAGAGTAATTATCGAACGCACTCTCAAGTTCAGCGCACCCCGATCGTTCAAAACCCGGTCCGCCATGCAAGACCACCTTTCTAGCCGGATGCCCCAGGTCTCGATTCTGAGACCAGAGAGATCATAAATTGTTCTACTGAAAGCTCGCCGTGTTTGCCAATCCACCCAACAGCAGCAGCAGCAGGGCCTTCTGCGCATGCAGGCGGTTCTCGGCCTGATCGAAGGCGATCGACTGCGGGCCGTCTAGCACTGCATCGGTCACTTCGGCGTTGCGGCGCGCGGGCAGGCAGTGCATGAAGACTGCGCTTGGCTTGGCCTTTTGCATCAGTGCTTCGTTCACCTGGAAGGGCCGGAAGATTGGCTCTCGCTTGGTGGACTCGTGCTCGAAGCCCATGCTGACGCAGACGTCGGTGTAGACCGCATCGGCTCCTTCGACGGCGGCCTGCGGGTCCTGCAGTAGTCGGAGTTCGCAATTGTTGACCTGCGCAATGTCGCGTGCGAGGGTAACAATTTCGATGTCGGGCGAGTAGCCCCGGGGCGTGGCGACGGTCACGTTGACGCCCAGTTGCGCTCCGGTGAGCATCAGCGAGTGGCAGACGTTGTTGCCGTCGCCAACGTAAGTGAATCTGAGTCCAGCCGCACCGCCGAAGTGCTCATCGAGCGTCATGAAATCGGCCAGCGCCTGGCAGGGATGCTCGAAGTCCGAGAGCGCATTGATCACAGGCACCTTGGAATTTGCGGCCATCTCGGTGATGGTGTCGTGCGCGTAAGTGCGCAGCACAATCACATCGACCCAGCGCTCGACGTTGCGCGCCACGTCTGCTATGGATTCGCGTTCGCCTAGCGGCGAGTTGGTCTGGTCGACGAAGATCGCGTTGCCGCCCATGGTGTTGATGCCGGCCTCGAAGCTGAGGCGGGTGCGCAGGCTGGCCTTCTCAAACATCAGCACCATCTGCTTCATGTCGAGGGCATGGCGATAGTCGCGCGGGTTCCGCTTGACGTCGTGACCAAGCTTGAGAATCGCGCGCACTTCGGCGCTCGATAGATCGGAGATGGAACACATGTCCTCGCCATGCAGGCGCGCGGCGGCGGCAGCAATGTCGGGGTCTTTTCCGATAGAGACGACCGGTGCTTCAACGAGAGTTTTGCTACCCATGGGTCTGACCTCCTACCGACGATGGAACGGCGGCTTGAGACGCTGTGTACGCAGTGAAGACCTTATCGAGAGCGGCGATCGTCGTGTCGACGTGAACGCGCTCGAAGACATACGGCGGCAGGAAGCGCAGCGTCGTATCGCTCGTGCAGTTGATGACGATGTGGTGTTTGAGCATCTCGGTGACGGCGTGCTTGCCCAGTTCGGCCGAGTTGAGTTCGGCGGCAATCATCAGACCTTTGCCGCGAATATCGACGATGCACGAGTGGCGCTCGGCAAGCTTTGTCAGTTCCTGCTGGAAGTAATCGCCGATTTCGTTGATGTGATCGAGCAGATTCTCCTTCTCGATATAGTCGATGACGGCCGATGCGATGGCGCAGGCAAGCGAGCCGCCTCCGAAGGTCGTTCCGTGCATTCCCGCATGGAAGGCGCGCGCCACTTCGTTAGTGCAGAGGGTTGCGCTCATCGGAATGCCGCCTGCAAGCGGCTTGGCCAATGTCGTGATATCGGGCTTGATGCCAAAGTGCTGATAGGCACACCACTTTCCCGTCCGGCCAAAGCCCGCCTGGATCTCGTCGACGATCAGCAGCGCGCCCGTCGAGTCGGCCAGCTTGCGCGCCTCGGCGAAGAACTCCTGCGTCAGCGGGCGCACGCCGCCCTCGCCCTGAATCGCTTCGAGAAGAATTCCGCAGACGTCGCTCGAAAACTTGGCCCGCAGATCGTCCACATCGTTGAACTTTACAAACTCGAAACCAGGAACGACTGGCTCGAAGGGCAGCCGGTACTTTTCCTTGTAGGTCGCTGAAATCGCGCCAAAGGTCCGGCCGTGGAAGCTCTGTTCGAGAGCAAGAAACTTGGTGCCGATCGTCTTGCCTTCCTCGCGCAGAAGCCCGGCGTGAGCGCGAGCCAGCTTAAGCGCGCACTCGACGGCCTCGCAGCCTGAGTTGCCAAAATATGCGCGATCCATCCCGGTGATGCGCGTGACGCGCTCTGCCAGGCCAGCCATCTTGTCGTTGAAGAAGTAGTTTGAGGCATTGATCAGCGTGCGGCTCTGCTCGGCAATCGTCTCTTGGACGACTTTGTTGCTATAGCCCAGAGCGTTGACACCGATGCCGCTGAGAAGATCGAGATAGCGGTTGCCGTTGTCATCGATCAGATGCACGCCTTCGCCGGCGACAAACAGCACGGGAAAGCGATCGTAAGTGTGAATTAGGAGCCGCGCTTCGGCGGCTTGAATCTCTTCGAGCTTGGTCATCTGTTCTCCTTAGGCCACCATCACTTCGGTGCCGAATGCTACGCGGGAACTGCACAGATCGGGCAGGGAACCGGCCGCTTCCGCAGGTAAAATTCTTACGCGCTTCACGCCGTTCAGAAGAGCTTCACGGCAGGCGCCAAGCTTGGGCAACATGCCGCCGGAGATGACGGCGCTCTTGGCCATCTCGGCGATCTGATCGATTGACAGCCATCGGAGCACCTCGCCGGTGACCCCCTTGACTCCAGGCACGTCGGTCAGGAAGACCAGAGCATCGGCGCGGCAGGCGATGGCGCAGGAGGCAGCCATCTCGTCGGCGTTGATGTTGTAGTACTCACCGTCAAAGCCGAGTGCAATGGATGAGAAAACAGGCACGCCGTTCAAACTCCAAATAGCCTCAAGCCAGCGCGCATCGCTCGATGCAATCTCGCCGACAAATCCGAGATCGGGCGCAGTGCGCTTCTTACGTGCACGAAAGATTAAGCCGTCCCCACCCGATAGACCCATTGCAGGAACGCCGAGCGAGCCTAGGGCCGCGACCAAGCCCTTGTTCACCTTTCCGGCAAGAACCATCAGGGCTACATCGCGGGTCTCGGCGTCGGTTACGCGCAACCCATTGATGAATTCGCTCTGCTTGCCCAGTGCCTTGAGCATGCGCGTCAGTTGCACGCCGCCACCGTGAACCACGGCCACCTGATGGCCATCGCGCACCAACTCTGCGATCGCGTGGGTGCAACCCTCCAACAGCGACGGATTCTCGAGGCCGGCCCCACCCAACTTAACGACGTACTTCATTCGAGGCCCTCCGATTCTGGCCAGCCGAGCATCACATTCAGATTCTGCACGGCCTGACTGGAGGCGCCCTTCAAGAGATTGTCAAGGCAGCTTACAATGACTGCACGCCGCCCATCGGCCGAGAGCTGGAAGCCGATGTCCGCATAACAACTGCGGACCGAGTACTGAATCTGCGGCAGTGTCTTGTCATAGAGCCTGACCAGGGGGCTGCCGGCAAAGAACTCGTGGTAGACCCGCGAGACGCTTTCCTTTGTTTGCGGTTTGGCAAAACGCACGTAGATCGTTGACAGAATCCCACGCGGAATGGGCAACAGGTGCGGCGTAAAGGTAATCTGGCTTGCATCGAGGCCTATCTGCTCCAGCAGTTCGCCCGTGTGACGATGTGTGAACGCGCCATAGGCAGAGAGATTGTCGGCCGCATACATGAAGTGCGTCTTTGCCGTGGGCACCTTGCCTGCGCCGCTCACTCCGCTCTTCGAGTCGGCGACGATGCCGTGTGAAAGATCGACTAGCCCAGCCGCGACCAGAGGCCGAAGGGGCAGAATCACCGACGTCGCATAGCAGCCGGGATTGGCGACGAGCCGTGCGCCGGCTATCTTTTCGCGATGCAACTCAGGCAAACCATAGACCGCCTCTTCTTGTGTCTTCGCGGCCAAAGCGGCGTCTTTGTCCTCGAAGGCATAGACAGCGCGGTTCGCCGCCTCGATGAGCCGCCACGCACCGCTGAGGTCAATGACACGAATGCCGCGGGCAAGGGCCTCGGGCACCCATTCGCGCGATTGTTCGTGCGGCGTTGCAAGGAAGAGGACCTGCACGTCGAGATCGCTGAGCAGTTCCCATGAGAATGGCTGCTGGCGCAATGCGCCGTGGCCAAGGCTGTCGGCGAGTTGCGGATGAATCTCCGCGAGGGGAATGCCGCCGCGCGCGGCGTCTTCGGCATCGACGCGTCCCGCAAAAACGGTGGGGGTACTTTTCAGGCGGGGATGGTGCACCAGTAGCCGGGCCAACTCCGCGCCCGCATACCCGGTCACCCCCACCACCGCTGTTTGAATCGTATCGTTCATGATTCGAGCATCGTCCTCAATCTGATTTCTACCTCGGTGGCTCTGCGGATATCGGGGCAAATCACCAACACCGTGTCATCGCCGGCGACAGTTCCCACGACATCGGGCCAGGCTTCGTGGTCCAGTGCGGCAGCGAAGGGCTGCGCTCCGCCCATCACCGTGCCGACTACGACCTGGTTCATAGCCTGCTTCACGCGCAAACCGAAGCTTTCGATCATCTCAGCGACTGAAGGCGGAGAGTTGTCTTCGATTGTCTGAGCGAAGCCGCTTCGGTTGGTGCCATTGGATAAAGTGTATCCGCCGGGTCCCTTGGAGAGTCTCAACTCGTGAATGTCGCGCGAGAGCGTTGCCTGGGTCACGGCAAAGCCCCGCCGGCGCAGCTTGCGGCGCAATTCGTCCTGGCTGGCCACCTGTGCCTTTGTCACCAGTTCGCGGATCGCATTGTGCCGGAGAGTTTTCATTGGTCATTTACAGACGCGCGCTCCCGAGCGTGGCGGCCGCACCGTATAAATATACATCATGAGCGTATAAGTATGCAAAACGGGGATTCGTCCAGAGGAAATGAATCGAAGATGGGAATTCATCAAGACCGTGGCCGCCCTGCGCTGTTACACTCTCGGAATAATCGGTTGAAGGATTCCCCACCTGTCCACTCGGATCAAAATGACACAGACCGCTCCGCTCACCACAATCAACGACCTGTTTTGCCGTGTCGCAGCGGCCGGCAATCCCCGCGCCATCCTCTGGCAAGACGAGTTCGGCCACTGGCTGCCGATCTCTTCCGATCAGATCTACCAGCGAGTCCGCGCACTCGCTGAAGCATTTCTTCGCTGGGGTGCGCGCAAAGGAGACCGCATCGCCCTCATCGGCGAAAACCGCTGGGAGTGGGCCATCACCGATTTCGCCACGCTGGCCATTGGCGGGGTGACGGTTCCCATCTATCCCACTCTCACCGGCGGGCAGATCGCCGAACTGATTCAAGATGCAGGCTGCCGCATCGCGGTCGTCTCCACCGTTCAACAGTTCGACAAACTGAACTCAGTGCTCGGTCAGACTCCACTTGATCGAATCCTGATGATGGACTCCGCCTCGGCGCCCGAGGGCGCAACCGCGTTCAGAGAAGTGTTGGCCGGGGCCGACGAGCGCGGTGCAGAGCGCGACCCAGTCTTTGACGCACTGGTTCGCTCGGTCGAACCCGACGATCTGGCCACGTTGATCTACACCTCCGGGACCACGGGCGAGCCCAAAGGCGTGAAGCTTGGGCACGGCAACATCGCGCCAAATCAGAACTGCGCGGCCCAGGACTTCGACTTCAGCCCAGCCGACGCCTGTATCTCTTTCCTGCCGCTCTCGCACATAACGGCTCGCGCGCTGGACTACGTGATGTACTCCTATGGCGCGCAGGTAGCCTACTGTTCCAAGTTCGACAAACTGCCTCAAGCCATGCGCGAGATCAGGCCCACCGTTTTTGTGGGCGTGCCACGCGTCTTCGAAAAGATCCGCCAAGAGATCGAGCGCCGCGCGGCGCTTTCGCCCATCAAGAAGCGGATCCTCGCCTGGGCGCTCGCGGTTGGCAGCAGACACGGCGACATCGTCTACGATGGCCGCCACCCCTCATCAACTCTGTGGAAGCTGGCCGACTGGCTAGCCTACTCCAAAGTGCGCGAGGCGTTTGGTGGCCGCGTCAGGGTCTTCGTTGTGGGAGGGGCGCCCCTTGGGATTGACACGGCGAAGTGGTTTGCCTCGGTGGGAATTGCTCTGTGGGAGGGCTACGGGTTGACCGAGACCTCGCCGGTGATCGCTCTCAATACTCCTCGCACTCATCGCATGGGCTCCACGGGTTTTCCTATGCCCAATATTGAATTGAAGCTCGCTCAGGACGGCGAACTGCTGGTCCGCGGGCCGTCGATTTTTTCCGGCTACTGGAATAAGCCGGGGATGACCGCCGAGTGTTTCGAGGATGGGGGCTGGTTCCGCACCGGCGATATCGGCCACTTCGACGCGGACGGCTTCCTCTACATCACCGACAGGAAGAAAGAGCTGCTGAAGACCTCGGGCGGCAAGCTGGTGGCCCCGCAGCCGATCGAGAACAGACTCAAGAACAATATCCTGGTTGCGCAGGCAGCCCTGGTCGGCGACAGGCACAAGTTCATCTCGGCGATCCTCTCACCCAACTTCCAGGCGTTGGAAGAGTGGGCCCGCCAGCACGGAGTCGATGCGAAAGACCGCGCCAAACTGGTGGCAGACGACCGCGTGGTTGCTGCCTATGCCGAGATCGTGCGGCAGGTCAACGCCGGCCTGGCCAACTTCGAGAGCTTAAAGCGCTTTCGCGTCGTGCCCGAAGAATGGTCGCAGGAGACAGGCGAGCTGACGCCCTCAATGAAGCTGAAACGGCGCGTGATTACGGAGCAATACGCGGCCCTGATCGATGAACTTTATGCGGACGAAGCGACCGCGCGCGGCGAATAGGAAAGGAGAGGCCGCGTCCTATTCCTCTGCCGACCATGCCGCGTTTGTCCCATATCCTGCTCAGGCTGCGAAAGAACGGCGCGCCCCAGGCGCTCACGGCCAGCAGGCCGCCAAAGAGAATCACCGCATCGATGCTGAGCCGCCCGTGCGACCAGTAAGCGTCCGGGTCGAGATCCAGCCAGATCGAAAACTCATCGAGGGTCAACGCCGCGCCTACGCCATATCCGACCGACATCAGCCGGCTGAAGAAGATCGACATGGGCGAATGCGAGCGCCCGAGGTCTATCAGCCAGCCATAACCCACCAGCAGCAGAATCAAGATGCCCCAGACCAGGTGATGGATGTGCCTGCCATGAATCATGACCCACTGGAAGTGGCCTTCGTGGTTCACGATTCGATGGACCAGAATGCGGACGCCCGCAAAGGTGAACAAGAAAGAGACTGAGGCGATGAACATCCGCCGCCGCGGCCGGTCGGGAATGGTCGAGCGAACCAGATAGCCCAGACGCGTCAACTGCAGCAGGACAAGCAGCAGGACGACGACCAGGCTAGCGAAGGCCAGCAATAGGAGCGCGCCGGTTCCGGGCATAACCTATTGAAGCACTTCTCGCCGTCTTCCTTCCAACCTGCTCGATGCCAGTCAACTTCGCCCTGTGGGGTTGACATTGACGGTCTGCCATCGTTGCGGCAAAGGAAGCGCTGGCAAAACAGGCGCACTCCCACTGGTGTTTCGGAAGTCGAAAAATCGGGGTAAGACAGCCGCTTCTTGGCCAAAAAACAGGGCAAAAACTGCTGCTTACAGTTACCAATTCTTCAATATGTATAAATTACAAGGTGTTTATATTGTGTTGGTTGCGAGAGTAAAAAGGCTCGGAAACCGGCCTCCACAGGGGGAGGGGGTGGGGTGTTCGCTTTGTTTGGGGGCGGACTGGTGGTCGCTTTCGGTTAATCCCCGCACGCACAACTTCTCCATTGTGCGCCACGGGAAGATAATTATCTGCAACCATCTGCGGTGGGGTGGACACCTTCGGCTTGGGGGTCGTGGTCTTCCAGGTTCCAGAAGCGGAACCCGGGGCACGCGCACCTGGCTCATGGCCGTTTTTTCCTGGAAAGTTTTTTCAGTGGTTTGGGGTTTCCGCCTACGAGATGCCGTGCTTCCTCGTAGCCTCCGCCGAAATCCACGCGAGTGATATGACTCAACCGAAATCTGGTTGGCTTCTCCTCCCAACCCGCGTGAGGGTCGATTGTATGTAGCAGGAAACTCTTCTCGGATATATCCAAGACCCTTCCGATGACACATTCGTCTGGTTTTATTCGCTCTCGGAGGATGGATACCAGAGGAAAAAGCGCATTTGCCGACTTTAGCAGTGTGGGAAGATTGCTGAGGTCGATGTCAGGCTTTTTTACAATTATTTCTCTGCGTTTGCGGAGTGCCGCAACGATGAAATCCTCGTGAGGATCGGGTACCTTTACTTTTCTGAGATCAGAAATGAGCGGACATTGAAATCCGTTGAACTTTATGTTGTCGTCGATCAATCCGAATAAGAAGAACTGCGGCCCAATATCCAACACATAACCGTGGGTCCAGCCTTCGTCATAGGGATTCGAGAATCTTAGGACAATTGCATTTGAATCGGCTTCATTCAGCTTTGTATTTGGTGTTTCAGTCATCGCGGCGTTCCCTTATTTGCGATTAACAAGTGGATCGGTTCAATTAAGAAGGCGGGCTCGCTTGCCTTGCGCCTTCAGTACGGAGACAGCTTGCTTGTCGAAGCTGACGAATTCTTCGGCTCCCAGCCAATGACCTTCGTAGGCGATGACGCCGTCGGCGAAGTCTCCGCCTCGATCGAGAAGCGCGAGGCCCGCCTCGACGGCAGGGCGATTGGCGACGACGTTGGGACTGTTTACCAGAGCACGAATCGAACGAGCTATCCCTGCAGCTGGCCATTTGTATGCACTTCGCGTCACCCACGCGAATTCACAGAGAGCCGTGATGGAAACTGCGACCGAGTCTGCCGAACGAAGCAGACGGGCTGCGGAGAGGGTTTGGATTGGATCGTCGCGCACGGCTGCGCGCAGCAGAGCATTGGTATCTGGCGCAATCCTCATCGTTTGCCAGCCCAGGCGTCTTCAGTGATCTTCTTGATCTGGGCGATGGTAAGTCTTGGGCCATTCTTTCGTTCGAGACTGCCGATGAAGTTGTCAATCGATCCGGTCTGCGTCGCGGACTGTACGGCCAGTCTGCCATCCGGGAGCTTATCCACCTGGACTTTCTGGCCGGGTGTGATGTTCAGATGCCGCAGCAGTTCTTGCTTGAGGGTGATCTGACCTTTGGCTGTGACTGTGAGAGTTGGCATAAGAGACCCCTGCAATTCATTGTAAGGTAAAAATGCCTTACCGTCCAGCAGGGACTGATGCGGTCAGGAGGAATCCCTCTACAAAGATGCGAGGCATGTCATAGAGCATGCGGTTTGTATCGTATGTACACCGTCACTTCTTTTCAAACGAAATGCCGTAGTCTGGATCTGCGGCGATGTTACCAAAGACATGCAGTACAACAGAAGGCCGAACACTGAGAGCCTGCTAACCTGCTTCAATTGCATAGACTCTTCTCCTTCTATGTGAAGGTCTGGGTCACATTGCGTTCAGGACCGCTGATTGTATCTAGCTTATTGCGATTGAAGTTCATCGGTTGGATGCGAGGAGGTTATAGGCTGCCGCTGAGCCAGTTGCCTAACTTGTCGATGGGCAGGCGGATGCCGATGAAGAACTGGCCGAAGAGGGCATACACGGCGCTGACTTCGTCGAAGCGCATCTCGTAGATGAGCTTCTTGAAGACGACCGGATCGTTGGCGAAGAGGTCTACGCCCCACTCCCAGTCGTCCATGCCAATCGAGCCGGAGATGATTTGCTTGACCTGGTCGCCATAGCGGCGGCCGATCAGCCCGTGCTCGTGCATCATGCGTTGGCGCTCGGCGAAGGGCACGTTGTACCAGTTGACTTGCTCGCCGCGTTTGCGGTCCATGGGATAGAAGCTCAGGTATTTTCCGTCGGGAATGACGGGGAAGAGGCGCGGCGCCATGGCGTCGAGCTGGCGGTCGAGCGTGGCGGTGATCTCGGCGTTCCACTCGGGCGTGAACTCCTTGAGGCCCTTTTCGGCGGCGGCTTCGTAGGTCTTTCGGGTGGACTCGTAAAGGCCGAGTTCGACGACGGAGACGTAGGAGTGGCGCAGTTCAAAGAAGTCGTGAAGCTCGGTCTGGGCCAGATCGAGTTCGACCTGGTTGAGGGCATCGAGCGTAGGGCGGAAGTGGAGGAGGATCAGGTCGCCCTTGTGGCCGAGCTGGGAGTAGATGGCCGAACGAAGGGGCGCGTCGGGAGCTTCACGTCCAAGATGGCGCAGCGCGGTCAAGGCATGGGCCACGATGCGGTCGCGCTCGGTGGGAGGGGTTCGACGCCAGGCCTTCCAGTCAAAGTGGAAAAACTGGTGGAGGAGGAACGAGCCTTCGAGGGTCAGAGGAACCGGCGGGAAGCTGGCCACGGGCATATCTCCTTTGAATACCAAATCATAGTAGCAGCCACCTGCGGTGGGGCCAACTGCCTTCTGTTCGGGGAACGAACAGCAACACTTTTCTATCCATGGTGCATAATGAGGAACCTGCCCGGGATGAAGTATCCAGCGGAGAGATCAGACCAGAGGTCTGACCTTATATACTGATAACGCCCATGAGCGAAAAGATTGTTGGCCTTCTGGTTCAATTTGTAACCCACGTGATCGACATGGGCGGATATGGCGGGATTCTCCTGTTGATGGGGATCGAATCGGCCTGCATTCCTCTGCCCTCAGAGATCATCATGCCGTTTGCCGGCTATGTGGTTTATTTGGGCCACTTCAATCTCTTCTGGGCCGCGACCGCAGGAGCCGTGGGCTGCAACGTGGGATCGCTGGTTGCTTACTGGATCGGCGCAAAGGGCGGACGACCGCTGGTGGAGCGCTATGGCAAATGGGTGCTGATGGGCCACCACGATCTGGACCGGATGACGGTGTTCTTTGAGAAGTATGGCTCGATCACAGTGCTTCTGGCGCGCCTGTTGCCGGTGGTGCGAACGTTCATTGCATTTCCGGCGGGCATTGCGAAGATGCCACAACTGCGCTTTCACATTTACACGTTTGTAGGCTCGTGGCCCTGGTGCTTTGCGCTGGCCTATGCGGGCATGAGGCTGGGCGAGGCCTGGCATACCGATCCGCGTTTTCACGCGGCATTTCATCGCTTTCACCTGGTTGTGGAAGTGACACTCCTTGCCGGAGTCGTGTGGTTTGTATGGTCGCATCTGAGGCGCGGCAGACAGGCGGATGCGGCATAGGTTGGCATTTGAGACGACGGCTTGTGGCAGGGTTTAGACTGGTCCATTCGCCGGAAAAAGGTTCAAATAAAGGCTCCGATCCGGAGCCAAGACGATGAGGTAGGAGAGACGATGGGAATTCAAGAGCAAGGCGGCCAGAAGGCAGCGGGCACGGTTGCGCCTGCGACAGGCAAACTTGGAGTGATGGTGGTCGGCATGGGCGCCGTGGCCACCACGATGATCGCCGGAGTCGAGGCCGTGCGCCGCGGGCTCGCAAAGCCGATTGGATCGCTGACGCAGATGGGCACAATCCGCCTGGGCAAGCGGACCGACAACAAATCGCCGAAGATCAAGGATTTTGTACCGCTGGCCGATCTGAACGACATTATCTTCACCGGCTGGGACATCTTCGAGGACAACGTCTACGAAGCGGCCGCTCACGCCGCAGTGCTCGACAAAGAGATGCTGGCGAAGTTGAAGCCATATCTGGAGACGATCAAGCCTCTTCCGGCGGTCTTCGACCAGTACTATGTGAAACGGCTCAATGGCACGCATGTCAAGAAGGGCAAAAATAAGCGCGATCTGGCCGAACAGGTGAGGGCCGACATTCAGGCTTTCAAGAAGACGGTTGATCGCGTGGTGATGATCTGGGCCGCTTCGACGGAGATTTTTTTGGAGCCGACCGAAGTTCATCAGTCCGTTGAGGCCTTCGAGAAGGGGCTGGAGAACAACGACGTCGCGATCGCGCCCTCTCAGATCTATGCCTACGCTGCCATGTGCGAGGGTGTGCCCTTTGCCAACGGGGCGCCGAATCTGACGGTGGACTTTCCGGCGATGGTCGAGCTGTCGAAGCGGAACGCGGCGCCGGTCTGCGGCAAGGACTTCAAGACGGGCCAGACGCTGATGAAGACGGTGCTGGCTCCGGCCTTCAAGGCGCGCATGCTGGGCGTCTCGGGCTGGTTCTCGACCAACATTCTGGGCAACCGCGACGGCGAGGTGCTGGACGATCCCGAGTCCTTCAAGACCAAGGAGGAGTCGAAGCTGGGTTCGCTCGACTACATCTTCCAGCCGGAGCTTTATCCGGAACTTTACAAGGATCTCTACCACAAGATTCGCATCAACTACTATCCTCCTCGCGGCGATGAGAAGGAGGCATGGGACAACATCGACATCTTCGGCTGGCTGGGGTACCCGATGCAGATCAAGGTGAACTTCCTCTGCCGGGATTCAATTCTGGCCGCGCCGATCGCGCTCGATCTGGTGCTCTTCATGGACCTGGCCAAGCGCACTCCGTCGCTGCGCTCGATCGGCATTCAGGAGTGGCTCAGCTTCTATCTGAAGTCGCCGCAGTCGGCGCCGGGACTCTATCCGGAGCACGACCTGTTCATCCAGTCGATGAAGCTGAAGAATACGCTGCGGCACATCATGGGCGCGGATCTGATCACTCACCTGGGCCTGGAATACTACGACTAAGCCGCCTGCGGTGGGGCAGACGCTCCCGTTGGTCGCAAAAGAAAAAGCGCCTCATCCGCAAGGATGGGGCGTTTTCTTGAGGCTAAAACTCTAACTCGGCTGTCTTGGCTTGAAGTGGCAGGTTCCTCCGGCCAGCACGGGAGTCCAGATCGAGGGATCGGCGGGCTGTTCGCTCGATCCAAGAAACAAGACGCCATCGGGGGCCAGCACCTTGTGAATGCCTGCCATCAGAGTTCTGCGCGTCTCCTGCGAAAAGTAAAGCATCACGTTTCGCAGGAAGATCACGTCGAAGCGATCGTCGCTGCGGTTGAAGGGCAGCGGCGACGCACACAGATTGGCCTGGCGGAAGTTGCACATCTTGCGGATCTCCGGCTTGAGCGTCCAATCTTCGTCGATGTGATCGAAGTAGCGGACCACGAAGCGGGCGGGGAGGCCGCGGTTGATCTCGATGCGGTGATAGCGGCCGGCCTGGGCGCGCTCAACCACTTCCGAAGAGATGTCGGTGCCCTCGATGCGGACATGCCAACCGCTTATCAGAGGGAAATGCTCCTGGATCAGCATCGCCAGGCTATAGGCCTCCTGGCCGGTGGAGCAGGCCGCGCTCCAAAGGCGCAGGCCGCGTGTGTGGCGGCGAGACTCGATGAGTGTTGGCAGCAGATCTGTGCGCAAAAGGTCAAAGGGACGCCCATCGCGGAAGAAGCTGGTCTCGTTGATGGTCATGGCCTCGGCGATGGAGCGCTCGAGCATCGGATTCTTTCTCACCTTGAGGTGCTGGACAAGCTCGTCCAGCCGGCTCATGCCCTGGTTGCGCAACACCTTGGTCAGACGGGTCTCAAAAAGGTAGTCGCGCGATGGGTCGAGCACGTTTTGCGAGAGCCCGAAGACGAGCTGCCGGAGATAGTCGTAGTCGACGCTGGAAGAGATCTGCATGACTAGACCACCGATTCCCGAAGCTCGCGGGCTTCCGTGCAGCTCCGGTTCGCGAGCCGGATTATCTCTGGAGCGATGGCATCGAGCGGCAGGATCTTGTTTGCCAATCCGGCATTGGCGACCGCGCCGGGCATACCCCAGACGGTGCTGCTGGCCGCGTCCTGCGCAATCACACTGCCGCCATGGCCGCGGATCACACGGCAACCCAGCATGCCATCCGAGCCCATGCCCGTTAGCACCGCAACCAGCACCCCCGCCCCGTAGACTCCTGCTACCGAACGGAACAAGACATCAGCAGCGGGGCGGCAATGGTTCTCAGGTGCGCCTTGATTGAGGCGCAAAGTAGGCGGCGAAGCGATACGTGCGCTAGCGAGCACCTCCATGTGCCAGTTTCCCTTGGCGATGTAAATGCAGCCGGGGCGTACCGGTTCGCCGTCGGCGGCCTCTTTCACTGTCAGCGGGCAGCGGCCATTGAGCCGCTCGGCAAAGAGTTTGGTAAAGAGCTCAGGCATGTGCTGCACGATCAGCACCGGTAGAGGAAAACTCGACGGCAGCGCTGGGAGAAGCCTGTCGAGGGCCGCCGGTCCGCCGGTCGAGACGCCGATCGCCAGCACAACTGGCGCCGACGAGATCGGCTGGAGCTTGGACAGCGGCGCCATCTGGGGTATCAGCGGGCTTCGTAAAAGGTTGACAGAGACCGGCGCCGGCGGGCCAGTGAGGGCGTGGATCTTGGGGAGAAGATCCTCAGAGAGCCTTTGCATGGCTGTCATCCGGTCCGATTGACCGGCGGGCTTCGCAACATAGTCCGAGGCTCCGCAAGCCAGCGCTTCGATGGTCACTTTGGCTCCGCGCTGGGTGAGTGAGCTGCACATGATGACCGGCATCCGGTGCCCTCGTTCGCGCAGCTTTCTGAGTGTCACTAGTCCATCCATCACCGGCATCTCCACATCCAGCAGAACTACTTCCGGGCGAATGTTCTCGATCGCGCTCAGGCCCGTTTGGCCGTCTGCGGCGGTGCCGGCCACCTCAAGGCCCGCATCGCTCGACACAACCGCGCGCAGCAGACTCCGCATCACCGCTGAGTCGTCCACAATCAGAATCGGGGTTCGCCGGCCGGCCATCGTTCATGCCTCCACAAGACCGAGCATGGCCAGCTTCTCTGTGAGCGCCTCGTCATCGAAGGGCTTCATCAGGTACTCGTCGGCGCCAGCATCGAGAGCGCGTAGAATAAAGTCGTTTTCGGCCTCGGTGGTCACCATCAAGACCTTGACGTCGCCAAATCCCTCTGCCCGCATTTGCTTCAGCATCTCTAGGCCGTTCATGACGGGCATATTCCAGTCCAGCAGAGCCATGTCAAAGGGCGTGCCGGAATTCAGCTGGTCCATTCCGGCCTGCCCATCACCCGCCTCTTCGCACTCGATTCCTTTTTCTTCGAGCAGGCCGCGCAGGTACCCTCTCACGAAGCGTGAATCGTCGACAATCAAAGCTCGCATCGTCCCTCCGAGGAGATAACGGTTCGGCTCCGGCGGATCTAGGCGGCCCGCGCCGCGCTCAGAAGCATCGGATCCAGTTGCTCAGGGTCCAGCATGACGAGCAGGCTGTCCTTCAGTTTGTAAGCGCCGGCAAACAACACTCTCCGGCGCTCGTCGAGAATCGATGGGTTCGGCTCATGGTCCGCCGAGGAGACGGTGAGCACTTCGCCAACCGAATCCACAAGCAGCCCAAAGCATCCGCCGGAGCTTTCCAGCACCAGAATGCTCTGCGCGCCCTCCTTCGGTGGCATGCCAAGCAGTTGGCGCAGGCTCACCGTGGTCAAGACATCGCCGCGATAGTGAATCAGTCCGCCTACGAAGGCTGGAGCCAACGGAACCGGCTGCGGCCGGGCCGATCCGACGATCTCCAGGATGTGCGTGATCGGCACACCAAACAAGGCCTGGCCGAGGCGAACGGAGCACATCTCCACCATGTGCGCCGCCGTTTTCTCTTTGCGATGCAATGTAGCTGTCGCTGTGCTCATGACAATGTCTCCGCGGCCTGAGACCATTCGGCCGCCGTTTCTTCACTGGCCGGCAGAGGGGCAACGCTTCCCAGGTCGACCACGCCTGTTACATGATTTTTGAGCAGCGTCACGCCGGCGGTACGCTGCGTGGTTCCAGCTTCGAAGAGCTCGCCTCCGGCGGCGACATCGAGGACGTGCGAGACAGCGATGCCGACATGACGGTTGCCCTCGCGGCAGACCACCACAATGATCTGATCTTCCGCGCTGTTTGTCTCGGGATTGCCCTGCGCCGCGGCCAGTACTCCCCCCGAATCTTCGACCGGCAGCAGTTGTCCTTCGAAGTTGAGTACGGGCCGGTAGCCGATGTACTCGATCCGTGAGAGCGGAAGCTGCTCGATGCGCAGGACGTCCGCCAGAGGCACGGCGGCTTGTCGTCCGCCCACCTCGACCAGCAGATATTCGAGGTTCTTGCTGTCCTCGACCTCCGCGGTATGCACCGCTTCATCCTCGCGCATGGTTACTCCGACTTTCATCGCGATCGACCCTGGATCGAGAATCAGCGCCAAATCGGCGTTGCCCAGCACGGTCGCGCCCGAGAAGAGACCGATGTCTTTGAGGACAGCGGAGAGAGGCTTGACGACGATCTCCTCCGGATCGGCCAGCCCATCTACCACCAGCCCGAAGCGGCGGCCGTCGGCATCGAGAACGGCGATGAAGTTGTCCCGCTCGGTGACGAATCTGTGCTCGCTTTTGGGCATCAGGAGCTTGTCCAGAAAGATCAGCGGCAGCAGTTGCCCGCGCAGCCGGTGCAGGGGCGCATCTTCGATCCATTCGATGGCTGTAGCGGCCTGCTCGGGAGGAATGTGCACCAGCTCAGAGAGCGCGCCCTGGGGCAGGGCAAAGCTCTGGTTGACACTGCGGACAATCAGAGCAGGAATGATTGCGAGAGTCAGCGGAATGCGCAGCCGCAAGGTGGTGCCTTTGCCGGCACGCGAATCGATCTCCACCTTGCCGCCGATCTTTTCGACATTGGTGCGGACAACATCCATGCCCACACCGCGGCCGCTGACATTGGTCACCGCTGCTGCGGTCGAGAAGCCGGGCAGGAAGATCAGTTGCAGCAGTTCGCGCTCCGCCATATGCGCGGCGCGCTCGGGCGTGATCAGGCCGCGTTCGATGGCCTTCTGGCGCACCTTTTCGACCGCGATGCCGGCGCCGTCATCGGAGACCTCGATGATGACGTGGCTGCCCTCTTGCGCCGCACGCAGCTTGAGCGTTCCTTCGGGATCCTTGCCCGCTGCCTGCCGCACATCGGGCGGTTCGATGCCATGATCGAGCGAGTTCCTGACCGCATGGGTGAGCGGGTCCTTGATCGCCTCCAGCAGGCTCTTGTCCAGTTCCGTCTCCTGGCCCTCCACCTGCAGGCGGACCCGGCGGCCGAGCGATTGCGAGAGGTCGCGCACGATGCGCGGCATCTTGGAGAAGATATTCGAGACCGGCTGCATCCGGGCCTTCATTACGCTCTCGCGCAGATCGGCTGTCACCATATCCAGGCGCCGCGAGAGCAGCGTCATGTTGGGATCCGAGGAGGTCGCCTGCAAGACCTGGTTGCGGGTCAGCACCAGTTCGCCGACCAGATTCATCATCCGATTGAGCAGTGTCACATCCACACGCAGCGTACTCTCGGCGGCGCTTGCTTGAACGCGCGACCTGGCCGGATCGTTGTCAGCCTCGCCAGCCGCCTTCAAGATCGGTTCTGCCGGCTGCGGGGGCTGTGAAGCGATCGGGGACGGAGCCGAAGCAACCGCATCCGCCACGGGCGGCGCTGGATCGGAGACGGCAGTCCGCGCAGGTGGGGGAGCCATCGAGGAGCGGGCGCGAGCTTTTGCGGCAACTGGCCGTTTCGCCTCGGCCTGCGCTGGAAGCTGTAACTGCTCCAGTTGGCCGACCAGCAACGAATCGTCGCCTTCGCCCTCACTGTCCGTGGCCTCGATGGTCTTGAGGATGGCTCGGAGGCCATCGAGAAGTTGCAAGAGGCCGGTGATGATGGCGGCGTTGGCCGTCAATTTGCCATCACGCAGCAGACCCAGCAGGTTCTCTCCGGCATGCGCCAGCTTCTCCAGCCTCTTGAACCCAAGGAACCCGGTGGTTCCTTTGATCGTATGCACCGAACGGAAGATCTCCCCAATTAGTCCTGCGTCTTGCGGCCGCTCTTCCAGATCGGTCAGGCAGCGCTCCATGCGGTCCAGCCCTTCCTGGCTCTCGATCAGGAACTCTCTCGTCAATTCATCCATCGCGTCCACTCATCCGGCAGGCCGGAGTGATTCTCCGGCACAGCGAGCACTCAAGCATTTCATCGGAGGAATGTGACGCAACTTGAGGAAGAGGTATTCTTAGAGATCTCTAAGACCAGAATCAGGGAAGATCACTCGGTATCTAATTCGCGCTGTTTGTTTGCGGCTCACTTCGCCTCATCGAGAAAATGCCAGCGCGGCTTCCACTCCGGGGTGAGTTTTTCGCCGGTGAGCAGGGCGCGCAGAATCGGAAGGGGCATCATATTCTCTTCGAGGATGGCGTCGTGGTACTGGCGATCGGTCATCTTCCCTGAATCCACCAGTTCGTGGCGCAGGGCGCGGAATTGAAGCGCGCCGAGCATGTAGGCGCACTGGTAGAGCGGGTCGTAGTCGCCATTGACCGAGCGGCGCACCTCGGCGATTGCGTTGTCGCGCTCGTGGCCCACCTCACTGACCAGGAAGTCGATGGCCTGCTGCGTGGTCATCGTGCCCAGGTGAAAGCTGAGCGAGAAGATGACCCGCGCACAGCGATGCATTCTCCAGAAGAGCGCGCCGATCCGCTGGTCGGGCGTCTTATCGAAGCCCAGATCCCAGTAGAGCAGCTCCCAATAGAAGGCGTTGCCCTCGATCCAGAAACCGGAGCTGAAGGCCTGCCGATACGGCCGGTAGCGTGCGCTCATGAACTGCTGCAGCCAGTGGCCGGGAATCAGTTCATGAAATGCCGTTGCGTGCGAGAAGCCGGGATTATTGCCTCGCATGCTCATCATGCGCTGGTCATAGGTCATGGTGTCGGTGGGATAGCTGACGATGATCGTGTCGCCGCCGAGAAAGAAAGGGTTCACAAGCTGGCGCTCGGGCGACATCATCTCCATGCGCCAGGTCTCTTTGGCAAGGGGCGGAACGGTGACGAGGTTGTGGTCTTCGGCGAACTGCTCGCCTTCGAGAGCCAGCGAGCGGATCAGCTCGGGCTGCTTGCCTGGCTCGACGTAGGAGTTCTTGACCGCCTCCATCGCCTTATGCCAGTTGTCGCCATAGCCCATCTCGCGGCTGGCCTTGATCATCTCCTGCTGGCACCAGGCGAGCTGCGTCTTCGCCATCGCGATCAGCTCCTCGGGCGAGTAGGGAATCATGGCGTCATCGAGCTGGCGCACAAGTGCCTCGCGGCCGATTGGAGTTCCGATGACGGTGTTCTTATCGTCCGGAGCGATGCCGGCTAGCTTTTCGCGGAGAAAGGCGGCCTGCTCTTTGAGCGCGGCGCTGGCGTCCTTATAGGGCTGCGCGGCCCACCATGTGAAGGAGGGATCGTATCCGTTCCAGAAGTCGAACCAGTGTTGCAGTTGAGTGGAGAGCTGATCGAGATTGGCTGCGGCTCGATAGGCGGCTACACGCTGGTCTTGAGATGCGTCCTTGACCTTGGGCTCGAGCTCCTTGCGGCTGGCTGCGATGGCCTTGGCCAGATCGCTCAATTGCGCCGCTGCCTTCTGCGGGTCGGGGCGTTGCATCAGCCGTTTCTGGTCTTCGATCGCAAAGATCGTCGAGGCGCAGGGGAGTAGCGGAGCGACTTCAGCCCACTGGTGATCATCGAGAGCCAGTTGGTGCTCGTCGAGAGCGAGAAGGTTGGCGAACGAGAGATAATCGGCCTTCTCCTCCTGATCGAGCGCAGCAAAATCGATCTTGGCGAGTTGCGCGCGATTATCTCGATAGAAGGCGGCTTTGCGTGCGCGGGTGGCCGGCGATAGGGAATCGGAGTAGACGCTGTCGAGTGTGGCCTGGTCGGTCGAGAAACGCTCGATGAGAGCCCGCATGGGCGGCACTGAGGCGTCAAGCGCGGAGGGGCCCTGGGCGACAGTTGCAGATACACACAGGCCAAAGACAAACATCAAGGCGGTGAAAGAACGAGAGCGCATACGCCTGAAACCCCTCACATGAACCAGCAGGCCGGACCAATTGGCGGGAGTAGCCGGCCACAATCACCATACCGCACGCCTGCCAGTCACGAGAAACCATCGTCTGGAGTGCGGCGAGTCACCGCGTACCATTGAAATCGTTTACACGCTCCCGTCACCTGATCTATAGTTTCCCTTTGCTCGCTGCCGATGGACTTTCCGCCGTCGAAGGTGAGACATCATCGAACGAAGGGAATCATCATGTCCAAGCTCTCCCGTCGCGACTTGCTTCGCTCCGGTTTTGCGCTCTCCGCATCCTCTTTGATCGCTCGTTCTGCCTGGGCTCGTTCGGCAGCCATGATGGAGAGTTCTGCCGGGGTTGCATCGGCGGAGGCGCTTGCGGCTGTCGCTCCGCGCGAGCAACTGCTCTTTGACTTTGGCTGGAAGTTCCAGTTTGGCCACGGCAGCGATCCGGCACGCGATCTCGGCTTCGGCAGTGGGCAGGGGGATTTTGCCAAGACCGGCGATTTTGAGTTCTCCAAGGCAAAGTTTGACGACTCGAAGTGGCGGACGCTCAATCTGCCTCACGATTGGGCAGTCGAGCTGCCTTTCGTGCACGACGATGTGCAGCAATCGCACGGCTACAAGCCCGTCGGCCTGCGCTATCCCGAGACGAGCGTAGGCTGGTATCGCCGCGAATTCGAGATTCCGGCCAGCGATCTGGGCCGGCGCATCTGGGTTGAGTTCGACGGCGCATTTCGCGATGTTTTGGTCTTTGTGAACGGCTGCTTCATCGGCCGCAATGACAACGGCTATGCTCCCTTCCGTTTCGACCTGACGGACTTTCTGGCTTACGGCGCAAAGAACTATATCGTGGCCCGCGTCGATGCGAGCTTTGGCGATGGCTGGTTCTATGAGGGCGCGGGCATCTACCGCCATGTCTGGCTCACCAAGACAGACGCGGTGCACCTGGGCCGGTGGGAGAGCTATGTGCGCTCGGATCTGAAAGGGAGGGCCGCCAAGCTCACGCTCGGCACAGTTGTAAAAAATGATGGTCCGAAACCAGAATCAGTGGATGTCGAGTGGCAGATCTTCGATGCCGATGGCAAGCCTATCGCGGGAAGCAGCGGTGCTGGACGTTCTGCACCTCTTCAGCCAGATGAAGCAGCGAGTTTCACTGGTGAATTTACGCTTCCAAATCCTGAACTCTGGTCCGTCGAGAGAACCTATCTTTACTCCGGAATCGTCACGGTCAAGGTCAACGGCACGGCGCGCGATGCCGAGCGCGTGAGCTTTGGCGTGCGCACTGCCGTCTTCGACGCAGATCACGGCTTCTTCCTCAACGGCAAGCCGTTAAAGATTCAAGGAACCTGCAACCATCAGGACCACGCGGGCGTAGGTGCAGCCTTGCCAGACCGATTGCAGTGGTTCCGGCTGGGCGTGCTGAGAGAAATGGGTTCGAATGCCGTGCGGACTTCCCACAATATGCCGACGCCCGAGTGGGTCGAGGCCTGCGACCGGATGGGCATGATGATGATGTGCGAGACACGGCAGATGAGTTCGAGCCCCGAGGGCCTGGCGCAACTGGAGACGATGGTCAAGCGCTATCGCAACTCGCCATCGATCATTCTCTGGTCGGCCGGCAACGAAGAGTGGAAGTTGCAATACGATATGGCCGAGGAGGGCGCGAAGATCGCCGCGACGATGGTGCGGCGCTGCCACGAACTCGATCCTACTCGCGTGGTCTCGGCCGCAGTGAATGGGGACAACGAACAGGGAGTCTCCGACGCATTCGACATTATTGGCTTCAACTATGGTCTCGACCGCCCCGACAAATTCCACAAGGAACACCCCAAGCGGCCGCTCTACGGCTCCGAGACGGCCAGCGCCGTCTCGACGCGGGGCGTCTACTCGACCGATCCGCTGCGCAACACCCTGAGCGCCTATGACGTGAACCACACCAGTTGGAGCCAACTCGCCGAGGAGTGGTGGAGGTTCTACGGCACGCGCGAGTGGGAGGCGGGCGGCTTTGCCTGGACCGGCTTCGACTATCGCGGCGAGCCGACGCCTTACGGCTGGCCTTCGATCAACTCGCAGTTCGGCATCGTGGACATGTGCGGCTTTCCCAAGGATACCTTCTACTACTACAAGAGCTGGTGGGGCGCCGAGCCGGTGTTGCATCTCTTTCCTCACTGGAATTTTGAGGGTAAAGAGGGCGAGGAGATTCCGGTCTGGGTGCATTCGAATCTGGACGAGGTTGAACTGCTGGCGAATGGCAAGAGCCTGGGCAGCCAGAAGGTTCCGCACCTCGGCCACGTCGAGTGGAAGGTGAAGTACGAGCCGGGCGCGATTGAGGCGCGGGGGTCGAGGGACGGAAAGGTCGTACTCGTCGAAAAGAGGGAGACGACCGGGCCGGCCGTGGCGATACGGCTCACCGCGGACCGCTCTGAGATCGATGCCGACGGCGAGGATATCGCAATCCTGAAGGTTGAGGCTCTGGACAAGGAGGGCCGGCCGGTTCCGACGGCCAGTAACCTCATCGGATTCAAAGTTTCGGGCGAAGGCGAGCTGATCGGCGTCGGAAACGGCGATCCCAATTGCCAGGAGAGCGACAAGGAGCCAAAGCGGTCGCTCTTCAATGGCCTTGCGCAGGTGATCTTGCGATCCAGCCGAAAGCCGGGCGAGATCCGGATTGAGGCGGTGAAGGAAAGCTGGGACGGGCCTGAACTCACGCCTGCCAAGCTGACGATCGTTACGAAGAAAGCGACGATGCGGCCTTCAATGAGTTGAGAGCCCATGCGACTGAGCGCGGTGGTAGAGGCGCGCTTTGATCTCAATCAAGCGGCTGGGACCCCCTGCCGCTCCGTCTCCGCGTAGACTTCGATTGCGCGATGTTGCGGGGGCTTAGCGGCCTCCGCTTCCACCGGTTCGGCTCCGGGTATCTTCTGTCCTTTGTAATCGGAGAAATGAACGACACTGTCGTAGGCGTCCTTGATGAGGTCCTGGAGCGGAATGACGCTGCCGTTGACGCGCTGTTCGTCGAGCAGATCGAGATCCACGTCGGCGACGACGAGCTGCTCCTGGTTGATCGTTCCCTCGGCGGCAATTCCGTCGCGTGCAAAGAAGTAGTCGGAGGGCGTGAGAATGGCGGCCTGGCCATAGTTGGTATTCATGTAAGGCACCAGAGGGAGATTGCCCACTGTGCCGGTTACGGCTACGTAGATCTGGTTCTCGATGGCCCGCGCCTGAGCGCAGTAGCGGACCCGGCAGAAGCCTTCGCGGCCGTCGGTGCACGATGGGACAAAGAGAATCTCCGCGCCGGCCTCGGCCATGACGCGAGCCACCTCGGGGAACTCCACGTCGTAGCAGATGAGAATGGCGATGTTGCCGAAGTCGGTGTGAAAGAGGTAGAGGCCATGGCCGCGGCTTAGCTGATAGGGGCCGCTCTCGGTGGGCGTGAGGTGAACCTTCTTCTGGCGGAAGACCTGTCCGTTGGGCGTGAAGAGATGCGCGGCATTGAAGACCTTGCCCCGCTGGAAGACGGGATGGGTGCCGCCGATGATGTAGATCCCCGTCTCCTTTGCCAACCGGATGAACAACTGCTCGTATTGCGGCGCCAGCCGGGCCAAGCGGCGAACGGCGAGGGCCGGAGCAGGCTCATTGATGTAGCTGAGCAACTGCATGGTGAAGAATTCAGGGAAGAGTACGAAGTGGGCCTTGTAGTCCTTTGCGCTGTGCACGAAGAACTCGACCTGGCGGACGAAATCTTCAAAGCAGGCGATGGGCCGGAGGAGATATTGGACCGCGGCGATGCGCACCCGGCGCGGGCGCGGCCTTCCACGCAAGGCTTCGGCGGCCTCCTGCTCGAGAGCAGCATGTTGCAGGCTGGCTTGCAGAGAGACCGACGAGGTGTACTCGGGGTTGAGCCACTCGAGCACGGTGGCGAAGCCGTGGGACTCCAGGTCGTGCATGTATCCGGGAACGACATCGAGGACGACGAGGCCGTTTTCAAGCTGGAAGGTGAGCGCCGGGTCTCTGCGCTTGCCGTCGACGACCTGTGCCACGTACTCTTTGGCCGTCATCTGGCTGGCGACCTCTGAGTAGCCGGCGATTCGCCCGCCGGTGAGCAGGCGCTTGAGTCCGCGCTCGCGGATCAGCTCCTTGCGCGCATCATAGAGCAGCGTCCCGATGCCCTTTTGCCGCGCCTCCGGGTCCACTCCCATGTCGGCGCCGTAGAGGGTTTTGCCCATCGGGTTGTGAGTGTCGAATGATCCGTCGCCGGTGATCGCCGACCAGTTGGCGGACTCGGCGTAATCGTCCCAGTCGATGATCAACGAGCTTGCTGAACCGCGAACGCGGCTGGCTGCATCCGACACCACCAACTGGCCCTCGGGGAAGACTCCCAGGTGGCGCTCCAACTGCTCGGGTCTCCAGGGCGGCAGTCCGGGAAACGCGCGCATCTGCAGTTCGATCACCGCCGAGATGTCGTCGAAGGTCATCTGCCTGACCTTGAACTCGCTGGGCATGCCGTTTGTCGCCGCCATCGGTGATTGCTCCTCATTCAACTCGTGTTACCGCATCAGCAAGGCTACCGGTCCAGTGTGAATCCTGCGTGAAAGCGATGGTAGGCGCCCCGATCGCTAGGTTTTCCCGCCGGATTGGCCGCGCTGCTGGCAGGATTGTAGAGTGGAAGAATGGCCCGGACCGCGTCAATCTCACAGTGGAAGCGGGAACTGGGCGCGATGGTGACGCTGGCCGTTCCGGTCGTCCTGAGCGAACTGGGCTGGATGGCCGAGGGCATCGTCGACACGGTCATGGTGGGCAAGCTCGGTCCGGCTGCGATCGGGGCCGTCGCACTCGGCAATGCCGTCTGCAATACGCCATCTCTTTTCGGCATCGGGCTATTGCTGGGGCTGGATACACTGGTGGCGCAGGCCTTTGGCCGCAAGGACCACGACGAGTGCCACCGCTGGCTGGCGCAGGGCGTCTACCTGGCGTGCATTGCAGCTCCGCCGCTGATGCTGCTGATCTTTGTGGCCAGCTTCGGCTTTGCGCACTTTGGCATCAACCCGGTGGTCGGCGCCCCGGCTGCGGCTTATCTGCGCATTCTCAATTGGGGAACATTGCCACTGCTGCTCTATGGAGGCACTCGCCGCTATCTCCAAGGCGTGGGCGAGGTGCGTGTCATCACGGTCACCTACGTTGGAGCCAATCTGCTCAATTGGTTCGGCAACTGGGCGCTGATCTACGGCAAGCTGGGAATGCCGGCGCTGGGCGTCAACGGCTCGGCGATCTCGACGCTGATCTCCCGCGTCTTCATGGCTGCTGCGCTGCTGGGCTTCGCCTGGCGCTATGAACGCAAACGCGGTCATCCGCTCTTTCGCCGTTGGGCTGGTCCCAGTCTTGACCGGCTTAGGCAGTTAATAGGGCTGGGCGCGCCAGCGGCGGGGCAGATTCTGCTCGAAGTGGGCGCGTGGAACCTGGTGACACTCTCGGCCGGTTGGCTGACTCCGGTGGCGTTGGCGACTCACCAGATCGTGCTCAACTATGCCAGCCTGACGTTCATGGTTCCACTGGGAGTTGCCTCTTCGGCGGCAGTGAGCGTGGGGCATGCGGTGGGCGCAGGAGACGGCGAGCGAGCCCGACGCGCCGGATGGCTGGCGCTGGGGCTGGGCACCGGCTTTATGTTGCTGGCCGCAATTGTCTTCGTGGCCGCACCGAGGCCTCTGATCGCCCTCTACACGCGCGATCCCCTGGTGATGGCTGTGGGACCGAGCCTGTTGGCGCTGGCGGCTGTCTTCCAGATCTTTGACGGCATTCAGGCCGTCTCAACGGGAGCGCTTCGTGGACTCGGCGAGACACGCATCCCCATGATTGCCAACCTCGTCGGTTATTGGGCGCTGGGGCTGCCGCTGGGGTTGACGCTCTGCTTCGCTCTTCACTGGGGCGTCTACGGACTATGGGTTGGCCTGTTGGCCGCCCTGGTTGTGATTGGCTCTGCCCTAGTAACGCGCTGGAACCGCGATTCGGCGCATTTGGCGGCGAAAAACCAATCTGGACTCGATGTAATGCGAGCGACCGAGTAAGCTGAGCCCACATCTAAAAGAACCGGAAGCGTTAGTCCCATCTCAGGAATTCGTCCCATGTTATGGGATTGGGGGTGGTTACTTATGGTCGCAGATTGAGGACGTGAGTCCCAAAATGTGACTATAATCACATCTGAGCGGAAGGCAAGAGCCGCTCCACAATGAATTAGGAAGGGAATCCGGCCACATGGCGACAGGAGACCTGGCCCTCGGTCAGCTTGAGGGTGCATCGAGCACGAAAGCGCGGATTACAAACGACTTCAGCATTAATGTAGCCACGGTGAACGGTTCGGGCTCGCAATCCGCTAATAGCGTACTGCTGAAAGCCATCTTCGGAATGGGTGTGCCCGTCAGCGGTAAAAACCTCTTTCCCTCAAACATCGCCGGACAGCCGACCTGGTTTCTGATCCGCGCCAGTAAGTACGGATATGTCGCGCGCAAACGCGAATCCGAGATCCTGGTTGCGTTGAATCCAGAGACTGCGTTGGCCGACGTGCGGGCCTTGCCGGCAGGCGGCGTGGCGATCTACGAGGAGGGCCTGAACAAGACTCTCAGCCTCAATCAGGCCCGCGAGGATGTCTTCTTCTATCCCGTTCCCTTCGACAAGATTACGGCCACGGTCTGCCCCGAACCCAAACTGCGCAAGCTGGTGAGGAACATGGTTTACGTGGGCGTCGTCGCGCAGATTCTCGCCATCGATCTTGGGGTGGTCGAGAGCGGCCTGCGCCGCCAGTTTGCCAAGAAGCAGAAGGTCTTCGATCTGAACTTCGGCGCGGTAAAGGCTGGCTTCGACTATGCCCAGGAACATCTGACCAAGCGCGATCCCTACTTCATCGAAAAGATGAATGAGACCGCGGGCAAGATCGTCATCGACGGCAACGCCGCCTGCGGCATGGGCGCGGTCTTCGCGGGAGTAACTGTTGTTGCCTGGTATCCGATCACTCCTTCGACATCGGTCGTGGAAGCGACGACGGACCTGCTCAAGAAGCTGCGAGTGACTCCAGAGGGCAAGGCCACCTTTGCAGTGGTGCAGGCCGAGGACGAGCTGGCCGCGATCGGCATGGTGCTGGGCGCGGGCTGGGCGGGCGCGCGAGCCATGACCTCGACGTCAGGTCCGGGAATGTCGCTGATGGCCGAGTTCACCGGCCTGGGCTACTACGCTGAGATTCCAGGGGTCATCGTCATCGTGCAGCGCACCGGTCCCTCGACCGGAATGCCGACGCGCACCCAGCAGGCGGATCTGCTCTCAGCGGCCTTTCTTTCGCATGGCGACACCAAGCACCCAATCCTCTTGCCCGGTTCGGTGAAGGAATGCTTCGAGTTTACGATGGCCTCGTTCGATCTGGCCGAAAGGATGCAGACTCCGGTCTTTGTCCTCACCGATCTGGACCTGGGAATGAACAACTGGGTCTCGGAGCCATTCGACTATCCCGAGAAGCCACAGGACCGGGGCAAGGTGCTCACCGCCGACGATCTGAATCGCCTGGGCAGCTTTGCCCGCTACCGCAACGTGGATGGAGACGCCATCGGATGGCGAACGCTGCCCGGAACGCCGCACTCCAAGGCCGCCTACTTTACGCGCGGCTCGGGACATAATGATGCGGCACTCTACACCGAAGACCCCGACGAGTATCAGGCCCTGATGGAGAGATTGGCGCTCAAATTTGAGAAGGCGCGCGCGATGGTTCCAGCGCCGGAGACGGTCAGAGACGCCGGATCGAAGATCGGCTTCATCGCCTACGGTTCGACGGATTGCGCGCTGCGCGAGAGCATGGACCAGATCAGGCATCGCTACGGACAGGAGGCGGATTATTTGCGCCTGCGTGCCTGGCCCTTCAACCACGAGGTGCATGATTTTGTCACAGCTCATCA
>JBEKKL010000014.1:0-77266 GCA_050010735.1 Occallatibacter sp. | reverse complement strand
CCGGGTTCTCCTTGATGTGTGCTTGGCGGCTCACCTCTCGGAGTTTCCTGGATGGACTCCCGTAAATGTCAAACTGCTACTGCCACCCCGGCAGAGCCGGGGGATCTCCCGGTACATTAGAAAATTGTCATGCCTTATCACCCGGCTCTTGATGTCTCCAGCTACAAATTGTCCCGTTGAAATCAAAGAATCGTGAAGTTTCCTGATGATCTGCGGCCAGTCCGGCTTATCAGCAACGTTGGCCGAATACTCGAAGATGCAATGAGGCATCTTTCAATCCCCTATCCGCGCTGCCGGGTACCGTTGGTCTCGATACTGAGACCTGGGCGTGGCGCTGGACGCGCAGTCCTTACTGCAAGAGCGGCTGTTCGTCATCTTTTCCGTTGCCGTTGCCGTTGAGCTCTTCGGGCGGGATTATTACGGCTGCGGCTACCTTGTCCTCAGGCTCGAGATTCAATAAGCGAACGCCTTGCGTGGCGCGGCCGGCGGCGCGAATGGTCTTGGTGTCGATGCGGATGATCTTGCCGAATTGGCTGATGACCATCAGCTCGCTGCTCTCGTTGACCAGAAGAATCGAGGCCGTCTTTCCGACCTTCGGCGTGGCTTTGAGGTTGGTCACGCCCTGGGCGCCTCGCGCTGTCAGACGGTATTCGTCGACATCCGTTCGCTTGCCAAAACCGTTTTCAGTCACGGTGAGAATGAGCTGCTGGGTCACACCCAGCTTTTCATCCAGGCGCCTAACAGCCTTGTAGGAGTCTTCTTTCACCCGCTCGGCCAGATTGACAGCCCCGGAATCGACCACCTTATTGCGATAGTCCTCTCTGAACCTTGTCAGAGCTTCCTCTGCCTCCGCGCAGGCCGCGCGCAGCTCGCTGAGCTGACCTGTCAGTCCAAGGCGCACGGCACACTCGTCGCGCTCGGCGTCTCGCATCGCGTCGGAGCTGGTGATGGCCGCACCAATTACGTAGTCGCCCTTCCTGAGCGAGATGCCACGGTTTCCGGCGGCATTGCGGCCCATGGGCCGCAGACCAATACCGCTGCGCTCGGCGTCGTACTCTTCGTCAAAACGGATGGCCATGCCATCGCGCGTGGCAAGAAAGATGGTTTGCTTGCCGTTGGTCAGGCCGGCGGATACCAACTCATCGTCTTTGTCGATGCCGATGGCGATGATGCCGCGAGCCATGACGTTGGAGAAGTCCTTGAGCGGCGTCTTCTTTACAGTGCCCTGTTGCGTGGCGAAGAAGATGAACTTGCCTTCTTCTTCAAGATCGCGCACGGGAAGGATGGCACGGACATTTTCGCCGGGCTGGAGATCGAGCAGGCTCTGCATCGACTTGCCCTTGCCCGCGGCGCCTACGTCGGGGATCTCGTAGATCTTGAGCCAGTAGACGCGGCCGGTGTTGGTGAAGCAGAGGAGGAAGGCGTGGGTCGAGTCGACGATCAACTGCGCGACAAAATCTTCTTCGCGCGTCTTCATGCCCATGCGCCCGGTGCCGCCGCGGCGCTGTTGGCGATAGATGCTGATGGGCGTGCGCTTGAGGTATCCCTGGTGGCTCACCGTGACGGCGACCTGCTCGTCTGCGATCAGGTCTTCGAGCTGCAACTCTGCGCTCTCGTCGATGATCACCGTGCGGCGCGGGTCGCCATACTTGTCGCGGACCTCTTCGAGTTCGCTGATGATGACCGCGCGCAGCTTCTTTTCGCTGGCGAGGATCTCTTCGTACTCGGCGATCTTCATGCGGATCTCGGCGAGTTCTTTGAGGATCTCATCGACAGAGAATTGAGTTAGTCGATAGAGTTGCAGTTCGAGGATGGCATCGACTTGCCGGAGTGTCAGGCCTTTTTCTTCGTGGGGCAGCCGCTCACGGCCGAGGTTGATGACGATCTCTTTGCCCTTGCCCCAGGCGTAGAGGTTTTCACGAGCTTCGACACGCGAACCGGAGGCGCGAATGATGCGGATGACACTGTCGAGGTTGTCGATGGCGATCTTGTAGCCTTCGAACTGGTGTTCGCGCTCGCGAGCCTTGCGCAACAGGAAGACGGTGCGGCGCTGCACGACATCGACGCGGTGATCGATGAAGGCGCGAATGGCCTGATCGAGCCCCATCTCTCGCGGCTGCCCGTTGAGCACCGCGAGAAAGATCATGGAGAAGCTCTCTTGCATCTGGGTATGCTTGTAGAGCTGATTGAGCACGATCTCAGGCTGCGCGCCGCGCTTGAGCTCGATGACGATCCTCATGCCGTCGCGGTCGCTCTCATCGCGAACGTCGCCTATGTCGTCGACGATCTTGTCGTTGACCAGCTCGGCGATGCGCTCGATGAGCTTGGACTTGTTGACCTGATACGGGATCTCGGTGACGATGATCGCCTGTCTCTCTTTGGTCAGGTTTTCCTGGGCCACCCTGGCGCGCATCATGAAGCGGCCGCGTCCTGTCTTGTAGGCCTGGGCGATGCCGGACTTTCCGTAGAGGAAGCCGCCTGTGGGGAAGTCGGGACCTTGCACGTGCTTCAAGACTTCGGCAAGGCCGGCGTTGGGATTCTTGACCAGAGCGATTGTTGCGTTCACAACTTCAGTGAGGTTGTGTGGCGGAATGTTCGTCGCCATGCCGACGGCAATGCCATTGGAGCCGTTGACGATCAACGTCGGAATTCGCGTAGGCAGCACCGTGGGCTCGTCGGTGGTCTCATCGAAGTTGGGCGTCATATCGACGGTTTCCATCTCGATGTCGGCCATCATCTCTTCGGCGATGCGCTCCATGCGGCACTCGGTGTAGCGGTAGGCAGCGGGAGGATCGCCATCGACCGAGCCGAAGTTGCCCTGCCCGTCGACCAGCGGATAGCGCAGCGACCAAGGCTGCGCCATGCGAACTAATGCGTCGTAAACAGACGAGTCGCCGTGCGGGTGATACTTCTTGAGGCACTCGCCCACAACACCGGCGCACTTGGAGTATTTCTTGTTGTGCTGCAGACCCTCGCGGTCCATGGCCGTGAGAATGCGGCGATGCACGGGCTTGAGGCCGTCGCGCGCATCGGGCAACGCGCGCCCGACGATCACCGACATGGAGTAGGCGAGATAGGAGCGGCGCATCTCCTCTTCAATGTTCATGGAAACGAAGTTGGTGCCGCTATTGGGCGGTGTCCCGCCTTCGAGAGGGAGAAGAGGATTCTGATCGTCTGCCATAGAGGTCTTATCGGGCCCGCCCGAGAGGCGGAAGAAAGGGGCCGAAAACAGAGGGGCCGAGTTCCGCGGGCTGTGCTTCTATTTTACCGCGTAAAAGGCGGTTTCAGCAAGGCAAACACCTATAAATAAGTCCTTATTATGGTTTAATTTATACTCCATCGCGCGCGCTCTTCCGGAGGCCGGTCCCGTTCACGCAGAGCGGCGTGTCCCAACCTTGGATTTGGAGGTGGATTTGGCCTTCTTTTTGGTCTTTTTTCTGCTCTCAACGGCGTCGTCACCCAGGCCGGCCAGCATCACCGGCGGACGGTCGGGAAATTGGACGATCAGCGACAACTTGCCGCCAACGCCCTCAATATAGCTGCGCAATGTCGAAAGATACAGATCTGCCCGTTTCTCGATGCGCGAGACGCCTTCCTGACCGATCTTGAGCTTCTTCGATAGCCGCGCCTGAGTCAGTTTCCGCTGACGGCGCAATTCGCGCAGATTCAACTCCTCAGCAATCATCTCCGCTGTGCGCTGCTCTACGGACTGCCTGAACTCTTCCGATTCTCTGGCAAGCATTTCTTCAAGAGAGACCGTTGAATAGGCCATCACTGTTTCTCCTTCTTCGCTGAAATCGCCCGTTGGTGCTGATCAAAGCGATACCACGACGCCTTACAGCAAGCCCGGCAGGCTGAGTACACAGAAGACCGCTTGCAAGAGCACTGTGGCCCCGGCAGCGCTCATTGCGAGATGGCCGTGCTGGCTTTCGTAGGCGTCGGCGAAGACTCCGGCTACGAATGTCAGCAGAAACGGAAGCGCCCAGAGCCAGGGGCTTCCGGGCGCGCCGGTCATTGTCAGAGCAAGAAGGACTAAAGCGCAGATCAGAGGAACGGAGTTCCCGAAGTAGCGCGAACGGCGGAAGCAAAGATAGAGAAGCGATGCGGATGCTGCAGCGATTGTGATGCCGGCATTCGGAAGAGTGGAGAAAAAGCGCCGGGCCGGATCGAGCGAGAACCAGAGGAATCCAGCGGCGGAGCGGAAGAGATAGCTGAAGGCGTCGGGCGAGAATCCGTAGCAGGCAAAAACAAGCAGAAAGGCTCCCGCCACAGCTGCCAACACGACCGGCAGCACCTGTGAGCGCCGCCCCTCGGCGATCCACAGCATGGCTGCCAATCCCAGCAGGGCGACCACGGGAAGCGCGGCGATGTGCGAGGCGGCAGCCAGGCCAAAAGCGGCGGTCAACAAAACGATTCGCGGGCGCCATTTTCGCACCGGTCCCTGCATGGCATGAGCCACTCCAATGCAAGTGTAGAGGCCGCCATAAACTCCCAGCGCAGCCAGCACCTCGGGGTTGGGCGCGACACAGGCTCGCAGCACGGCGGGAGAGAAGCAATAGAGCGCCAGCGCGGTGTATCCGCCCCAGTTGCCATAGAGCCGCCGCGTTACCCACCAGAGGCCCGCGCCTAGAAAGCATCCTGCGGCTAAGAACGGCAGCCGCAATAGAAGCAATGTATGGGTGAGCTGGTGGCGCAACTCCCAGGTGCTGAGATTTGGGCCGGAGGGTCCTGCTTCAACCTGCACGACGCGGTCTTCAGGTTTGCGGAAGTGGTCGAGCACGCGCTCAGCCAGCAGATTGAGCGTGAGCGGCAGCCCGGCCAGCCGGTAGGCGAGAATGCCATCGTGAATGTTGCCGCAACTGGTGAAGTAGCCGGCCAGAGGCGATGGACGCTCCCACATCTCGCGTCCGCAGCGCGCGTATTGGTAATCGCGGTCGGTGAGCGTCTGGCGGCTGGTCAACCACAATCCCTGAATGAGAAAGATCGTGAGCAGAGCCGCGGCGATGCGCTGCGGCAGATTGAAGCGAAAGCGGCGGAGGCTGGCGAACCGGTGGGTCATCGCGGTCAAGAGGACCCTTTCAGTCTAACCGGCGGACCGGAATAACGGTTTCCTAGCACTGGAGAACTTCCACAGTGCTATGCTCTTCTGCAAGGGCATTCGCATGAGCAGTTTCTTCACACTCGGCCATTCGAACCATGAGTATTCGGCGTGGCTCGCCCTCGTAAGGAAGCACGGGATTGAGGTTGTAGTCGATACGCGCAGTTCGCCCTACTCGAAGTTCGCTCCACAATTCGACAAGGAAGTGATGCAGCGTTCTCTTGAGGAAGCGGGAGTTCGTTATCTCTTCCTCGGCTCTGAACTGGGTGGACGTCCTGCCAATCCAGCCTACTACGACGCCAAAGGCCACGTCCTTTACAGCCGCTTGCGCGACGATGCCCGCTTCCAGGCGGCCATTGCGCGGCTTGAGTCCGGCTTGGAGCGCTTTCGAGTGGCTCTGGTTTGCGGGGAGGAAGACCCGGCTCACTGCCATCGCCGCCTGCTCATTGGTCGCGTTCTCACAGAGCGCGGTCACACGATGCTCCACATTCGGGGCGACGGCAGCTTAGAAACCGATGAAACGGTTGCCGTCGAAGCCGGCAAGCCGCTGGTCGGCGTTCAGCCCGCACTCTTCGCTGAACTTGACGAGGACCAATGGAGATCTACAGCATCGGTTTTACCCAAAAAAGCGCCGGCGAATTCTTCGGCACGTTAAAGGCTCACGGCATTGAAAGACTGCTCGATGTGCGTCTGAATAACACCTCCCAGCTTGCCGCCTTCGCCAAGCAGGCCGACCTTGCCTACTTTTTGCGTGAGATCTGTAGCATTGTTTATGAACACGAACCACTGCTTGCCCCCACGCAGGAGATGCTCGACTCTTACAAGAAGAAGAAGGGGAGCTGGGAGAGTTATGCTGAATCCTATCTCGCTCTCATCCGCTCCCGAAAAGTTGAAACGGTTCTTTCCAGGGAAAGCTTCCTGAAAAAAACCGTTCTGCTGTGCAGCGAAGCGACCGCCGAACATTGTCACCGGCGACTGGCGCTTGAATATTTACAGAAGGAATGGGGCGGCGCTAGGATTATCCATCTTTAAGCAGAGGATCGATCTATGCACGAAGTGCAATTCTTGTGCCTTGCCATAGGGAGGAGAGATGGGGGCAATTGCATCGCCGGCATCGACATCGATTCCGGCAAATGGATTCGTCCCGTTCACGCCAAAACACTCGGCGCGTTTGCCGACCACGAGATCATTGTAGTGGACAGCCAAACTCAAAGGCGCAGGATATTGGCACTGCTCGACGTTTTGCAAATCCGTCTCGATAGATATTCGGGAAATGCCGTGCAGCCGGAGAATTGGGAGTTGGCTGTTGGGCCTGGCGAAGATGATTACGTGGTTCAGCGACGTTTCGACAGGCCTCAGGACGCGGAGATACTGATCTCCTATTTGGATCAGAATAGACCGCTGTTGCATAGCTACAGCGACAGATTACCGGCTGATGATCCATTGTTGAAGCGTAGACTCAGTCATTCTCTATCAATCATCCGGCCCCTGCAGCTACATTGGAGGGTCTCCCGTCACCCGGCGTACGCCAACAAACTGAAGGTTCAGGCTGAGTTTCGCTTTGTCGATGACCCGTATTGTCTTGTGGTCACAGATCCGCTATGGGAAGCACAGTGCCGACGCACCGGATTGGGCCTGCACCCGCATTCTGCAATCGAACGAGATAAGGGCGGTCTGGCCATGCTGACGATCAGCCTAGCCGAAAAACCACTGAATGGCTTCCACTACAAGCTTGTGGCCGGAGTAATTCCATTGAAGTCCTAAGCGCCATTCCCTGGTTTCCGTAACGGATGGGGTCGCGGAAGAACCCTGCAACGTCTTCGCTGTACTCCATCATCCCTTCGACGCTACACTGGCCTCATCATGCTCACTCGCCGACGCTTTGTTGTAAGTACCGCCAGCCTTGCTCTGGCTTCGAAGACCCGCTTTGCCCTGGGACAGAGCGGCAACCTCTATCGCAATCCGATCATGGGCGGCGATCATCCCGACGCCAGCCCCATCCGCGTCGGCGACGACTTCTACTTGACTCACTCCAGCTTCGACTACGCTCCGGGACTGCTCATCTGGCACTCACGCGATTTGATCAACTGGCGTCCCGTGGCCGCAGCGCTGCACCGCTACTATGGCACGGTCTGGGCGCCCTATCTCTGCGAGTACGAAAATCGCTTTTACATCTACTTTCCCGCCAATGGCACCTTGAAGGTGGTTCACGCCGATCATGTCACCGGACCGTGGAGCGAGCCCATCGATCTCGGCATTCACGCCATCGACCCTGCGCATATCGATGAAGACGGCCGCCGCTATCTGCACATGGCTGGAGGTCAGATGGCCGAACTCACCGCCGACGGCCTGGCGGTAAAAACGCCTCCCCGCAAAGTCTTTGACGCATGGCCGATGCCCACCAACATCCGCATGGAGTGCACTTGCCTTGAGGGTCCCAAGCTCCTCAAACGCAACGGCTACTTTTATCTGAACGTGGCTGAAGGAGGCACGGGCGGACCGGGCACCAGCCACGCCGTCGTCTCTGCGCGCAGCCGGCACGCCGATGGTCCCTGGGAGTATTCGCCCTACAACCCCATCGTCCACACGCCCACTCGCGATGACCGCTGGCTATCGCTCGGCCACGGCCGCCTCGTCGATACGCCCGATGGCCGCTGGTATATCACCGTGCATTCTTATGAGAATGGCTATCGCACGCTGGGCCGGCAGCTCCTTCTCCTTCCCATCGAGTGGACGCCCGATGGCTGGTTCCGCCTTCCGCAGGGCGTGAGCGCGGATTCAGCGATTCCCATGCCCGTGCCCGGCTCAAGCCAGCAGCCCTTTCAAGATCCCTCAGACGACTTCACCTCTGCCGCTCTCGGCCTGCAATGGGGATTCTGGCGCGACTACGATCCGGCTCGCTTCACCACCGGCAATGGCGCGCTTACGCTCGAGGCGCGCGGCAGCTCACTGGCAGATTCCAGCGCCCTTACGACCGCCGTCGGAGGCCACTCCTACACCGTCGAGGTCGACATCGAAGTCTCGCCGGGATGCGAGTCGGGTCTGGTGCTCTTCTATGACCCAAGCCACGTTGCCGGAATCCTTATTAACCCACAGGGCATTGAAGTGCGGATTCCGAACGGCTCGCTCAAAAGCCGCTCTGGCAAGGGCCAAACGCGTGCGACTCTGCGCATCGTCAACGACCGCCAGGAGCTGGATTTCTATTACCGCATCCCGGGTGAGTCCTGGCAAAGGACCGAAACATCCGCCGAAGTCTCCGGCATGCACCATAACGTTCTGGGAGGTTTTCTCGATCTGCGCCCCGCGCTCTACGCCTGCGGCAAGGGCCACGCCACCTTCCGCAACTTCCGTTACTGGCCCGAGGTTAAAGCGCCCGCGTAGCGCCTGGCGGCTCGACTCGCTGCTGCCTCGAACTTCCAAATACACGAAAGCCGCCCCGAAGGGCGGCTTTCGCGTTGACTACGGTTGAGCCTTCCCGGGTTACTGGACGATCGTGATCGCGCAGGGCGATGCGGCGTTAATGCCGTGCGCATCTGTTGCAGTCACAGAGAAGGTTCCAGCGGCCGTCGGCGTTCCTGTCACTGCGCCTGTTGTCGTATTGATTGTCAGTCCTGCCGGAAGCGTACCCGCCACCGAGTAGGTGTAAGGAGGCGTGCCGCCGCTCGCCACGGCCGCGCCACTGTTGAAGGCAACGCCCACGGTACCGCTTGTCGTCGCCGGGCAGCTCAGGTTCAGACCGTAGAAAAGCGCGCCGACGGATTGACTGCCGACGAGTCCTGAGGGATCGCCTCCGCCTGCCGGCGTCGGCAATGCGCAAGTATTTGTAAAATTCGGCGTGTCGGCAACTGTGTCGCAGTTCGCTGTCCAACCGCCAAAGGTCGTGTCGAGCGCGTTCCCCGCTAGCGATGCGGTGATCGTCACGTTCGTACCAGCGGCATAGGTTCCCGTACAGACAGAGTTCCCCAGGCCTGCGAGTACGGAGCCTGGGCCGCAATGAATCAGATTGGGCACGCCTTGGTCGGACGGAGCCGTGATCAGCCAGTTGGTGCTGTTGGCGCCCGCATTAAAAACGGTCAGTGTCGCCAGCAGTGTAGGGGCCACGGCCTGTAAGCATGGAGGTGGCGTAATGCTTGGCACTTCGCACGTAAACGTTACGGGATTGGAAACAACCACAGTGGTGTCAGGGTTTGTCCCCTCCGCATAGATGACGCTCAGACCTTCCTGGCCCTGGGCCGTAGCAAGCCCGGCAAGTTCTCCAGGCGATCCGGCGCTATTGATCGATGCCACATCTGGATCAAGGCTAATCCAAGTGACCGAGTCCGTGATGTCGCGAAGGGTCGGGATGGTTGTGTAGGTTCCGAAGGCAAGATATTGCTGGGTCATGCCCTTATTGGAGACAGTGACGCTGCCCGGAACGACGTTGATCGAAA
Source organism: Occallatibacter sp. (assembly GCA_050010735.1). Taxonomy (GTDB): domain Bacteria; phylum Acidobacteriota; class Terriglobia; order Terriglobales; family Acidobacteriaceae; genus Telmatobacter. The sequence goes on along the minus strand of JBEKKL010000014.1, from coordinate 67,738 downwards.
TGAGAGGCTCCGGCGATGTCCCGATGGTCAAAGTGTAGTTCGCTTGCGCCACCAGCTCGCTCGTGCCCTGTGGCACGGTCGCAGTGACGCCCTGTGGCAAGGTCGCAGTGATGAGGGTCGTACCTGCGTTCCCAGCCGTCGCCAGACCGGCTAAGTCCGGGGTGCAGGATGTGGGAGCTTGAGCGGAGCAAATCGTGGCGACCGATGGAGTTTCGGATTTCCAGATAACGGCGCCGGTCACGTCGACCTGCGGGCTAGTGCCTCCCTGGCTGGCCAGCGCAATGAATTGGTTCTGTTGACCCGACGACGTAACCGCCAGGGTAGACGGAATGATCGTTAGATTGGTGTAGAGGTTCGTCGGTCCGTTTAGCACCGTGAAGGGCGTCGTATTGGTCACCAGCGATCCATCGGGGTTCGAGGCTTTAACGACAATGGCAGCCGTACCCTGGTTTACACCCGTGACCAGTCCAGGCGGGGTCGCCGGATTGACGGTCGCGCAGGATGCGCCCGCGGCAACGGCGGGCGGGACACACGAGTTGCAAACTCCGGCGGCGGTGGAAGTGCCAGGACACAAAGAGATCGTGCAGGATAGATCGGGAGCAGCGGTGCCGGTGGGACAAGAGGTAGTCACCGTTGCTACCGACGTGTCGCTGGAACTCCAAGTGGTTGTGATGGCAGGATTATTGGTGGTGAAGCTGGTGGGGCCGGGAAGGCCCGCGGTCACATCCTGCGTGGTAGGTACGGCCGAGAAGGTGCCAATAGCGAGCAGTTGGCTGGATTCACCCGGCGACGCCACCGAAGGCGAACTGGGCACGATGGCAACCGAAAGCAAAGGCTCAGTGGCAGTGATGTTGACCGTGAGGGCTGCGCTTGCCGTCACCGAAGTCGTGTCGCCAACAGCGCCGCCGACGCTCGCATTCGGAACTGTGGCGGTGATCGCAGTGACGCCATTTGCAACTGCCGAGAACTGTCCTGCAGTTTCGGTACTAGCGGTTCCGGTAAGTTTGGCAATCGCAACGTTGCTGCTCGACCAGGTTGCCTTACTGGTCAGATCTGCCGTAGCGCCCGTCCCTGTCGTGCCGATGGCGAGGAACGAGGCGGTTTGATTGACCGCATACAGTGTCTGCGCGGCCGGAACGATAGCCAGCGATACATAGGGCTCCGCTGAAGTGGAAACCGTCACGGTGAGGACTGCACTGGCTGTCACTATGGTTTTATCGGGGTTGGTGGCAATAGCCGTAATGGCCGTTGCGCCCGCGCCCTTCGAGGTGGCAATGCCGGTTGCAGGATCGACCGTGGCCACCGCCGGATTGCTGGAACTCCAGGCAGCAGCGCCCACCGTAGCGCCGTTAATTGTTGCGCCTTGATTTGTGAGGTTCACCGAACCGCCCGATCCGGTGGTGCCGATGGCAAGGAAGTTGATTGCCTGACCGACGGCCAGCGATGTCTGCGTAGCCGGCAACACGGCCAGCGCGGTCAGAGGCTCGCTGCCCGAGTTGGTGCCCGAAAGCGTCACCGTGTACTGTGCCGTGCCGGTCACGACGCTTCCATCTGGATTCGTAGCGATCGCCGAAATCACAGCGGCGCCCGCCCCGACCGACTGGGCGATTCCCGTTGCGGCATTGATCGAGACAACCGATGAGTTGCTGGACGACCAGACAGCAGCCTTAATCTGTTGATTATTGACCGTGGCGCCTTGATTGGTGAGATTCACCGATGTGCCTGTGCCCGTCGTGGCAATGGCGAGGAACTGGGAGGTTTGACCGACCGCCAACGCTGTCTGCGCGTTGGGCGAGACGGTCAAGGAAGTTAGGGGCTCTGCCGAGTTAGTGACCGCCTGCACTGTGAGGGTTGCGTTGCCCTCAGCCGCGGTGCCGTCTGCGTTGATGAAGATGGCCGTAATTGTCGACGTGCCAGATCCGATCGTGGTGGCCAAGCCAGTCGTCGCGCCCATCGTTGCAACCGCTGGGTTGCTGGAGTTCCACTGAACCCCGGAAGCAGCGGTCAGCGCAACCGAGGCCCCACTGGAGGTCGTTCCGATCGCTTCATATTGAACGGGAACACCCAATGCCGTAACTGTCTGTGTTGACGGTATGACGTTGACTGAGGTGACATCCGTGCTTGCGCCGGTGCAGGATGTGCACGAGGTCACGGTAAAGACAGCGGTGTTGCTGACTATCTCGCCGTTGAAGCCAGGCGCGCTGGCGGTGATGGTGCTGTTCCCCGTCCAAGCGCCAGTGGCTGTGAAGCCGGTTGCCGAGGCTAATCCATCGGTCGCTGCAGTGCAAGGAGCGGGAGAACCATTGGTGCAAATCACTGCTACCTGGGTGTTGTCGGATTTCCAAGTGACCTGGCTGGTTATATCCTTGGTGACCTGGTGGCCTGCGTGGCCATAGTACCCGATGGCCGTGAATTGGCTGGACCCCTGGGGAACACCGGGAGGCACCAGCGTCACCGTAACCGCGCTGGCACCACTGGGACTGATAACGATTGTGGTCAACCCAGCTGTAGTAGTGGTGCTACAACCGGAAAACAATCCCGCAAGGCCGGCCAACAACAGCGCACCGAAGCAAAAGCGATTGAACATTCTCAGTCTCCTAGCATTTCAACGGCTTCGGCTCCGCAATTGTGCGGCGAAGTCGGGTACTTTCCACCACCCTCGACTATACACCCTAAGATTTCAACTCCGATGTGACCAAAAACCAGCCCTTTGACGCGGAATCAAGAGAGTCAATAAGTCACTTTTGCTTGCTTCGGCAGCTTGTCCGATCCGGTTCGGAGCGCCTCCCTGAAGGGCTGTGCGATAGATTCGCCAGCTCTTCGCGACTGGAAACACTGGAGGCCGAAGCGGACCCGGAGCGAGCGCAGCCCGGCCACCTACTGCTCCTCGCCCGTTGCCGTGTTTTGCTCCATTGCCCGGCAGCGGCTACACTTCTGGACAGCATGGCGATCGCACGCGACAACACCCCGGAACCGGGGTCCCCGACCACAGATTCTCGTTATCGGGGTGGGGAACGGCTGGTCAGCGCCTCGCGCGCCGACGAAGAGCAGGGCTTTGAGCTGAAACTGCGTCCCCGGCGGCTGCAGGAGTTCATTGGCCAGTCGAAGGCCAAGGAACAGCTCGCCATCGCCCTTGAGGCAGCAAAATCACGCGGCGAGGCCCTCGATCACGTTCTGCTCTCCGGCCCTCCGGGGCTGGGCAAGACAACCCTGGCCACGATTATCGCCAATGAGCTGGATGTCGGCTTCCAGCAGACCTCTGGCCCCGCTCTCCAGATTCAGGGCGATTTGACGGCCATCCTCACCAACCTGCGCGAGCGGCAGGTGCTCTTTCTCGACGAGATCCATCGCATGCAGCCGGTGCTCGAAGAGAAGCTTTACACGGCGCTTGAGGACTACAAGCTGGACATTATTATTGGCCAGGGTCCGGCGGCGCGCACGCATGTGATGGAGATCCGGCCCTTCACCTTTATAGGAGCGACGACCAGGCCGGGCCTGCTCAGCTCGCCACTACGCTCCCGCTTCGGAATTCTGTTGCGGCTGGAGTTTTATACCGAGGAGGAGCTGCAATTCATCGTCACGCGCTCGGCAGAGGTGATGCAGATTCCCATCGACGAGGACGGCGCGGCCGAAATCGCGCTGCGCTCCCGCGGGACTCCGAGGATAGCCAACCGGCTGCTGCGCCGCGTGCGCGACTTTGCGCAGGTACGAGGCTCGGGCGCGATCGACCGGCCGACGGCCAACGCCGCCTTGACCATGCTGGAGGTCGACGCCCACGGCTTCGACGAGATCGACCGCCGGCTGTTGCTGGCGATTATTCAAAAATACGACGGCGGGCCCGTTGGACTGAGTACGCTGGCCGCGACGCTGGCCGAGGAGCAGGACGCACTGGAAGAGGTCTACGAACCATTTCTGATTCAAATCGGGTTTCTCGATCGCACTCCGCGCGGCCGTGTCGCGACGCGTTCGGCCTATGAGCACTTTGGATTGACGATGCCCGGCAGACAGACGCCGCTCTTCTGAGGGAACGATCGCGGGACGCCCACACTGACTTACTAACTAATAGAGGAGGTCATTCAATGGCACTTACCGAATCCACCATGCTGGAACTGGGTACGACAGCCCCTGATTTTGCGCTAACTGATGTTGTCACGGGAAGGAGCGTCCGCCGTGATGACTTTAGCGGGTCAAAGGCGCTGCTCGTCATGTTCATCTGTGCCCACTGCCCTTATGTGAAGCACATCGAGAAGGGGTTGGGTGTCCTGGGCAAGGATTACGAAGGCAAGCCGGTGAGCATCGTCGCTATCAGTAGCAACGATGTGACCACTCATCCCGACGACAGCCCCGCCGGCCTGAAGCAGCAAGCCAAGACTCACGGCTTCGTCTTTCCTTATTTGTATGATGAGACGCAGGCCGTGGCGCACGCTTATAAGGCTGCATGCACGCCAGACTTCTTTCTCTTCGATGCCGATCGCCGGCTGGTTTATCGCGGCGAGTTTGACCGCAGCCGCCCAGGAAACGGTGTTGCGGTAACCGGTGAAGACCTGCGAGCCGCTATCGACGCAGCGATTGCCGGCAAGGCCCCGCTGACGGATCAGCGTCCCTCGATCGGATGCAATATCAAGTGGAAGGCGTGAGGAAGCAGCGGAGTTAGCCGAGCTAGCGGAGTTAGTTAAACTCCCAGGCTGACCAGCTACGCTAACACCGCGAGCCGCGCTAACTCCGCTTCACAGCGTCAGCCCCTTGAGATACTCGCGGAACTTTGGCCCGAGGTCGTCGCGCTTGAGAGCAAACTCGACGGTGGCTTCTAACATCCCAAGCTTATCGCCCGCGTCGTAGCGCGTTCCTTCGAAGGTGTAGCCAAATACCTTTTCTTCTTTGAGCAACGCCCGGAGACCGTCTGTGAGTTGGATCTCGCCACCGGCTCCGGGAGTGGTTTTCTCTAATAACTCAAAAACTCGTGGCGTAAGTACGTATCGGCCGATGATAGCTTGCTTCGTGGGCGCATCAGCAAGCTTTGGCTTCTCCACCATGCCGGTGCAGTTGAAGATGCGTGAGTTGGCGGAATCCTGCGAGCCTGCCAGCACACCGTAAGCACTGATGCCTGCGCCCTCGACCGTCTGAGTGGCCAGCACTGAGCCGCCCTTGTCATTGAAGACGCCGATCATCTGTTTGAGGCACGGCACCTCGGCGTCGATGATATCGTCGGGCAGAATCACTGCAAAGGGCTCATCGCCCACCAGGTCCTTGGCGCAGAGCACTGCATGGCCCAGGCCGAGAGGCTCCTTTTGCCGCACGTAGCTGACGCGAGCGAGCGATGCGACGCCCTGCGAGACGGCCAGCAGCTCATGCTTGCCACGTCGTTCAAGCGTTGCGTCGAGCTCGAAGCTGTGGTCGAAGTGGTCCTCGATCGCGCCTTTGCCGCGCCCCGTGATGATGATGATGTGCTCGATTCCAGAGGCGATCGCCTCTTCCACACCGTATTGAATGATGGGCTTGTCGACGAGCGCTAGCATCTCTTTGGGGATAACCTTCGTGGCCGGCAAGAATCGCGTGCCCAGCCCGCCTGCCGGAAAAACTGCCTTCCTCACCCTTTTGCTCATTCCGTCTTCCTCATCTCATCGGCTCCTGCGAAATCGCTGGTCCATTTCGTTTCAAAGCGCGGGCGAATCGTCACCCAGCATCGCTTGCCGCACGATCTTTATCGGGGGAAATCCCTGACGCAAGAAGTCGTCGTGAAACTTTTCCAGAGAGAAGGCCGCGCCCTGCTTCTTCTTGAGGTCCTCGCGCAGTTTCATGATCTGTAACTTGCCCAGCGTGTAGTAAAGATAAGTCGGATCGCTCGTTCCGCGCTTGGTCTCTACAGTCGCTGTCTCTTTCGACTGGTAGCCCTCTTTTTGAAAGAACGCAACAGCATCATCGAAGCTCATCTTTCCTGTGTGCATTTGGATGCCGACAATAAAGCGCGCGTTGCGCAATAATGCATCCTGCAGCTGCCCTAGGCGCAGGAACTTCGACTCGCGCTCATCCTTCGCGCCAACGCCGGGCTGACCATAGCCTTCATCGAGCATCATCTGCTCGCAATAGTGCGCCCAGCCCTCTACATCGGTGTTCGCGCCGAGCAGCTTGCGAACGCGGCTAGGCGCTTGTGGCACCCAGAGAAACTGGATGTAATGGCCCGGATAAGCCTCATGCACGGCCGTTGAGATCACCGTGCCGACATTGAACGAATGCATGTAACCCTCAACCTCTCCGGGCTTCATCTTGGGGTCTGGGAGAGTCACGTTGAAATAAGCTTCGGTGGCATGCTTCTCGAAGGGTCCCGGTGTATCCATGCTGGCAAAGGTGGTTGCTCGCATGAAAGGCGGAGTTTCCTCTACGATTGGCCGCACATCGGACGGAATGGTCACGATGTGATGGGTATGAATAAAGCTTACCAGGCCGTCGAAGGTGGCGCGGAAGGCGTCAAGAAGATGATCGGGAGCGGGATGATTCGCGCCTAACTCTTCGAGCACCGCGGCGGGCGTCTTCTCCGGCTCAAGCTCCTTTGCAAGCTCATTGAAGTGGGCCTGGTTCTTGCGCAGATCGGCCCAGGCGATTTCGAGCAGCTTGTCGAGCGGAGTATCAACCATCTCGTCATATTGAAGCTTCTTTGAAAAGGCGCCGGCGCCGATACGGAAGTCGCCTTTGGATCTGGGAAGCAGATCGGTTTTGAGCCATTCCAGATACTTATTCAACGCCGCAATTACTGCTGTATTGGTCTGTGCGAATTCGGCTTTTAGTGCCGGGTCTTTTGCTTCGGCAAAGGCGAGCGGCACATCATTCTGAAAGAAGCTCACAATATCCGGCAACTGCTCGATGGCGATCTCGGTGTAGATGCGCGGAGGATTCTTCAGATTGATGCGGGCATTGTCGAGCAAGGCGGGCATCTGCTTTTCACGCGCAATCACCGAGCGCAGCCGCTCGTCTGCCGAGGCAAACTTGCGCTCCATCAGCGTGAAGGCCCCATTGGCGCAGGCGCTCGAATAGTTATCTGCGTTCTTTTCCCACGGGCGAATTGTTTCGAGGGTGAGCAACTGTGAGCGAATATTCGCGAGCACCATCTCGCGATCAGTGCGCGGAACAAAATCAGCCGCGGCCGCATCGGGATGGATCGCCTCGACGCGCGCTTCGGAAGCCTTCAGCGCGGCAATCTCGGCGTCGATATTCTTGCGCGAGTAATCTTCCAATTGGCCGTCATACTGGTGATAGCCGACCAGTGTTCCCTGCGTAGGCGCATAGTGAAAGTAAACCTGGTCGAAGTATTCGTCCGAGACCTTCTGAAACTGCTGCTTCCAGGTTTCTTTCTCGGCGTGTGAAGTGATAGCGGCAGACATAAGAACTCCTATCGCAAAGCCAGCAACAGACCTCTTCATATCATCCTCACTATTGTCTGGGATCTTCTATTGAATCACGGGCGCTGGAGCCAGTTTCTCAATCAGCTCACGAACCTCCAGCAGGATTTCATCGGACCGCGTAGCAGCCAAAGGATACTTCAATAGACCCTGCGGTGTGAATTGAGCGCCGCGTTTTGCGTTGCGCGCCACCAGCCTCATCAGTTGCGGCGGATCGACGGCTGCGGTTTCAGTAAAGCGAATGTGCAATTCGGCGCGTTTGCGATCGATCTGCGCAATGCCGATCCGCTCGCATTCGAGGCGAATCAGCGAGGCTTCGAGCAGATAAACCGTCGCGTCGGGCGGCGCGCCATAGCGGTCTTCCATCTCTGCGCGCACTTCGGCGACGGCTTTTTCGCTTGCCGCTCCGGCGATCTTCTTGTAGAGTCGCAACCGCTGATTTTCCTCGGGAACATAACTCTCGTCGATGCGCAGGGCGATGCCGAGATTGAGTTGCGTTGCCGGCCGTTCCTCGCTGGTCTCGCCTTTCATCTCCTTCACCGCGGTCTCTAGCATCGATGTATACAGCTCAAAGCCGACGGCCTCGATGTGACCACTCTGCTCGCCGCCCAGCATATTGCCGGCGCCGCGCAACTCCAGATCCAGCGCGGCGATCTTGAAGCCTGCGCCGAGGTCGCTGAACTCCTTCAGCGCCGCCAAACGCCTGCGTGCGATCTCTGTCAACTCCTGTTCGGGCGGGATCAGCAGGTAAGCATAGGCGCGGCGATTTGAACGCCCTACTCGCCCTCTAAGCTGATATAGCTCGCTGAGTCCATGGCGGTCGGCGCGATTGATGAGCATGGTGTTGGCCAGCGGAATGTCGAGGCCGTTTTCGATAATCGTCGTCGCTACCAGCACATCGTACTCGTGATGCATGAAGGCGAGCATCACCTTCTCAAGCTCCGATTCGCCCATCTGCCCGTGACCTACGACAACGCGTGCCGCGGGCACGAGTTCCTGAATTCGCGCGGCGATTTCGTAGATCGACTCGACGCGGTTGTGAACGAAATACACCTGGCCGCCGCGCTCCAGTTCCACCTCGATTGCCGAGCGAACGATCTTCTCATCGAACTTGGCAACCACCGTTTGAATCGCCATGCGATCTTTGGGCGGCGTCTCGATCACGCTCATGTCGCGCAGACCCACCAGCGACATGTGCAACGTGCGCGGAATCGGTGTGGCGCTCATGGCCAATACGTCGATCTCCTTGCGCATCTGTTTGAGCCGCTCCTTGTGGCGCACGCCGAAGCGCTGCTCTTCATCCACGATCAGCAGGCCAAGGTCCTGAAACTTGATGTCTTTCGAGAGCAAGCGGTGCGTTCCGATGAGAATGTCGACCTTTCCGGCCTCCACCTTTTCCACGATGGCCTTTTGTTCCTTCAGCGTGCGGAAGCGCGAGATCATCTCAATATTGATGGGGAACTGCGCAAATCGCTTCTTGAAGGTTTCGAAGTGCTGGAAGGCGAGAATCGTCGTCGGCGTCAGCACGGCCACCTGCTTGCCATCCTGAACAGCCTTGAATGCTGCGCGCATTGCGACTTCGGTTTTGCCGTAACCCACGTCGCCGCAGAGCAGGCGGTCCATCGGCGTGGTCGATTCCATGTCATATTTGATGGCGCGGATCGCCGAATTCTGATCGTCGGTCTCGTTATAGTCGAAGGAGTCCTCAAACTCCCGCTGAAACTCGTTGTCTTTTGAGAATGCAGTTCCCTGCGCGGTGGTTCGCTCGGCGTATAACCTTAGCAGCTCGGCCGTCATGTCCTGCATGGCCCTGCGGACGCGCGCCTTGGTTTTGGCCCACTGCTGCGAACCGAGCTTGTTGAGCACCGGCGCGGGTCCGGTGTCTGTCGAGCGATACTTCTGAATCAGATCGAGCCGAGTCAGTGGGACATATAACTTGGCGGCATCGGCGAATTCCAAAATCATGAACTCGACCGAGAGCCCGTCCTGCTCAATCTCCTTGAGCCCCTGATACTGCGCGATGCCGTGCTCGACGTGCACCACATAGTCGCCGATCGCAAGGTCGCGGAAGTCGGAGACAAAGGCCGCGGTCTTTGATCTTCTCGGCTCGGGGCGCGCTGCTACATCCGCATCGTCGGAGAGATCGTTAGCGCCGAAGAAAATCAGATTCGAATCTAGAAAGTTAACTCCCGCGGCGATTGGCGTGCGCACGATCACCGGGACTCGCAGATCGCCGGCCAGATAACTGGCCTCGTCCAAGACGGTCTCGCCGGGATGCGGATTCCGGCTGCCGAGACGATAAGGAATCTGATACTCGCGCAGGACGGTCGCCAATCTCTCGACATCGCCCTGATGCGGCGCTGCCAGCACGGTCCGGGTCTCGGCTGTCATCAGAGCGCGCAGTTGCTCGGTCAGCGCGGGAATGGAGCCATGAAACCGGAGGGTCGGCCTCGTATTCAACTCGATCTCGCCGAGGGTCGTGTCGTCATCGAGCACGTCGACCACACCCAGTTGATCGAGGTCAAGACCCATGTGCGAGCCTAGCTGCGCCTGTAAGATCTCAGGGCGCAGATAAATGTCTTCAGGAGTGATCAGTGAGCCGATCGCCGAGCGCTCGTGCCGCTGCTCGACCTTGTTCCACCAGCGTTCGATCTGGTTGCGCACCATCGCCGGCTCCTCGACAAAGAGGACGCACTTAGGCAAGAGAGTCAGCAGTGACTTATTCGTCCCTGCCACCGCAGAGAAAAACTCCCATCCCGGAAAGACGCTGACTCCGCCGGCTGCGGCCAGTTCGGCAGCCATCTCTTGGTCTTCTGCCGAGCCTTCCAACTCGACTCGCTGCTTGCTCAGCCTGCCATGCACGGCGGCGAGCAACCGCTCCGTGACTGGCGTTTCGGTCAACGGCAGCAACTGTGTCTCGTCGAGGCCCGATTGCGAGCGCTGGGTCTCGGGGTCGAATTTGCGAATCGTCTCAATCTCGTCGCCAAAGAACTCGATGCGCACGGGCCGGTCCGACTCCGGCGAATACACGTCGAGAATTCCGCCTCGCCGCGTGAACTGACCGGGCATCTCGACGAGATCCATCTGCGTGTAGCCCACCGATGCCAGATGGCTGGTGAGCACTTCGACGTCGATCTCTTCGCCGCGCTTGAGGGTGACAGCGAGGCCGGCATAGTAGTCGCGGTCGAAGAGGCGGAGCGCTGCCGACTCGACAGGAGCGATCAGAAGGGAAACCGCGCCGGTTGCCAGCTTCCACAATGCCGCTGCGCGCTGCTCTTGCACATCCGGATGAGGAGAGAGGTTTTCAAAGGGAAGGACATCGTGAGCCGGAAGCCGCACGACCTGAGCAGGGTCAACCGCGCCGGTCAGTTCACAGCCGGCGCGCAGCATCGGCTCCAGAGCCTCGGCTGCCTTGTTGTCGGCGACCACCACGATCACCGGCTGCCGTGCGGCCCGCGCAAAGAGCGGAATATAGATGGATCGCGCTGTGTTGGTGAGTCCGGAGACACGTCTCCGCCCCGCAGCGAGGCTCAGATGCCTTCGTACGCGTTCAAATCCCGAGGAGTGCTCCAGCTCCGCGAAGATTTCGCGGACGAACGGGAGAATCATCAGTCTTCAGTTTAGCAGCGAGGGCGGAGGGTCTTTGAGAACGCGCAGAGAAGGCTCACTTCGCTCCCAGCGCCTGCAAGAACGAGTAGAGAAAGTCCAGCGACTTCCAGTAGGAGTCGATTGGGAGACGCTCGTCTTGACCGTGAGCGCGCTCGTCGTCGCGTTCCAGAGCGATGGCTGAGTAGCCGTAGGAAGGGATTCCCCCCTGCGCAAAGTAGATCGAGTCGCTGGCGCCGTTCTCCATCACCGGCGTCACGGGCACACCCGGCCAGATGGCTTGGGTGAGCTTGGTCAGCGGTTCAAAGACCTCTCTGATAGGCGGAGGAGGAACCATGGCCTTGCGCTCGGGCGCGGTGTCGGAGGCCTGGTAAGAGTCGGAGACGTACTTCACGGTCAGCTTCGGATCGCTAAAGAGGCCGATCAACTGCTGGCGAATCTCTTCGGGCGAGTGGCCGGGGAAGATGCGGCAGTTGACGTTGGCCTGCGCGGTCTGGGCAAGTGCATTGTTGGCGTGCCCTGCGGAGAGGCGCGTGGCTACGCAGGTGGTGCGGAAGTTGGAGTTGAAGCTCGGGTCGGCGCTCAGACGCGCGGCCGCGGCCAGATCGGGCGGCGAAGCGAGGATGGCGCGGATATCGGTCGCTGTCTGTCCGGTCTCCTGTCCCGCAAGGTTGCTGAAGTAGGTCTTCGTGACGTCGTTCAGCTCAAAGGGAAAAGAATACGCTGCTAGCTTGTCGAGCGCCGCGGTGAGCTCATAAATCGCGTTGTCGGGCCGGGGGCGCGAGCTGTGACCGCCGGGATTGACCGCCGTCACCTGAAAGTCCGAGTAGACCTTTTCCGTAGCCTCGACGTCGGCCACCACGGCGCGACCGTGATCCAGTTCGATGCCTCCGGAGTCGGGATTGATGACGAAGGCTGCATCCACCAACTCGCGATGCTGTTGCACAAGCCACTGCGCACCGTTGAAGCTGCCGCCTTCTTCGTCGGCGGTGAGCGCGAGGATCAAATCGCGGTGCGGCTTGTAGCCCTCCTTGTGCAGACGCAGAAAGGTAAAGACCAGCGCAGCGTCGGAGTCCTTCATGTCCTGTGTGCCTCGGCCGTAGTAGTAGCCGTCCTTTTCCACAAACTCGAAGGGATCAGTGTGCCAGTCGGAGCGCAAGGCCTCTACCACATCCATGTGGCAGAGAAAGAGGACGGGCTTGCTGGTTGGAACTCCGGCGGCGCGCAGGCGGACAACGAGGTTCTGTTTGCGCGGGTCCGGGCCCAGCAGGTGAACATCTTCAGCGGGAAAGCCGGCGTCGAGAAAACGCTGCTGCATCGCGGCCGTTGCGGTGGTGACGTTGCCCTTGGGAGTATCGGTGGTGTTGATCTCGATCAACTGCTTGAAGATCTCGCGCGCCAGAGCGCGATCTGCCGCCGACGCCGTGGGAAGCGCATCCTGGGCAAGGGTAGCGGAGCCGGGACAAACGGCCAGGACAAGGGCGGCCAGGAAGGCTGGGAGAACGATTCGCTTCATGGGAGCATTGTACGGCGGGTACGGGGACCCGGGTCTTGCGCACGGCTTAGAATCGAAGTACTGTGGCTCGGCCACGATCTTCGAGGTAGAGAATGAACTTCAGATTTCTTGTCGCCGCTTCCTTTGCTGTGTTCACGTTCGCCGCAACCGCCCAGTTGCCGGACCCGCCGATCACTCGCCCGAAGATCACGGGCATCTCGCATCTGGCCGTCTACACCTCGAACGCAGCAGCAGCCGATCACTTCTATGGAAAGATCCTCGGCGCGGTCAAGGCATCCGACCCTGAGAATCCCAACGGCATTCGCTACATGTTCAGCGCGACGCAGTTCATAGAGGTGCTGCCGCTGCCCGAGGGCGCGGGTATCAACCGGCTCGATCACGTCGCTTACAACACAGAGAATGCCGAGGGGCTGCGCAAATATCTTCGGTCCAAGTCTTACAAGACTCCAGCCTCGGTCTCGAAGGGCGCCGACGGAAGCAGTTGGTTCATCGTTGTCGATCCCGAGGGCAACCGGGTGGAGTTTGTCGAGCCGCCGCGGCTGCCGAAGGCAATCGAGGCGCCCGATGCGATCGGAACTCACATCATTCACGCGGGCATCATGGTGCGCAACCGAGCCGTTGAGGATACTTTTTATCGCGACCTGCTTGGCTTCCGCCCCTATTGGTATGGAGGCATGGTCGAGGGCAAGATCGATTGGGTGAGCCAGCAGACTCCCGACAGCCACGACTGGCTTGAATACATGCTGAATGCCAAGCCTGATATCTCAGCGCGCGACCTGGGCGTGCTCGATCACTTCTCGATTGGCGTTGGCTCCGTCGATATGGCATTCAAGACTCTCAAAGACGGCGGACGCCTTGTCGGGGTGGATGCGCAGGAACATACGCAGATGGGCAAGGACGGAAAGGGTCAGTTCAACTTATTCGACCCCGACAATGTCCGCGTAGAGTTGATGAACTTTCATGCCACCGATAAGCCCTGCTGTTCGAACTTCACGGCAGAAGATCCGGCGGAATAGAGCGGCGAACTTGACGTCTGTGACTCGCTGCTGACCATAGCGCGACATACTCGGAGTCAAAAAGTACAAAGGATGAGGGTGCGATTTCCGCGACTATTACCTATTTCGACTACACACAAACCCGCCACCGCGCCGTACTCCCGAACGTGATGTGTTGCAAATCCAGAATATGTTAGCTAAGATGTTCTTAGCATTTTGGAGGGCGCATGATTGAAGCCACAATGTTTAGGGCGAAGACCCAGCTTTCCGATCTAGTAAAGAGGGCGCAGCGCGGTGAAAAGATTGTTCTAACCCAGGGGCGGAAAAGGACTCCTGTAGCTGAGATTGTTGCCCTGAAGGCAGCAAAAGAACGGGTCTTCGATTTGTTTCCCCATCCGAATTTCGACATACCAGTCGACTTCGACGAGATTCCCGAAGCAGACCTAAAAGCGTGGAGGGGTGAGGGAGAGTGAGGGTTCTTATCGACACGCACTACGTGCTCTGGTCTGCGATTAACTCTACCCGCATGGAGCCGTGGGCAAGGAAGTTGATTGCTGACCTCAACAACGAAATCCTGGTTTCTGCAGCAACTCTTTACGAGATCAGTCTGAAAGTTCGATACGGCAAGCTCCCGGAGGCGGTTGAGTTAGAGAGCGATCTGATCGTCAACATTGAGGACCGTCTTGGGTACACGCTTCTCCCTCTGGAGCCGGAATCCATGATGCGTGCGGCGCGCTTCGAGGACGCACATGCGGATCCATTTGATCGCATGATTGCTGCGCAAGCGATCCAGAACAATCTGCCGATTCTAAGCACTGATCCAAAACTTGATGTGTTTGGAGTCCGGCGTTTGAAGAAACCAAAGCGTTGAAGGTCTTGGGGAAGAGTTGGCGACCAATCGCTCAGAACCCACCACTTGAACGTTGAAAACAAAACACCGAACGAAGCTAGGGCATCACAAGACTTCAGTCGTCATTCTCATTGGGACCAAGGTGCAGTGACTGAATCTCGACCTCTGATCGCCGACTTTTTGGTTCCACGAACAGTGCCAGCACCGTCAGGATCCCAGACAAGGCAAAAAGGACGCCATAATACGTATCAGAACCGTGCCGATGCCACGATAGAAAGAAGGTGCAGCCCATCAAGCAAGAAACGAGAAGCGATGACCAGAAAGATGCTCGGAGCATTGGCTTGGTGAACTTCACAAGAGGCACGCGATATCCCCCGTTCACAATCAGAACACGGAACAATGAAGGTACTGAGAATATTTGGGATTAGGCACGGTTGTCCAGCTCTGCGGGTCCCGATTGTATTATGGCATTCCGGACCGGACCAGATTTGAAGTGCGCTGGGCCACCGACGACAGGGCTAGCAAGGAGCTCGGTCCAGAGCGACTAGCCATGCTGAACTTAGCTGGGGCGGTGGAATTTTGCTTCGCAATTGTTATCATTGGCCCATGTTCATAAACATCAGGGATGCCTTGAATGTCCTGATCAACACAGGCGCGAAACTGAAGGCTGGAATCGCGCTCAGCATCGCCCTGGTAGTGCTATTGGATGGTGGCACTCCGTCATTTCAAGCCGGTTCGCACTGGAGTATGGCTTTAGCGGCGCAGCTTCCGGTGGAGAAACTGCCCAAACCCTCTGATTACGTCAGCGACTTTGCCCATGTGCTTTCACCTGACGCAGTCCTGCAAGTCGATCGCATTTGTAGCCAGCTTGATCACTCGAATGCCGATACACAGGTTGCGGTGGTCACTATTCGCACCCTCAATGGGGCGGACATAGCCGACTATGCCAGGAACTTGGCGAACAGGTGGGGCGTTGGCAGAAAGAGCTCAAACCGCGGAGTAACTTTTCTGCTGGCGACGGATGACCACAAGTGGAGGATCGCTGTGGGCCGTGGACTGGAAGGGATCCTGACCAATTCCAAGGCGGACGCGATCGGGCGAGAAATGATTCCTCGGCTTCGGGCCAACGACTATAACGGCGCCGTGACCTTGGCCGTGGGCGAGATAGCACGTGTCATTACGATTTCTGCCGAGGGGAAACTGGATCCCATGATGGAGCCGCACGCCCATTGAGCTCATCTGCAAGTACGGCACTTGGAAATCGCATCCAAATTACGCACGTTTTTTGCACTACTCCTGAGTCACCGGCATCTCGTCCCCGACCCCGAATTCGGCCTTCCCTGGGGCGCCGAGAGGCCAAACCCAGGATCGTGTACGATTGGCCGACCATCCAGGTGCGACTCTTGGGAATGTGCATAAGAGATTGAATCCCAGTAGAATTGGTGTCGAAGAAGACAGGACAGTACGATGCGCGATTGGAACATGGCTGAAAGAGAAGTTGCGTCTTTTCCGCTTTCTCGGCTTTTGGCGAAGAGCCGCGGAAGGAATCTTTTGAATGGGACAGCCCTCCTATTCGTGTTCGCACTTCTCGGGTGCGATCGTTCCAGCATGATGAAGAAGATGATTCCGGAGCAAGATGCGGCGGTTGCGAAACGCTATGTGGAGGCGATCCGGCACGGCGAGTACGAAACGGTGGAGCAAAATGCTGCCCCTAGCATTGCGGGGCCGGATCTCCGCAGTAATCTTACGAGTTTGAGAGCGGTATTTCCCGGCTCCTCAACGGATCCCACGTCCATTAAACCGGTTGCTCTGAGGTTCTTTGGAAACAAACACGAGGCGATTAACACCAGCATCACACTGGAATATGAGTTCCCTGGGGAATGGGTCCTTGCTGAGGTTACTACGCAGAAAGTGGGCGATGCCGTTACGATCACAGGGGTCCACGCGCGGTCTATGCCGGAGTCAATCGAGAGTGTGAATGGCTTTACCTTCGCAGACAAAGGCGGATCGCAGTACATCGTCCTCATTCTCGCAATTGCGGCTCCTCTCCTAGCTCTCTACGCTTTCGTGATGTGTATCAAGACTAGGCTCGGATGGTCCAAATGGCTTTGGCTGGTTTCTATTCTTGTCGGCGTAGGCAAGCTGACTGTTAACTGGACGACAGGGCAACTATTTGTCACTCCATTTGCTATTCAGTTAGTTCCAGGCGGCGCGAATGCTATGGGGTATGCGCCGTGGATGGTTTATACATCGCTGCCAGTGGGAGCGATAGCATTTTTGTTCTACCGAAACTCTAGACGCGCACCTGCGCAAGCGATACCCGGAGGACCCGAAAGCGAAACCGACGAATCGACTTCAACGGACTCCATCACGACGCCAGATAAGGGTGTCTAGCGTGGGGTCTTAACCTTTAGTCATGCCGCCGAGTCCCGGCTGAATTACCGGCTAACCGGCAGTTACTTGCTGATTAACGTGCTCGTGCACTCGCGCGGCGACTCCGCTTCGATTCGCGCTAAAATCAAAGTCAAGATGCCTGCCGCTGCGCTATCGCCCGACGTTATGGCCAAGTACGAGCCCGTCATCGGACTCGAGGTCCACGTGCAACTGCTCACCGCTACCAAGGCTTTTTGCGGTTGCGCCAATCATTTTGGCTCTGCGCCGAACACGAACATCTGCCCGGTCTGCCTCGGATTGCCGGGGGCATTGCCGGTGCTGAACGAGAAGGCCGTCGAGTTTGCGACGCTCGCCTCGCTGGCCATCAACTGCGAGGTTCGCGAGCGCTCCATCTTTGCCCGTAAAAATTACTTCTATCCCGACCTGCCCAAGGGCTACCAGATTTCTCAGTTTGACAAGCCGATTGCTGAGCACGGCTGGATCGATGTGCCGACGGCCAACGGCGAAGCGAAACGGATCGGCGTCACGCGCCTGCATATGGAAGAGGATGCCGGCAAGAGCCTTCACGATGGCTTCGCCGACTCTGCCACGCGCACCTATCTCGACCTGAATCGCTGCGGCACGCCGCTGGCCGAGATCGTCTCCGATCCCGACATCCGCACGCCAGACGAGGCCTTCGAATATCTGACACGCCTCAAAGAGATCCTGCTCTATGCCGGCGTCTCGGACTGCAACATGGAAGAGGGCTCGCTGCGCTGCGACGCCAATGTGAGCGTGCGTCCGCTAGGGCAGGAAAGGTTCGGCACCAAGGTCGAAGTCAAAAACGTCAACAGCTTCCGCTTCGTGCGCATGGCTCTGGAATACGAGATCGAGCGCCAGATCGAGGTTCTCGAATCCGGCGGGCGCATCACGCAGGAGAGCCGCCTGTGGAACGCCAACGAGGGCCGGAGCTACTCGATGCGTTCAAAAGAACAAGCGCACGACTATCGCTACTTCCCCGAGCCCGACCTGCCGCCGCTGGTGCTGACTCGCGAATACATCGAAGGCAAGCGAGCAGAACTGCCCGAGTTGCCCGAGGCTCGCCGCGCGCGATTGGTCGCCGAGTACGAGATCACCGCCAAGGACGCCGCCACGCTAACCGCAGAGCGGGAGTTTGCCGACCGATTCGAGGCCGCGGCCAAGACCGCGAAGAACCCTCGCCGCGTTGCGAACCTGCTGCTCAACGAAGTTGGCGGACGGCTGAAAGCGCTGAACCTCGAACAGGAGCGGTCGCCTGTCTCGATGGCCGGCATCGTCGAGGCTGCCGATCTGCTCGACGAGGGCAAAATCAGCTCCAAGCAGCTCAAGCAGCTCTTCGATGTGTGCTTTGAAAAGAGCCAGGACTTCCCTGCGGTCTATGAACGCGAGAAGCCGCAGCAGATCACCGACGCCTCTGCCATCGAGGCTCTGATCGACGAGGTGATTGCTGAAAACCCGAAGCAGGTGGAGCAGTATCGGGCCGGCAAGAAGACCATGGCGGGATTCTTTGTGGGCCAGGTGATGAAGGCATCGAAGGGACAGGCCAATCCCGCGCTGCTCAACGAGCTTGTGACGAAAAAGCTGGAAGGGTAAACCCGAGGCGGCGTCTGAGCAGAGCCGCCGGTCTCCGGCCTTACTTCATCTTCAGCTCGACCTCGAACTCCTTGCGCGCATCCCAGGAGCTGACGTCCTTGTGGGCGGTCTTTTTGCCTTCCTTCTCCGCCCAGAGGTCGTAGTCCTGAGACATGTTGACCTGGGCAAAGCGGAAGCGGCCCTTCGCATCGGTTGTATAACTGCGGATGGATTTGGATTTGAGGTCCTTGAGAAAGACCGTGGCGCCGACGATGGGAGCGGAGTTTGCGTCGACTACAGCGCCCATGACCACGCGCTGCCCCAGGTTCTGCGCCTCAGCGCGGACCGGCCCCAGACCGAAGCCGTTTTGGCCGCTTCGCGAAGCCGTAGAAAGCAATCCAGCCGTCAGCATCAAAAATATTGCCGCGGCCGCCAAGCTCTTGCGATCAAACTTCACTCTTACTCCTCTTCCTCGTCGAGCGGGTCCTCGTCGTCCTCGTCCAGGTCGTCGCCCACTCTGACCAGTTCCAGCGGTTCGACGCCTACCACTTCATACTCGGTTCCACACTCTTCGCAGGCGACCACGTCGCCTTCGGCCATCTCGTCCACCTCGATATCAAGATCGTTCTCGCATTCAGGGCAGCTCGGCATAGCGGCCTCCTCTCTCTCTTAATCCGATTTCAAATAGCAGTATGACGGTCTTGCAGGGTACATCTCCGCTATTCTTGAGTGGAAGCCGGCCCGAGGTCAAGAGGCGGCGGCCCAGACCTCAATCCGAAACCCCAAGAGGAAGAATACGCCATGAATCTCTCCCAAGCGGTCTCGCTCTGCGGAATGGTGCTGACGGCATCTATCGGCCGTTCCCAGCCCGATTTCCAGCTCAATGCAACTCCTGTGGCTCCGCCCGCGCCGGACGCGGCAATCGTTCGCGCCATCCAGAGCATTGAACCCGCTCGCATTGAACAGACGATCAATACCTTGGTCGGGTTTGGTACTCGAAGCACACTTTCCAGTCTTCTTCCGAATTCGGAGGCCAGTTTGCCTCCCGGCCGGGGCATTAATGCCGCCGGCGACTGGGTCTTTGCCCAGTTCGAGCAAATATCAAAGGAGTGTGGCGGCTGCCTTGATGTGCGCCGCGACAGCTTCACCGAGCCCGCCGGCGAACGGTTTCCCCAGCCCACGCCCATTACTAATGTCTATGCGATCCTGCGCGGAGGCGACCCGGCGCAGGCCCGGCGCATGGTGCTGGTGACCGGCCACTACGACTCGCGGAGCCTGGATGTTCTGGACTCCCGTAGCCCCTCACCCGGCGCAAACGACGATGCCTCCGGCGTCGCCGTCTCCCTGGAGTGCGCACGAGCCCTCAGCAAACTGCGTTTCCCGGCGACGCTTGTCTTTGTGGCCGTCGCAGGCGAGGAGCAGGGCCTCAACGGGTCGAGCCACTTGGCCAAGCTGGCCCGCAGTGAAGGCTGGCAACTGGAAGCCGTTCTGAACAACGACATCGTCGGAGGCAACACCACTCCGGGCGACGGCCTCCAACTGAAGGACCGCGTCCGCGTCTTCTCCGAGGGCATGCCCATTGCCGCAACGCCAGAGCAGATTCACCGCATTCGAGCCTTGGGAGAGGAAGACGACTCGCCCAGCCGTGAACTGGCCCGCACCGTCGCCGACACCGCCCGTGCCTACCTCATGGCAGCGCCAGGTCGCCCGTTTTCCGCGGTTCTGGTCTTCCGGCCCGATCGCTACCTGCGCGGCGGCGATCACCTCTCCTTCAACCGAGAGGGCTTTGCCGCGGTCCGCTTCACCGAGTGGCGTGAGGACTTTAACCACCAACACCAGAACGTGGTCCGGCCGCCTGCAGGCTCAATCGAGCCCACGCTCGGCGACCTGCCGGAGTTTGTCGATTTTAACTACGTTGCCAACGTCGCTCGTCTCAATGCCGCGACCATGGCCGTATTGGCCTCGTCGCCGGGCGAGCCGATGAAGGTCACCATGCTCACCGATAAGCTCGAAAACGGCGCCACGCTCAAATGGGAACCGCCAGAGGGCGCAACGGCCGACCACTACGAGATTGTCTGGCGCGAGACCTCCGCGCCCGATTGGCAGTTTGTTCAAATTGTGAAAGCGGACGCAAAAGATGATTCAGCTCCGGCGATCAAGTTCACTGTGCCGATCTCTAAAGACAACGTGGTCTTTGGCGTACGCGCGGTGGATGCAGCCGGTCATCGCAGCCTGGCGGTGGTTCCGTAACGGCATTCGCGAGCTGGCTGGCTCCAAAGCCAAGACCGGCAATCGTCCGGCGGGGTATGTCGCATGACATTCGCCTCGCCAACGGTTTAACCTGAGACTCACCATGCCAAGTTACGGCTCAATGTCGCTCTCCTTCCCCGATTTCCGCGGCGCCACCCGCCGCCTTGTGCTGTGGAACCTGATCGCCTTCTTTGCCCTGCTGATCGCGCGCCTGGCCTTTCAGGAGGCAACGAAGGGGATCGGATACCTTCTCGGATTTGCGCCGGAGGCCTTCCTTCATCACGGTTATCTCTGGCAACCCTTCACCTACAGCCTGGTCCAGATCGGCCTTCTCTCGACCCTCTTGAATCTGTTGGGACTTTGGTTCATCGCGGGGTTTCTTGAGAAGATCCACAGCGAAAACTGGGTTCTGGGACTCTACATTTTCTCCGTATTGGGCACAGCCGCTGCCGCAACCGCGATTTATCTGAGCGCGCTAGCGCTGGGCCATTCACTAGCGGGAGCCTTGCTCACGGGCTGCTTCGGCGGCCTCTTCAGCATGATGGTGGTCATCGGCGTCCACTATGGCGATGTGGAGTTCATGCTCTTTCCCTTGCCCATCAGCATCAAGGCCCGCTACCTGGCGGCCATTCTCGCGCTCATCTCCTGTGCCTCGCTCTTAGGCGGCGGTGATCGAGTATCGGCCTTTGCCGAGCTGGGAGGCGCGCTGACCGGCCTCGTCTACTTCCAACTGGCCCCGCGCCGCGGTCTCACCGTAGGCGTGAGCGAGCAATGGTACGGCCTGCGTAATAGCTTCTATCGCTGGAAGCGCCGCCGCGCCGCCCGGAAGTTCGAGGTCTACATGCGGTCTCAGGGACGCACCATCCGCTTCGACAGCAAGGGGCGCCAGAGAGACGACGATCACGACGACAAGAGCCGCTGGAACTGACTCCGGCACTGAAGCATATTGACCTGAGCGCAGCCGAGTCTGGCGCGTCACGCGACAATCCCTGATCGTTGAGCGATGGGCGCGTAGTTTATCCTGCTGTTTACGCATATGAATGAGGAAATCCCGAATCTGTCGGCATTTGACGAGGCCGCGCTGGATCAGGCCTTTGCGCAATTGGAGCAGCGGGCACGCGAGGCTGCAGAGAAGCTCAATGCAGAGGCCTTCCGGCTCCACTGGCTGGGCCGCAAGCAAGGCCTGCTCAAAGAAGTTTCAGACTGTTGGCTCAAGGCCGCGCCAGCACAAGCCAAGAAAGCTGTGGGCCAGCGGTTCAAGGTGCTCAAAGAGCTGGTGGAGAAGCTGCTGGAAGAGGCTGCCGGCTCGGGCCCGAGCGACGCAGCACTGGCCCGCGAAGCCATCGACATCACGCTGCCCGGCACGCTGCGGCTCACCGGCGCCGAGCATCCCATCACTCGCACGCTCAATGAGATCGTCTCGGTCTTTGCCGCTCTCGGCTACTCGGTCGGCGTGGGGCCCGAGGTCGAGACCGACTACTACAACTTCGAGAGCATGAACTTTCCGCCGGGGCATCCGGCGCGCGACACGCAAGACACGCTGGTCGTCGCGAATCAGGAGCGTCGCCCGCTGCGTGACCGTCTGCTGATGCGCACCCATACATCTCCAGTCCAGATGCGGACGATGGAGTCGCAGCCACCGCCGGTGCGGATCGTCATCCCAGGCAAGGTACATCGCAACGACGCGGCGGACGCGACACACTCGCCGATCTTTCATCAGGTCGAAGGCCTCTGCGTCGACACCAACATCACCTTCAGCGATCTGAAGGGCACGCTCGACCACGCCATGAAGGCTCTCTTCGGCTCGGCGGTCAAGACGCGCTTCTTCCCGTCGTTTTTTCCCTTCACAGAGCCGAGTGCCGACGTGCAGATCAGTTGCATCTTTTGCGGCGGAAAGGGCTGCCGCAAGTGCAAGCAGTCGGGTTGGATCGAACTGCTGGGTTGCGGCATGGTGGACCCGGCGGTCTTTGCCTTCGCGGCAGAGAAGCAGCCCGCTTACGATCCGAAGAAAATCTCCGGCTTCGCCTTCGGCATGGGCGTCGAACGCATCGCCATGATGAAGTACGGCATCAGCGAGATCGGACAATTCTATTCGGGGGACATGCGTTTCTTAGGTCAATTCATCTAGCGAATAGCTGTCGTGGATATGATTTAGCAAGTTAGCGTGCGCTGTGCGCACAATTGCAGGTTAGCAACTTGGCTGTAGAAGATGCTGAGGAGCCTTGGATGCCTCGAACTCGGTATTTTCGCGATTTGATAGTTTGGCAGAAAGCGATGGAGTTAGCGCGCCAAGTCTATCAGCGAACTGAAGAGTTTCCAAAATCCGAGACTTTTGGGCTAAGGATGCAGATGCGACGATCAGCAGTTTCTGTTGCGAGCCATATCGCCGAAGGCCACGGAAAGCCGGCAGATGCGGAGTTGCGAAAGTCGCTCGGTTCGGCCCGGGGGTCGCTGTATGAGTTCGAAACGCAGAATGAGTTGGCGTGCAGCCTGGGTTTCATCGACGAGAATTCAGGTCAACTGCTTCTTGAGGTTGCAACGGAAACTGCAAAGCTGATCAATGGATTGTTGGGGTCGTTAAATGCATGATTCACTGCGGAAACAGATCACCAACTCGCTAACTTGCAATCGTGCGCGTAGCGCACGCTGACTTGCTAAAAGGTAAATGCCAATGAAGATCCTAACAAAATGGATTCAAGCCTATCTGCCTGGTCTTCCTGTTAACGACGCGCAACTCGCTGAAGATCTGACCCTGCGCGGCGTTGCTGTCGAGGGCATCTGCGATCTTGGCTCGGGCGACGGCTCGCTCTACGAGATGGACATCACCACCAACCGCGTCGATGCCATGAATCACTACGGCGTGGCGCGTGAGGCTGCTGCGATTTACGGGCTGACCTTGCCGGAACTTCAATTTCCGCTGCCTGAAGCCAAACCGGCCGCGAAACCTTTCCCAGTGAAGATCGAAGCCGAGGACGCCTGTGGCCGATTCACGGCGCGGGTGTTGCGCGGCATCACTGTTGCCAACTCGCAGGACTGGTTTAAGGGCGCGGAGGTGGCCACTTATTTTGACCTCCTCGAACAAAAACAAATCTCGAACGCCGTCGACGCCACCAACTTTGCATGGCTGGCGATGGGCCAGCCCACGCATGCCTTCGATCTCGACAAGCTTGAGGGCGGCATCATCGTGCGGCGCGCACACAAGGGCGAGAAGCTCAAGACCCTCGATGGCATGGAACGCACTCTCGACCCCGAGGATCTGGTCGTCGCCGATCACGCCAAGGCGCTGGCTCTGGCTGGGGTCATGGGAGGCTGGGACACCATGATCACCGCCGAAACGACCAATGTGCTCGTCGAGGCTGCGTGGTTCGATCCAATGGCGGTGCGCAAGACGGCGCGACGCCACGGCCTGCACACCGACGCCAGCCATCGATTCGAGCGCGGCGCGGACTTCAATGCCTGCCCCGTCGCATCGGCGATTGTCAGCAGCATTCTGCTGGCAAACGGAGGCTCGATCGAAGGTGATCTGGTTGACGTGCGCGTGGCGGCACTCGAGTCGCGTACCGCCAATCGCAAACCGGTCGCGCTTGCGCTGGGTGAGGTGCGGCGCATTCTCGGCACAACCATCGATGAGGAAGGCATCACCGCTGAGACCGTAGAGAGCGTACTCGCGGCGTTGGGATGCGAGTTAGTGAGTCAGCGAGTCGGCGAGTCGGCGAGTCAGCAAAATCGTCAATCGGCGGCCTGGCATGTAACGCTACCCAGTTGGCGGCTGGATCTGGAGCGCGAGATCGACTTGATCGAAGAGGTGGCGCGAGTCTATGGCTACAACCGCTTTGCCAATACGCTGCCGGCCTTTGGCGAGGGAGTTCGCGCGCTGCCCTGGGCAGAAAAGGAAGCTGACGTCAGGCGCACGCTGCTGAGTGCGGGATTCCATGAGGCGATTTCGAGCACCTTCTGCTCGCCGGCCGAGGCTGCATCGGCTGCGCCGCAGCCGGGGCTCTCGATTCCCCTGGGCAATCCGCTGAGCGATGAGGCGGGCGTGCTGCGTCCGTCGCTGATTCCGGGAATGCTCGCGATGATCGCTGGCAACCTGCATCGCGATGTGAGCGATGTGCGGCTCTTCGAACTGGGCACCGTCTTTTCCGGCACGACGGAAAAAGTTGAGGAGCGTCCCTCGCTGGCCTTTGGCGCTGTCGGCTCTCTGCCTGAGCAGGGGGCGCTGAAGACCGGGAGAGCCATCGATTTCTATGACGTGAAGGGTGTGGTCGAGCAGGTACTGGCGCGTTTCCAGTCGCGTGCCGTTTACTTTGACCGCTTCCCGGCGGAGGCAGGCTTGACGCCGGAGTGGCTCCATCCCCACCGTGCCGCGCGCGTGGCTGTTGACGGAGCAACCGTTGGCTGGTTCGGCCAACTACATCCGCGCGAGGCCGCGGCTCGCAAGCTCAAGGAACCGGTGCTGGTGGGAGAGCTGAATCTCGACCGGCTCTACAAATTGCCGTCGCGCAGGCCCATTGCAAAGGAGATCTCGCGTTTCCAACCCGTTCGGCGCGACTTTTCGCTGATTCTGAGCGAGCAGGTCATCTGGGAGCAGATCGACCGGGCGATGGCCGGCTTGCAGATCCCAGAGTTGGTCGAGTGGCGGCCCCGAGAGGTTTTTCGCGACTCGAAGCTGGGCGCAGGCGACTATTCGCTGTTGCTGGGTGCGACCTTTCAGGCTGCAGACCGCACGCTGCGCGAGCAGGAGTTGCAGGACTTCCAATCGCAGGTTGTCGATGCTATTGGCAAGGTTGGGGCGCGGCTGCGGAGTTAAAGGAAAAGATGCTCTCCCGGCGCTATACTTGCACCGGTAGGGCGGATCGGCACGGAGGTGCTTTCGATGTCGGAGTCCTTGTGGAGTTCGGAAGTTGAGGCAGGGGCGCAGCCGGAGGAGCCGGTCGCGGAACCACTCGCGGAAGCAGCCGCTGAGGCAAGCCCCCTGACGTTGAGCGCCGACGACTTCTCAGCGCTTGAAGAGCGGATCGTGCGCGCGGTGGAGATGGTGAAGCGGGAACGGCAGGCGCGGTCCGAAGCCGAGAGACGCGCAGAGGCGGCAGAGGCAAAACTGATGGAGCAAGCCCCCGTGGCCGAGAATCTGCAAAAGGAAGTGAGCGCGCTGCGCAAGGAACGCGAGCAGGTGAGAAAGCGCGTCGAGAGGCTGCTCTCTCAACTGGACGCGCTGGAACTGTGAGGTCTGCTTTGGCACAAGAGCAATCTGGAAATCGGATCGGCTATGTCACTGTCGAGATCTACGACCAGCCCTATCACCTTTCAGGACAGGATATCGAACATATTCGCGGCCTGGCGGAGATGGTGGACGCGCGAATGCGCGCCGTGGCGGCGCAGGGCCGTACAGTGGACTCGCTGCGCGTGGCCGTGCTGGCCGCGCTGAATCTTGCCGATGAACTCGCCCAGGTCACTTCAAAAGACGGCGCCCGCGATGGTCAACAGGCCCGCACGCGCGCGGCCTGCCTGCGCGGACTGCTGGACGAGGTCTTGGAAGACGAGCGCAAGACTGGGTGATAGAATCTCTCTGCGAAATAATCTAGAAAGGTATTGCTTCAATCGCCCGCAGGGGAGGACGCACTTATGTTCCGCTTTTCCCTTCTTACTCGTACGAAATCCGCTGCCATCGTAGTTTTGGTATTGACATTAGGATGCGGGCCATTCGCAGCTGCCGCAGTGAACGACGACGCAGCCAAGACCGATGTTACCAAGCCGGGCGAACCGGTCGATCCCAAAGCGATCAGGACTTATGCTTCGGCTGTGGATTGGGAGAAGCATCGCGA
Organism: Occallatibacter sp.; assembly: GCA_050010735.1. GTDB lineage: Bacteria > Acidobacteriota > Terriglobia > Terriglobales > Acidobacteriaceae > Telmatobacter. The sequence continues at coordinate 41,318 of JBEKKL010000014.1, read as the reverse complement.
CTACGATGCGGCAATTCACGACTACCTCAAAGCCTACAAGCAGGACGGCAATCGTTGCTGGCAATGTCTACATCGCGGTTATGTTTTGGCCATGAAGCTCGACGCCTACAAGGATGCAATCGAATTTGCGCGCGAATGGATATCAATTGCCGACAGCGATGCGGAACGGGCGAACGCGCATCTTCGCCTGGCCATGGCTTTGCAGACCGATGGCGTCAGGAACAAGAGGCAACAGAGCATTCAGGAGAGCAGCGGCGAGTTCAAAGCCGCACTCGAATTGAATCCAAAGGCCGCTGTCGCGCACTACAGCTATGGGATTACGCTGGCGCGGCTCAATCAGGACGATGCCGCGCGCGCCGAGTTCAACGCATTTCTCGATCAGGACCGGGAGCACCCGAATCTGCATCCGCGGGCGGAACGCTACGTGGAGCGCATCGAACTGGCAAGAGCCAAGATGGCGCCTCCGTTTTCCTTGACCACTCTCGACGGCCGGCGCATCTCGATGGACGGTCTGGCAGGCAAGGTCGTGCTCATTGACTTCTGGGCAACCTGGTGCGGTCCCTGCCGCGAGGCCCTGCCGCACATTCGCAACATCGCCAAGAGATTTGACGATCAACCCTTCGTAGTGCTCAGCATCAGTCTGGATGGCGACGATGCGAAGTGGAAGGGTTTTGTCGAGAAGAACGGAATGACGTGGGCGCAATTTCGCGATGGCGGATTTGGCGGGAGGCTCGCAAGGGCATTTGATGTTACTGCAATTCCTGCCACCTTCACCATCGATGCGGATGGCGTGCTCGAAGACCAGCATGTAGGCGACGCGAACATTGAGGGCAAGCTCAAAAAGCTGATTGCCCGCGCTGTCGAGGTCGCCAATCGACCGCCCGCGCCGACTGCCACCGGCGAAGTTCCCGACTCAACAAACTAACTGCGAAGAATCGATGTGCACAGCCCCACTTAAGTAATACCTCGCTCCGAGTGTCATAAAACCTTTGTAATCCGTTACGCCAGTGTGTATCTTCGCATAGATTTCTTCTTCCCGCCGCTTCAAATCCGCCGATAATTCAACCTGATTTCAAACAAACCTCATTCCGTTCCTGCCTCCGCCGGTTCGGTCTGGTCCTTTGTTAGATGAATTACCTCGGTCCCGCTTTGGACTAATGAGAAATGAGATGCCTATGACTCGTTCGATCCTCGGACTCGCTCTGTTGCCTTTGTTTGCCGCCACTGCGCTCTTGGCGCAGGTTGAGATCACCACGCGCTTCACTCCAGAACTGCTACCTTCCGGCAGCGGCCATCTTGTTACACCTCAATCCGGCCTGCACACCCTTGCAGACCTCGGAAGACGTTCTCAAACACAGTTCAAGATTCTCGTCCCGGCCGGCCGCCCCGAAGGAGTTATCGGATTCGCTGAGACCGAGGTCGTGCGGAATGCCGTTCAGCCGATCCAGGGCTACAACGCGGAAACTCCTGCTTCGCTCGCTTGCCTTTATGCTCTGGTATCCGTGACCTCGGGATGCGTTCCGGGTTCCGTAACCAAGGTGGCTACCGGCGGATCGAAGGCGATTGCTATTGTCGACGCCTACGATTATCCGACGGCCTACTCGGATCTGGTGGCTTATTCGCAGCAATTCGGGCTGCCCCAACCCACCACTGCTACCTTCACCGTTGCCTACCAAGGCGCATCAAGGCCCATCCCCGATCCGGACTGCGCCTATTATGGCGGTTGGAGCTGCTGGGCCTCGGAATCGGCGCTGGATATCGAGATGGCTCATGCGATGGCGCCCTCGGCTCACATCTATCTGGTGGAAGCAAACTCCAGCAGCAACAGCGATCTCTATGCCGCTGTAACCAAGGCTGTCTCATTGGTCAAAGCGGCCGGGGGCGGAGAGGTCTCGATGAGCTGGGGCGGCGGCGAATACCCCACCGAGACTCAATCCGACTCGGTGTTCGTTGGGACCAATGTGGTCTTCTTCGCATCGAGCGGCGACAGCGAAGGAACGATCTATCCATCGGCCTCGCCGAATGTGGTCGCCGTCGGCGGCACAACGGTGACGCGCAATCCAACCACGATGTCCTTCGTCGCCGAAACCGCATGGGAAGATACTGGCGGAGGCTTCAGCCCCTACGAGCCACGGCCCGCTTTTCAGGCCGGCGTAACCTCGAAGGTCGGCGCGCAACGAGGCGTTCCCGATGTTGCCGCCGTCGGCAATCCAAGAACCGGAGTCTGGGTCTACAACAGCTTCGACAACAACTACAGCGGCCAACTCTATGCCTGGAATATCTTCGGCGGCACCAGCGTTGCCTCTCCGCTGTGGGCTGGAATCGTCAATCATGCCGGACACTTCAGCGCCTCCACTGCCGCGGAGGAGACTCTGATTTACGCGAACGCAGCCGTCACTTCGGATTTTCGCGACATCAACAACGGCAACTGCGGTTACTATGACGGCTATGCTGCGGGCTCGGGATGGGATCCGTGCTCCGGAGTTGGCGCGCCAGTTGGCACTGCAGGCAAGTAGTCGTTATACCATGCGTGCGCTATGGTTCTCACCTTAAGCTGAGAATCAAGAACCATTGCGCGCGCATTTGGATCTGCGCTTCCCAAATGCGGCGGGCCAAGAACGTAGCACATTGTGCGCGCCGCGCGCAAGACTTGCAATTTTTCGCGCATGCACCTACTATCCGCATTAGAAACCGGCCTGCAAAGCAGGTGGGCGATCAACGCTGGTTGAACCAACATTCAATGAACAGGGGCTCAACTCGACAATCGGTTCTGTGTGCCGTGTCCGCCAGTCCGGAATGCCTAATGAACCGCGGAGAGCCCCACCGTCTTAGGACGGGTTCACCGGCGCATCAACCACGGCCCAGCGGGTCGGATTCTATCTCTCCGCAAAATCTGCTCGCATCCCTCTAAGCTTGCATGCCGTATTCTGACCTGAGGTGCACCCAGTCCTCTTTCATATCGGCTCCATACTCATCCCGGCCTACGGCGCTTCGGCTGCGCTCGGCGTGCTGCTGGCTTTGTTTTTGACGCAGCGCACGGCGCGCCTGGTTGGCATCGATGCGGGCAAAGTGTGGACGCTGTGTATCGTTGCGCTCTTCGCTGAGCTGATCGCTTCGCGGTTGCTGCTGGTGGCGTTGAACTTCCCCGATCTGCGTGCGCATCCGATGTGGGTCCTGGGACTGTCCATGATCCATCATCCGCTGCTGGGAGCCTTCGAAGCGCTAGCCGGCGCGATCGTTGCGGTACTGTATGGACGCCGGCAGCGGCTTCCGTTGTGGACCACAGCCGATGCCCTGGCCGCGCCTGTTGCGCTTGCTCTCGCCTTCGAGCAAATCGGTGCTCTGCTGGCCGGCCCTGGCTACGGTGTCGAGGCCGGAGGCATCGCGACACACTGGGCCGTCACGTACACGCACATTTTGGCCGCACGCTGGAGCGGCACACCCCTCGGCGTTCCTGTTCATCCAGTGCAGGCCTACGCGGCGCTGGCATTTTTCATTCTCGCAATCCTTCTGCTGTTCTGGTTGCCGCGCCGCCGCCAGCAGGGCGATGCCTCCGGATTGATGCTGCTGGGCGCAGGCGTGGCCGTCTTCGTCACCGAGTTCTGGCGCGATCCTGAGGGGCGCGGCTCGCTCCTTGCCGGCGCGCTCGACTGGCCCCAGGCCGCGGCCGCGATGATGGTGGTTGCCGGCGGCCTCGTGCTGCTGGAACGAGGTTCGTCGCGAATCAACAACGAGGCCGCTCATGGCTGAACTGCACACAATCGAGGCAACAGCCGAGGCCAAGGGCCAGCGGCTCGACCAGTTTCTGGTTGCGCAGCTTGAGGGCGTGAGCCGCTCGCGTGTGCAACTGCTCATCGACCAGGGCGATGTGCTGGTCAACGGATCCGTCGAGAAAGCTTCGCTGAAGCTGCGCGGAGGCGAGCGCATCGACATTACGGGCGAGCCGCATCCCGCGCCGCTCAAGGCCGAGCCCGAAGAGATTCCTCTCGATGTGGTTTACGAAGACGCCGATCTCGCCGTGATCAACAAGCCCGCCGGAATGATGGTTCATGCCGGCTCGGGCGCGAGTGACGATGCCCGCAGCCGCGGTACGCTGGTCAACGCCCTGCTTTACCGCTTCAAGGCGCTTTCGGCCACCGGAGGCGATCTGCGCCCCGGCATCGTTCACCGCCTCGATAAGGATACGAGTGGCCTGATTGTCGTCGCGAAAAACGACCGGACTCACGCTGCGCTGGCCGAGATGTTCTCGAGCCGGAAGATCAAAAAAACCTATGTAGCTTTGGTCCAGGGCGCGGTTGAACGGACGAAGGGCACCATCAACGCGAGTGTGGGCCGCGATCCGATGCGGCGCACGCGCATGACGGCCAAGCCCCTGGGCGATGCTCGCACGGCTGTGACGCACTACGAGGTCGTCCGGCGGCTCGTGAATCGCTTTGGAAAGTTCTCCCTGATTAAGCTTCGCATCGAAACCGGCCGGACACATCAGATCCGCGTGCACATGGCGTCCATTGGTCACCCCGTGGTCGGCGACACGCTCTATGGCGGCGCTGGCCAGTTGACCGACCAGGTGGCCTCGCAGGCCGCGACCTCCAAGGCCGCGCGGCGAAAGTCGGAGCCGGAGAGGCTGAAACTCGGCCGCAACTTCCTTCACGCGGCGCGGCTCGAGTTTCCGCAACCCAAAACCGGTAAGCTGCTGCAACTGGAGGCGCCTCTGCCGGTGGAGTTGGAGGCTTTCTTAAGCCGGCTGGAGGCCGGGCAAACCGATTCCGTGGTCCCCACGTCAAAGCAATAACCCGAAAATCCGCAACCGTTGCTAAAATGGTAGAGCTATGAACAGAAACATCTCAGGTCTCCTGCTCGCCGTGGGCTTTGCGGCAGCAGCTTCTCATGCGCAGCAGCTCGCGCCGGCAACTCCGCCCGCAGCCCAACAACCACAGGGTTCGGCGGCGCAGAGTCCAGCCGAACCGGCTTCGGACACGGGCGTGTACACGCTTCCTCCGATCAAGGTCAATGAAGTCAACCTGATCTTCACGGTCACCGACAAGCACGGGCAATACATTCCCAATCTGAAGCAAAGCGACTTTGCCCTGCTCGACGACCAAAAGGCTCCGTCGCGGGTGACCTCCTTCCACCAGCAGATCAATCTGCCGCTGCGCGTCGGCATCGTTATCGATGCCAGCACATCGATTCGCCAACGCTTTCAGTTTGAGCAGGAGTCCGCTGTCGACTTTCTTCTGCAGATCCTCAAGGCCAAGAGCGACCGCGCCTTTGTCATGGGATTTGACGTAACACCCACCGTCACTCAGGACTGGACCAACAACATCGACGGCCTCGAGGCGGGCGTGAACCGGATGCGCCCTGGCGGCGGCACGGCGATGTTCGATGCCGTCTACACCGCATGCCGCGACAAGTTGCTCGATGTTTCGCGCGGCCAGGAGCCGGTGCGCAAGGCAATGGTGCTGATCTCAGACGGCGACGACAACCAGAGCCGCGTCTACAAAGACGAAGCGATCAAGGAATGCCAGCGCGCCGAAACGATCATCTACGCCATCAGCACAAACTGGACGCCCAGCCGTGGACGAGGCGACGATGTGCTGACTCAGATGGCCGCCGAGACCGGCGGGCAGGCCTTCTTCCCGCCTTCGGTCGAGAAGATGTCTGAGAGCTTCAAATCCATCGAAACGGAGCTGCGCAGCCAGTACGCGCTGACCTATACTCCTGCCGACTTCAAGGAAAACGGCGCGTTTCGCCCCATCTATCTCTACTGCAACGATCGGCATTACCAGGTGCGTACGCGCAAAGGCTATTTCGCACCCAAGCCGGCGAAGTGAATGCCGGGCCGGAATCTCCCCGGCAAAGTTAAACAGCTCTTCGATCATCGAATGAGGCGCGATGCGGGTCGCGCCTCAACCTTTTCCCACCGTTGATTGCTTCTCTCAAAATCTCTCCCGTGCGTTCCGTTTCAGCACGATTCCTCATTCTTCTGTTCCTTTTTGCTCCAATCCTGGATTCTTTCCGGTCAGCTCTCACTGATTCCCCGCGATCAGCGATGAAATAAATGAGGGCGATCCCGAGAGTCCTCCGATGGATTTGGCCACGCGGTTTGCGGCCGATTGCAGATCTCTGCCGTATTGGGAGACGGGGAAGGACTTCGAATCGATCGAGCCGCGGAAAGACTGTGCGGACGGGGGGAAACAGGGTGATCCGGCAGGCGATAACGTGCGATATCTGCGGTAGCGAGAAGAAACAGACCAACCACTGGTTCGTGGCCTACGACCAGGGAGGAGAGCTGCGAGTGAGCGGCTGGAGCTCGCGCAATAGGCTGCGCCCCGGCTCGAAGCACCTCTGCGGGCAAACCTGCCTGCACAAGCTGCTCGACGACTTCATGGCCAAGGCCGTGAGCGCCCGTCCGTCAAAGGTTATCGACGATGAATCGCGAAACGAAGTCGCCGAGCAGGTTGCAAACGTCGACACTAGCCTGACCTCAAGCGCCGCCTTCACTGAGATCGAGTCCTCGGCGCGGTTGATTCGAGAGCCGAAGCCGCCCAAGCCGCCCCAACCCGTCGAAGAGCCCGCGCCGGCTGCGCGTCCCGCGCTGCGAGGGCCCATGGAGCTGATTGTTGTTCCTGCCAGGCCGCGCCCCGAGGAGCCGGTGCCTGCCATCGAGCCGCCTCGCTTTGCCTCGCGCAACTGGCGCGCCGAGGCCTGGGAACGAGAGCGGGAACGCGAGCGCGAGATGCGCGCCGGGGAACGCCATGTGAGTGGGGCGCATCGGCGCTTCAGCTCATAAAGAATAGTGAGGCCGTCATGTGGTTTGACCTGATGTTGATTCTTCTGGCTATCTTTCCGTGGATGAATGGCGCGAGGCCAATCTCCCGGGAGTCCGGACGCCTGCGTCCGCGCGCGGATCAAGCGCGTTTCACTCGGAGCCGGGCTGTGCTTTGAGCAATGCCAGCAACCCGGCCTCATCGAGCACCGGGATCTTGAGTTCGTGGGCCTTGTCGAGCTTCGACCCGGCCTCTTCGCCGGCAACGACGTAGCTGGTCTTCTTGCTGACTGACCCGGCCGTCTTTCCGCCCGCGGCCTCGATCTTCGCCTTGGCTTCGTCGCGCGTGAGCGTGGGAAGAGTCCCGGTAAGAACAAAGGTCAACCCGGCCAATTGCGACGAGCGCTGCCGCCTCTCGGCGGTCATCACGACGCCGGCATCTTTCAGGCTTTGAATCAGGGCAATATTCGCAGGCTGCGCGAAAAACTCGAGAATTGCCTGCGAGATGCGCGGACCTACCTCCTCGACGCGCTCCAGTTCTTCGGCGGTAGCTTTCTCTACTGCTTCGATCGAGCCGAACTCCTCTGCCAGCAACACGGCCGTGCGCTCGCCGACAAAGCGAATACCGAGGCCCATCAGTACACGAGCCAATCCGGCCTTTCTTGAGCGGTCAATCTCTTCGATCAGCGACACAGCGGACTTCTCCGCAAAGCGGTCGAGCGCGATCAAGTCTTCTTTCTTCAAGCTGTAGAGATCGGCCACGCTTTTTACCAGTTGCCGGTCGAGCAACTGCTGCACCACGGCCTCGCCCAGGCCTTCGATACTCATCACACCGCGCGAAGCAAAATGGAGCAGGCTCTCGCGCAGCTTCGCGGGACAATTGGCATTTACGCAGCGATAGTCGACCTCACCCTCGGCGCGAACGACGGCGCTACCGCACTCGGGGCACTTCGCCGGAAAGACAAACTCCGTCTCTCCGCGGGGATGATCGACGTCTTCGATGACCTCGACGACCTTGGGAATGACATCGCCGCCACGCTCGACCTTGACGAAGTCCCCGACTCTCAATCCCAGGCCGACAATGAAATCGGCATTGTGCAGCGTGGCGCGGCTCACCGTGGTGCCACCGATGAAGACGGGAGCCAACTCCGCCACTGGGGTCAGCTTGCCGGTGCGCCCCACCTGCACGGTGATCGAGTTGACCTGCGTGATACCCGAGCGTGCGGTGAATTTGTAGGCAATCGCCCAGCGCGGTGCGCGGCCTGTGTAGCCCAGCCGCTGCTGAGTGGCGTGCGAATCGACCTTCAAGACAACGCCGTCGATCTCATATCCCAGAGTCGCGCGCGCGGCCTCGGCTGCGTCGATGAAGGCGAGCATCTCATCGACCGAAGCGACAAGCTTGCGATTGGGATTGACGCGGAAGCCAAGGGCTGTCAGCGCGTCGAGGGTTGCCCGCTGGCCGCGAGGCCAATACTCGCCGTCTACCAGAAGAAAGTAGGCATAGAGGTCCAGGCGGCGCTTGGCGACGATGCTGGGCTCAAGCGTTCGAAGCGTGCCGGCTGCCGCGTTGCGCGGATTGACGGCTGGAGGCAGTCCCTGCTGCTCACGCTCCTCGTTCAAACGCAGGAAGGCAGCCTCGGACATCACCGCTTCGCCACGCACTTCAAACGCCTGCGGCAGACTGGTCTTTTTGAGCTTTTCCGCCGAGATGCTCAGCGGCACACTGCGAATGGTGCGGATGTTTGAGGTGACGTCTTCGCCGGTCTGGCCATCGCCCCGGGTGATGCCGGTCGCCAACCTGGAACCTCCGTCGGCTGTCGGCTCGTAACGTAGCGCCACGCTCAGCCCATCCATTTTGTACTCGGCCACATACTCTACCGGCAAAGACCCTGCCAGTTCTCGTACGCGAGTATCCCAGGCGGCCAGTTCTTCGGGTGAGTAGGCGTTGTCCAACGAGAGCATCGGCCGCGAGTGAGCGACTTTTTTGAAGCCTTCGGCGGGTTTGCCGCCGACGCGCTGAGTGGGAGAGTCAGGTGTGAGCAGCTCAGGATGCGCGGCCTCGATGGACTTCAACTCGTTCATCAGGGCATCGTAGGCAGCGTCGTTGATCTCCGGCGCGTCCATGACGTAATAGAGGTGCTCGTGGTGGCGCAGTTCGGCGCGCAGTTGTTCAACGCGCTCCGCGAAAGATGACTCTGGGTGGCTTCCTTCGCCCATGGTGAGAATTATAGGAGGCCCGAGGTCAAGGCCGTGCAGGGTAGTATGGTTGGCAGAGCACGATGGATCCCCTCACACACTTTCTCACCGGAGCCTGCATTGGCCGCGCGGGGCTGAACCGCAAGACGGCATACGCCACGCTGGTTGCCGTGCTGGCCGCCGAGGCTCCCGACGTGGATATAGCTTGGTCGTTCGCCGGACCAGTTGAAGAGCTGAAGCATCATCGCGGCATTACGCACTCTTTCCTCGGCGCGCCGGTGGTCGCTGCCGCCATGGTTGGCTTGATCTGGCTCGTTGACCGCGGGCTGGCGGAGTGGCGCCACCGAAGAGCCGACGTAAAGGCTCCCCCGGTGTCGCGCCAACCAATCCACTGGGGATGGCTCTATCTGACTGCGCTGATCGCTGCGCTGAGTCACTTGCTGCTCGACTGGACCAACACCTACGGCCTGCGTCCCTTTTATCCCTTCAACCCGCGCTGGTATGCCGGTGGCTTTGTGTATATCGTTGAGCCGGTGATTTGGGCTCTGTTGGGATCGGCGATTGTGATTCCGGCGCTGGTGGCGCTGATCGGCGGAGAGATCGGCGCTCGGCGCGTACCATTTCGCGGCCGGGGATGGGCGATCTTTGCACTCACCGGAATCGTCGTGATCTGGGGCTGGCGCTGGGCAGAGCAAGGGCGGGCGCGGATGCTCATCGACAATGGGCAGATTGCCACGGCTCCGATGAAACGCGTGGCGCTCAATCCGTACCCAGTCAATCCCTTCCGCTGGCACGCGGTTCTGGAGACTGACGGCTACTTCCAGACTGCCGAGGTCGACACACTCTCCGGCGAGATCGTGAGCGACCCGGCAGAAGACTTGATCTTCAAACCGCCGGCGACCACCGCCTCAGAGGCCGCAAAGCGCACCTTTCTCGGCCACGTTTATCTCGACTGGGGCGCTTGGGCGGTGGTGCGCGATGTAGGCCCCGAGCCGATTCCCGGCAGGGTGCAGGGCCTCGATCCACCTCGATTGCCTGCTGGCCGCCGATGGACGACGATCGAGTTCAGCGACCTGCGTTTTGGCTATCCGATCTTCTGGGGGGACCGTAGCTCGGGCGCCCGGCCAGCAGCTCCCCCATTGAGTGGCTGGGTCTACATCGTGGACAACCGCGACGACGGCGGCGAAGCGATGAACGGCTGGGTGCAGAAATAGCACCTTCAAATGAAAGAGTTTTTCATCACGTGAAACAATTCGGTTGACCCGGCGACGCCCGACCCGCAGAATGAATTTAACGCGGTGGTTCTGCCTGACTGCCTTCTTCCCCGTGGGAGTTGTCAGAAATCCTGAAATCTGAGGTGTCCATGCCTGCTTATCTCCTGCTGGTCGTAGCCATTCTGACCCGTCTCATTCCGCACCCCGGTTGGCTCAACTTCACCGCGGTTGGCGGCGCTCTGCTTTACTTTGGCGCACGGCGGCCGTGGCGGGAGATGCTGGTTCCGCTGGCAGCGCTGATGGCCACCGACTACTTCCTTACGGTCTACAGCTATCACTACGCCTTCCGTTGGCAGGGCTATCTGGCCTCGTGGGCATGGTATCTGATGGCGATGGCTCTCGGTCTCATCCTCCTGCATGCCAAGACGACATTCGTGCGCGTGGCGGCGGGAGCGCTGCTCGGGCCGACCTCCTTCTTCGTCGTCTCGAACTATTCCGTCTGGGTGAGTGGTTCCGCTTATCCATACCCGCGCACGCTGGGCGGGATGGCCACATGCTTCGCCGCCGGGTTGCCCTTCTATCGCAATGACCTGCTCTCGACCGCGGTCGTCTGCGGACTGGCCTTTGGTCTTCCGGTGCTGGTGCGAAAAATGAGCGGGCGGCCGGTGGCTGCCGCAGCCGCGGAGAGGTAGTTGCAAAGCCTCTTTCGCGTGCAGTTTATCTCATTTCGCCCCAAAAGTACTCACCGCAGCGCCAGCATTCGGTCAAACTTCAGGGATTGTTGCCGATAAGATCCCGGAAGGGACGCTCGGCCATGCAAAGCGCAATTGCGGAGTTAAGCCTCGCCGTCACCGCGGAGCCGACCGATGGCCTTCGCTTTGTCGCACGCCAACCGATTCTCGATAAACGAAACAGGCTCCACGGCTACGAACTGCTCTTCCGGATGGGGCCCGAAGCCTCATTCCGTGGCGATGGCGACTTTGCCACCCGATCGGTAATCGACAGTGCGGTAATGTTCGGGCTGGAAAAACTCACCGGCAACCTGCCAGCCTTTGTCAATTGCACTGCCGATGCGATGTCAAAGCAGCTTGCCCAGATCTTGCCGCCCAGCATCACAGTGCTCGAAGTGCTGGAGGATCTGGAGCCTACGCCCGAGCTGATCGAATCCTGCCGCGAACTGAAGGCTGTCGGCTTCCGTATCGCGCTCGACGACTTTGTATGGAGACCGGAGCTGGAACCGCTGGTCAAACTGGCGGATTACATCAAGGTCGATTTCGTGAAGAGCGGTGAGGAGGAGCGCAAGGCTCTGATTGACCGGCTGCGTGGCACCCCAATCTGCCTGCTCGCGGAGAAGATCGAGACCCAGAAGGAATTTAAGCAAGCCTGCAAAGAGGGCTTCACGCTATTTCAGGGTTACTATTTCTGCCGGCCGGAGCTATTGAAGAATCGAGGAATCCCGGCTAACTACCTCTCTCAGATTCAGCTTTTGAAGATGATGCGCCAGGAGACTCTCGATCTCGCCCAGTTGGCCGCGCTGGTCAAGCGTGAGCCGTCTCTCACCCACCGGCTGCTGCGAGTCGTCAATTCGCCAATCTATGCCCTCCGCCAACAGGTGGACTCCATCGAGCTGGCGCTGGTTGTCGTGGGAGAGGAGAACTTTCGCCGCATCGCGACGGTGGCTATCACCAGCGACCTCAACGGCGGACAGACAGCCGAGATTCTTCGCGTGGCCTTTGCGCGTGCGCGATTCTGCGAGCTGGCAGCGACTTGCTGCAATCTGGTCCCCTCCGAGCAATTCCTGCTGGGACTGTTAAGCATGTTTCCCGCGATGCTGCGCATCTCGATGGAAGATCTCGTTCCTTCACTGCCGCTGCGCAAAGAGATCAGCCAGGCGCTTATGGGAACTCCCAACCGTGAGAGGAGTCTGCTGCGCTGGGTGGAAAGCCACGAACGCGGAGACTGGGAAGGATGCGATCAGGTCTTCAAGTGCAACTGCTTCGATCCTAAGAAGGTCCAGCAGTTTTACTTCGATGCCATCTTCTGGGCCGAGGCCGCGATCAGCACAGCGGATCTGTAGGCTTCAGGCGCTCGCTTCAATCGCCCTCGATCAGTCGATCTCCAGCTTGCCGGTGCGCTTCTTTCGCATCCACCAGAAGGCAAAGCCCGCCACGGCAAGGCCGCCTACGATGGCCAGCGCGGCCGCTCCATGATGCGCCACAATATCGACGGCGCCTGGGCCAAGCTTGAGCACCAGCGCGGAGAGCACCAGCCAGCGCACCATCCTCCCGACAAAAACCGACAGCATAAAGGGCACAACGCGCATCTCAAAGACCCCGGCCGCAAAGACAAAAGCCTTCCAGGGAGTCGGCGGAGGCAGCGTCGAAGGAATCATCATCGCCAGGAACTCCTGGCGCTCGAAGCGTGTGCGCAACTGCTCGTATCGTTCACGATTAATGCGCTTCAGCAGGAAAAGCTCACCGCCTGCGCGGCCCAGCCCATAGGGCAAGAGGCCGCCGATTGCCGAGCCGGCGGCGGCCAGCAGGCAATAAAGCCAGAAGTGCCCCTTGTCGTTCCAGACATAGACGGCCAAAAGCGCATCCATGGGAATCGGAATCGTCGATGAGTCGAGCAGTGCGGCCGCGCCTATGCCCCAAACGCCGAGCTTGGCCAGAAACAGCGCCACCAGCTTCCATTTCGCCATCAAACCGATGAAAAACCGCTTCAAGCAGGGTCCCCTTCCACCCGCAAATCCGTCTTACTGTCAGGAACCATTGTACGAGCCGGGGCGTGAGGAGAGATTTGCCCCGAATGAGTGACAAAATGAGAGAATAGATAGAAAGGACAGGAAGAGAGAGCGGCGGGGCGCGTCTGCGCCCAGAGAGGCTGCGCAGGACCCATGCCCACCGACGAAGCGCCAACCCAGGTGAACGAGCCCAAAAAACCAGAAGAGATCACTCGCGATGCAGGCGATCCGGCTTCGGACGCCTCGGCATTGAGTGAGGAGCTGAGTTCCGCTTCGCCCGTGGTTCGCGGTTCACGATGGGTAGACTACGACACCCACGAACTGCTGCAGATGATCAGCGAGCTCGAGGACGAGCGGCGCTGGGCCCGGCTGCGCGAGGGAGTCTGGCTCGCGATTCTCTTCCACCTCCTCGTGCTTACTGCGATCTTCTTGCTTCCCAAATATGTCTTCAAGGTACCGCCGGTCGTCGACAAGAGCTCCGCGATCAATCCGCACAAAGACTTTACATACCTCGACACGCCCTTTCTGCCGCCATCCAAGCCCATCGTCAAGCCGCCGGTACAGCAACCGTTGATCGACAAACAGACGATGGAGCAGATGAAGAAGGTCGCGCCGCCCGAACCCGCTCCAGAGCCAAAGCCCCAGCCCGCCGCGCCGGCGCCTGTTCAGCCACCGCCGCCGCCGCCCACCCAGCAGCCTCAGATTGAAATGCCCCGTCCCGCTGCGGTGCCTGCCCGGCCCAACTTCGCGATGGGATCGCAGAATCCCGCCGACCAGTTGCGCGAAGCGATGAAGGGCGCATCTCGAAATCCCGGCATGGGTTCTAGCAACCTGCCCTCAGGCGGCGGCCTCACGATGCATCCCGGCGCGGGAACCGGTGGAGTTGAGGTTCTCTCCGACACTCAAGGTGTGGACTTCAACACTTGGCTGCAGCGCTGGCACCGGGAGACGGAGCGCACGTGGGATCCGCTGATCCCCGACGAGGTCAACCCGCCGATTCTCAAGTCCGGCGTAGTCGCGATTCGCTTCAAGGTGCTGCCCAATGGACGGCTGATGGATGGCAGCATGGTGCTTGAGGGCCGATCGGGCGATGTGGCTCTCGATCGCGCAGCGTGGGGCGCGCTCACCGGTTCGAATTACCCGCCGCTGCCCAGAGATTTTCACGGGCCCTATCTCGAACTGCGCGCATATTTTCTCTACAATATGGAGCCACCGAGATAACTCGCGTTTCTATTTCTAACTCAACTCACTTCTGAGTTATCTACTCAACTCTGAGCAAAACGGGACAGACGATGTACTTCGCGTCGCGCGTTCGTCTCTCGCGACAATCAAATTACATCTCCATGACACCGGTCGTACATTGCAATAGCTAATGTGAGTGGCGGTGGACTCCATCTTCGTCTGATGCGACGCAAGCTTCCGCAGTGGAACAGCGCAGAGGGAGTCATAACTCCAAGGAGAAAACCAGATGCAGATCACTGAATTGTTAACTGAGTGTGAACCCACTGCCCCTGCGCTTCGCCGCCGCAGCATGGATTCGCGCAAAGTTTTAGTTGCCGCAACGCTCTTCGCCGCCGCTTCGGGAAGTTGCCTCGCCCAGCGGATTGACGCAAATGACGCATTTCTACCGAGCCCGGTTGTCATCGCCTCAACCATGCCCTCCAACGGCGATGTGAATCCATACGGTGTTGCCTTCGTTCCCAATAACTTTCAGGTTGGATCGGGACCATTGAAGCACGGAGACATCCTGGTCTCGAACTTCAACAACAGCGCGAACATACAAGGAACCGGCACAACGATCGTCGACATCTCACCGAGCGGCGCGCAAACCCTCTTCTTCCAGGGCACTGCGCCGTTAGGGTTATCGACAGCCCTGGGTACGCTTCAGAAAGGGTTCGTGGTTGTCGGAAACTCTCCCGATTTGCCTGCGACTCAGACAGCCGGAGGACCGGGCTCATTGCTGGTGATCAACAATCAGGGCCAGCTCATTCAGACCGTCACCAGTCCATGGATTCAGGCGCCCTGGGACATGACATTGATCGATGAAGGAAACCGGGCAATGGCATTTGTCGCCAATGCGCTCAACGGAACGATCAGCCGGCTCGACTTTCAGGTAACCTCGAGCGGTCTGAAAATGACGAGTGCGGTGACGATTGCCTCGGGATATGTCGCTCGTCCCGATCCGGTTACATTTTTTGTCGCTCCCACCGGGCTGGTCTACGACGCTTCGCGCGATCTGCTTTATGTGGCCTCAACGGGCGACAACACCATCTTTGGCGTGACCGATGCGGCCGGCCGCCAAAAGAGCGCCGGAACGGGATTCACCGTTTACGCCGACAATATTCACTTGCATGGTCCGCTGGCGATGACAGCGGCGCCGAATGGACACCTGCTGGTGACCAACAACGACAGCATCAACTCCGATCCTAATCAGCCCAGCGAGATCGTTGAATTTACCAAGCAGGGCGAGTTTGTGAAGGAAATCTCCGTCGATCCGGCGCAAGGAGGTTCGTTTGGTCTTGCGGTGAGTTCAAGCCGCAACCAATCGATCCTTGCAGCCGTCGATGACAACGCGCCCTCGCTGATCATCTGGACTCTCAATAATGATTAGCACTCACGCCAGCATCATGCGGCCTTGCGCTCTTCTCTGCCAGGGCCGCATCACTCACTCGACTTGCCCGATATAAACCCCGTATGGACCCAGTTGGATCTGCTTGATCGATTCAGGATCGGCCGCGCCCGGGGTTTTGAGCAACGTCTTCACCTTGCCGCGAGAACCGGGAAGACTTAGACTCACGGTCTGCGGTGCGGCGGTGAAGTTGACCGACACAACGGCCATCGGCGCGCCAGGCGTCTGGCGCATCCAACTCAACACCTTGTCGTTCGCGGTGTCGAGCATCACGTTGGCTCCACGCTTCAACGCCGCGTTGGTCTTTTTGAGCCGAATCAGCGATTCATACCAGGCCAGCAACGAATTAGCGTCCTTCTTCTCGGCCTCGACATTGATCGTCGCAGCGTCTGGCGGCACCGGCAGCCACGGCGTTCCTTCGGTAAATCCCGCCTGTGCCTGCGCATTCCATTGCATCGGCGTCCGCTCGCCGTCGCGGCCTTTTTCCTTCGGCCATCCGGTCACGCCGATCGGATCCTTCACGTCCTCCTTGCGCGTAGGAGGCGTCGTCGTCATGCCGATCTCGTCGCCATAGTAGAAGAGCGCCGCTCCTCTGCTCGCAAAGAGAATCGTCGAGATCACCCTCTGTATATCCACATCGTGAACTCCGTCGCCGTAGCGCTTGTCGAGCCGTGGATTGTCGTGATTGTCAAAGAGCAGCAGCGGAGTATTGCCATCAATCCGAGTCTCGACGTCAGTCAGTTTCGCGCGAAACTGCGCGACATCAAGCTTGTTGATGAAGGCCACCTGAGTATCCATCGGAAGTTCGAACGCCGGTTCGCTCTTCGTTCCATACATCTTTGCCAGTTCGGCAATATTCGGCAGATAGGTCTCGCCGATCATGACGCGCGTTCCCGGAAACCGCGATGAGTCGAAGGCGTCCGCCGTCACCCGCATCTCGTTGACCACCGCATGAAGCCCCGGCTGGTTGTCGGTCTTTGTATTGTCCAGTTGCGGATCTCCGTATGCGTTGATGACCGCATTTCCTTCCTTATCCTTCACCACTCCTTCGTCGGCCATGCTGGGATCTTCATAGAGCGTGGTGATGGCATCGAAGCGGAAGCCGCCCACTCCTCGTTGCAGCCAGAACCGGACGATATCTTTGAAGGCCTCATGAACCTTGGGATTGTTCCAGTTCAAATCCGGCTGCTGAATATAAAACTTGTGGTAGTAGTACTGCCGCGTCTTCTCGTCCCACTGCCACGCGGAGTGACCAAACAGCGACTGCCAGTTATTGGGCGGCGCTCCTCGGTCGCTGGCTGTCTCACCTTTGCCATCGCGCCACACATACCAGTCGCGGTAAGGATTAGTGCGCGACGAGCGCGACTCGATGAACCACTTGTGCTGGTCCGATGTGTGATTCATCACCATATCCATCAGGATTCGAATATGCCTCTTGCCTGCCTCGGCGACCAGCCGGTCAAAGTCCGCCATCGTGCCATACTGCGGATCGATGCTCCTGTAGTCGGAGACGTCGTAGCCGAAGTCCACCTGCGGCGATGGATAGCAAGGGGTCAGCCAGATCGCGTCGACACCCAGCTCTTTCAAGTAGTCGAGCCGCTGGGTGATACCGTTCAGGTCACCGACCCCATCACCGTTTGAATCTTGAAAACTCCGCGGGTAAATCTGGTAGATCACGGCATTCTTCCACCAATCCCGCTCGCTTAATGCGGCCGTACCGGCTACGGGTGCGGTTTGCGCCCCGCTGGCCAGCGCCGCAATCCAGAGAAGAAGCGCAACGGACCAGATTGGCCAGACTTGGGCTGGCAAGGTTTTGGCGATTCGTTTTGTCGGATGCATCGCAATCTCCTTGGCTCTTACCCGAACATGAATAACTTATCAAACATTTGATTCACTCTCGTAACTATCTGGCTATCACCCCGCTTGATTATCTTGCCCGCTGAGTTTACCGTGATGAGCATATCTCTAATGCAGGTGACGCCTTGTCTTCTCTCTTTTTGCGTGCCCGATTTGCAATCATGATCTGCGCCGTAAGCGCCTTGCTGTCAACAAGTCTCTGCGCGGCCCAGCAGGCCGTCGAGCCTTGGAAGGCGCCCTCCTTCAGCGTCGATGCGAAGAGTCTCTATGAGGCTGCCTCGGCGGTTCCCGCGCCAGAGGGCGCGGTTGCCGCGATACTCGCAGCCGATGAGAGCTACTCCTTCGACGAGGACGGCCGCGTCACGCATGTCGGGCACTATGTCTATAAGGTGCTCAATCAGAAGGGCGCTGAGGGATGGGATTGTCTTTCGGTAGGCTGGGAGCCGTGGCACGAGGCGCGGCCGGCGATCAGAGGTCGAGTCATCGCGCCAGACTTCTCGGTGCATACGCTCGATCCGAGCGCGATCACCGAAGAGCCGGCCCGGGGAGGCGACTACAAGATCTACAGCGACGGCAAGCTGTTGCGCGCGCCATTTCCGGCCATCGCTGCCGGCGTGGTCGTTGAGGAGGAGTACATCGAGCGCGAGACGCAGCCTTTCTTCGCGACGGGCCGTGTGGGCCGCTCCACCTTTGGCCACGAGCAGGTCCCCGTCGCGCATAGCCGGATCGTCTTCGATGCTCCTTCGACCCTGCCGCTGCGCTTTCGAAGCACCTTGCTGCCCGATTTGAAGCCAGTGCGAACGGAGTCCAACGGGCGCGTGACCATCACTTATGAAATGGGACTGATCGAGGGACTCGAGCCGCGCGAGCCCAATCTGCCTCCGGATGTGCCGTACTTCCCGGAGCTTGATTTCTCCACCGGAGAATCGTGGCATGCGATGGCCTCGGAGTTCGCCGAGATCGTGGATGGCCGAGCCGACACCCAGGTGGTGCAGCCGCTCGTCGATAAGCTGGTCGCCGGTAAGACGAGTATCGCAGAGAAGGAAAGCGCGCTCGTGGATTATCTTGACCGCGAGGTTCGCTACACAGGCATCGAATTTGGCGAGGCGGCTCTGATGCCGCATGAGCCGGCCGACACGTTGAGCAAAAAGTACGGTGACTGCAAAGACAAAGCGACACTGCTGGTGACGATGCTGCGCGCGGCGGGCATTCCCGCATATGTTGCGCTGCTCAATGCCGGAGAGTGGACGGACGTTCCCGTGGATCTGCCCGGAATGGGGCTCTTCGACCATGCAATTGTTTATGTGCCGGCCGATCCAAAACGCAAGCAGCCCGCGCTCTGGATCGACGCGACAGATCGCTACGCGCGTCTGGGGCAGTTGCCGCCCGACGATCAGGGCAGGCTGGCGCTGATTGCGCGTCCGGAGACAACCGCGCTGGTCAAGACACCGGAGGCTTCATCGAAGGACAACGTGGTGCTGGAGTTTCGTGAGATCGCGCTGAGCGAAAACGGTCCGGCGAAGGTGACCGAGAGAAGCCAGCCCCAGGGAATCTTCGAGTCGCACTATCGCGCCAACTTTGCCGACAACCCGGACAAACAGGAGCGCGAAGGCCTGACGAATTATGTCAAGGGCCAATACGTCGCTGAGAAGCTCGCCAGCGTCGATCGCACCGATCCGGCCGACCTCTCCCGGCAGTTTGAGTTGACGCTCGTTTGCGAGAAGGCGCGGCGGGGCTATACCGATCTTGACAGTGCCGTGGCTGCAATTCGCTTGGAAGCCCTCTTCCAGAACCTTCCCGAAGATCTGAAGCACCGGGAAGACGCGGATGACAAGAAGAAGAAGGACGAGAAAGATTCCCCCAGAAAGCCGCGCACAGCCGACTGGTGGCTCAACGTGCCCTCCAGCGTCGAGTGGCGTTACAGGATCGTCCCTCCCGGCGGATTTGTGCCCAAAGAACTGCCCAAAGACGCCAGCATTCCCGTGGGTCCTGCTCTGCTGACCGAGGAGTTCTCTACCGAAAAGGACGGCGTTGTCGATGCTCGTTTCGTCTTTGACTCCGTCAAGCGCCGCTACACCGTCGCCGAGGCCACCGAATTGCGCAACAAAGTGGCTGAGATCGCCTCCGGCTCCGCCGTTCTCGTCAACTTCGAACCCAGAGGCGAGGTGCTGCTGCGCGATGGCAAGGTTCGCGAGGCGCTGGCGGAATATCGCAGCCTGGTCGCGCTGCATCCCAGCGAGGCGGTCTATCACCTGCAGGTGGCCAACGTGCTGCTGGAAGCCGGAATGGGCGAAGCGGCGCGTGCCGAGGCGCGCTTGGCCGTGAAGCTCGACCCTAAATCGGCGCTGGCCGAGAAGACGCTGGCGCAGGTTCTCAAGCACGACCTCGTGGGACGCAACCTGCGGCCTGGCAGCGATTGGGCTGGAGCGATCGAGGCCTATCGCGCCGCCATCAAGCTCGACCCCGACGACAATGGCACGCAGGCCGACCTCGCCGTCCTGCTCGAATATGACGCGGCCGGCCTGCGCGACGGCGAAAGGGCGAGGATGAAGGAGGCCGTCGCCGAGTACCAGAAGCTGGGCCAGGAGAAGCTGTCGGAGTTGGGGATCGCGAACAACCTTGCCTTTGCGCTCTTTTATGCTGGCGACCCCGAAGGAGCGATCAAAGCCGCGCAAAGCCTCAACCCTCAGCCCATTGGCCTGATTGCGGCCAGCGAGGCGCTGCTCCATGGCAGCAAAGCCGGGCTGGCAGAGGCTAACAAGCGCTCAAGCGATGATGCCACGTTCAAACAATCCGCGCGCACGGCCGGCCGGATGCTGATGAACATCCGCAAATACTCGCTGGCCGCCGACTTTCTTGAGACCGGCGCGGCCGGCGACAACGCCGCCCAGACGATGGGCCTGGCCTCAGTGCTGCGCACCGCTCAGCGCCACGAAGATCTGCAGCTCGGCAATACTCCCGCCGATCTCATCAAGCGCGTCTTTCTGCTCACGATGGACCCCGAGATGACAGAGGAAAAGGTTGAGGCGCTCTCAAGCCGCAATGCTCTCGCGGTGATCAGGGCAGAGGACGCGGAGGAGAAGAAGCAGGCCCTTGAATCCGGAAAGAAAATGAATAGCTGGCTGGCTCGCGACGACAACTCGCTCGATGTCGAGGTCGATATCCGAATGCAGGAGTTCGATCCCAAGGGTGAAGGCAGCGACGAAATCGGCTATCGCGAACGCGTGCAGGTTCCGGGCGGCATCAACACCACCTTCTTTGTGGTCAAGGAGTACGGGCAATACAAGCTCCTCGACAGCGAAGACAAGCCCAACGCGATTGGCTTGGAGATTCTCGACCGCATCAAAGCTGGGGATCTGAAGGGCGCCAAGGCGCTCCTCGACTGGCTGCGCGAAGACACGCATCTCGAAGGCGGCGACGACCCGCTCGGCGGAGCCACCTTTCCCCGCTTCTGGATCAAGGGCCAAGCCGCCGATGCACGCAAGATGAAGCTGGCCGCGGCGGCGCTGTTGGCGGGCAGCAAAGCCACGGCAGCCCAGGGCGTCGCGCTACTCGAAGAGGGCCTCAAAGACGCCTCGACCGATCGCGAAAGGACCAACATCCAACTGGCGCTGGCCGACGGCTACTCAACTCAAGAGAACTACACCAAGCTGCTGGAGATCTCTTCCACCTTGCTGACACAGGTCCCCGAGTCGAAGCTGGCCTTCAGAGAAAAAGTGCAGGCGCTGATCGGACTGGGACGCAACGACGAGGCCATCGCGCTAGGCGACGAACGGCTGAAGCTGCTGGATGGAGATCAGGATGTGCTGTTGGCGAAGATGGAGATTGAAGCCAACCGCAGCAACTTCGCGGCTGCGCGCGGCTTGGTGCAAAAGCTGATCGACCAGGGCAAAGAAGATGCCGGCCTGCTCAACGATTATGCGTGGTACGCGCTCTTTACCGGCAAGGTTGAGGATGACGACATTCAGAAGGCCATCAAATCCACGCAGCTGGCCAAGGACAGTCCGTCGATCCTGCATACGCTGGCCTGCCTCTACGCCGAAGTTGGCAAGACCAAAGAGGCCCATGACCTGCTGCTGCGCGGCATGGACGACCTCAACCTCGACGAACCAAACGATGTCTACTGGTACGCCTTCGGCCGCATCGCCGAGCAGTATGGCGAACGCGAGATCGCCATCACCGACTATCGCAAGCTTGAAAAGCCGAAGGAGCCTCTGGCGATTCCGACTTCCACGTACCGGCTGGCGCAGATGCGCCTCAAGGGGCTGAACGCCGATGGAGGCGCAATCGGCAAGTAGGCACCAAACGCAACGACGCCACGACTGCACAGTACTTTACTAAGACATCCGACGAGGCGGAGCCACAATGGACAGAAAAGAAATTCGCCGAATCGCAAGGCATACATTTGCTCATCAGCAATCCAACGAAGATTCTTGGTATGGCTCCGCTATCTCCTTCCATGAGGGCGCAAATATTCTCTGGCAACATAAAGACTCCATTCCTATGGGAATGCGGGTATTTCTTACTAATGCGGCACTATCTTTTGAACTGCTGCTGAAAGCCATAATCATTGCGAAGGGCGGAACAGCTCCAACGACTCACAGACTTCCAGAGCACGCGCGTGCCGCAGGGGTTGCATTTACAAAACACCAAGAAGCGACTTTAGAGCTTTTGGGTGAAGTTCTTATATGGAGCGGACGCTATCCAGTCCCCACTACAGAGAAAGCTTGGGATCACTACTATGACGTCGTCCATGAAAAACGCGTCATCAGAGAAAGAGAAGGAAATGTCGGACGAGTGAGGGCAAACCCGGAGACGTTTCCATCGGTTAAGAATTATGAGACGCTTTGGAACTTAGCGAGCCACAAATGGGAGGATATTCAGCAGCAACGAGCCACAGACTAAGATAGAAGCAACCTTAGCTCTTTAGACCCCGTCTGGCTCAAAGGACGCTAACCAGAAACTGCGCCCGTTCGCGCATTGGCAATTCGTTGCAATAGGCAGCCTGTGTTAGCCGCCGCGCCGATTATCCGCCGCCTCACGGATAAATCCGATGCAGCGTCCGCGCAAACGGAATCGTCTCACGCACATGATCCAGGCCGCAGATCCAGGAGACTGCGCGCTCGATGCCCATGCCGAAGCCCGAGTGAGGAACGCTTCCATACCGGCGCAGGTCGAGATACCACTGGAAGGCCTCCTTCGGCAGTTTGTGGTGCTCGATGCGCGCGTTCAATAACTCATAACTAGATACGCGCTGCGAGCCGCCGATAATCTCGCCATAGCCCTCCGGCGCGAGCACATCCACGCAGAGCGCATAGCGCGGGTCGGCAGGGTCGGGCTCCATATAAAAAGCCTTCACATCTGCCGGATAGCGGTGAACCATCACCGGGCGGTCATATTGGCTGCTGAGCCAGGTCTCGTCGGGCGAGCCGAAGTCGTTGCCATATTCAAACGGCGCTTCGAGATGGCCGTCTTTGTGCGCCTGATTGAGCATTGCAGCCGCCTCGTCGTACCGCAGCCGCGGGAAGGGCGGAACGATGGCCTGCAACTTCGCCGGGTCGCGGCCGATGACCGTTAATTCCGAGGCGCGATTCTTCAGCACCGACTGCACGATGTGCGAGAGGAAGTTCTCGGCCAATTCGAGCAGACCGTCGAGATCCAGGAAGGCAACCTCGGGCTCGATCATCCAGAACTCGGTCAGGTGGCGGCGAGTCTTTGATTTTTCCGCGCGGAAGGTTGGTCCGAAGCTATAGACCTTGCCCAGAGCCAGCGCCGTCGACTCGATGTAGAGCTGCCCGGATTGTGTCAGATAGGCCGGATCGCCGAAATAATCGACTGGAAAGAGCGTCGAGGTTCCTTCGCAGGCCGCGGGCGTCAGGATCGGCGGGTCGGTGCGAATGAAGCCGTTCGAATCGAAGTACTCCGCCGCCGCCCGCATGATCTCAGCCCGGATGCGCAAGATGGCCGACTGACGCGGCGAGCGCACCCAGAGATGCCGGTGCTCCATGAGAAAGTCGACGCCGTGATCCTTGAGGGTGATGGGGTAGGGCTCCGATTCTGGCACACGCTGAACGACCTGGAGTCCCTCGACGTCGAGCTCATATCCGCCCGGCGCACGCTTGTCGGCGCGAACTTTGCCGGTGACTATGACGCTAGACTCTTGCGTTAGCCCCTTGAGTGCATCAAAGACTTCAGCGGGTACGCTCTTGACGTGGGCGACGCCCTGAACGGTCCCTGTGCCATCGCGAAAGATGGGGAAGAGCAGCTTGCCGCTCTCGCGAAGGTTGTAAAGCCAGCCTCTGAGCGTAACTGACTGGCCCTCATACTGGCCAAGGGTCGCGATTGTGGCGACTTGCGGTGCGGCAGGGGTGATCGGATCTTCGGGCACGAGCTTCCTCCGGACACTCTAGGATAGCGCGGCCGGCATTTCCAGATCGGGACGGAGGGCCTGCAAATTGCGGTAGAAAGATCGCTTTGGTACCATAAGAATTGCTGTTGATGCGCACAATATTTCCCAAAGGTCGCTCAAAATCCAAGACTTATAGAGGATCTATGACCGAATCGCTGGCGATTCAGAACGAAGAAACACAAAAATCCCAGGTGGATACTGAGACCACCGAGCGGGTTATTGCTGAGAAACATCTCGGCGAGCGAATCAGGCGGCTGCGGCTCAAAAAATCGATGGGCTTGGTCGAGTTGGGCACCCACACAGGGCTGTCGGCCAGCTTTCTCTCGCAGCTAGAAACCGGCCGGGTGGTGCCGACGTTGCGAAATCTGGCGCGCATCGCCATGGTCTTTTCCAAAGATCTCTCTTACTTCTTCGAGAGCGATCCGCAGGCGGTCTTCCGCCTTCACCGGCGCAAGGACCGTGTACGGATGCCGCAGACTGGCGTGGGATCTCCGACCTATTTTTTCGAGAGCCTGGGTTACCTGGTGCCGGACCGGGATATGGACCCGTACTTCGCCGAGTTTCAGCCCTTGACCGGCGAGATGGAGCCCAAGGCGCACATGCACCCTGGCTTCGAGTTTCTCTATCTGCTTGAGGGAGAGCTTGAGCTTCACCATGGCGACCAGACAAGCCTGCTGGAACCGGGCGATTCGGCGTACTTCGACGCCTCGACCCCGCATTCTTACAAATGCGCTGGAAAGAAGCCAGCCGGCGCGATCATCGTAACCATGCACCAGCCGCCGACTTCGATGCCGCTTCCGCAGCGGCCGCCAAGTACTCCCATAGCAGGCAAGACCCCGACCGAGGCTGGATCAATAAAATAGTTCCAGCCGTGTCTCTGCTCGATCCCATTCCGTCGCCGGTGCTGGACGCCGACTTCACTGCCCTTGAGTGGGAGCCGCTACTGGCCCTCGTCGCCGGTTTTGCCGCCTCGCCCGTTGGCCGCGAGGCGATTCTGTCGCTCCGGCCATCGACCTATGAAGAGTGGATCGCTCGCCAGCATCAGCTCACCGGTGAGCTGCGGCTGCTGCTCCAGGAGCAGATATCCATTCCCGTCGGCGGCCTCTTCGATCCCACGCAACACGCCGCCAAGGCGCAGATTGCCGGCGCGGCGCTCGAGGCTAAAGAATTGCAGGCCGTGGCTCGTCTGGCCAACGACGTGGCCTCGTGGCAATCTCTGTTGCAATCGCCTCCGGTGCGTCTGGCAGGCAAGGTGCCGGGGCTATCGGCACTTTCGTCCGCTCTTACCGGGTCATTGCGTCCACTGGCGGAAACCATCGAGCGCACCATTCAGCCGGATGGCTCGCTCGCCGACAACGCCTCGCCCGAGTTGGGCCGCATCCGCCGCGAGCAGGAGCGCCAACAGCGCCAGATCGAGGAGAGCCTGCGCGCCGCCTTGCGCAGACTCTCCGCCGACGGCGCAACGCAGGAAGACCTCATCACCATTCGCGGCGAGCGCTTCGTGATTCCCGTGCGCGCCGAGTTGAAGCGGCGCATCAGCGGCGTCGTTCATGGCGCGAGTTCCTCAGGCCAGACAGTCTACGTGGAGCCGCTCGAAACGATCGAGCAGAACAACGAACTGGTCCGGCTGATTGAAGAAGAGCAAGCTGAGATCCACCGCATCTTTGTTGCGCTCACTCGCCAGGTGGGCGGCTACGCACTGGCTCTGGTCGAGGGCGCGCGGGTTCTTGCGCTCGTCGATAGCCTCCAGGCCCGCGCCCGCTTTGCCCGAGACTACGACTGCGTAGCTCCTGCCATCGCGCCCGATCTGATGCGGCTGGAAGCTGCCCGCCATCCTCTTCTCGAACGCCACTTCCGCTCCACCGGCAGCCGCCCCAAGACGAGTGTCGTCCCTTTGACTTTGGAGTTGACCGCCTCAAACAGGCAGCTCATCATCAGCGGCCCCAACACCGGCGGCAAGACAGTCACTCTCAAGACCACGGCGCTGTTGGCCATGATGGCGCAGGCCGGCCTGCCAGTACCCGCCGCTGCAGCCAGCTTTCCCGTCTTCACCGCATTCCTCGCCGACATCGGCGACGCCCAATCGATCGAAGCCGAACTTTCCACTTTCTCAGCGCACATCAAAAACCTCGACCGGCTCGCGCGGCTGGCCGGCAACCGCTCGCTCGTCCTGCTCGACGAGCTAGGCTCTGCAACCGACCCCGAAGAAGGTTCGGCGCTGGCCGTCGCCATCGCGAGCTTCTTTTTGTCAGCGCAAGCATGGACGCTCATCTCGACGCATCACACATCGCTCAAGGTCTACGCGGCCAATACCGCCGGCGTGCTCAACGCTGCCGCCGGCGTCGACGAAGTCACTCTCGCACCCAACTACCAACTGCGGCTGGGCGTACCAGGCGCGTCGGCAGGCATCCAGACCGCCGAGCGGCTGGGGCTCAATGCCGCCATCATCTCCGCCGCACGAGAGCGCCTCGGCTCGCAGCAGGTAGATATTGCGCGCTTCCTCGACCGCATGCACGCCGAGCTCACCCAGCTCGAAGAGGAGCGCAAAGCCGCGCGCAGCGAGCAATACACCCTCAACCAGGAGCGGGCCCGCCTCGTTCGCGAAGGCGACGTCGAGCTGCGCAATCGCACGCGAGAGCTCGAAGCCAAGCTCGCCTCGCTGCTCAAGGACTTTGAATTTCAGATGCGCGAAAACGTCCGCGCCATCGAGGATCGCGCCGGCCAGCAAAAAATCTCAAAGGAAGCCGAGCGCCGCATCCTGCGCCTTCGCCGCGAATTTCAAGAGAGCTTCAACCAGACAGTTGTCGCCCATCGCACCGGCGCTGACGTTGGTGATCAAAACGCCCAGCCGCATCTCATGCGCCACGTCGCCATCGGCGAACGGGTGCGCATCAAGTCGATGAACAAGATCGCCACCGTCCAGCGCGAGGTCGAGAAAGATCTCTTTGAGGTAGCCCTCGGCCCGATCAAAATGCGCGTCAAACGCGACGATCTCTGCGAAGCCGGCTCGTCAAAGCCCGAGGAAAAGCCCGACCCGCTCGCCGCCGCCCGCCGCCAAAAGAACGTCCACGTCTCCGTCACCGCCGCCAACACCGACGAGATGCGCATGGAGATCAACCTCATCGGCCGCACCGTCGACGAAGCGACCGAAGAGCTGGAAAAATACCTCGACCGCGCCTTCCTCGCCGGCCTGCCGCGCGTCCGCGTCATCCACGGCCACGGCGCAGGCATTCTCCGACGCGGCGTTCGCGAATTTCTAAAGAGCCATCCCCACGTAGCCACGCTGGCCGAAGCCCCGCAAAACGAAGGCGGCCAAGGGGCAACTCTCGTCGAGTTAAGACAATAACTCGACCGCACTCGAGAAAACGGGCACGGAGCCTGCCGTGCGAGTGCATTGTTACTTCGCTGGGACCGGCGTCGTCGAACTGACCACGGCCTCCGATGAGGTTGCCTTTCGCGCGACAAATGCTGCGGCCAACTTATCCTCATAGGCAAGCTGAAAGCGCGGGTCCATCCTCAGCAACTGAATGAGAGGCATCTTCACCGGCCCGATCACCAGGCCCGCCTTGGCCAGATCCGGATCGGACTCCCAACCCGGCTGCCCATTCCAAGTCGAGTTTGAGCGGTCGATCCGCTCATCGCCATAGATGTTCTGCCGCCCATCGATGCTGACCGGCATGCGCAAAGCCCAGATCAGGTAACCTCCCCAGGTGTAGTCGTTATAGAGAGGCCCGCTCCAGCCCTTCTCTTTCACCACCTCGACCGCGCGAACCGGCATCTCCGCGGCAAGATCGTCCCGCAGTGCGCGTTGTTCACATGCAGCACGAGCCCGCTTAGCCACACAGCAACAATCGTGCCGGTCACAACGAGCGGCGCGGCCGCCGCCTTCAGCTGCAGCCGGTTCTCTTCGCTTCCTTTCAGTCCTGCGGCCAAAATCGTGCAACCGGCGATCACCACCACCCAAAGGTCACGTTGCGAACGAAACGAAACATAGACCGCGAACACCAGCAACCCGCTCTCCAGGAAGTCAACGCGCCGCGCCCTCGCCAACACTGCCACTGCCGCGAGAGTCACCAACAAAACGCACCAGTCGTCGATGCGCCGGAATGGAATCGCATTCAGTTCCGTCACGCGGTCGAAGATGCCCGGCAGCGATGCATACGAATACGCGATCCTGTAAATATTCCACCCATAAGGATTGACCATCGTCGCCAGCACGCACGCGCTCGAGATGCCAAACATCCAGCCGGCGCGGATCCCCGTCTCAACCGCGTTCCATCGCCGCGCTGCCAGCGATTCTGCCAACGCGATCGCCAACACTACCAGTCCGTCGATGAACTGAATGTGCAGATTGACCCACAGCACAAAGATCACCGGAAGCCAAAGCAGCCCGCTCCGCTTTCCCGATCTTCGAGCCTGCATCAGAAAATCGACTTCTAGCACAAAAAGCAAAGCCGAGAACAGCCAAGGCCGCGGCGTATAGAATCGCGACATGCAATAACTCGCAAAAGCGGTCAGCAGCACCGCAAAAGTAAAGTCGCTTTGCAGATGCCGCATCAGGCGATGTATCGCGAACGCCACGATCACCGCCATCCCTGTCGAATAGGCGACAATACCCACCAGCCCCAGCCGCTGAAACAACCCGTAGACCACCAACTCGTAGAGCCAGCTATAAGCTGCCGACGGCCTTCCTGCGCCAAAGCTTGAGAAAGGATCCGTCCGCAACACGGCGTGGTTTGTCACCATCCACTCAGCCGATCGCAAGTGCCACCAGATGTCCGGGTCTGCAATGTAAGCCAGTCGCAGGCTCATCACCGCTGGAGCCGTGAAAAGCACCACCAGCACCAGTGCCTGTGCCCATTGGATGCTGCGCGGAACCTGCAACCGAGCCCGACCGCCGCCCACCGCGGGCAAAGCCGCGCTGCGTTCCTCGGGCAAGGCAGCGGGCGTTAACTCTGAAGGTCGCATAGCCATACAGATACTAGCAAAAACGGGTTGCAGATCGCGGAGTTATACTCAACTGCGCCGCTCTTCGACGTCAATCCCGCGGGTCTCTGCCACCTAATCCGCTTTCTGGCCCTTCAGGGCTTCATTGAAGCGGCGCGATAAGCGCGAGGCAACTTCCACCCGGGATGGCGAGTCCGGGCTCCCGAGCGCAGCTCGGAATCAAAACCACGGCGGGCGATCAAGACTGGTTACACACTGGAGCTTCCTCCTGCATATTCTTATTAGCGGCAGGTCGACCGTCCAGCTTGTGAATCAACCAAAGAATCGCGGCTGTATAAGGAACTGCGCAGATCAAGTCGAATAGATGGTGCCGCCCTCCGCCAAGCGTGGCCAGCACTGTGAGCGCCAGGCAGATCAAACCAGCGATTGTGGACATTTCAGCCCCGTCGAAACGGGGAATCGCCACGCTGAGTTCCTCGGACATGTTGCCCTGCTTAGTACCACAGTCGGCGCTCGCCGCGACAATAGTTGCCTGCGCATCAGCGTCCATCCTTCCCATCGCTCCCTCGCAGTACAATCGACACCATGAGTTTTCCAGAAACCCGCATGCGCCGTCTTCGCCGCACCGAACCCCTCCGTGCGCTGGTTCGCGAAACAGCCATCGAGCCCGGCGACCTGATCTTCCCGCTCTTCCTCTGTCCCGGTCAGGGCATTCGCCGCGAAGTCGGCTCGATGCCCGGCGTCTTCAATCTCTCTATCGACGAAGCCCTCCGCGAGGCCGAGGAAGCCGCGCAACTGGGCATCGCTGGCCTCCTCCTCTTCGGCCTGCCTGAATCCAAAGACGAACAAGGCTCCGGTGCGCACGATGATAACGGCATCGTGCAACAGGGCCTGCGCGCTCTCAAGGCCTCGCCCGCCGCCAAAAAACTAGTCCTCATCGCCGACGTCTGCCTCTGCGAATACACCAGCCACGGCCACTGCGGCATCGTGCAGGAGACACGCGACGGCTTCGAAGTCGAAAACGACTCCACCCTCGACCTGCTCGCCCACACCGCAGTCAGCCTGGCACGCGCCGGAGCCGACGTCGTCGCTCCCAGCGACATGATGGACGGCCACGTCGCAGCCATTCGCCGTCTCCTCGACGACCTCGGCTTCGCACAGACCCCCATCCTCAGCTACGCCTCAAAATTCGCCTCGGCCTTCTACGGACCCTTCCGCGAAGCCGCAGACTCGGCCCCCCAATTCGGCGACCGCAAAACCTATCAGATGGACGGCGCAAATCTCCGCGAAGCCATGCGCGAGATCGACCTCGACCTCGAAGAGGGCGCGGACATGATCCTCATGAAGCCGGCCATGCCCTACCTCGACGTCATCCGCGCCGCACGCGAATTCGTTGATGTACCCATCGGCGCCTACCAGGTCTCCGGCGAATACTCCATGCTCCAGGCAGCCTTTGAGCGTGGCTGGCTCGACCGCGACCGCGCCATTCTCGAATCGCTAATAAGCATCCGCCGCGCCGGCGCAGACTTCATCGTTACCTACTTCGCCAAAGAGGCTGCCAAACTCCTCGCCTGACCAGCCTTCAAAATTGGAATCGAAATCAGAGCCGCGGCGTCTCACTTCGTAGATTCATCCCTGGGCAAGATCGTCTTCGTTCAAAGGAGACCTGGCCTATGACAGACTGGTTCGCACGCCCCATCTTCAACGTAACCGACGTTGAGGCCTCGCTTTGCTTCTACGTCGATCGGCTCGGTTTCACCACTCCGTGGAGCTTCAATGACAACGGCAAAGTCTACGTCGCGCAGGTCGATCGGCAGGGCTGCTCGATGATCCTCTCCGGCAAGTGGACGGACAAGATCGGCAAAGGGCTGCTCTTCATCTCCCTCAACGTGGAGCCGCCGACACACGAGGCCGCGACCGCCGCGCTAGATGATCTGCGCGCGGAACTGGAGGCCAAAGGCGTTCAGGTCAAGGAGGGTTGGTGGGGCTACCGCCTGCTTGTCGTCGACGATCCCGACGGCAATCAACTCCTCTTCAACTATCCAAACGAGACAAACTCCAGCCATTCAGCCGAACAGGGAGCGTAGTCGTTCGCGCGAGCCGCGCCATCCGCTTCTCACCCGCCATCCTGCCCAGAGTGTAGCGCCGGCCTCCCGGCCGGCTGTTGCGTGGACCTCCCGGTCCGCGCCGATTTGCGCCAGCGCACGACTCCAAGGCCATCGTTGAACTTCCCGGGGCCTCACGAAGCGTCAGGGCACGACTTCAGTCGTGCCGAAACCACCCAACAAAACCGAAGGGCTTCAGCCCCTGCAAAAATGCTCGTCGCACCAAGTCAGCCCCGGCTTAGCGCAACGTAATCGCGTCATTTGCTCCTCGTCTCTCATCTCTCATCTCAGACGCACTGTCACCCTGAGCGAAAGGGGCCCCAGGCGTTCTCTTCAGCCCGGGGTCCCCGCGAACAGGTCTTCGTTCGTGGGGTAGAGTTCGGGGGTGGTGAGTCGAAGGATCTGCTTCTCGCCTGTCATCCTGAGCGAAAGGGGCCCCGAACGTCTTTCAGTTCGGGGGTGGTGAGTCGAAGGACCTGCTTTTGTTTTTGCCTTTGCAATCGTGGATTGGCGCGCTCGAAGAACCCGCTTCTCGCCCGCCATCCCACCCAGACTGTAGCGCCGGCCTCCTGGCCGGCTGTTGCGTGGACCTCCCGGTCCGCACCAACGATCGAACCCCATCAAGCCAACGCAAGAGCTGCGCCCCATTTCATCGCACTCTTTGCGACGAATGGGACTCCGCGCGACAGAACCTCCGCACCCCCGGGAATCGCATGAGGATTGGTCGAAGGACCCACTTAGCGACAGCAGCAAGACGCAGCAGACTTCATAGTCACCTGCTTCGCAAAGGAAACCGCCAAGCTCCTCTAGCCTGGCCACAATCTGTGCTCGATCACCTCCCCAATCGGCGTTTGCCAATACCAATGTACGAGTCCAGCAAGACTGCGATTAGGTCTCTCTCATCTCCTGCCGGGGAGACCATCAAAATCCAGATCTTCTGGCCTCAGTAGCCTCATAGGGGCACGCGTGCAGGCGCGCTCAAGCATGGATTTGAGTTCGCGCACGTTTTCGGGCCAGAAGTATTGCTCCATTGCCGCGAGGGCCTCTTCGCTTAATGCAACATCAGTGCCGCGCTCGCGATTTATTCTGTTGAGAAAATGGGCGGCAAGCAGCGGAATGTCTTCGCGGCGATCGCGCAGTGGGGGCAGACACAGCCTGAAGCCGGCTATCCCGAGGTACAGGTCCTCGAGGAAAGAGCCCTTACTCCCCATCAGTGGCAAGTTGCGCCTAGTTGCAGCTATGACGCGTACGCTTAAAGCGACCGGATGGACTGCTCCGACCGGGAGCGCCTCTCCCTTAAGCAAAGCACGCGCTAGCTTGGATTGCAGTTCTAATGAGAACTCGGCGATCTCATTGATTAAGACTGTGCCGCCTTCGGCCGAAACCAGCAGACCGTCCTTGGACCGGTTGGCACCAGGAAAGGCGGACGGTGCACAGCCGAACAACTCGCACTCGACGTACTTTGGATCCATTGATTCGAAGGTGGTGGAGACAAACGGCTTCTGCGAATTCGGTCCGCAAGAGTGGATGGTGCGCGCCACCAGTTCTTTACCGGTGCCGTTCTCACCGACAATGAGCACAGGAGTGGAGATCTGAGCCAATTTAGGCAGGATGCTGAAGAGCTTCTTCATCTCATCTGACTGGCCGACCATCGCGCCAAGTCCCAGCCGGTGCCCCGTATTTCCCGGGTCTATATTGCCCAGAACGACGTCAGCTTGGGGATGTTGGTTAGGAGTCTCGTCCTCAGATGACTTCAGAAATCCTATAGCCTCCTGAGTTTTTGAGACCTCGGCTGGAAGGCGCAGCTCCGGAACTTTTGGCAAAACGTCAACCGACGCTCCATACGGCCTGGACTGCGCTTTCAAAAAGATCTCGACCCTATCAGAAGTCCAGACCGCAATCCCGGCCCCGAAGAAGTCTTTGTCTTCCGTCCAGATCGCACAAGAAAGCGACAGAGCCGCAGCCAGCACTGGCCAGTCTTCCTCGTCCCGGCCACGCAGGCGCATTCGGGCTTCGTCCTGGAACAGGTCGTATTCCTCCTGGTTTATGGGCTCGACCAGGGTTTGCAAGTAGGCGAGTGCTGCCGGAACCTCTTTCTCGGACTTCCCACGTTTGATCAAGAGAGCCGGCAGATACTCCGCTGCGTCTGCAAAGGCAACTTCAGGCGCGTAGAACCGCACGCCTTGCGCCGTATAGGTCTCAAGAAGCTGCCGGACGCGCTTGCCCAAAATCGCGCGAATCAGGATGTTGGCATCCAGAACGATCATGTCAGCGAGCGACAGCCTTCCCTGCGCGGCGCAGTTTCTTGAATTCCTTAACGATCTCTTCCTCGTCCTCATCGGAGAGAGCGGCCGCGAGGCGGTCCGCCGCAGCGCGCAGTTCAGTCAGGTCAGCTGATTTAACTAATTTGCGCGGGGTCGGAACGTAAACTCCAAGGGTCTCGCCTCGACGGGTCACAGCGACCGGCGAATCGGACTCCAGGAATCGGGCGATTTGTTCGCGGAACTCCCTCACCCCTACTTTGATCGCAGGCATAGGTGCCTCCATGTGTACACATAAGTGTACGCTTTTTGCAAGCGAAATTCAAGGTTGCTCGGTTTTTATTTGCGGGTAGCGCGATCTCAGAAGCCTGGATGATTTGACTGAGTTGCCCACAGTCCCTCGCGATTGGGGATGGTGGATAATGGCTCCCGATCCTGGCCAGATCACTAACGGCAAGTCTGTTTGCGTTCATCGATAGGCGGGTGGCCACGACCCCAGGGCACAGATTATTCAACTGAGGGTGCCCGCGGTCCCTCGCATTTGGGGACCGGGGATGACAACGAAGACTGGAATATCACGAAACGTTAGGCACGAAGCGCACCCGCCTGGACGCCCCGGTCCTTGCAGATAAGTTAGTTTGTCGCACAACGAAAATCAGAGGGCGACCCAGCCGCGGACGCCTCATCCTGCCGCGCCCCCGTCGCGTCAACGCGAGAAAACGATTACAGATATTGGATAACTACTGTCCTCTAACGCCATACAGGCAGACTTTTTGAAAAAATGTCTACCCACAATGCGTGATTTCGCGATTCAGACCCTTCTTTTCGCTCTTTTGCTCTATCCCCACAACGACTTTTTCTCTGAAATGTCCATCTCTGCAATGAGCAATGAGCAAATCGACTCTCTGGCCTTCTCTTCGCTGTCGGCTGTGTGCTGTTAGTCGGCGGGCTTGGCCTGCCAAGCCCGCCTGTGCTCTCCTAGAGTCACCAGCATGCTAAAGAAACTCGAAGCCTACTTTGAATTTGTCCGCCTCAAAACCAACTGGCGCACCGAGATCCTGGCTGGCGTAACCACTTTTTTGACCATGGCTTACATCGTCCTGGTCAATCCGGCCATCCTCGCCGCCGCCGGAATGCCCCTGGCCGCGGTCACCGCCGCCACCTGCCTCTCCGCCGGGCTGGCCTCGATCATGATGGGCATCGTGGCGCGCTATCCCATCGCGCTTGCTCCCGGCATGGGCCTCAACGCCTACTTTGCCTACGCCGTCTGCATAAAAATGCACGTCCCCTGGCAGACGGCCCTGGGCGCGGTCTTCCTCTCTGGAGTGATTTTTCTCGCGCTCACCGCCGTCGGCATCCGGCAGATGATCTTGCACGCCATTCCGCATGAACTCTACGCGGCGGTCGCCAGCGGCATCGGACTCTTTATCGCCCTCATCGGCTTTCAAAAAGCCGGTCTGGTCGTCGGCGATCCGAACACGCTGATCGGCCTCGGCAGCATCCGCAATCCGACCACGGTGCTGGCCCTCGTCGGCCTGCTCGTCATGGTGGCTCTTGAAGTCAGGAAGGTCCGCGGCGCCATTCTCATCGGCGTGCTCTCGATAACCGCCCTCGCCTGGGCCACGGGCCAGACTCACTGGACGCCCGCCGCCGGAGGCATTCATGAGCTGACCAAGACCGCCCTCCAACTCGACATCCGCGGCGCGCTGAGCAAGGGAATACTGGAGATCGTCTTCGTCTTCTTCTTTGTTGACCTCTTTGACAACCTCGGCACGCTGGTCGCCGTCACCAAGCGCGCCGGTCTGATCGGGGAAGACCATTCGATTCCACGCCTCAACCGCATTCTCTTCACCGACGCGACAGCTACCGTTTTTGGCTCCCTGACCGGAACGTCTACCGTGACAAGTTATGTTGAGTCCACCGCTGGAGTAGCCGCCGGAGGCCGCTCAGGCGTCACCGCAATCGTCACTGGCTTGCTCTTTCTGGCCGCAATCGGTGCAGCTCCTTTTGTGGGAATCGTACCCGCTGCCGCTACCGCCCCCGCGCTGATTCTTGTCGGCTCGATGATGCTCTCGTCGATCGGCGAGATTCACTGGCACAACCCGCTCGTCGCGGTCCCTGCCTTTCTTACGCTGGTGCTGATCCCCTTCACCTACTCGATTGCCAACGGCCTCGGCTTCGGCATTATCGCCTGGGCCGCACTCCATCTGGCTGCCGGCAAACTCAGCAAGCAGGACTGGCTGCTCTACGTGCTCGCCGCGCTCTTTCTCGCGCGCTTTGTCTATATGGGAGCGAGCTAGGAGGGGTGCTAACATTGTTTCGCAGTCAGAAGGGAGATGACCATGCGCTGGTATCACTACCTTGCGTACTTCTTCGGAGGAGCGTTCCTCGCAAATACGCTGCCCCATCTCGGCAACGGAATCTCGGGACATGCCTTTCAGAGCCCCTTCGCGTCGCCGCCGGGGCAAGGCTTGTCCTCCTCGACGGTCAATGTTCTGTGGGGCCTCTTCAACCTCACCATCGCTTACCTTCTGATTTGCCGTGTCGGCAGCTTCAACCTGCGCAAGACCCAACATGTGCTGGTGCTCGGAGCGGGTATGCTGCTCATGTCGCTCATGCTCGCCCATACATTCGGCCGCTTCCACGGAGGTCTGTGAGCCGGCTCGGCAGGAGATGCGCGCACTGCTCGCTGGCGCGTTATACTCGCTGCCAGGACTAATCAATGGATTTCTCGACGTTCCTTTCTTCGAGCTTGCTGCAAAATGCGGCTGGATTGACGATCCTTCTCGCTCTCGTCGGCTATCTAGCCACCTTTATGAGCGCCCAGGTTCTGGCCCGCCGCAAAGACAAGCTGGAACTGGTCAACAGGCGCCTCAATGAGTTCTATGGTCCGCTTTACGTCGCCTCGCAGGCAGGCAACATCGCCTATCGCTCGCTGCTCAAGAAGATGGGCAAGACGCAGAGCTTTCCCATTCTCGACAGTGAGATGAAAGAGTGGATGCTGTGGATGACCACCATATTCATGCCCCTGAACGACGAGCGCGAGAAGATCATCATCAAAAAGGCCTATCTGATCATTGAGGAGCAGATGCCGCAGTGCCTGCTCGACTTCGTCACTCATGTGGTCGGCTACAAGGCGGTGATGGCCCGCTGGGCCGAGGGCGACTATACCGAACGCCGCTCAACCATCGGCTGGCCGCCAGAGTTCGACGTCTACGTAGAGCGCTCGTATGCCGCCCTCAAGGCCAAGCAGACGCTCCTGCTGCATAGCTTCACATGGCGCATCTGGCACAGGCTCTTCCCGCGCAAACGGAATCGAGCTGCCTAGCTCAAGACTGGCTTCGGTAATCCCAGATTCTTCCAGAGGCGGAGCGTCGGACCGGCTTGGTTGACGGTATAGAAGTGCAGACCGGGAGCGCCGCCGCGCAGCAGGGTTTCGCATAGCCGCGTCACGACCTCCAGGCCAAACTCCATCAACGCGGGCTTGTCATCCTCTAACTCTTCGAGACGCAGACGCACCCAGCGCGGCAGGTCGGCACCACAGCCTGAGCAGAAGCGCAGAGTGTTGGCACAGCCGGTGATGGGCATGATCCCCGGTATAACCGGAATCGTGATGGCAGCCTTGGCGCAGCGCTCCATGAAGTCGAAGTAGGCATCGGCGTTGTAGAAGAGCTGCGTCAGGGCGCCGTCCGCGCCTGCCTCCACCTTGCGGCAAAAGTGCTCAAAGTCCACGCCGGGACCGGAGGCTTGCGGGTGCATCTCCGGGTACGCGGCTACTTCGATTTTGAAGGCATTCCCTTGAGTCTCGCGAATGAAGCTGACTAGTTCACTTGCATAGTGGAAATCGCCCGGCGCCGCGGGACTCATCGCCGTTGCAGGAAGGTCTCCGCGCAGAGCAACGATGCGCGTCGCCCCCGCCTCTAGATAGCGCTTAAGCTGCTCTGCGATTTGAGAGCGCGTTGAGCCTACGCAGGTCAGGTGTGG
This sequence comes from Occallatibacter sp., assembly GCA_050010735.1. Classification (GTDB taxonomy): domain Bacteria; phylum Acidobacteriota; class Terriglobia; order Terriglobales; family Acidobacteriaceae; genus Telmatobacter. Next base: position 4,207 of record JBEKKL010000014.1, on the reverse strand, counting down.
CGCTACCTCGACGCCAGCGTGCTTGACGACTGTTAGCAGCGTCTCGTAGGTGCCATCTTGATTGGAGCCACCCGCGCCATAGGTAATGGAGAAGTAGTCGGGCCGCACCGCGGCAAGTTGGTTAATAATAGACGGCAGCTTCGCCACGCCTTCCGGCGTGCGCGGGGGAAACAGTTCGAAAGAAAAACTAAGCGGCAAAGACATGCGCCGGAGTCTCTTGATGTCAACTTGAGAGGTCGGCTCCCCAAGTCTCAACCGCGAAACCTGGGAAACGACAACCGTTTACTGCTCACTGACCGCGTTTGTCAGTACCGGTAGTTCTCCGCCTTGTACGGCCCTTCGATCGGCACGCCGAGATAATCGGCCTGCTTTGGAGTCAGTGTCGTCAGCTTCACGCCTATCTTTTCGAGATGCAGCCGGGCAACTTCCTCGTCCAGCTTTTTGGGCAACACATAGACGCCGACCTTGTAACTGTCCTTCTTCTCCCAAAGGTCGATCTGCGCCAGAGTCTGATTGGCAAAGCTGTTCGACATCACGAAGCTCGGATGTCCGGTCGCGCAGCCGAGATTGACGAGCCGCCCCTCGGCCAAAATGAAGATGCCGTGCCCGTCGGGGAAGGTGTAAAAGTCCACCTGAGGCTTGATGTTCATCTTGGTGACGCCAGGCTCCGCGTTGAGCCGGTCCATCTGGATCTCGTTATCGAAATGGCCGATGTTGCAGACGATCGCCTGGTCCTTCATCTTCTTCATCTGCTCGAGAGTGATGATGTCGGTGTTGCCGGTGCAGGTGACGTAGATGTCGCCGCGGCCGAGAGTGTCTTCAACCGTGGTCACCTCGAAACCCTCCATCGCAGCCTGCAGAGCATTGATGGGGTCGACCTCGGTTGCGATGACTCGCGCACCCATGCCCCGCAGCGAGTGCGCACAGCCCTTGCCCACATCGCCATAACCGCAGACGACCGCAACCTTGCCCGCGACCATCACGTCGGTTGCCCGCTTGATGCCGTCGGCCAACGATTCGCGGCAGCCATACAAGTTGTCGAACTTCGACTTCGTCACAGAATCATTCACGTTGATGGCCGGAACGAGCAGCTTGCCTTGCTCCATCATCTTGTAAAGGCGATGCACGCCGGTCGTGGTCTCTTCGGAGACGCCGCGCCACTCGGCCGCAACCTTGTGCCAGTGCTTCGGATCCTCGGCATAGACCCTCTTCAGCAGATTCTTGATCACCTGCTCCTCGTGGTTAGACGAGGCCCCTTGCACCCAAGGGTCGCCCTCTTCCAGCTGATAGCCCTTGTGGATCAGCAGCGTCACGTCGCCGCCGTCGTCCACCACCAACTGCGGGCCCTTACCGCCTTTATGGCTCAGAGCCTGCAGCGTGCACTCCCAATAGTCCTCCAGCGACTCGCCCTTCCAAGCAAAGACCGGAACCCCGGTGGCCGCAATTGCCGCCGCAGCGTGATCCTGCGTCGAAAAGATATTGCAGCTTGCCCAGCGAACCTCCGCGCCCAGACTAACGAGAGTTTCAATGAGCACCGCTGTCTGAATCGTCATGTGCAGCGAGCCAGTCACCCGCACACCAGCCAGCGGCCTGGCTGCGGCATGCTTGTTGCGGATCGCCATTAGACCCGGCATCTCCCGCTCGGCGACGGTGATCTCCTTGCGGCCCCATCCGGCCAGCGACATATCGGCGACTTTGTATGCCAGATCCTTGCTTTCGACGGTTGCGGTTGTCATTGAAGCTCTCCTTATATCGTCACATCGTGATATATTGATATGTATCAGAAACAAACTATGGCGTCAATCGTCAAACTTCTCCGCATTCTGGCCGACCCAAGTCGGCTCCGTATACTGCTGATTTTGGGAAATGAGGAGCTCTCCGTCGCCGAGTTGCAGGAGATCCTGTCCATGGGCCAGAGCACAATTTCGACGCATCTCTCTCAACTGAAACAGGCTAAGCTAGTCGAAGATCGCCGCACCGGTAAAAGCAGTCTTTATCGGCTGGTAGGTGACGGCGAACTGCTCAGCGGCCTCCTCGACCAGGCGCGCAAAGAGATTCCCGAGGCTCGATCCGATCAAGCCGCGATGCGTCGCGTGCTCAAAAAGCGCCAGGACAAGATGCGAGCCTTCTTCGACTCCGTCGCCGGCCGACTTGGCAAAGATTATGTTCCCGGCAAATCGTGGAAGGGACTGGCAGAGGCGCTGCTGCGGTTGCTGCCGCCGATGGACGTTGCCGATCTCGGCACTGGTGAAGGAGCCTTTGCTCTGCTGCTGGCCGAGCGCGCTAAGAAAGTCATCGCCGTCGATACCTCGGCCAAGATGATCGAGGTCGGCCGCGAACAAGCCCGTCGCCATGGCGTCAAGAATATTGAATTCCGCATCGGCGATATGGAAGAGGTCCCGATTCGCGATGCGCGGATCGATCTGGTCTTCTTTTCGCAGTCGCTTCATCACGCGCTGCATCCCGAACGTGCCGTGAGCGAGGCCCATCGCATTCTCCGCTCGGGCGGGCGCATCGTGATTCTCGATCTTGCCAAGCATCGGTTCGAGGAGGCGCGTGAGCTTTACGCCGACGAGTGGCTCGGCTTCAGCGAGGCAGAGTTGGAATCGATGCTCGAAGAGGCAGGCTTCACCGAGGTGCAAACCTCGGTCGTGCACAAAGAGCCCGAGAGCCCACAGTTCCAGACGTTGCTGGCAATCGCGAGCAGGCAGAAGTGACGCAACGAGATCCGACGTTATTGGCTCTCCGCCTCCAGCAACATCCGCTTGCGCTCAACACCCCAGCGATAGCCCGTCAGCGGGCCGCTGGCACCAACTACACGGTGGCAGGGAACCAGCACAGCCACGCGGTTCATCGCGCAGGCCCGCGCCACGGCCCGCGTTGCGTTGGGCTCACCCAGTTCGCGCGCCAGCTGGCTGTAGCTTCGCGTCTCCCCGCGCGGAATCGCTCGCAACGCCTGCCAGACGCGCAGTTGAAAGACCGTTCCGCGCAAGTCCAGCGACTCTGGCTTGCCATTGCTCCGCAGTAAATCCGAACCGTCACGCACGCTCGCCAGCGCCATCTCCACAAGCCGCGACAACGATGGATCACGACGCAGCTTCGCCAGCGGGAACTCCTCGCGCAGGCTGCCCTCGGCCTCTGCTGACGTGGACCCGAGCGCCAGCCAGCACAGGCCGCGCTTCGTCGCTCCCACGACCATCCAGCCGAAGGGCGTACGCGCAGTAGTCCAACCGATCTCTTCGCCCCTTCCGCCTTGCGCAAAACGCGCGGGCGTCATTCCAAGCTGGGCGCCTTCATAGCCTCGGCTTGAAGACCCGAAACCGGCATTATAGATCGCATTGGTCACGGTCTCTCCTTGTTTGAGCGAGCCACGCAGCGAACCGGCGCGCAACGCCCGCTGATATTGAAGGGGACTCACACCCACAGATTGCTTGAAGAGCCGCTGCACGGTGAATGGGCTGAGATGAACGAGTCTACCCAGCTGAACGAGCCGAACAGGCCGGTCAAGTTTCTCTTCTATGTGCGAACGAATCTTCTCGACAGGATTGTCCTGCAAGGGACGCTCTGGCTTGCAGCGTTTGCATGGGCGAAATCCTGCTGACCGCGCATCATTCGTCGAGTTAAAGAACCGGACGTTCTCTCGCAGCGGACGGCGGCTCTTGCAACTGGGACGGCAGAAGACGCCAGTGGTGGTCACCGCATAAAAGAACGGCGCCGAAGGATCGCGGCGGAGTAGCTTACTCCATGCACCCTCTTGATCTATCTCGAGAGTGCTGCCGGACTGCATTCTGAGTTGGGTTTTCTTCTCCACGAGAACCATCGTCGCCGATGTGTGGCCCAGTGCGCTACCCGGTTCTTGCGCGTAATTCCGATTCTCCTGAAGGCCCGAGATCGGGTGATGCGGCGCAACTCCCGGCACCGAAGGCTCAAGATCGTCAGTTACTCCGCGCCTCGCTCGATGCGCTCGTTCAGCACCTTCTCCGCGCGTAGCAAATCCTCCTCCGTATCCACGCCGATCGTGTCTCTCGGCGCTTCGGCTACGTAGAGACTGATCCCGTTCTCCAGCAGGCGCAACTGCTCCAGCCGCTCCACCAGTTCCAGCGGCGATGGCGGTAGCTCGGCAAACCGCTCCAGCGCTGCCTTGCGGTAAGCATAGATCCCCAGATGCTTGCGGAAACCGGTAAAGCCTGCCTGATCGCGATCGCAG
>JBEKKL010000013.1:0-77362 GCA_050010735.1 Occallatibacter sp. | reverse complement strand
CACAGACGGCCAGTGCCACAGAAAAGATACCGCCTCGGCTACCCCTCGGCCTGTCTCCTTTGGAGCCGGTCGAGGGCCGCCCTGGAAACGCAATACCCGAGTTGGCCCGGCTTGCCGGGTTCGCCCGCCGTTGCGGAAACTCCAGCGCCGGGGTAAGGGTGAAATGGTGCGGTAAAAGCGCACCGCTCCGGCGGTAACGTCGGGGGCAGGGTAAACCCCACACGGAGCAAGACCAAATAGGGAGGGAAGCGTTTGCATCGAGTCATGCGGCGCTGCGCATCGGCCCGATGCGCCCAGGCGGCTCGTAGCGGGGTCCCCGGCGACAGGTCTTCGTCGCAGGGGTGCTTCGTAGAACTTGCCGAAACCTCCGGGTAGGTCGCTGATGAGTGTCCGCGGCGACGCGGCGCCTAGAGGAATGACCGCACACGACAGAATTCGGCTTACAGGTCCTCGTGCCGAATTCGGACCCCAACCTAACTGGGGTTCCCAACGACAGGTCTTCGTCGTTGGCTTGACAAACGACAGCCCCGGCCGGAAGAGCTTTCCGGCCGGGGCTGACCATTTTTAGACGGAGACCAAATCCCGCTGCCTCTTCGATCACGGCAGCGTGTAGCGAAGCGCCGTGAAGAACATATTCTCGATGCCTTTGGCGCCGATACCCGAGGTACCGGTCCAGGCCTGGCGGACAAAATACCCATACTGGAAGCCCTGACGCAGCCGGCCTCGGTCGCCCTTGTAAATGTCATACCAGTAACCCCCGGCAACCTCCTGCACATCCCGAGTCTGTGCAGCGCAGGACCCGCCAGGATAAAAGCCGGTCGAGCTGCCGTTGATGCCTGGGTTTGCGGTGACGTTACACGCGGCGTTCGAGAGCAGCGGCGAACCATAGCCAACGGACGCGGCAGACGGCGCGGCCCAGTGTGCGCCCCAGAGGCCGTTAGCAGCTTGCGCCGCTGTGGGTGCCGCGAGCGTCGAGCCCCCGGACGAGGGCGTCCGGCTGGCGTAGTCGCCGCCATAGTAGGAGAAGAGGAGCAGGCGCGGTGTCGGCGTGACCTCGGCGGTAAGCAGGCCGCTGAGGTTGTGTAAGGGTTCGAACTTGCCAGCAGAGCTGCTGGTCACATCCGGCAGACAGGAGCCGTAGCGGCCCATGCCGGAGCCGTAGAGACCTTTCGCGCCGAGGCTCAGTTTGTTTGCCAGCAGCGGAATCCTCATGCTTCCGCCCACGCCGCCCAGAACGATACTGTTCGTGAAGGCACCAGCCGTCGTGAGAACCGGTGCGACGGGGTTGCACCCGGCTGTGCCCTTCGGACAGGTCGCGTCATAGAGGCCGCCATAGAGATTGCTGTTGGTGGTCTCGCCGGGATAAACCGTCTCATGCGCAAAACGGCCGATGCCAAAGAGCTCATAGTGGCCCACACCAGGGTCAAAAGCGGCTTTGACCAGCAGGTCGGGAGCCTTGTTGAAGGAAATGTTAGCCAGGTTCGTGCAGTAGTTCGTTGTCTTGTAGACCGGAACTGCCACGTTGTTGCCATTCGAGTCTATCTCGTTCGTATAGTTCACAATGGTGGTCGATGGCGAACAGCCGCTGATCGCGTTATTGAAAGCGCCGGAGCTCAATCCTGCGCTACCAACCACCGCATAAGGCGTGTTGCCTGCCAGCGACGCTGCGTAAGAGAGCTGCGGATTCTCTACCGAAGCGGCAAAGGCCATCTTGTCATAGGTCTTGACCACACGGAATCCGTACTGGCGCGTCCATACAAATCCCGGCATATAATTCGGATCGCCGGTCAGTGGCACTGTCACGTCAACCGCCGCGCTGGTGATGCCCTTCCTGTCCTCGGTCGCCAACGACCAAGTTTGCCCAACGGTGAACGAAAGATGGTTGTTGGTCTCGGCTTGGACGTAGAGCAGCCGTTGGCGCAAAACATAACTATTGGACTGCGTGTTGCTCGAAGAGGCCCCCACGCCGATAAAGTCACCCTCATAGTAGCCGCGCACCGTTCCCCAATTGACCTTTCCCTCTGCCAGCAGAGTCAGGCGCGATGCGCTGGCCGAGGCGTAAAACTCGGTCAGCGAATAGGAGTCCGCATGTTCGTAGGGGACCGCCCCAAAGGACGTGGCGATGTCCCCGCCAGTCGCATGAGAACGAAAGACCGTATCGCCCTCGACAAAACCGCCTGGTGTCAGGGTAATGCCCTTGTAATGCATGACGCTGGGACTCTCGATGGCCTTCTTGAGCTTGGCCGTCTCATCGGTCACCGTTGAGGTCAGCGTGCTCTCGCTGGCCTTCAGGCCCGTGACTGCCGTCTGCAGCGAAGTAACTGCGGCAGCGTTTTCGCCGACTGCCTGCTGCTGGACCGAGGCTGCGGCCTCTGCCCTTGAGGCGGCTGCCCGAGCGTCGGCAGCTACTTGCGCCGCCTTCTTCAATTCCACATCCTTCTCGGCCATGCCGGCCTTGAGGCTCTCAATCTGGCTGGCCTGGGTCTCCAACTGCTCACGCAACGCCTCAATCTGCTCCTGAACCGATGGAGCCGATGGTGCCTTGGCTTTTTGGGTTGTGGCGCGTTTCTTCGCCGGTGACTTGTCGGGAGTGGTTTGTCCATAGGCCGCAACAAAGCACACCGCCAGCAGTGCCGCTGAGGCGGCATGGGCGCGAAATCTCATCGGGTCCTCGTTCCTTCCCGGATCGAATGGTGTTGTGTCTCCTATTATCGACGGAAACCCGCCAGAATCCACTTCGAGTCGAGCGATTTCGGAAAAAGAAAGCGATGCGGGCCCAGAAAAGCCTTCGACTCGCCGGATGGCCCAAAAGGGAAAGCGGGCTTAGGTATGGCATCTCGGGCCGGCTTGCTCCTCGGGCGCGACTCATCGCTTAGGATGGAAACATGTTGCGAGTGAAGCTATTGGAGGCGGGGGCGCGGGCACCCCAAGTGGCTCATCCCGGCGAGGATCTGGGCTATGACCTGTTTGCGCTGGAGGGGATTCTGTTGGCTCCCCGAGCCACGGTCAAGGTGCGCACGGGCATTGCCGTCGAAGCGCGGCATCCCCAAACCGGCGACCCCCTCGGCCTGCTGGTGCGAGATCGTTCGTCGATGGCGGCGCGTGCGATCGCGACTACCGCCGGTGTCATCGACGCCGGTTACCGTGGCGAGATTCTGATTCTGATGACCAACCTCGGCGAAGCAGCTGTCGAGCTCAAGGCCGGCGAGAAGATCGCGCAGATGATTCCGGTCCCTGTGCTCACCGGAACCGTAGAAGTGGTGGACAGCCTGGAAGAGTCGGCACGTGCCTCGAAGGGCTTTGGCAGCTCAGGACGCTGAGGCCGGTCGGGTTATTTTCTCTGCAACGGGCGTCTCTGCGCCGCCAGAGCCGCAACTATGGTCGATCCTACTTTCGCCCGATGCAAGCGCATCGCCCCCACGCCTACCATAGTGCAGAAGTTCGCGCTCCCAAATGCCCCCAATGCAGAAACTCGGCGCCTGCTTCAGGTACCTCCTGATGCTGGAAGCATTCCTCCTCGGCGGATGCGGGGGTTCCTCCGCACCCAGCTCGACAAATCCGACCGTCCCCCCGTCGACTTTGGCCTTTGCCAACGGCGCCGACGTCGGATGGCTGACCCAGCTTGAAAGCATCGGGTACAGCTATGTCGATCAGACCAACACTCCGACGAGCGCGCTGCAGATTCTTAAAAACCACGGTGTAAACACCATTCGAATTCGCACCTTCGTGAATCCATCCATCGTCTCTGGCACTCTGGGAGTGGGAAACGACGATCAGGCCGGAAGCATTGCGTTGGCCGCGCTCGCCAGCGGAATGGGTTTTCAGATCATGATCGACTTCCACTACAGCGACACATGGGCTGATCCAGGGCATCAATCCACTCCCGCCGCCTGGTCGAGCGAAACCTATGCCCAGCTGCAAACCAGCGTCTACAACTACACCTACCAGTTCATGAGTGCACTGGCGGCCCAGGGAATCTATCCTCAGTGGGTCCAGGTTGGCAATGAGATCGACGGTGGAATGATGTGGCCGATCGGCTCGACCACCAATTTCAGCCAGCTCGCAGGCTTGATCAATAGCGGTTACAACGCGGTGAAGGCCGTGAGTGGCTCAACTCAGGTCGTCGTTCACCTCTCGACAATCAGCGATCTGGACCACTTTGAAACCTTCTTCGACATGCTCGTTGCGGATGGCGGAAAGTTCGACGTGATCGGAGGCTCCTATTACGATGGGCCAGGAACAATCAGCACGGTTGCTGCCAACCTGAACACACTGGCGGCCCGCTATCAAAAGCCGGTCATGATCTGCGAGATTGGCCACACTTACAACGATCCGTCGGGAAGCTACACCGATGTGCAAACAGCCATCCAGGCCGTAAAAGCCGTACCCAACAATCTCGGATTGGGGGTCATCTATTGGGAACCCGAAGCTCCCGACGATGCCGCAACCGGCAACTACTCCCTGGGCGCGGTCACCGAGAGTTCAGGAAAGGTGCTGCAGTTTACCACTGCCATCTATGCGTTCTGACCGAAGCCGTGCTTGCGAGAGACAAGCCTCTAGCGGGCTCAGATCCCGCCAGAGGCTCATTCTATTCAGACGGACCGCCGGCTAATCGTTTCCCAGTCCGTCGTTCTTGTGGTAATTCGGATACGGCGGAACCGGAATCTCCGGTATCGGATGCGCCTTGAGTTCATCGAGAACCATCTGCACCCCGGTTTCCAGTTGGCGGTCGTGGCCAGAGGCTTCGTCGGCAGGCAAATCCTCCACCGGGACGTCAGGGGCAATACCGTGGTTTTCCACCTCCCAATCGCCGTTGAGGCCGTAGATGGCATAACGAGGAGCCATGACGTAACCGCCGTCGAGCAGCGTCGGATAGCCTCCAATGCCGACAAGACCGCCCCAGGTCCGCGTGCCCACCAGCTTCCCAACACCGGCCTTGCGGAAGTACCAGGGCATGGCGTCGCCGCCTGACCCGGAGTTTTGGTTGATCAGCATGACCTTCGGTCCGAAGATGGCTCCGACCGGATCGTGAATCGGCTTGCCATCGCGCTCAATCGCTCCGGAGAGCGGAGAGCGCTTGAGCACGTCAACGATATAGTCGGCAATGAAGCCGCCCTCGTTGTACCGCTCGTCGAGCACAAGGCCCTGCTTGTTGAGCTGGGAGTAGAAATACCGGTTGAAGTTCGTATAGCCCGCGCCGCCTGTGTTGGGCATATAAACATAAGCCACTTTGCCTCCTGAGAGCTCGTCGACCTTGCTGCAGTTGGCTTCGATCCAGTCCAGATTGCGCAGGCCGTCCTCGTCCGCTATCGGCACGACCGTTACATCTTTGGCGTCCTTACCCTCCGCGTTGTAGGCGAAGTGGAGCACGGTCTGCTTGCCGGCCGTGCCATCGAAGTATTCGTAGAGATTATCGCTGCCATGCAGCTCGCGGCCATTCACAGCCAGCAGGTAAGCGCCTTCGTGAACGTAAACGCCGGGCATCGTGAGGGGCGACGCCAGGCCAGGCGTCCAGTTCTGTCCGCCGAGGATTTTGGCGATCCGGTATCTCCCGTTCTCTACCTTGTAGTCGGCGCCGAGCAGGCCGGTTTTCGGCCCGTTGTCAGACTGATGCGGTCCACCGACAAACATGTGGCCGATCGTGATCTCGCCCAGCATCTCGGTCGAGAGATATGTGAACTCCGAGCGCGAAGCCAGCCCGTCGAGATAGGGCTTGTACTTGGCCTCGATCTTGGGAATGCTCAGGCCGTGCGTGTGAGGGTCGTAAAGGAAATCGCGCTCGATGCGCCAGGTCTCATGGTAGATCTGCCGCCACTCCGCGCGGGGATCGATCGTGGTTTCGAGGTTTCCCAGGTTGAGCGGCTTGCCCGGCGAACCATCTCCGGGCTTGAGGTCGTCGGCCGAGGCGATCGTCCATCCACCCTTACGCGCGTAGAGAACCTTTGAGCCATCGAAAGAAATGGTAAAGCCGTCGAGATCGGTCAGCACCGTCTCTGGCTGTCGCTTTTCCAGCGTGAACCGCCAGATGGCGCGAATGCCGGCACCGCCGCCGTCGTTGCTGGCGCGGCCAAAGGGACTCGTCTCTGTAAGATAGAGAACACCCGACTTGCCGACGACGATTCCGGCGTAGTTGCGCGCGGGAATTGGCAAGGCCAAGATGCGGTCGCCAATCTTCTCCAGATCGATCTTGACCTCGACCGGCTTGTCGGCATCCTTCTTGTCGGAGTCCTTTTTGTCGCTCTCGTCTTTGCTGGTCTTGTCTTTTTTGTCCTTGTCTTTGTCCTTGTCGCCGTCCTTTTTGTCGGAGTCTTTCTTGCCGGAGTCCTTGTCTTCAGCGTCCTTGTTGTCGTCTTTTTTCGTCTCGTCCTTGATCTTCTCGTCATCGCTCTCGGGGGGAACTGGTGAAGATCCATACTTGCCCAGCACCACCACATAGGCGGCGGAGGTCTGCGCGCGGTCGAGCGACGACAGATCGATACCAGCCTTGGAGGGGCCGTCGTCGGTGGAGGCAAGGAAATAGAGAAACTTGCCGTTTGGATCGAAGGCCGGACTGAAGGCATCGCTCATGCCATCGGTAATCTGAGTGGATTTATGACTTTCGAGCGAGTAAACGAAGATCGCACGCAGCTGATTGTCGAGGTCGCGATGATAGGCGACCCACTTCGAGTCGGGCGACCAGACAGGGCCGAAATCCGGTCCCGAGGTGCCATAGATCTCCTTATCCACCAGCACGGGTTTGCCCGCCGGCACATCCACGGTCCAGAGGCGCAGATGCTTGTCAAAATAGGCGATGTGCTTGGAGTCAGGCGACCAGGTGGGGCTGTAGAAGAAGCTGGGCTCGGGGCCGAGGTCGATGACCGTCGGTGCCTTGAAGCCGGTCTGGTCGTGCAAATAGAGCTGGTACTCGCCGGAAGCGTCCGAGAAGTATGCGATGGTCTTGCCATCGGGGCTCCACGATGGGTCTCGCTCAGCCACTCCGGAGGTCTGCGTGAGATTGCGAGTATCGCCCTTCTCGCCAGGAACGGTGAAGATCTCGCCGTGGGCCTCGAAGACGGCCCGCGCGCCGGTCGGCGAGAGCTGCGCATTTTGAATCTCGTCCGGGGTAAGGTTCACGCGGTGCGGTGCAAGACTGGGCAGTTCGCCGTGGACCTGGATAGCTACGGTTTCATCCGCGTTGGTGGCCAGATTGAGCAAATGAATCGACCCAAATTGCTCATAAACGATTGCTCCCGGCCCGGCCTGAAACGACTTCAAATCGTAGCTCGTATTCGCGACGACCTGTCGGACCTCCCTTGAAAATGGCTCCCAGCGGTAGAGAGTCACCGGCCCGGTGCGGTCCGAGAGGAAGTAAATCGAGTCTCCAATCCAGACCGGATTGGAGTCGTTGGAGTTCTCCCGCGGCACCTTCTGCAACTCAAGGGTCTTCAGGTTAACGACCCAGATCGGTGTCGTCTGTCCCCCGGCATACCGCTTCCAGGCAGGCTCCCACTTTGTGAACGGCTGGTAGGCGATCGATTGGCCATCGGGCGAGAACGAACCCTCGAAGCCGGAGGGCAGCGGCAAAGGCTCAGGGATGCCGGATCCATCGGCGTGCACCCGGAAGAGCTTGAGGTAGTGGCGAAAACTGGAGGCCATGCTGACAACAAGGACGTCCTTGCCGTCGGGGCTCCATCCGGCGACGCCGCTGCCACCCGGATGCCAGGTAATGCGCCGGGGAATCCCTCCGGCTGCAGGGATGACATAGGCGTCTGTATTGCCGTTCAGGTGAGCCGAATAGGCAATCCATGCGCCGTCCGGCGAGTAGTACGGGCCCGCAATTACCTTTCCGTCCGAAGTGAGCCGTTCGGCTTCCCCGCCCTGGCGGCTGACCGTCCATATATCGTCGGCGTAGAGGAAGGCGATCCGGTCCTGATTGAGGGACGGGTTGCGAAGCAGCAGGGGCAGCTGTGACGCGCCAGCGGCAGTGGGAACCTGGGCCAACGCCACGGTTGTCACAACCAGGGTGCAGGCAATTAAGCCAAGACTGTAGCGGGAACGGATGCGAATCATCGAGCCTCCAGAGGAATCTTGGGCTTCAGAGCCAATCCGAGAACTGGCGTGAGGGCGCAACTCGTTATCCTACGCCAGGAACCGGTCGAGTGTTCCAGGAAAAACTCTGTTTTGAGGGGTTTGTCGACATTTTTTGGAGATTCGGAACCCTCGGCGATCTCGTTGCGTATCAGCCAAAGGGAGAAGCGCGCAAGCAAGCCATGCATCATTGACGCGAAGGCAGCCCGATTGTCTTGAGCCGTGTCCATGAGGAGATTGAGAAATTGCGTACACTGAGGAGACGGGCCGGAGTTCCGGTGCCACCACCCGCGACAAGTGATTTGTTCCCGGAGCCACGCGCACACCGCGAGTCGGCCAGCCAGCCGAGCCCCCTCCCGGCGAGAGAGTAGGAAGATGCTATTCAGTGAGGCCATTCGACTCGCCCTGCAATCTCTTTGGGCAAACAAGATGCGCACGATCCTCACGCTGATCGGCGTCGTGATGGGCGTCGCCTCGGTGATCATGGTCATCACTCTGGTGACTGGCGCCAACAGATACGTAGCCACCAAACTCTCCGGCTACGGCGCGGATGTCTTCACAGTGACCAAGAAGTCTAGCGTGATCTTCTCCGCGGACGATTATTTCCGCTTCGCAAAGCGCAAGATCCTGCACATGGACGACTACGAGGCCGTTCGCGACACTTGCACGGAGTGCAAGGAGGTGGGCGCGGCTCTTTTTACTTTTAACGCCAATGTCGTCGCAAACGGGCACTCGAGCAACAACACCGGCCTGCGCGGTTACACCTGGACGATGTTCGGGCTCAATAACATTGACATTGCACTGGGCCGTGGCTTTACACAGGCCGATGACGACCACGGCACCCACAACGCAATCGTGGGCTACGATATCGTTGATAATCTGCTGGGCGACGGAGACCCCATCGGCAAGGAGATCCGCGTGGACGGCAACCCCTACACCATCGTGGGGGTGGGTGATCGCCAGGGCAAGACGCTGGGCCAATCGCAGGACAACTGGGTGGCCGTGCCCATCTCAACCTACCAGCAGACCTATGGCTACAACAGCTCGGTGGATATCTACGCTCGGGCCAACGGCGATGCTGCTGTGATGGAGCGGGCAAAGGATCAGGCACGCGTGCTGATGCGCACCCGGCGTCACGACGCTCCCGACCAGCCCGACGACTTCGAAATCGAGACCAACGACACCTTTCTCGATATCTGGAAGCAGATCAGCAGCATCTTTGCCACGGTCGTGCTCGGGCTGGCCTCCATCTCCTTGGTGGTCGGCGGCGTCGTCATCATGAACATCATGCTGGTCTCGGTCACCGAGCGAACTCGCGAGATCGGCGTCCGCAAGGCGCTTGGAGCACGCCAGCGCGATGTACTGCTGCAATTCCTCATCGAGAGCGGCACGATGGCGATCACCGGTGGCGCAATCGGCGTGCTCTGCGGGGTGGGAGTGGGCAAACTCATTACCCTTGTCGTTGGGTTCCCGACAAGCGTACCGGTATGGGCGGTGTTTTTAGGACTCATCCTGGCAGGCGGCGTGGGGATCTTCTTCGGCGTCTACCCCGCCAGCAAAGCCGCCAAACTTGATCCGGTGGTAGCCCTTAGAGCGGAGATGTAAAACAGGCGGCTGTTCAGTGACCTCTGATCACTGTTGCGGAGCAACACATGGCGCAAGGACAAACACGCGAATCCGTCAAGATGGCTCTAGATACCCTCAGGGCCAACAAGCTACGCTCAGGTCTGACGATCCTTGGCATCGTCATCGGCGTCACGACCGTGATCGCGATCTCGTCGGTGATTAACGGGCTCAATAACCGCGTCTCCGATTTTGTCACCTCGATGGGATCGAACATCATCTGGGTCTTTCATATGCCGGTGATCGGCGTGCGTCCCACCACCGAGCAGCTGACTCGCAAGAAGCTCAATATCGACGACGTGCTGGCGCTGCGCCAGCTGCCTCACGTGGTTGCGGCGGAGGGCGGTTTTCAGCATGTGAAGTCCCAGTTCCGCGTGGGCGATGTTTCCGTCAAGTACAACGGCAAGAAGGTTGCCGGGACTATTCTTCAGGGTTCGACGGCCCAGGTTGCGGCTGTCTACGATCTCAAGGTCATTGAGGGCCGCATCTTTACCGACGCCGAGGACGAGCGGCACGCCCATGTCTGCGTGCTTGGCCATGACACATGGGAGGATCTCTTCGGAAACGAACCAGCGGTGGGCAAGGAAGTAAATGTCGAAACCGGCCTCTATACAGTGATCGGTGTCCTCGACAAGCAGAAGCAGATCTTCGGCGGCGGCAAAAACCCAAATGACAATCAGGTCTACTTTCCGCTTGGCACCTTCCACAGCCTGCATCCTGAAGACAAAGACATGTGGGTCAGCGTCAAGTACGACGACCAGAAGAACAAGGCGCTGGTCCAGGAGGAGATCCGCGAGCTGCTCCGCATCCGCCGCAAGGTCAAAGTGGAGGACCCGGACAACTTCGAGATCTTCGGGCCTGACTCACTCACCAAACTGTGGGACCAACTTACCGGCGGTCTGGTCGCGTTCATGATAGCCGTCTCCAGCGTGGGACTGATGGTAGGCGGCGTCGGAGTCATGAACATCATGCTCGTCTCGGTCACGGAACGCACCCGCGAGATCGGCGTCCGCAAGGCTCTGGGCGCCACCAAACGAACCATCCTGACTCAGTTCACCACAGAAGCAGTGACTCTCTGCGCCGTGGGCGGAGTGGTCGGCGTACTCCTCGGTGCGGTGATCACGTGGATCGTTTACTTTCTGCCTTTCGGGCTGCCGGCCACACTCTCAACCATGTGGGTGCTGATCGGCTTTACCGTCTCCTGCGCCATCGGCCTGCTCTTCGGCATCTACCCGGCCTGGAAGGCTGCCAACCTCGACCCGATCGAGGCCCTGCGGTACGAGTAAGAGCGCCCGCGGCCCATCGATACGAAGCCACATGCAAGTTTGTATAATGAGAGCATCTACCGGACGACGGCCAGGAGCCTCCAATGCCCGCTTACGATTATCTCTGCGATGCCTGCGGATCACGATTTGAGAGACGGCAAAAGATGTCCGATTCCGTCATTGAAACCTGCCCCGCGTGTTCCGGTCACGTGCGCAGGCTGGTGAGCGGCGGAGCGGGCGCCATCACCAAGGGAAGCAGCCACTTTGAGGCTCCTCGCTCCTGCGGCTCCGGAGCATGCTGTGCCCAGGGCTCCCCGTGCGGTGATGGCATCTGCTGCAACAATTAATCTCCTTGAGCAATTCCGCGAGCGAGGACCCCACACTAGCCGCGTTTTTGTCCCAAGGGTGGGAATCGTATGACCTCTGGCTCCCACACGCAAAAATGCCTCCGCACACCCGTCCGCGGCATCTGATGACCTATGAGTCAAGAGAAAGCAACCTTCGGCGCAGGGTGTTTCTGGGGAGTGGAAGCGGCCTTTGCGGCGATCCCCGGCGTGTCGGCGACGGCCGTTGGCTATGAAGGCGGGTCGCTGGAGCGGCCAGGCTACAAAGACGTTTGCACCGACAAGACCGGCCACGCCGAGGTCGTGGAGCTCGATTTCGACCCCGGCGTCATCAGCTACGACAAGCTCCTTGATGCCTTTTTCAACTTCCACGATCCCACAACTCTCAACCGCCAGGGCCCAGACTGGGGTACGCAATACCGCTCGGCCATCTTCTTCCACTCGCCCCAGCAGGAGGCGCAGGCCCGCGCCAAGATCGACCAACTGACCGCCGAGGGCCGCTTCGCACCCAAGCGCATCGTCACCAAAATCGAGCCCGCCCAGACCTTCTGGCGCGCCGAGGAGTACCACCAGCGCTACCTTGAAAAGCGAGGCCAGGCAAGCTGCCACATCTAGCTTCGGCTCCTGCGCCGATCGATGCTAGATTGGATTCACTGGCTCTCCTTTTCATGAACCTCACGTTGGCTTACATCGGCGCACGGCCTCGCTCCAAGGACGAGATAGACGTTCTAACTGCGGATTTTCTCAAGCGCTGCTCACCCTTTGCGCACTGTCAGGCCGAGGCTTTCCGCTCCGAAGAGGCGTTCCTCGATTGGCTCAAACGCCTCGATGGCCGCACTCCCGCCGTCGCCGCCTTGCTCGATAGCCGCGGACGCCAAATGAGCTCTGAGGCATTCGCCGCGTGGCTAGGCGCTCGTCGTGACGAAGGGAGCCAGCAGGTAGTCTTCGCGGTCGGCCCTGCCAATGGATGGTCCGACGATGCCCGCAAACGAGCGAATCTCCTGCTCTCACTAGGTCCGATGACCCTTGCCCACGCTCTGGCCCGATTGGTGGTGGCTGAGCAGCTCTACCGGGCATATACAATTTTGACTGGCCACCCGTATCACTCGGGACACTGAAGCTCTATGACCGATTCTCGGCGAGGACTGATCCTGATCAACACCGGCCCCGGCAAGGGCAAGACCACTGCCGCCATGGGCACAGCCCTGCGCGCCGTCGGCAATGGAATGCGCGTGCTGATGCTCCAGTTCCTCAAGGGCTCCTGGCACTACGGCGAGCTGGATGCCGTGCAGGCCTTCGACGGTAAATTCGTAATGAAACAGATGGGACGCGGCTTCGTGAAGGTCGGCGGCGCCGAGACTGACCCGGAAGACATCCGCCTGGTTGAGGCCGCCTGGGCTGAAGCGCGCGAAGCAATCTACAGCGGAGAGTGGGACATGGTGATCTTGGACGAAGTTAACTACGCCATCGGCTACGGAATGCTGGACGCCGCCACGGTGGCCGAGGCACTGCGCGGCCGGCCTGAGATGGTGCACGTGATCCTCACCGGGCGCAATGCCCATCCCCTGTTGGTGGAGCTGGCCGACACCGTAACCGAAATGCGCGAGGTGAAACACGCTTATTCCAAGGGAATTCTCGCGCAGCGTGGCATAGAATTCTAGAAGCGGATTGTCTCTGACCTTCTGCTTACTGTTCCCCTGTTTCAAACAGATTAGTTTATAGCGAGACAATAACGGCTGGCTTTGCGCCGCAGCTTCAAGAAGAGGTTCAATGTCCTGGTTCAAGCGTGAAGGTGGCGAATATGGTTTCGGCCCAAAGGGGGCAGAGTCCCGCGTTCGCACTGAGGGTTTGTGGATCAAGTGCGTCGGCTGCCGGGCGGTCGTCTGGAAGGCGGAGCTCGAGGCCAATCTGAACGTCTGCCCCAAGTGCCAGCACCACTTCAAAATCGGCGCGCGACGACGAATCGAGCTTCTGCTCGAGCCCGGCTACGAGTTGGTCGACGGAGGATTGCGCTCGACCGATCCCTTGAACTTCTCCGATGTGAAGCCCTATAAGCAGCGCCTCCGTGCGGCTCATGAACAAACCGGTTTGGACGACGCGGTCCTGAATGCGGTCGGCCAACTCGGGCCGCATTCCGTTGTGCTGAGCGCAATGGAATACGGATTCATAGGTGGCTCGATGGGCGCGGTAGTCGGCGAGACCATCGCTCGTGCGGTGGACCGGGCGAGAGTCGGCCGCATGCCGCTGATCGTCGTCGCTGCCTCTGGCGGAGCGCGCATGATGGAAGGCGTAGTGAGTCTCATGCAGATGGCCAAAATCTCGACAGCTCTCGCGCAGTTGGACGATGCGAAAGTGCCCTACATCTGCGTCCTCACCGATCCTACAACCGGCGGCGTCACGGCCAGCTTCGCCATGCTCGGCGATCTGAACATTGCGGAACCGGGCGCTCTAATCGGCTTCGCAGGCCCCCGTGTGATCGAACAGACCATCCGGCAAAAGCTCCCTGAGGGCTTTCAGCGCGCGGAATTCCTGCTTGACAAGGGCTTTCTCGACGCAGTAGTCCACCGGCGGGATTTGAAAACCTACCTGACTCGCGCGTTGGGATTCTTGCAAGCCGGGTAGATCCTGTAGACCCGATGGTCCCCAACGGCGACTACGAAAATCTGTAGTTATCCCTTTATTCATATCTCGATCCAGGTTCGCTACGGAAAAATGGCTGTTTTGTGGGCTCTCGGTTGAGCTGACCTGCGTCGATTCTTTCTCTGGTATTATATTTCTCAAATGAAATCAATGACTTACTGCGAATTGAAACCTCCTTGCTCGATTGGAGATGGAATTGCACCAGCGAATCAATGGTGATTCTACTCAGAGGGGGGCCGCTAGTCCGCATCGGCGGAGTCTGAGTCTTCGAATCGTCTAGATTTAGTTCTCCAGTCTCCTGCAAATTGCAAGCGCGGTTCAACGTTTTCAACCTTTCGGAAGGGAAAAGCGCATGATCACAAATACAAAGCTGTTCCGGACGCTGATAATCGGCTCGTTGATGAGCGTGGGTCTGGTGACCTTAACCCTGGCCCCGCCAGTTGCCTCGGCGCAAACCTCGAATGGAACCCTGACGGGCACTGTTAATGACCCAAGCGGGGCGGCCATCGTAGGCGCGTCAGTCAGTATTCAATCTGTCGAGACCGGAACAACGCACGCCGCTGTGACCATCCGCAATGGGACGTACCGCATCGAGTCGATTCTTCCTGGCACCTACTCGATCGCGGTCAACGCGACCGGCTTTGCACAAGCTGAAATCAAAGACCTCGTTATCCCTGCCTCGGTTGTCACGACTAGCGATGTGACTCTCAAGCTCGGTGGTGCGCACGATGTGGTGCAGGTCTCTGCCGACAACAGCAACCTGGACACTGATAACGCGCAGATCAGCGGTATCATCGGCTCGGAAGAGATCTCGAGCCTGCCGCTGAACAGCCTGAGCGCTTATCAGACGGCGCTCACACTTCCGGGTGTCACCTCCGCCGAACAGGGTGCATTCAGCAACGGAGTCAACTTCGCGGTCGGCGGCGGAAGGCCGCGCGCCAACAACTTTCTGATCGAGGGCCAGGACAACAACGACGCCGGAATCATGGGCCAGGGTCTGCAGCCGGGGAACATTGAAGCCCAAAAAGAAATCATCATTATCGAGAACGACTACACCGCCGAATATGGCCACGGCGCCGGATCGGTCTCGAACCTGATCTTCAAGAGCGGCACCAATCAATTCCACGGCTCGGTCTTCGAACGCTTGCAGAACTCCTCGATCGACGCTACGGACCATTACGATGTGCGCAATGACATTCCCAAGAGCCTATATCGCGAAAATCAATTCGGCTTCTCTATCGGTGGCCCCGTCATCAAGGGCAAGCTTTTCTTCTTCGGCTCCTACCAGTGGGACAACTACCGGTCCACGGCAAATGGCAATCCGCTGCTCGTGCCCTCGGCTGCCGGTTTCGCCACTCTCAAAGCTCTTCCGACCCTCTTTCCTGACACTGCCTCCTCCCGCCTGACCAACCTTGTCGCGGGGTTTGGCACTTTGGTTGGAGATCCCGCGCAGCTCGCATCATTGGGTGGTACCACGGAGATCCCGCTCGGCATAGATCCTGCAAAAGGCACGAATCGCGGCAACGTCGAAGTTGGAAGCGCGGTACGCAGCGTGGGAACCCCGAGCAATTCCCCGGAACTGGACCTGAAGGGCGATTATATTCCGAGCACTAAGGATACGCTGAGCCTGCGTTACATCCGCACCTCCTTTGAGACGCCCGTGGACTTCTTCAACAGTCCTGGCCAGCTGCCGGGCTTTGACACAGACCAGAACGGCACTGCGCACAACGCAGGTATCGTGGAAACGCACACCTTCAATTCGGCATTGCTCAATGAGTTTCGTGCCTCCTATGGCCGCATAGGCTTTACCTTTGGTTTGCCCTCCACCACAACCTCGAATCCGCTCTTCGGGTTACCCATCCTCTCCGTCAGCAACTTAACCGGCTACGGCATCCCGGATGCCGATCCGCAGGGACGCTTCCATAACACCGTTCAATTTCAGGATTCCTTGAGTTGGACGCACGGTCGGCACTTCTTCAAGGTGGGCTTCGACATCGCTGACATCCGGGTCAGGGACGAGATCCCCTTCAACTTTTACGGCACAATCGGCTATTTGGATGTCGCCGGCGGTTACGCTGGTCTGGCCAACCTCCTCGACGATTACGCCGGCAAGGGAACGATCAGTCAAAACTTCGGCAGCCCCATCGCCCGGCCGCGGCTGCTCTCGCAAAACTACTTCGGGCAGGACACTTGGAAGGCTCGGTCAAATCTGAGTATCGATTTCGGTCTCCGCTATGAGTACAACGGCGCGCCATTCAATGCGTCAACCATCCCCTATCCGGGCATCGATTACTCCAACCCGTCCTGCTTCCCAACCACCGGTGTAACTTGCAATGACCAGCAGCGCTCGGATGGGACACAGTGGGGCCCGCGTTTTGGCATCTCCTACAGTCCCTCGATTCTTGGCAGCCACAAAACGGTGCTTCGCGGTGGCGGCGGAGTCTTTTATGACGTGCTGTTCACCAACATCGCCGACAACACTCAGGCCGCCGCGCCCAACACCGCATCGCCCGAGATCATCAGCAATCCCTCCGCTACGCTTCCACGCGGCATCGCCGCCTGGTCAACCCAGTTCAGCGCGTTAGACCACTCTCCGCTGCCAACCAACTTTGCCGAGCCGATCTCCGATCATTTGCTGGCCCCGGAGACCTTCCACTGGAACCTAGGTGTGCAGCAGGAGTTGCCGGGTGCATTTACGCTCCAAGCGAGCTATGTGGGCGAACGCGGAGAGCATCTCTTCGGCACTACCGAGTTCAACCCATATGTGAACGACTTCTTCTCTGCTGCCCGGCTCATCAATAGCCGCGGCCGGATCGCGGTCCGCGACAACTCCGGCGACTCGAACTACAACGCCCTCTGGGCCGAGTTGGATCATATGTCGGGCCATCATCTTCTCTTCCGCGCCTCATATACTTATGGCCGTGCGGAGGATGACGTCTCAGAGATCTTTACCGACTCCAACGCCGGTCAATCCACTTACGGCAGCGCCTCTTATCCTGTTCCTCGCAAGAGCGTGGACTACGGCCTTTCGGCTTACGACCACCGTCAGCGCTTGGTGCTGTCGTACGTTTGGACGCCTCCGATTTGGCACACCGAGGGATCGATGAAGGTTCTCGGCAACATCGCCAATCGCTGGAGTATCGCCGGGATTACGCAGTTCCAGAGCGGGTCGCCCGAGAACGTGGAAGTCGGCTATGACGTCAACGGAGACGGAATTAGCAACGATCGTCCCGTTATCGGTAACCCCAAGGCGCCACTGCAGACCTACGCATTTGACGACTCATGGTTCTATGGCACCTCCGACGGTGGCCTTTGCGAAGGCAGCGAACTTTGGTATACCAACGATCCCTGCCACGTGGTCACCCCTTCGCAAGTCCATTGGATCGTCCCTGCCTATGGCACGCGCCCCAGTGACACCGTCGGCCGCAACAATCTGATCGGTCCCGGCTACCAGACCTGGGACATGAGCATTAATCGTTCCTTTAAACTTTGGGAACACGCCACGCTGGACTTCCGCGGCGAGCTTTTCAATATCTTCAATCACAGCAATTTCTCGGTGGGCAATGCCGGATTCAGCAGTGGCTACTCTACGCTGACAAGCCTCATCTATGGCATTCCCTATACCGCCGGCGGCTTTGGTAACGCAACATTTGCTGAATACGCGCCCCTGTACGGGGGCAACCGTCACACCCGGTTTTACCTCCGAATCTCCTTCTAGGAAATCGTTGCTGCGCAGAGGGGGCGGCCGGCAACCGGCCGCCCCTTTCTTTGTTCACATTCATGTTTCCCATTGCGGCAGAATCGTGCCCGTCAGCCACGGAATTTGAAAATCCAGGAGCTTTATAGACCGTCGCTTTTCAGATCCGCATCGGCATCAGCACGTAGCGGTACTTGTACTCGGCGTCGGGGTCCTCGGGGCGCATCTGGCCTGCGGACTGGGAGTCCTTGAACTCCAGGCGAACCTCTCCCTCGTTGTTGAGAGCCTTGAGGAAGTCAAGAATGTATGTAGAGTTGAATCCGACCGCAATCGGGTCGCTCGAGTAAGGAGTGTCGATCGTGTCTTCGCTCTCGCCTGATTCGGTGGAGCTGGAGCTGACTTTGAGCTCGTTGCTTTCCAGGCGCATGCGGATGGCGCCGGAGCGCTCATCGGCGAATTGGGCGACGCGTTGAATTGCCGATGCCAGCTCGCTGGACCGGACGACCGCGAATTTTGTGTTGTCGCGAGGCATCACGGCTTCGAAGTTGGGGAACTGGCCGGAGAGCTTTCGTGTGCTCAAGGTGCGGTGGCCGACGCGGAAGAAGAGGGTGTGCTCGTCGTCGGCGAATTCAACCTTTTCGACCTCGGAGTTGGAGAGTAACTGCTGCAGCTCCTGGAGGGCCTTGCGGGGAATCAGGACACGTTTTTCGCCGCTGATGCCTTCAAGGGTCTCGTTGGGCTTTTCAACGTATGACAACCGGTGGCCGTCTGTGGCTACCATTGCCAGCGACTCAGCCTTGATAACCAGCAGAGCGCCGTTGAGCGTGTAACGGGACTCTTCGTTGGATATGGCGAAGATCGTGCGATTGATAAGTGTCTTGAGCGCCACGGCCGAGATGCCGGTAGCGGCAACGGCAGGAAACTCAGGAACCTGCGGGTAATTTGCGCGGGCCATGCCGACCATTTTGGTATTGGAGCGGCCTGAACGAATCTGCACCCAGTGATTGTCGAGAAGCTTGATCGAGATGTCGCCGTCGGGCAAAAGCTTGATGTAGTCGTAGAGCTTGCGGGCGGGGATGGTGCAAGCACCCGCCTTCTTAACCTTGGCGGCTGCACTCGTGCGCATCGCCTGGTCGAGGTCGGTCGCGGTGATGTTGACCCGGTCGGTGTCGGCCTCTATGAGGAAATTCGATAGGATTGGAATCGTGGTCTTGCGCTCGACGACGCTCTGCGTGGCCGTGAGTTCCTTGACCAGTTCCTGACGGGTAACGGTAATTTCCATTGCTGCCCCCTGCGCGGCCGGTTTCTCCACTTCAGTTTCGACGATCGACATAGACCCACCCCCGCCCTGCGGCTACCGAAGAAAACACCTGAAAGAGCAGATTCTGCGCTGGCCACACTCTACAACAACTTGCCGGTTGGTGGAAGCGCCTATCTTCTCTTCCTCTTGATTGTATTCACCTTCGCGTTCCTGTGCGCGTGGAAAACCAGGGCTCTTCTCTGAATCGTCGAGCGCTGCGGTACCGGTTAGACGATGCAGAGCGCCACGGCAACGCGTGAGGGGAACAAGAGGCTCGCTGGACGTCAGTAGGTCTGACGGGAGAGAGGAAAAGGAATAAGAATCTAAGTAAAAAGATAGAAGTACCCGTCGTTCGGCCCGGAAAAGTGGAAATTGGGGTGAATGTCTTTGCTGGGAAGGAGTTGGCGAGCAGCGCCGATTTCTAAATCACGGCTGTGGAATTGAGGAGTTTTGGAAATCTGAGGTCGGGAGGGGGTGAAACGATGCCAGTTTCCCGAGATTCCCAGAGGAGACGAGAATCGGGCTGTGTAAAGCGGATGATTTGTGTGAAAAGAGTGTCCGGAGGTGCATGGGGCAAGGAGTTGGAAAGTGCGGACGATCCACAGAGTGAGCTTTTTGAGAGCGTGGTGGAATCAAGCAAGAGGTGTACTCGCTCGGCGATGCGCGGTCGTTTCCCGGGTTCGCTTGGCGAGAGGTTTGAGTTCCCATTTCAACACGAGAGATGGAAGACGAGCGGTCTCGGCATTGAGGTTGGTTTACCGAGGTCCTAGACTTGTCCGGTGGGGGTTGGGATCGTGGGCATCGACATAGGACGGCTGGAAGATCATCTGCTGCAGATGTCCTCTGCGGACACGCCGGGCCGAGAGTTCTGCGATGCCATCGCTGAATTGGCCAGGACAGGACGGTTTGCGCAGTTGCATGAGGCGCTTCCCACCATCGTTTACGAGGAGCTTTGGGCTCGGTACAAGCGGGCTCCCGGGGCGTTTGTGGCCGGGTGGCGAATGCTGGCTCAGGAGATGCAGCAGGGCTTCATCCAGCACGCGCGCCAGCGGCTCACTTCGCTCACAAAGCTGCAGTATGCCGGATTTGAAGGCCCGGCGCCGGCATGGCAGGAGGTTCAGCGGGCACTCGATGCACAACAGAACGACCTGCTGCGGACGGCGTTTGCCCTTGAGTTGTTGGAAATGGTAGAGCCAGCTGTGGTGCGAGCGACACATTTGCGCGAATGTGTGGTCGCCGCTCCTAGTTCCGAGGAGGCTGACCGGTACCTGGATGAGGCGACACGCTGTTACTTCTTCGGCTTGTTCACGGCTTGCGCGGTGATGTGCCGGTCGGTGCTCGAAGAAGCAATCAAGCAGAAGCTGCCGGCAGGGCTTACACGCCAGATACGAACGCGCTACCGGAGCGCGGCCACGCTGGGCAATCTGCTCCATGAAGTAAATAACAATCTCCGGATGACCGGCTTCGACGCGGATCTTCCCCGAGTCGCGAATCTGGTGAATGATTCAGGCAAAAAGGCGGTACATCAGGGCCTGCTGTCGGAAGATGAGGCGCGTGCCTGCCTGCAAAACGCACGCGGGGCACTTCAACTGCTGTTGCGCAACTGAAGCCGATCCGCGCGCGAGGGATGAGGCTTTTATACTTATAGCTTCATGACCTATCGAGAAGCCATCGAACAGCTGAACGCCATGGTACCTGAGCTTTATGCCCAGACAGGTCAGCCCAGGCGAAAGTTCTCGCTGGATGAGATCGGTGTGCTGCTGGGCGAGTTGGGCAATCCGCATCGGCGGATTCCCTCGGTGCTCATTGCGGGGACAAACGGCAAAGGCTCCACGGCGTCGACGCTGGCCTCGATTTTGACAGCTTCCCGCATGCGCGCCGGCCTCTATACATCGCCGCATCTGGCGCGGGTGAACGAGCGCATCCGCATTGGAGAAGGGGAGATCGGCGACGCGGACTTTGGGAGACTCTTCTTTCATGTTCTCGGCGTCGCGAAGAAGCTTATGGAAGATGGCAGGCTGCCCCAGCTTCCCAGCTTTTTTGAGCTTCTGACTGCACTGGCACTGGTCTTCTTTGCCGAATCCGAGGTAGACGTCGCGGTGTTGGAAGTGGGAATGGGCGGGCGACTGGATGCTACCAACATTGTCGATCCATTGATCTCAGTCATCACCGACATTTCGCTCGACCACACCGAGTGGCTGGGCTCGACGATCGGCGAGATTGCGCGGGAAAAGGCCGGAATTCTCCGTCGAGGTGGAACACTAATTACTCTGCCGCAACACCCTGAGGCGAACCAAGCCCTTGGCGAGGCGGCGACAAAGCTTGAGGTGCGTGGAATCAATGCGGCGGAGTACATGCCGGCGCAGGGTGGGAGTGCATTCGATTCGTATTATGTTGAGGCGCTGGGTGAGCCCATTGAGGTGGCCAGCCCGCTTCGCGGCGTTCACCAGCAGAGAAATGTAGCGCTGGCGATTGCAGCGGCGGTCGAGCTGAAGTCGGCGCACCGTTTTCCCGTTACACCGGCGACAATAGCCGCTGGGATTCGCCAGACTCGTTGGCCAGGCCGGCTGGAGCGAATTAAGACCCCTCGCGTCGAGTGGATTCTCGACGTGGCACACAACCCCGCGGGTGCCTGGGCGCTGCGCGCCGGATTGAGTGGCCTTGAGTCCAGGAGGCCGCGGACGTTAATCTTCAGTTGTTTGCGCGACAAACCCGCGGCAGAGATGGCTCGGATTCTCTTTCCGCTTTTTGAGCAGGTGATCCTGGCGCCGATCCACTCGGCCAGAGCAGCCGCGGCGGAAGACCTGGAGGCTGCGGCACGGTCGACCGGCACCAGGGCGGTTCGAGCGGCGTCAATCACTGAGGCTATGATGTTGGCTGCGGAACTCGGAGAAGGCGGAGTAGTTGTCATCTCCGGCTCCATCTATCTTGTCGGCGAGGCGCGGTCCCTGCTGCTGAACTCAGAGTTGGGAGTAGTGGAATGATACAGCGACGACCGAATCCGCTTCCGTGGACCTACCGCTGGCGCACGAACATTATTCACTTGCCGGCGATTGTGGTGATTACGGCGCTCTTCGGAAGCCTCGCTCTGCTGGCCTCGCTCTTCGACAAGAAGGGCAATGTGCAGCACCGCATTGCGCGAATCTGGGCCCGGGGTTGTGTGTGGGCCTCCGGGGCAAAGCTCAGGGTCTTCGGCGCGGAGAATCTGCGCGCGTACCCGGTAGCCGTCTACGCCTCCAACCACACCTCTTACATGGATACTCCGGTGATCTTCAGCGCGCTGCCCTTTCAGTTTCGCATCCTTGCTCGCAAGGAACTCTGGACTATCCCGTTCATAGGGTGGTACTTAGGTCGTTCAGGACAGGTTCAGATCGACACTGGGAATCCCCGAGCCACTCTCTCCAGCCTGGCTGCCGGAGCAAGAGCGCTGCGCTCGGGCATGAGGCTCTTTGTCTTCCCGGAGGGTGGTCGGACTGCGGACGGTGAGCTGAAGCCATTTCTTTCAGGAGCGGCCTATCTTGCGATTCGGGCTCAGGTCCCGGTCGTGCCAATCGCGTTGAGCGGAGTCTACGACCTGCTTCCCATCCACAGCCGCCATCTTTATCCGGGAGAAGTGACAATGCGCGTTGGTGAGCCGATCGAGACTACAGGAATGACTCTGCGCGAGAGCGATCAGCTGACAGACCGGCTGCGGGCGGCCATTGAACAGTTGCGCATTCGGCGGAACGCGCAGGCTCAGTCCGAGGAAGATGGCTTCTCCGCGGTACTGAGCAACTGAAGCACAGATGACATAGGATCTGCGCACCTATTTTCGGTAGTACACCATATCCAACTTGGCGACCAACGAATCCTGATCAAACGGCTTCATCAGATACTCGTTGGCTCCGTTGGCTAGGGCCCGTTGAATGTGGTCGACGTCGGTCTCGGTGGTGCAGAAGATCACCGCCGGTTGTCTTCCGCCTTCGGTGTGGCGCAAGGACTTGAGGAACTCCAAGCCATCCATGACCGGCATATTCCAATCGAGCAGAACGACATCGGGCATGCGCCTCTGGCACTTCTCCAGAGCGACCTGCCCATTCTCAGCCTCATCGGTCTCAAAGCCAAGACCAATGAAGATCTTCCGCGCGATCTTCCTCACCAGCGAGGAATCGTCGACGAGTAGACACAACCCGGGCATCGCGTTGGAAGCGGCCCCTCCTTCAACTCCACCATTAGTTGAGTTCAACACGATCTCTACCATCCCTCTTTGCGCTGTATAAAGCTGCGTCGGCTCTTCCAACCCAATCGGCCAGAGGATCTCCCGGCTCGTAGCAGGCGGCCCCGATTGATACCGTGATGGGCGTCAGGGGCGGAGTCACGTCGAGCGTCAACGGCTCTTTGGCCAGAGCCGTGCGAATGTTCTCCGCGACGCTCACGGCTGCCTCTCCGTCTGTTCTGGGCAAGATCACGGCAAACTCCTCGCCCCCATAGCGAGCCACATGATCGCCGCCGCGAACGGCCTTTTGCAGGGTCATGGCCAGGTAGCGAAGCACCGTATCGCCGGTCTGGTGTCCCCAGGTGTCATTGACCCTCTTGAAATGATCGATATCGATCATCAGCATGGCCAGATCGTCGCCGCTATTCATAGCTTCGCCGGCCAGCCTGCGGATCACGTTATCGAAGGCTCTGCGGTTCGAGACTCCTGTCAGGCCATCCAGTGTGGAGTCGAGGATGGCATTTTCGAGGTTGCGTTCGAGGGCTTCGATCTTGCCCGCAGACTCGCGCATGCGGAGTCCGACGTACTCGCTTCGGCCGGCCATGCTCTGGGTCTCTTCAACGAGGTCTTCAATGAGGTTTTTTAGATTGCCCAGGCTCCGTCCCAGTCCATTTGAAGCAATACCCCGCAACGTGTTGCCGAAGTCATGAGCGTCGTCACTGGCCAAATCTGCAACGCCAACGATCTCCTGCAGGGTTTTCAGAGCATGCATTGAGGTCTCGCGCACTGCCTGGGCTTCTTTTGCGGAAGAGAAGAAGGTCGCGTAGAGATCTTGCAGCGTGCTTTCGTTGAAGGACGCGTCATTGGAGATAAGAACGTCAATGGTTCGCTGCAGATTCGGACTCTGGCCGGCGTGATACTCATACCAGATGGCGTAGTTGGCCGGCGACGCAGGAACCTCAAGCCTCTGCATGGTTGCAAGAGCAGAGTCTGCGATCGTTCGACTTTTGACAACTTCGTCAACCGACATACTCAGCCTCCCAAAGCTTCCGGGGCATCTGCGTGTCCCTTCGACATGTTTGGGCGAGTCTTCCTCTCCACCTGATCCTCGTCACGGGTCATACTGTCCAATCCTCAAGCCGGAGTCCCGTCCCCGGCTTCGCGCACGAGCAAACGATCAGCTTTAGAACCGCGCCGGCCAAACCCCGGAAACCCGCCTCGGAAGATGATCAGAGTCGAGTAGCGTTAGCACCGGCACCGCCTGCGAGCTAAACAGACGATTCCCTATCGGCCTATTGGCGTCATTCAGTTAGTGGCATTAGCGGAACTTTAAAATTATTCCATAACCTTTGCTCTTCCGTCGGTACTGAGCGGCTTGGCACGACCAGTTACCTTGGGCATGGGAGGATCCAAGCGCGGGATGGTGTGCTGTTGAGGCTGTGGGTTCGGGGGATTAGCTACGTACTTGACGCGACTATCGCAGTGTAACGTTTGTGTGATATGACTGTTCCTGCCATGTGCGTCCACATCGTAATTCCCGAGCCGACGAGCAGCGATTCAGACTACAATCAGCGGTCACTGCCGCCGTATCTTGCGGCCCTCCGTTCTGCCGGTGCGACCCCGATTATCGTTCCGCTGCATGAGCCGCAGGATCGCGTAGCACGGCTGCTTGCCGGTGTGCAGGGCGTACTGCTACCCGGAAGCAGGTTTGACGTTGACCCACAGAGATACGGTGAAGATCCCATTCCAGAGTGCGGAGAAGCCGATGTCGCCCGCACAGCAGTGGACGAATTGCTCCTGCAAGAGGCTTTCAACCTTCACAAGCCCATCCTCGCAATCTGTCACGGCACACAAAGCTTGAACGTATGGATGAACGGTTCGCTCGTCCAGGATCTGCAGACCGGCGTCAACCACCGGCCCGGTCGTGAGGTTGTAGAAGCGCACCGGGTGAGAATTACTTCGGAGTCGCGGCTGGCGAGCTTGATTCCACGGGATTCTCCAGCTGAACCTCAAGTCAACTCCAGCCATCACCAGGCAATACGGAGGGCCGGCGACGGCCTTTTGGTCAGCGCAGTCTCTCTGGGGGACGATGTGGTGGAGGCAGTTGAGGTGCCATCGACGGGCCACTTCGTTGTGGGCGTGCAGTGGCATCCTGAGCGAACCTACTCGGAGAGCGCTTTTTCGCGGGCGATCTTTGCGGCGTTTGTGCAAGCGGCGGCGGTCTGGCAACCGCGGCCCATTGAGGAGTCGGTCGCGCGATCGTGAGCGAGAGTGAGGATTCAGCGGGGCTTCGGCTCAATAACTTGCTCGCGGACGCTGGTCTCGACAAGTTGGATGATGCTCTTACCCGACGATTTGGAGAATATCTTTCGCTGTTTATTCGCTGGAATGCACGCTTGAATCTGACGGCAATCCGAGATGAGGAGAGTATTCTGTCTCGACATTTTGTCGAGTCGATCATTTGCGCCCGCGCGTTGCCTAGCGGAATCGCGACGTTGTTGGACTTCGGGTCGGGCGCTGGATTTCCCGGAGTTCCGATTGCGCTCTGTCGTGCGGAGATCTCAGTGACCCTGGCTGAGTCGCAGGGCAAGAAGGCAGCTTTTCTCAACGAGGTTGTACGGACCCTCAAGATCGACGCGAAGGTGTATTCTGGCCGCGCAGAATCGCTCGATTCCGTCTTCGATTGCGTGACGCTTCGAGCCGTCGACAAAATGGAGACAGCCGTAGATGAGGCTGGCCGACTGGTTAGGCCCGGAGGCTGGCTGGCGCTGATGACCACGACTGCTCAGTTGGAGAGGTTGAGGGACGCCGCGGGATCGGACTTCTCCTGGTCCGGCGATCCTCGGCCAGTTGGAGGTAATCAGCGCGTGCTGGCGCTAGGCGAGCGAAGGATCATTTCGCTAGCTTGATCAGAGCCAGTCTGCGGACTGCCGCGAGGTCCTTCGCAGCTTGAACCTTCAGACGAAGGCCGGTTCCCTCCGTGTAGCGCGGTGCCTCGTCGAAGAGTTTAAGCATCGTTTTGGAGAGATCGCTCTAGCGCGCCGCGGTAACCGCCCTGTCGCCAAAGATAAATGCGCCGCGGAAGCAGCCAGAGCGGGGGAGAGATAGAACTCGTCTTGACTTTGAGGCGCAGCGACCAGCCGGCCTTGGAAGAGTAAGACGTCCACTCTTGACCGGTGACCCACTGCTCGCCGAACCAGTCGCCCAGCTCCTCCCACAACACAGCGGTCTTTCCCAGGAGAGTGGCGTTCTCATCCGCTGTGGGAACTGAGGCTTTCCCGATGAAGACATTTGACGTGTCCATCTTACCCCTATGCTTGTCGGAAGCAGTCTAGATCGTGAACATCGGCAGGACCCGGCGCACGATTTTTTGCTTGTTCTGCTGGCTCATAAAATGGATGACCGCGGTAGACGCTGGCGGCGACCTCCATGAATGCGTCGAGCTGTTCAGCGGAGATGAGCCTGGGTGAATTCAAGCTTGTTTGGGTCAACAAGGCCCCCTTGAATGAAGGCACGGGTTTTGCGGGCGCATTTACATCATTGTCCTGATTGACAAGGCTAGAGTTGTCGCGAAGGTACTCGTAAAGATCGCGGCGGGACCGCGACAGATTGAAGATCCAAGCGATATGGCGTTCGAGTAAGGGCTCGAGATGACCGCGGTTGACGGCATTTATGAGGCTTACGCGGTTTTCGTCAGCATTGCTGGCGGAGTCATCAAGGAACGGGCTTGGAGAAGATTCAGATCTTACTTCCATCGAGAGCCTCCCACAGATAAGGCGGTGCGCGACCGGCTGTGTGACAGCTGTTGAGAGATTCTCTGAAGAAAGGCTGCGGGAATTGTAGTCCCGTAAGCTTTGCCGAACAAGGGTGTTCCACGTGAAACCTTTTCGGGATTCAAGCCCGATACGGGATTCGTTCCACGTGGAACAAGCCGACCCACAGACCGAAATGGTCGAAGTCTCGAATTGGAACAACGCAGAAAATCGCAATGATCGGCATCGTTTTTTCGCCCGACTTCAGAAAAGTTTTCCACCAATTGAGTCAATCCGTCGCAAAAAGGCAGCGCAGCAATGGGTGTCCTGAACCACTTGCTCTGCAAGGGTTTGCCGAGCTCTTGCCTCTCACGGCCCGCGAGACTTTCCACAGCATCGCTGGGTTCTCCACAATGCAAGCGGCCTATCCTCAAAGCGTCCTTCCCTTTACTCTGAAATCCCATGTGCAAGATACTTGGCATCGTCAACCAAAAAGGTGGAGTCGGAAAAACCACCACCGCGATCAATCTAGCAGCTTGTCTCGCGATCGAGGGCCTCAGGGTCCTGCTGGTGGACTGCGACCCGCAAGCGAACTGCTCCTCGGGCCTAGGCTTTCAACGAGACGACAACCGGCGGTCGATTTACGACGTGCTGATGGGGGATTCCCCAGCCGAGCAGGTGATTCTGCCGACAGACGTGGCTCTCCTTTCGCTTCTTCCCGGATCGAAAAACCTCACCGGTGCGAACATTGAGCTGGCTGGAGCGGAAGATCGAGCACTTCGCTTGCGCCGCGCGCTGGAGCCAATCCAGAACAGCTACGACTTGATCGTTTTGGATTGTCCTCCAGCGCTCGACTTGCTGACGTTGAACGTTCTCAGCGCCTCCAGCACGCTGATCGTGCCGATGCAGGCGGAGTACTTCGCGTTGGAGGGGATCTCCGAGCTGATCTCGACCCTGGAGCGGGTGAAGGCCAACTTCAATCCGGCGCTCACGATTGAAGGCGTGTTGCTGACGATGTACGACGACCGTACAAATCTTGCCCAGCAAGTGACTGATACCTTGCGCGAATATTTCCGTGAGAGGCTCTTCCGCACGGTAATTCCACGCAACGTCAGGCTTGCTGAGGCGCCAAGTCACGGCAAGCCCGTGGCTCTCTACGATCCTCGTTCGCGGGGAACCGAGGCCTATTTTGAGCTCGCTGGAGAGTTTCTGGCGCGCAATGGGATCGAGGTCTCGCGTAGAAAAGGACCTGCTTCGGCTGAGATTGTCACGCGTGCCGAGAGTGTTCCAAAATCCTGAATGCAGCCGTTACAACTGACCGCTATAGATTTCGGAACATAAATATAATGAGCGATTTGTGAGCTCCCAACGCACTTGGGAGCAAGAGGATTGTGAAGCGATGACTACCGCCGCCACCGACGTTAAACGCAGAGCTCTTGGCAAGGGTCTGGATTCCCTGCTGCCCCGTGTTCCATCCGCCCCCGCTCCATCTGCCAAAGAGTCGGAAGGCGGCAAGCCTCTCGAGATTCCTCTGGATCAGATTGATCGGAATCCCTTCCAAACCCGCTCGCACGTGAATGAGGAACAGTTGGCTGAGCTGGCGGCCTCCATTACTGCAAATGGTGTCGTGCAGGCGGTGCTGGTGCGGCCGCTGGCCAACGGACGTTTTCAGCTGATTGCTGGGGAGCGACGCTGGAAGGCCTCGGAGCTGGCCGGTAAGAAGACCATTCCCGCGATTCTGCGCCAGGTCTCCGACGAACAAGCGATGGAAATCACCATCGTCGAAAACCTGCAGCGCGCCGACCTGAACCCGATGGAGCAGGCGCGGGCCTTCGAGCGGCTCTCGCGTGAGTTCCACATGACGCAGGAACAGATGGCCATCCGCACAGGGAAGGATCGGGCCTCTGTCGCAAATTTCCTGCGGCTGCTGAAGCTGCCTCAGTCGATTCAGATGCGCGTTGAGACAGGCGAGCTGAGCTTCGGACACGCGCGTACGCTGCTCGCTTTTGAACATTTTGAGGAGATGGAGAAGGCGGCGAAGCGAGTGATGGATCTTTCGCTTTCCGTTCGCCAAACAGAGAGCTATGTTCAAGGTCTGCTTCACCCTGAGCGGGCTGCGAAGAAGGAATCGAAGCCTGAATCTCCGGTCGATCCCAATATTCGCGAGGTTCAGGAGCGGTTGCAGCGAGCCCTTGGGCTCAAAGTTCACATCGAAGACCACAGCGGACGAGGCAAAGTGATTATCGAATACTCACGGCTGGAGGATTTTGATGCGCTTCTGGAAACGCTGGCGGGAGAGTGAATCGGGCGTCCGAGAGACGCGTCGAATCTCTGTAATCAATTGAATAATAATGGCTTGCTAGAAGACCGTTATCCAGATAACGCTTCGCTGACTTCTTGAACGTCTGCGTCGTCGAATCTCTATACGGATGCGGAAGCTCGTTGAGAACCGTTGTATCTCACGTCGTGAGATGGAATCCCCCTCAGAAGAGCGCATACTATTAACAGAGTGGCCGAACCTTGAGGAAAGCTCCCCCTTGGGCTTCCTCGTCTCCATCCCGGCCCTTACACTTGCAAGAGAAGACCAATGAGCCGCAACAGTGGCTTGATGGATTAACGGAACGAACCGCGGTGCGGATTCGAGAGGAGTAGCTTCCCTCGAAATAGACGCTCATATCCGGGTCGTTACCGCCGACTAAAAATGAGTAAGCCAAGAGAGGACTTCATGACTGCTGCTCGCTTCCCCGGAATCAGGGTCACCGCCAATGGAAATCAGCTCGTCTCTTACCATACCGAGACGCGCATCGCCGACGCAGGCGTCTTCTATCCGATTACGCCTTCCACAGAGGGCGGCGAACTCTTCCAGCAGGCCTATGCCGAGGGCCACTTGAACGTATTCGGGCAGAACACCATCGCCATTGAGACAGAGGGCGAACACGCGGCCCAGGGCGGAGCGATCGCTCACTCCGTCTGCGGCAAGCGCGTCGTCAACTTCACATCAGGCCAGGGCGTTGTTTATGGCGTCGAGCAGTACTACCACGCGCCGGGCAAGGGTTCGACGATGGTGCTCGAAGTGGGAGCCCGCGCGCTCACGAAGCATGCGCTCAATGTGCATTGCGGCCACGACGACATATACGGGGCTCTCGACACCGGCTGGATCATGCTCTTTGGCAAGGACGCGCAACAGGCAGCCGACCAGGCGCTAATCCTGCGTCGCGTAACCGAGCTAAGCCTCACTCCCGGCATGAATATCATGGACGGCTTTCTTACCAGCCATCTTGAGCGTACCTTTCATAAGCATGAATCTGAGCTGATCCGCGAATATCTCGGCGCGCCCGACGACATCATCGATTGCCCCACCGACGCCCAGCGCACTCTCTTTGGCCCGACGCGCCGCCGCGTCCCCAAGATGATGGATCTGACGAACCCAATGCTCCTCGGCCCGGTGCAGAATCAGGAACACTACATGAACGGTGTGGTGGCGCGCCGCAACAACTTCGCCGAGCCGATTCTCGATTTTCTTGAGGGAGCTTACAAGGAATTTGCCGAACTGACCGGCCGCAACTACGGCCTCATCAGCAAATACAAGACCGATGATGCCGAAACGGTCTTCGTCTCTCTCGGCTCGGCTGCTGAGAACATCGAGGCCGCCGTCGACTACTTGCGCCAGACCCGCGGCGCAAGTGTGGGCTCCATCCACGTCAATGTGATTCGTCCCTTCCCTGAGGCCGCCATCGTCGCCGCGCTCAAAGGCAAGCGGAACGTCATCATCCTCGAACGCACCGACGAAGCCCTCTCAGGCGACAACCCTCTCGGCCGCGATATTCGCACCGCATTCTCAAAAGCGTTGCAGGGAGTCGAGGGCCTGCCCGCGATTTCTCTTGCTGAGGTTCCGAAGATCTACGGCGGCAGCTACGGACTAGGCTCACGCGACTTCCGTCCTGAGCACATCATCGGCGCCTATGAATTCGCCACCGTCAACCGCGCCCGCAAAGATGGCAAGACGGCCGCAGATGGCGTCAGCTTCTTCGTTCTCGGCATCGATCATCCTTATGCGGTCATCGGTGACGAGACTCCGTCGCTGCTGCCCGGTGGGGCCGTGGCCGTGCGCTTCCACTCCATTGGCGGCTGGGGAGCCATCACCACCGGCAAGAATCTCGGTGCAATCCTTGGCGACCTCAACGACCTGCTCTTTGCCCGCGACGGCATCAAGGACGATCTCGGCCATCCGAAAGAGATCATCCACGTCAGCGCCAATCCCAAATACGGCTCAGAGAAGAAGGGCGCGCCAACCAGCTATTTCATGGTCGCCGCCAAAGACCGCATTCGCGTCAACTGCGATCTGCGCCATGTGACGGTTGTTCTATGCTGCGATCCCAAGGCCTTCACACACACCAACCCGCTGGACGGCATGGCCGAAGGCGGTTCGCTTGTTTGGGAATCCGATCAGGAAGGCGAGAAGGCCTGGGAGCAGTTGCCGCTCTGGGCGCGCAAGCAGATCATCGACAAAAATATCCGCGTCTTCACGCTGCCCGGCTTTGCCATCGCCAAGAAGGCCACCGATCGCGGCGATCTGCAACTCCGCATGCAGGGCAATGCTTTCCTCGGCGCATTCTTTGCCGTCAGCACGCTGCTCAAGGAGTTCGGCATTACACCGGAGCAGTATCGCGAGGTCGTCCACAAACAATACGTGAAAAAGTTTGGCAAGCTCGGAGATGCGGTCGTCGCCTCGAATATGGAAGTGATGATGCAGGGCTTCGAGCAGGTCAAGGAGATCGAGATCGGCGTCCTCACGGCGGCCGACCACTCCAGCCTGCGCGGCCACGCGCTTCTTCCGATTCTTGAGGCTGTACCTGCCGGCGAGAGCTGCGGCACCGGCTGCCGTTCGCACGCGCTGCCTGCCGGCCAAGCCGAGCGTGCTCCCATCGCCCGCGTCGCTACCTTTGATGCGGAATTCCGGTCCAACTACGGCTACAAGCAGCCAGCCTCGCCGCTCGCTGCAATGGGCATGATTGCCGCCGCCACCGGCGACACCGCCTCAAAGTACGTGGCTCGTCGCGAGACTCCGCTCTTCATTCCCGAAAACTGCACCCAGTGCATGGAGTGCATCTCAGTCTGCCCCGACACGGCTCTACCCAACACGGCGCAAGATCTCGCGACCCTGCTGCGGACGGCGATTTCTTACTACGTCGCCGACCCCGCCGACCGCACAAAGCTGATGAGCGCGCTGCCTGAGATCGAGCGCCAGGCCCGTCAGCGCATGGTCGCCGAGGGCAAAGCGGGCACGCCGCTGCCCACCATCCTTCGCGAAGTCACCGACACGCTAGACGGATTCTCCGCCACTGCCAAACAGCAATTCTTCGACATCATCGCCAAGGTCCCGATGGCTTATCAGAAGGTCAACGCCATCTTCTCCTCACCCGAGCGCAAGCAGCCCGGCTCTGGCGGCATCTTTTCCATATTTGTGAGCGATCTCTGCAAGGGCTGCGCCGCCTGCGTCACAGCCTGCGGCGATCACAACGCTCTCCGCATGGTTGCCGAGACCGAAGATGTCAACACCGAGCACATGACTGGCACTCACTTCCTCGACCTGTTGCCCGACACCTCCCAGAAGTACCTCGGCCTCTTCAACTCCGCCAACCCCGCCGACTCGAAGACCGCGACGCTGCGCAACATGCTCATGGTCCGCTCCACCTACGACGCGCTCGTCTCCGGCGACGGAGCCTGCGCAGGCTGCGGCGAAAAGAGCGTTCTGCGCTCCATCGCTGCGGTCACCGAGGCCTACATGCGCCCCGTCTTCCACGCCAAGAGCGACCGCCTCGTAGACAAGGCCGGCGAACTAGAGAAGCAAGGCGAAGCCCGTCTCGCCAAGCTCCAGACCGCCAGTCCCACCGAATACGCCCTGCTCCGACAAGCCATCGCCCATCTCGTCCTTGGCCTCGGTGGCGAAGATGAAGCCGATACCAAGGCCCGCATCGCCGCCTACGAAGAAGCCAACGGCCTCATCACCGACGCGCAACTCGTCGAAGCGATCGCCGTCGTCCTGCTCACCGAGGCCTTCAACCACAAAAACCTGCAACCGGTCGATGGCCGCCTCGCCAACGGCATGAGCGTGATGGCCATGGCCGCGCATACCGGCTGCAACACGGTTTATGGTTCCACCGCGCCCAACAATCCGCACCCGTATCCCTGGATGAACTCGCTCTTCCAGGACGGCGTCACCGTCGGCTGGCTCATGGGTGAGAGCTTCATCGTCGATCATGCCCGCCGCTCCGTCATTCCCGAGCGCCTCGCCGACATCCTCCTGCTGCGCGAAGCCGGCACCCCGGCCGACGGCGCCTCCTCCGATGGAGGCAGCTCAGACGTCATCGACGCCCAGGAGTATTACAATCTCACCCACTTCACCGACGCGCTCATGACCGATCAGGAGATCGTCGAACTCCCCAAGGTCTGGGTCGTCGGCGGCGACGGCGGCATCGGTGACATCGGCTACCAGAACACCTCCAAAGTCATGCTGCAGAACCGGCCCAACGTCAAGGTCCTGATGCTCGATACGCAGGTTTATTCGAATACCGGCGGGCAGAACTCCGACTCGACCCCCATGCTCGGCGGCAACGACATGAACACCTTCGGCGCGGCCACCCAGGGCAAGAACACCGAGAAGAAGACCGTCGCCGAGACCTTCCTCGCCGGCCACGGTTCGCCCTTTGTCGCGCAGGTCTCGATGGCCAACGCGCCCAAGCTCTACCGGGCGATTCTCGACGGCCTTGAATATCGCGGCACCATGTTCCTCCAGGCCTTCACCACCTGCCAGCCCGAACACGGCGTCGCCGACGACATGGCGCTCTTCCAGGCCCAGCGCGTCCGCGACTCGCGCGGCGTGCCTGAATTCGTCTTCAACCCCCGCCTCGGCGAAACCTATCAGGAGGCCCTCGACATCAAGGGCAACCCGTCGATCGATCTCGATTGGTACGAGACCAAAGACAAGGTCACCGGCGAGACCCGCCGCTACACCGTCGCCCACTGGTGCACCACAGAGGCCCGCTTCCGCAATCACTTGAAGAAGATCAAGCCCGAAGCCGCAGCCAAGCTGATTCCGCTCGATAACATGCTCGTCCGCATAACTCAGCAGGACGTCGTCTATCGCTACCATCTCATTCCTTCGCACCGCTCTTTCGTACCCGACTTCGGTGTGTATATCACGGTGGAAGACGCGGGCAAAACCACAACCTACGCACTAAGTCGTCAGTTAGTCATCTTCTGCGTAGAGCGCCGCAAAGCCTGGCGCCTGCTGCAATCCAAAGCCGGCATCGTCAACAAGGAGTACGCAGCCCAGCGCGAGTTACTAGCCGAAGTAGACAATGGCAAACTCCCGCTAGCTGAATTGCTGGCCAACGCGCATGAGTTACTAAAGGAGCGCCTAACCGGCCAGGTGCTAGCCAAGGTGTAAGAGCTGAGAGCTCCACACTCCAGCTTGTCATCCTGAGGGGAGCGTAGCGAAGCCGAAGGACCTGCGGTTGTTTTTCCACACTTTGAAAGGGCACGGCTTCAGTCGTGCCTCAACAACCAACAACAATCTGAATCAAACGCAGAGCGCGGACCGCAAGGTCCGCGTTTGGCGTTAGATATTGAATACCTACTGGACCACTCAGTTGGTGTGATTCGACAGGATAGTAAAGGAGCTACGGTCTTACAGAGGAGAATCCTCCGAATCTAGAAGCATCTTGCAGGCATGTATGCTAAAGTGCCTACAAATAAAAGTTTAAGATTTGGAGGCACCTCAGTGGTTAAGAAGAGTGTTCCAGCTACGAAGGGAACTGCAGCAACGGAGGGATCCACAAGGGCCCGGATCCTTCAGAGCGACGTTCCCAGCATGTCATTGGAAAAGGCATTGCGCGTACCCAACGCCATCGCAGGAAATTACGGATACAAGCCCGCGACCCCACTGCAGGTTGCCGCTGCAATCGGTGTGCAACCGTCGACCGGACCGTTCCGGATGCTGACCGGTTCCTCCATTGCATACGACCTCACTGCGGGGGGCGCCTTTGCTGAGAGCATATCCTTAACGCCGCTAGGCCTCCGCATTGTTCGTCCCACGGTTGAAGGAGATGACATTGTCGCAAAGCGCGAAGCTGTTCTGAAGCCACGTGTCATTCGCGAGTTTCTTCAAAAGTATGCAGGAGCGCCCCTTCCGAAGCCAGAAATCGCACGCAATGTTCTTATTGGCTTGGGAGTTCCTTCAGAGCGCGCGGATGAGACGCAATCTTTGATTCTTGAAAACGCGAATGCCGTCGGTTTCATCCGGGATATAAATGGTAGGAAATATGTGGAGCTGACTGGCGTGCCAATCACTCCTGCCGCTACATTGGGCGACATCGGCGAGGCACCGGAAAATGGAAACGCCCAAGCAAACGGCACAGGAGCAACACCACGTGGTTTACCAGAAACACTTCCCGTTCAGTCGATGGCAGCAGGCACCGATGATCGTTACATCCTCTTAAGGGATTTCTTCCAGAAGCTAGATAAGTCTGCGCTCGGACTTATCCGCTCCGATTCAACTCTCCACATTTGCGGCGCTCTTGAATGTTCGATTACGCTCTCCTCGATGCTTTGCCGAAGAAATATCAGCTCCCACCCACCTTCTTAACATTCTAAAAATCGTTTATGTAATTCTCTGGATCGCACATAGCCTACTAACAATAAATGAGTTATGAGCAACAAGTGAAACTCTCCTAAGATATCTGAAAGCTCTGTCTTCACGCGCCCAGAAACACCGAAGCCAGCCCCGAAAGGCTGGCCTCGGCTAAAGCACCCGCAAAACGAGCGCTTCGTTACACGCTACTTCTTGGCAGCGTGCTTGTGGTGCCGCTCGTTCAGAGGCTTGCGAACTTGAGCCTTGACAGCGCTCTCGTCGACCGGAGTTGTTCCGGGGACGTCGGCCGCAAAGTCGGCTCCCGAGGGCACGAGGTACGGATTCACCGACTTGGAATCGGCAGTGCCGCTCACCACAGAGACGCGCGAGGGATCGATACCCTTTTCCGTCACCAGGTACTCCTTGACGTTGACGGCGCGCTGCGCAGCGAGGTCGGCCACCTTGGCATTCTTCTTGTGATGCTTTGGCGGCGCCTTCTCTTCAGCCGTCGCGTTGCCAACCAGCACAGCCTTGGCATCTGGCTGCTGCTGCAGGCTCAGGGCAAGAGCGTCAAGCTGGGCCTTTGCCTCGTTGTCCACACGGGTCGGACGCTTCTTGTCACCCTCAAAGCTGATCGCCGAGAGCGCCTGCGCGTGCGGCGTAGGAGCAACGTACGGAGCCAGGATGGTCACGCTGGTGCTCGCGTTCGCCGTGTGGCCCTTGTCGTCGGCCACGTTGCAGGCGATTCCCACATTCCCGGTCGGCGCGCCCGTCGAGGAGAAGGTGGCGGTGGCTCCGCTGCCGCTGATGGAGCCCGCCGCTGCCGAGTAGGTGTAGGTCAGCGGGCGGTTCTGCGGGCTCAAGCCGGTCGCCGTGATGGTGCTGGTCTCGCCGGGCTTGATGGTGCTCGGGCTGGCAGAGCAGGCCAGTGTAGGCGGTTCATACTCCTTCACCGTGTAGCTCGCTGTGCACTCGGCGGACTGTCCGGGCTTCAAGCCTTCCTTGCCCTTCTTGCCTTCCTTCACGGTAGCCTTCACCGTGTAGCTGCCGGGTGCCTGGTCGGCGGTATTGACGGTGGCCGACGCGCCGTTGCCGGTCACGCCGGTGCCCGACCAGTCGTAGGTCACATTGGTCTTCTTGTTGGGATCGACCGACCCTGCGGTTGCAGTCGCTGTGACAGCATCGCCGGGGAATATGGCCGGTGGGTTGGCCTGGCACGCCAGTGTCACCGCCGGAGGTTTCTTGCACCCCAATGGTGCCAATGCAAGAACTGCTAGTGCCGAGATCTGGCAAAAAGACCTGAAAGAACGGAAACTCATCTGCGTATCCTCCCCTTTTCTAAAAACCGCCGTTCAAACTCCGCTGGACGTTTGAATCACCATGTTAGTATCACAGGCCCCGATTCTTCCAGTGAAAATGCTCGTAACCTGCGAAGAACGTGAGCCGTGGCCCTCGATCTTCACAATTGCTCAGGCTGGATTAGACCAATGACAGATCGGCCTGAAGTGAAGACGTCTACAAAGCCTACCGGCTTAAAATCACATACTTGCGCTGGATATACAGCCGGAAACCAGCGGCTGGGTCGGCCACAATCTCCAACGGCCTCGGTCGTTGCAATCCGGCATCGTCGCTGGCCGAGACGCTGAGCACATCGTGTTCGCCGAGATCGGTGATCAAGAAGTTGTTGCCGACAAGTCCCAGACCGTAGGCGCCCGCGGCCAAGGCCTGCCCACTTACTTTGATGGGCACTTCTGTGATGAAGTATGCCTGATATTTCGCCTGCACGCCCGTCGTGTAGCCGCTCGTGTCGACCAGCGCCGACAGCACATAGTACCCATCACTCAGTTTCACGCCGCCGGAGTTCCGCAACTCCGTTGGAGCTGTCTGTCCGCGATAGAAGACGGTCGCTGGCAGCAGCTTCTGCAGCTCAGCGGGCTTCAGCACTGCGTCGCCTCCCGCTTGAGCGATCATTGATACCGGCGTCGTCACCGCGATGGCCAGCGCACCGACCGCAGCCCACTTCCCGATCCCTTTGAATAGCATCCTTAACCTCCTAGTTCTTGCCGCGTTTGGAGTATATCGCACCCTCCCGGCTCCGGGCGCCTTTATTCTCGGTGGACAGCGCATCGTAAAAGTAGTGGATTGCGGCCTTTGGTTTCCCGATGGGAGCCTGCGAGTGCGACAATCGTTGGGTCGAAGCGTCCGCCTTCGGCAGAAACTCTCTCCCACGGAGGTAAAGGCACGTGAAGCAACTTTTGATCTCTACCGGTATGCTTATCGCCGCAACCCTCACCCTCTCTGCCCAGCAAGGCCCGCCCAAGAGCCCACCCGCCACTGAGTCGGCGACGATCGCCGGCAAAGCAATCACCATCACCTACAACTCGCCCGGCGTCAAGGGACGCGAGGGTCATATCTTCGGCAAAGACGGGCTGATTGGCCATGACAAGACCTATCCCGTCTGGCGCGCTGGCGCCAACAGCGCCACCAAGCTGCACACAGATGCCGATCTGATCATTGGCGGCCTGGCAGTTCCCAAGGGAGATTACACCCTCTACGTCGATCTGGCCGACCCCGACAGCTGGGTGTTGATCGTGAACAAGCAGACCGGCCAATGGGGCACCGTCTACGACAAGGCACAAGATCTGGGACGGGCGAAGATGACCATGAGCAAACCGCTGGCAATGGCCGAGAATCTGAAGTACACCATCACAGACCAGGGCGGCACGACCGGCAAATTGACGCTGGAATGGGAAAACAACTCAGCTTCTGTCCTGATTGCTGTGCATTGAGAGTTCACAAGAGAACGCAAACGGCAGGACGGCCCTTTGCAGAGAATTCCCCGTCCTGCCGATACAATAGGTAAAGAGCGTCATTCTTTCGGGAGGACGAAAACTTTGCCGTTGTATGCATATCGGTGTACCCAGTGTGATCACCGTTTTGAGAAGATCCAGAGCTTCAGCTCCGAGCCTGAGCTTGAATGTCCGAAGTGTCGCGGCCTCCTCGAGCGCCCGCTTACGGCCCCGCGCCTGCAGTTCAAGGGTGCGGGCTGGTACGTGAACGACTACGCCCCCGGCGCCAGCTCGTCCACTACCGAATCGACTGCGACAAGCTCACCCACCGAGACCAAAGCGCCCTCCACCGCGAAGGAGAGCGCCCCCAGCGGCACACCCGCTCCGGCCGCTCCACCCGCGCCCGCGGCGAGCTGAGATAAATGGTGTGCCCACCTGCGAGCCCGGCGCGCACCAGCGACCCCAAACCACATACCTGTCTTCCAGCCACCTGCCCTGCCCTCAACGACAGTCCTAATCTGCCGATAGATGGTTATAGTACGCGGAGGCAGATGCGGGAAGGATGAAGAGCCTCTCCGATATGGCACGGCGACCTGAGCGCGCCAAGCGTCCCCGGCAAGTCGCCCAATTTGATAAATCAACGGGTTTGGCCAACCGGGCCTTGCTTGTCGATCGATTGAACAAGGCAATTGCTCAATCGAAGCGCTGGGGCCAGCTCGTGGCGGTCGTGCGTCTCGACCTCGACGGTCTGGAGGTGATCAACGATTGCCATGGCTATGATGCTGGAGGGCAGGTGCTTAGATTCCTCGCTCGAGGCATGAAGCGGTCCCTGGCCAAAAACGAGGTCTTAGCCCGTCTAGAAGGCAATAAGTTTGCGGCCGTTCTGCCCGCACTCGATGAAGAGCAGCAGTGTATGCCGGCGCTGATTCGCCTCCTTGAGGCCGCTGCCGAACCGGCTCAGGTCGGTGACTCTGCTTTGCAGCTCTCTGCAAGCCTCGGTGTTGCGTTTTACCCACAGGATGAAGACACGGATGCAGATCAGCTTTTGCGTCAGGCCAGCCAGGCCATGCATCGGGCAAAGGCGGCGGGTAAGAACCTCTATCGTTTCTTCGACTCTGCTCTGGACGGCGGTACGGGTGGCAACCCTGAGAGTCTGGAACGAATTCGCCTGGCTCTAGCGGCTCGCGAGTTCCTCCTGGTCTATCAGCCCAAAGTGAATATGTGCACGGGTGAGGTGGCCGGCGTCGAGGCGCTGATCCGCTGGCAACACCCCGAACGGGGTTTCTTGCAACCAGAAGAATTTCTGCCCGTAATTGAAGACCATCCGTTTGCGGTTGTCCTCGGTGAGTGGGTGATCGACGCCGCGCTTGCCCAGATGGAAGAGTGGCTCGACGACGGGCTCGGCATCTCAGTGAGCATGAATATCGGAGCGCGCCAGCTGCGGCAGTCGGGATTCAGCGATCGCCTGGTTTCTTTGCTCGCCGACCACCCGCGCATCAAACCCTCCAGCCTGGAGCTTGAGATTCGAGAGGTCGATCCTCTTGAGGATATGGCCCAACTCTCAAGCGTGCTGGCAAAGTGCCGCAACACGGGGGTCTCGTTTGCCCTCGATAACTTTGGCTCAAGCCACTTGGCGCTCGTGGACTTCAAGCACTTGCCAGTCGATGTTCTCAAGATCGACCCGAACTTTGTGCGCGCCATTCTTGAAAATCCCGATGATCTGACCATTCTTGAGGGCGTTCTGGGACTGGCGACTGCCTTCCGCCGTCAGCCAGTCGCAAAGGGCGTGGAGACCATGGAGCAAGGCCTGATCCTCCTTCGTCTCGGTTGCAAATTGGCCCAGGGTTATGGAATTGCCCGGCCGATGCCAGCCGACCAGCTGCCTGGCTGGATCGCGGCCTGGCGTCCTGACCCCCGCTGGAACGAGGTGCTCTCGGTCGCCGTCGACCAGCGGCCCCTGCTCCATGCCGGCGTCGAACACCGC
The DNA here is from genome assembly GCA_050010735.1 of Occallatibacter sp. Taxonomy (GTDB): domain Bacteria; phylum Acidobacteriota; class Terriglobia; order Terriglobales; family Acidobacteriaceae; genus Telmatobacter. Next base: position 37,074 of record JBEKKL010000013.1, on the reverse strand, counting down.
GCGTGGGCAGCGGATCTCGAAGCTTTCCTCAAAGGCGAGAGCAGCATCGAGCCTCGCTTGAGCCGGTACCAATGCCGCTTTGGCGCTTGGCTCTACGCCGAGGGACCGGATGGACGCAGCTCTCAGCCGGCATTTCAGCCGATCATCGCGCTGCACTGGAAGATTCATGCAATGGCTGCGGGCCTTGTGAAACACCGTGCCCACGGCAGGAACGACGAAGCCCTGGCTCGCCTGGATGAGCTGAAGAATCTGGTGGACAAGCTGGCCGATCAACTGAATGCCTTCCACGCCAAGGCCTAGGAGTTGACCAATCCCTCCCGGCCTTCTGCCCAGTTGCCGGCACTTAGAAGACCTTCATTCGAATCACGAGATACTTCTTCGGGTCTTCGCGAATGCTCTTGATTAATTGCTGGGTCTGATCCAGCGTTTGGTCGGCATGGTCATAGACCGAGCGGTTCTGAACAAGCTGTCCCAGCGTGCCCTTGCCTTCATCCACGCCTTTGAGAATTGAATCCAGCCTCGTGACGGTGTCGTCGAGCTTCTCGGCAAAGGATGGATCCTTGGCGAGCTTGCCCAGTGCGCCTTTGCCGGCATTGATGTCGGAAACCAGTTGATTCGTATTTGCCACCGCGGAGTTTAGATTGTTATAGAGAGTCTCGTCCTTGAGCAGCTTGCCCGCGCTTCCCTTGCCCTCTTCCAGAGCGATGGTGATCCTGTCGAGCCGGTCGACAGCCGAGTTGGCCCGCGTGTACAGCGTGTCGTCGGCGATCAGCTTGCCGAGTGTGCCCTTCCCTCCGGAGATGGCTCCGGTGATCGTCTGAAGATCGCTCGCAATCGCCGTGATCTTTCTGTAGAGCTCGGGATCGTTGATCAGTTCGCCAGCCGTGCCGCGTTTGGAGTTGAGCGCGTCGACAAGGGTTTCGATCTTCTGCGTCAGGGCCTGCACTTCAACGATGGAGCTGTTGCTGCTATGAATCAGTTCCTGCAGGCCGGGTGCGCCCGAGACCTTCAGCTCGGCGTCGCTGTCAGGAGGCGGCCCGGTGGCATGGGTCGAACTGATATCGATGTAGTTGTCGCCCAGGACGCCGGCCTGCGCAATCGACGTTGTGGAATCGACATGCAGCCTTCGCCTGAAGTCCCAGCCAACCTGCATCGTCACTTCCACCGGCGTCGGGTTGCGGTCAGCAACCACGCGGACATGAATCACATTGCCGATGGTCACGCCCTCGAGCGTGACAGGAGCGCCGGCCTTCACGCCTGCTGCATTCTCAAAGTACGACCGAAGGACCAGCTTGCGCGCAAACGGCCCACCGGAGGAGCCAGACATCAGAAGAATCAACGCGACCAGAACCGCCACGGCCACCAGCACCAAAGCTCCGACCCTCAGTTGCGACCATTGAATTTCTTTGCGGCTCGGCACGGCACTCCTCAGGCTGAAAAGAAACCGCTTATCGCATTGAGAATAGCAGAAGAGGCCGAATCAACGCCCATCCTCGAGCACCACGCTGGCCATGGCGAATGCGGCCGTATGGGTGATCGAAAGCGCGGCGCGAACAGCACCAAGGCGTGCCGCAAACTCGGCTGCCCGCCCGTGAAACTTAAGAGTCGGTCTTCCGCTCGCTTCGCGCACAACCTCGATCTCAAGCCAGCTCACACCATGACTGATGCCGGTTCCGAGTGCTTTGGCTCCGGCTTCCTTGGCCGCGAATCTGGCCGCCAAACTCTCCGCGGCCATGCGTTTGCGCAGACAATAAGCCTGCTCCGCGGCGGTATAGACGCGCCCGAGAAACCTCTCGCCGTAGCGATCCACGGAGTGCTGGATGCGCGCAATCTCTACCATGTCGATTCCGGAACCCACAATCATCCTGTCTATGAAGCTACAACATTGATCTTCGCGAATGCATCGAACTCGACCTCGCTTGTCGTCCTATGGCGTTGCCGCTGGAGAGCGAATTGACCTCCAATTACCGGCGCAAGATGCTTTCACCAGACCATCGATGCGGTTGTCTCAAAGCCGGTCAAGAGCCGTTCGACTCCGGCACAACCTTGACGCTACGATGCACGGCTCCGATAAGACGGAGGTGAAGCCACTGCCGCCAGCTCAACTCACCGGATATGCGATCACTACTCCTTGGGCAATGCAAATGAAGGCCATCTCCCTTGAGGAGCCGTCGCATCTGGTCCAGACCCTTACCGGCGCCATCCTTGGTTGCGGCGGATGGGTGCTCAGCCGCGGAGCAACGATGCCGGCACTGTGAGCATGCTGTTCGAGTTCGAGCGGCAGGCTTGCGTTGATATCTACAGTGTGATGGTGGGCGCTGGTCTCGAACTGAGTCAGAGCGGGCACATCCGCTTTACCGAGTTCTGTCAGTGCACCCGCAGCCATCAAATGGAGTGCGGCACCGAGATCGCCACCATCGATCTGGAGATCCAGACCTTCCCTGTCGGTATGATTGACAATGCGCGCCCCAACGGAGCGGTTTGACAGACCGTCTGCTACGGATTCGTAACCTTTGTCAGAGCATCGACCACTTTCTGGTATCGATCGGCCGCTGTGGGATCCTTCATGCTCTTGACCAGCGCAGGATCGCTCAATCCATTCTCGCGCAGTGTCGTTTCCATGCTCGAGGCCGGAATCTGGCTCACCAGATCCAGGTTCGCCCTCGCAATCACCACCGGCTTCAGGGAGATCACCGAGCCAGCCTGTCCTTCCATCGCTCCGGCGTAGTTCGGATCGGCGCCTGCATTCAGCAGTGCCTCAACCAGCTCCACATTGCCATTTCTCGCAGCGTAATGCAGCACGCTCCATCCGGTGGGCGAGGTGCGGGTGTTCGCGTTGGCGCCTTTCCCGATGAGTCGCTTGGCGTCCTCGGTATTATCCGCCTTGACTGCTGCCATCAACGATGTCGGATCGGATTTGCAGGCGGTCATCGTAAAAAGAAGCAATAAGGAGGCAAGCAGAAAAAACGGCCTATATTTCATTTCAGAGTTCTAATCCTTTCGGTCGTCTGCCAACCCTGCGGTGTTTCTAACGGATTCAACAAAAAAAGCGATGAGGCCCTCGCGCGAGTTTGGCCGCTGTCGAAAGAGGTGTTGCCATCGAGCTTAACAACTGCGTCTTGACGCGGTCAACCGGCGTTACTGCAACCGGAATCCTGCGGGAAAAGAGAGGATTCTTGCTGTCTCTATTTATCGTCAGGTGTTTGGCAACCGTACAGCTAAACCGCAACATCCCACCGCAGCGACAAGGCTTGCCACCGGGTGGGATGACTGATTTCAATCCGGGAGATAAATCGGCTACGATTCCTTTGTGACTCTAGTCAGAACGTCGACGACCTTCTTGTACCGGTCGGTCGCATTGGGATCCTTCATGCTCTTCACAAGAGCCGGATCGTCCAATCCATTCTGGCGCAGCGTTTCTTCGATGTCAGAGGCCGGAACCTGATTCACCAGGTCGAGAGCTGCCTGCCCTAGAACCAGCGGCCGCAACGACCCGGCCGAGCTCTGCTGTCCTTCCATCGTTCCCTGGTAGTTGGGATCGGCGCCAGCCTTGAGAAGAATCTGCACTATCTCCGCATTGCCGTTTCTCACTGCGTAGTGTAGCGCGCTCCAACCATTCGGCGATGTGCGGCTATTCACGTCGGCGCCTAGCTTGACCAGCTTCTTGGCCAATTCTGTATTGTCTGACCGCACAGCCTTGATCAACGACGCTCTCAAGACCTCTGATTCCGAACCGAGCTTGTTGAGGCTCGTTGCCGCTGCGGCGTTGTCGGTGTCGAAGGTAGTGTTGAGCGAGGCTTGCTTGTCGTCGAGAGCAGAACCAACCCCCAGAGGCCTAGTTGCCGCCTCTGCGCGGCTGCCGCTGATTGTCGAGATCAGCGATGCCCTCAACTGTTGCGAATCCTGCCGGAATCCGAATACGTAAACAAGGGATAGGGAGAGCGCGAGAGCAGCGGCGAAAAAGAGCTTGAATTTCATGTCAGAATTCGGTCCTTTCTTTGCGTTAGCAAGAGCGGGGAGGTTACTGTCGCGTGAGTTTTCCTACGGCGAGTATTACATAAGTATTCTCGGAAAACGTAAATTTAGACTTACTTTCGTAATTGAGTAACTAGTTGATCATATGCTAAATAAATTGGATAGACCGTATCCACATTGACGCCTACCCGACCTATACCCTCTACCAACCGCAATCAATAAAAGGACTTATCGCGATCAAAACCAAAATCGACGGTGCGTTGGCCGATGGATTGGTAGAGATGACGTGAGTGGTGTATCGAAAGAATACAGCCGGGCGATGTTCCTTCAACCGGCCTCGACTAACCCGTAGCGGCGCTGCCAGGCATCCGTCAATCGCGCCTTCAAAAGCCTTCGCTCGGACTCGGAGGCCTCAGCAGCCTGTGCATGAACAAAGCGCGCAGCTTCCATCTTGGCCAATTCCAGCAATTGGCGGTCGCGCAGCAGGTTAGCCACGCGAAAGTCGGGTACTCCGGCCTGCCGGGTTCCAAAGAACTCCCCCGGGCCGCGCAAACTCAGGTCCAGCTCCGCCAGCTCAAATCCATCCTGTGTGCGGACCATTGCGTTGAGCCGCTCCTCGCCCGACGGCGAAACACGCCCGCCGGTGATCAGAATGCAGTAGCTCCTTGCCGCGCCGCGGCCCACACGTCCGCGCAGCTGGTGCAACTGCGCCAGTCCGAATCGTTCGGCATGTTCGACAACCATGACGGTCGCATTCGGCACATCCACGCCCACTTCAATCACCGTGGTGGCAACCAGCACGTCGATCTCTCCGCGCTGGAAGCGGCGCATGATGACTTCCTTCTCATCGGCATCGAGCCGGCCATGCAGCAGGCCTACACGCACACCGGCCAGCGGACCCCCACGCAGCTTCTCGTACATCTCAACAGCGGACCTCAGGCCCGATTTAGCGCCCGGATTCGCTTCCTGCGCAGCCTTCGGGAAGAGTTCCGCTGTTTTTCCCTTGCGCGCGGACTTGCGAGCCGGTGCGGGCGGCGGCTCGATGCCTGCGTCGGCATCGTCGTGGGAGAAATCCAATTCGGGCTGGTCGTCTTTTGTGCCTTCGATCACTGGATAGACGATGTACGCCTGACGTCCCTTGGCGGTCTGCTTGCGCACGAAATCCCACACTTCATCGGCCATTTCGCTGGAGACGCGCCGCGTCACAATGGGCGTGCGTCCGGGCGGCAGCTCATCGAGCACGCTCACATCGAGATCGCCATACAAACTCAGTGCCAGTGTCCGCGGAATCGGCGTCGCCGTCATCACCAAAACATCCGGCTCGGGCTGATTCGGCTTCTTCATCAATTTGAAGCGCTGCAAGACGCCAAAGCGATGCTGCTCATCGACTACGACCAGACCGAGCCGGTCGAACTCAACCTTCTCCTCAATCAGCGCATGCGTTCCGATGACCAGTTGCGCCTCGCCGTTATTGATCAGCCAACGCGTGTGGCGCTTGCGATCCTCTGAGAGGGAGCCGGTCAGCAGAGCGATCCGAAATCTCCGCGAGGACCGCTCCAAAAGCTTGCGCACGGCCAGAAAGTGTTGCGTGGCGAGAATCTCAGTGGGCGCCATCAGTGCGGCCTGATATCCGTTCTCCATAGCCACCAGCATTGCCTGCAAGGCAACGATGGTTTTGCCCGAACCGACATCGCCTTGTAGCAGCCGGCGCATGGGACTCGCGCTTCGCATGTCGGTCACAATCTCGCCCAGCGCTCGTTTCTGTGCCACCGTAGGATGAAACGGCAGCACCTCGCGAATCGCCTCGCGCACCTTGTCGGTGGTGGCAAAACCGATGCCCTGCCGCTCCCTCATGCGTCGCCGCTTGAGCTCCAGTCCCAGCTCCAGAAAAAACAGCTCCTCGAAGATCAGTCGCCGGTGGGCCGGCGTCGTCCAGCTCTGCAACTGTGCAAAGGGCGTTCCCTCGGGCGGGAAATGCGCCTCGCGCAGGGCCGTCTCCCGATCGGGCAGCGCAAGCCGCGAGAGCATCGCTCGAGGCAGGCACTCCGGAACCGCTCCGCGCAGCGCTTCCAGCAGCTTGAAGATCGTCTTCCGCTGCCAGCGAGAGGCGAGCCGCGCCCCGCCCAGCGACTCATAGACCGGCGTAATGCGCCCAACCTCAAGCAGCCGTGTCTCATCGTCGTCGCTTGCGTCGGGCAGCAGCTCATACTGCGGCTGAATCATTTTGAGATTACTGCTGGAGCGCGAAGGTTCGACTCGCCCGTAAACGGCCACGGTCTGCCCGGCCTGAAACTTGCCTTCGAGATAGCTGCCGTTAAACCAGATGCACTTCAACGCCAGCCGCCCCTGTCCTACAGTCAGTTCGAAGATTGGGGCCTTGCGGGTTCGTAGAAGAGCGGAGCCACGCACCTCGGCGACGACGCTGGCCGTCTCGCCGGCCTTCAGCTCGTCGAGACTGCGCGGATTCTGACGGTCCTCGTAGCGAAAAGGCAGATGGTAGAGCAGATCTTCGGCCACCAGGATGCCCTTGGCGGCCAGCATCTCCGCGACCTTGGGGCCGACGCCCTTGACGTACATCACCGGAGTGCCGAGCTCTGCCACACTCAGGATGCTAAATGGCCGATCTCCCAAGGGACAATCCGGGTGAAATCTCTTGCAAATCAGTCGGGGTTGGCATTGAGCCGTGATTTCTGCGCGAGCCGTCTCGCTGCGAGCCGCAGCCGTCTCAATAGGAAAGGGCAACGCGAAGACGGCGGTGCCCCTTCACAGCTTTCCGGTCGAGCTCATCCCTTTTGCAGGAAGTAAGCCTCCTCGGCCTGTGTCAGCGACTGGGAATTGATATACGGCTTCTTGCCTTCGTAACGAGCCGACCACAGAACCTGATTCACGATGTCGCGCGGATAACACTGGCGCAGCTCACGTTTGAGCGTGTTGCGAATGAAATCGATGAGCGCTTGGGGAATGCCTGGATCATAGGCAACCTCATTCTCCACGGCAACCCTGCGGAAGATCTCAACAAACGAAGAATCGGAGACCGATCCAACTTTGATTTTGGTTTGAATTCTGCGGAGGAAGCACTCGTCGACCAGTTCTGCAGGATCCATGTTGGAGGCGAACACGACCAGCATCTCGAAGGGGACTTCGAGTTTCTTTCCTCCAGCCAGAGTCAGGAAGTCGATCCTGCGGTCGAGCGGCACGACCCAGCGATTCAGCAATTCTTCGGGGCGAATCCGCTGACGCCCGAAGTCGTCGATGATCAGAACGCCATTGTTGGCCTTCATCTGAGCGGGGGCAACATAAAACTTGGTGGTGGGGTTGTACTGCAGATCGAGCATCTCCGCGGTCAACTCGCCGCCTACGAGGACCGAGGGACGCTGGCACAGCACCCAGCGTTCGTCGTGATTTGTTGGCACCTCCTTCGCTCGCACGTGAATCGCGGGATCGTAGACCGAGATGATCTGGCCATCCACCTCGACCGCGTGGGGGATCCAGATCGCGTCTTCGGCAATCACCTTACACAAGGTCTCGGCGACGGTCGTTTTACCAGTTCCCGGCGGGCCGTAAATGAAGATCGAGCTGCCGGAGTTGAGCGCTGTTCCGAAGCGCCGCAAGGTAACGGGCTCGATGACAAGATGCGAGAAGGCGCGCTTCACTTCGTCGGCATGAACTTCAAGCTTACGGACGCTCTGTTTCCGCGTTTGCTCCACGTAGCTCTGAAGAGAGACAGGAGCCGGTCCGGCATAGTGACTCTGCGCTAGAAGGTCTACAGCCCGCGATCTGCCCGCAGAGGTGATGGCAAGCTGCGGAATGTTTCCCATCATTCCATTGACCTGGCAGAGCATTTCCGTCCGCAGATGGAAGGAGATCTCCTTTGCCACTTCGAAGCTGAGCCGGATCTTTTCGGACAGCTCAAGAATGGAGAGCGAGCCAGATAGGTAGAGCGTCTTGAGCGCGATATCCTCAAGGACAGACTGACGGACGTCGAAGTCCTCGATCGACTGCGGCCTGGAGGCGGGTCCGCGTTCGGGCTCGATTTTGAGAAAGTCGTATTCCTGCATATCGTCAACAAGGCTAACATCTTTTTTGATGTCGATCACTTGTCACCCTAGCCTGGGGAGTTACTCTTGGGTTTCCTAGGCCGTGACTCCCGTCAACTCCAGTGATTGCCTTGGTTTGGCAAACGCCGCCTTCCTTTGCAGGAACTGCCTCGAGGGCTCCTGCGTATCCTAATCGAGACACGCCTTGAAGAATCTGTGCTTTGCTACACTTCAGGAGTGGTTCGCGCCAGACACTCTGACACAAAGCTACAGCTTGAACCGCAGGAGAATGCATGCCAGTCGTCGAACTCGCGGGAGTGACCAAGGCCTACGAGAACAAGGTCGCCGTCAGCAGCCTGAGTCTATCGATCGAAGCCGGTCAGATGTTCGGTCTGTTAGGGCCGAATGGCGCGGGCAAAACCAGCTCGATTCGCATGATGATGGGCATCACCGTTCCAGATTCGGGACGCGTTCAGCTGTTTGACAAGCCATTCGTGCGCGAAAGCCTGGACCGCGTGGGATACCTGCCCGAAGAACGCGGCCTCTACAAAAAGATGAAGGTCCTCGACCAGCTGGTCTTCTTCGGTCAGTTGCATGGACTAGCGGAAAACGAGGCGCGCACGCGGTCCGTCGATTGGGCCAAACGCATGGAGATCGATGGCTCGCTGGCCAAGAGGACAGAAGAACTCTCCAAGGGCATGCAGCAGAAGATCCAGTTCATCGCCACGCTCTTGCACGAGCCGGGTTTGATTGTCATGGACGAACCCTTCAGCGGCCTCGACCCGATCAATGCCCTGCTGATGGAGCGGACGCTGCTCGATCTCAAGGCGCAGGGCAGAGCGATCCTCTTCTCCACGCATCGCATGGACCAGGTGGAGAAACTCTGCGACTCGATCTGCCTGATCAATAACGGCGAGGCGGTGCTCTCAGGCAATCTGCGCGAGATCAAGGGCCGCTATGAACGCAATCATGTGATCGTCGAGTTCGAGGGTAGCCCCTCATTCCTGAACAGCGCAGAGATTGCCGAGGCGAAGAACTTCTCAGGCCACGCCGAGATCAAGCTCAAACCGCACGGCGATTCGCAGAAACTGCTGCGCGAGGCCGCGAACGGTGCGACAATCTATCGCTTCGAACTGGTCGAGCCCTCGCTTGAAGAGATCTTCATCGAGACGGTGGGGGGCAAAGCCTATGCGTAATATTCTACTGGTTGCCAAGCGCGAGTACCTGGAGCAGATCAGAGGACGAGCCTTCAGGATCTCCACCATCGCCATGCCGCTTTTGATCGCCGCCCTGCTGGCCTTCAGCAACTACATGGGGCGCAAGGCTGGTGTCGGGCGGCATATCGCAATCGTCAGCAATGATGCCGCTCTCGCCGATCAGGTGCGTCAGCAGTTGCTTGCAGACACTTGGGCACACTATACAGTGGACGTGACTGCTCCGGCGAACAATGAGCAGCGCGATGAGTTGCAGAGAGAGGTACGCACAAAGACGATCGACGCCGTTCTGGAGATCGACACCTCCAATTCACAAGAGGTCTCGGCCACGTTGACCTCGCTCTCGACTGTCGGCGTCTCGGCGTACGGCAGCCTGCAGAGCGCGTTGAACCGGGGCGTCACCAACGAGCGCATGATCGCCAGGGGCATAAGTCCAGCTGAAGCCGATGCAATTCTCGGCAAGGTTTCTATCGAAGCGCAACAGCTCGACAAGGAGGGAAGGATCGCCAAGAGCAAAGGTGCAGCTCCGGTCATCAAGGCACTTGTAATGATGATCATGCTCTCGCTTCCCATCATGCTCTACGGCCTTGATATGGCGCGGGCGATTATTGAAGAGAAGACATCGCGCATCTTCGAGGTGATGTTGGCCGTTGCCAAACCGAGCGATCTGCTGGCCGGCAAACTGCTGGGCGTGGGCGGTGTCGGCATCACGCAGATCGGCATCTGGGTGGCAGGCGCTGCTCTGTTCATGAGCACTGCGCTGGCTGCTCAGTTGCTTACCGGGAATATTGACCTCCATTTCTCCTGGGCCGAGGGCATCTTCTTTCCCATCTATTTTGTGCTGGGATTCGCCCTCTTCAGCGCGATCTTCTCGGGCCTCGCGGCCACATGCGAAACCGCGCAGGATCTGCAGAAGTTTATGTGGGTAGCGATCGTTCCGCTTTACACCAGCATGGGGCTGATTCCTGTAATGATCAAAGACCCCAACTCAACGTGGGCGGTTGCCGCAACGCTCTGCCCGTTGACCTCGCCCTATTTTGTGATCTCGCGCATGGGAATGGCTGTAATCCCCTCATGGCAGATTGCGATTTCGGTCCTGCTGCTGGTGCTCACCATATGGGGAGTCCTCTGGCTCTCCGCACGTCTCTACCGCGTGGGCATTCTGATGTACGGCAAGCGAGCCACCCTGCCCGAGATCTTCCGCTGGTTGCGCTATAGCTGAGTTGCAACCGAGCATAGATACTAAGCATGCCGCCAACTCCTCGATCTCCGCTAAAATCGAGTGAATGGCCGCCGAAGACAAACCCAGCTTTACCTTTGCCCAGCGCCTGATCCTGGCTGCGGTCCCTCGCATCGTCTGGGCTCTCTTCTCGATCGTTGGCCGCACCTGGCGTTTTGAGGTGATTGCCGAGGACGGCGTGACACCTGTTCCCAGTGGCGTGCTGTCTCCGCCGGAGATCTTCTGTTTCTGGCACCAGTGCGTCCTGCCTTGCACCGTTTACTTTCGCCATTCGCGCGCGGTAATTCTCATCAGCCAGAGCTTTGATGGCGAACTGATCACCCGCACCCTCAAGCTCTTCGGCTTCGATGCGGTACGCGGCTCAAGCAGCCGAGGAGCGCGCGAGGGGCTGCTCGGCCTGGCTCATGTGATTGACACAGGTAGGACCGCAATCTTCACCGCAGACGGCCCCCGCGGCCCGATCTATCAAACCAAAATGGGCCCCATCAAGCTGGCGCAGATCACAGGCGCGCCCATCGGCGCCTTTCACCTCGAGCCCGAGCATGCGTGGGTAATACGCTCCTGGGACCGCTTTCTCGTGCCCAAGCCCTTCACCCGCATCTGTGTCAGCTGGGCACGGCCAACGCGTGTACCAGTCGATCTGGTTGCCGGCCACTTTGAGGTCAAACGCGAGGAGTTGAACGCGGCCATCGAGCGGGCGCGCAAAAGGGCCTTCGACCACTTTGGAAAGCCGATCGCATGACCGGCCTGCGCGTCGCCGACTTCGACTTCGATCTTCCAGCGGAGTTGATCGCGCAGGACCCGCCCGCCGAGCGCGGCCAGAGTCGCATGTTAGCCATGGATCGAGCGACCGGCGCTCTGCGCGATGCGAGCTTCGCCGAGTTTCCTTCGCTGCTCAATCCCGGCGACCTGCTGGTCCTGAACGATACTCGCGTCATCCCCGCGCGCCTTTATGCCCGCCGCACGTTGCGCCGCGAACGCGAAAAGCCGACGGGGCAGATCGAAGTGATGCTCACTGAGCCGGTAGGCGAAAACCTCTGGCGAGCGCTCGTTCGTCCGGGAAGAAAGGTCGCCATCGGCGAGACTCTCGTCTTTCCGTCAACCTCCGGCGCAATCGAGCTTGAGGCTGAAGTGCTGGAGCGCGGAGAATTCGGCGAGCGCCTGCTGCGCTTCATGCCCGTGGACGATTTCTTCAGCGTCCTCGATCGCATTGGCCACATGCCTCTTCCGCCTTACATCCATCGCGACGATGCAGCGGAGGATCGCGAACGGTACCAGACCATCTATTCTCGCGAGCGCGGCTCGGTGGCAGCGCCCACAGCAGGTTTGCACTTCACGCTGCAGGTTCTCGATGCAATTGCAGCGCGCGGCGTCGAGGTTGCTCGCATTACGTTGCACGTCGGCCTCGGAACCTTCGCGCCACTGCGTGTCGAACGCGTCGATGAGGTGCATCTGCATCGCGAGCGTTATACCATCTCTTCCGAAGCCGCTGCCTCCATCAACGCCGCCGCACGCAGTGCCCGGCGCATCGTCGCCGTCGGAACCACGGTTGTTCGCACCCTGGAACACTGCGCACTTCAGGCACCCGGTCACCCACTTGAGCCGCACTCCGGTGAGACCGAGATATTCATCTCGCCGGGATTCAATTTCCACCTCGTTGGCGGTCTAATCACGAACTTCCACCTACCCCAATCGAGCCTGCTGATGCTGGTTAGCGCCTTCGCGGGCCGCGACAAAGTTCTGGCCGCCTATCGCCACGCCGTCGAAGGGAAATACCGTTTCTTCAGCTACGGCGACTGCATGTTCCTCTCATGATCGGCGAGCAGCATCGAAGTCTGTCCACTGTTCACTGGCCACTGATAAACTCGGTAGCGTGACAGACCAAGCCAAGCCGCCCGTCTTTCTGCTCGACACCATGTCGTTTATCTTTCGCGCCTACCACGCGATGCAACGCTCGCGGCCCATGTCGACGCGTGACGGCCTGCCGACCGCGGCCATTTACGTCTTCGTCAACATGATCAAGAAGCTGCGCCAGGACTTCCAGCCGCGCTACTTTGCCGCCGTCTTCGATGTGAGCGGCGAGGTCTTCCGCGACGAGCGAGCGCGCACCATGAAACCGCTGCGCAAATGGAATGGCAAGACACAGTGCTTTGAAGATGTGGACTACGCGGGCTACAAGGCCACTCGCGCGTCGATGCCCGAAGACCTGCGCCGCCAGATTCCCTACATTCGCCGCGCCCTTGAAGCCTTGCGTATTCCAATTCTTGAGGCCGAGGGCTTCGAAGCCGATGACGTAATCGGCACCCTGGCCCGCGAAGCCGCCGAACAGGATTATGAGGTTTTCATCGTTTCCGGCGACAAGGACATGATGCAACTGGTCACGCCAACAGTGAAGATTCTCAACCCGCAGAAGGACAACCTGATTCTTGATCCCGCGAAGGTCGTCGAGGTGCTGGGAGTGCCGCCGGAAAAAGTCATCGATGTGATGGCGCTGCGCGGCGATGCAGTCGATAACATTCCGGGCGCACCAGGCATCGGCGACAAGGGCAGCGTGGATTTGATTATCGAATTCGGCTCTCTGGATGCGGTGCTCGAACGTGCCAGCGAGGTCAAGCGCAAGAGCTATCGCGAGTCGCTGGAGCAGAACCTCGACGCCGTGCTGCTCTCAAAGGAACTCGTCACCATTGACTCGCATGTCCCACTTCCACTCGACCTCGGCGCGATGGAAACGCAATCGCCCGACCTCGAAGCCTGCCGCGCGCTCTTCACTGAGCTTGAATTTACTTCGATGCTGCGCGAGCTTGAACCTGCGGCCGGCGGCCCAGCGGTTGAACTGATCGAAGACCCGACCGCTGAGCAATCCGCTGCATTCTACGCAGCCGCGCGCGCCGCAGGCTTTGCCTTCGCACTCGATCTGGCTCCGCCAAAGCAGGAGCCGGAAGACGATGCGCAGCAGTCGATGTCTTTGCTCGATGCAGTTGAGGCCGCGGAAAAGCAGGAGAGAGAAAAGCACGCGCGCGTTTGTCTAGGTGTGTGTGCCGAGCCGGCCAAAGCCCTGCGACTACCGATCACGGATGAGTTGCGCTATCTGCTCGAAGAGCCGGTCAGCCCCAAGCAAACCCACGATTGGAAGTCCGCACTTCACGTGTTCGCCGCACACAACGTCGCGCTGCACGGTGCTGTGGACGACACAATGCTGCTCTCTTACGCGCTGAACCCAACGCACTCGACGCAGTTGCTCGCCGACGTTGCTGCACGCAACAGCCAACCGGTGCCCTCGACCCTAGCCGCGGGCGCCGCCGCCATTCACGCGCTGATGCCGGCGTTACAGGCTGAAGTAAAGAAGTCGGGACTGGAGCGCGCCTATCAAATGGATCTCGCGCTGGCTCCTGTGCTCTTCCGCATGGAACGGGCCGGAGTGCGCATCGATCTCGGCGTGCTCGACGGGCTCTCAAAACGGTTTGCCATCGAGTTGGAACGGGTCGGCGAGCGCATCTTCGAGTTAGCTGGACGCCGCTTCAACATCAACTCGCCGAAGCAGCTTGGTGAGGTGCTCTTCACTCATCTCGGCTTGCCTGCGCCCGCAAGCCGCGGCAAGGGTAAGGCCGTTTCCACCGCGCAGGATGTCCTCGAATTCCTTGCAGAGAAGCACGACGTTCCGCGTCTGGTTCTTGAGTTTCGGCACCTATCCAAGCTCAAGTCGACCTACATCGACGCACTGCCGCTTCTTGCCGATCCAGATTCGCGCGTACACACAACCTTTCAAGCAGCAGCCACGGCCACCGGCAGGCTCTCCTCGATCAATCCGAATCTCCAAAACATTCCTGTGCGCACGGAGCTAGGCCGCGAGATTCGCGCTGCTTTCATCTCTGCGCCCGGTACGCGACTGCTCTCGGCCGACTATTCGCAGATCGAGCTGCGCTTGCTCGCCCACTTCTCCGGCGATCCGCTGCTGGTCCGCGCCTACCAGACGAACGAAGACATTCACACTCTCACCGCGAGCGAGGTCTTCGGCGTTCCGCGCGAGACCATGGACAAGGAGACGAGGAACCGTGCAAAGGCCGTCAACTTCGGTATCGTCTATGGCATCTCGCCCTTCGGCCTGGCGACGCAACTTGGCATTCCACAGGCCGAGGCTCGCGCCTACATCGAGCGCTATTTTGCGCGCTACGAAGGCGTCAAGGTATTCATCGAGAAGACCCTCGCAGAAACGCGCAAAACCGGTTCGGTCCGCACGCTCTTCGGCCGTCTTCGTCCCATCCCAGACATCGAGAGCCGCAACCCCAACCAACGCGGCTTCGCCGAACGTACCGCCGTCAATACTCCGCTGCAGGGCACGGCAGCCGATCTCATCAAGCTGGCCATGATTGCGATCGATGGCAAACTCATCGAGCGCAAGCTGAAGACGCGCATGGTCCTCCAGGTTCACGATGAACTGCTCTTTGAGGTCCCGGCAGATGAAGACGCCGAGGTCGTTGCCTTGGTCCGCGCAGAGATGGAAGGCGTGGTGAAGCTCAGCGTTCCATTGGTAGCCGATCTGGCCTTCGGTGCGAATTGGCGGGACATGTAGCGAGTTGAACCGAGCATCAGACTCCCAGCGCGGCGCGGATCGCATCGGCAATCGCGTTGGCGTGGAGGCGCATCGCCGCTTCGCTCTCAGCCTCGATCATCACGCGGGCTAGTGCCTCGGTGCCGCTGTAGCGGATGACTACGCGGCCTGAGTCTTTCAACTCCGCTTCTGCGGCACGAATGGCGGCGGCAACGGCGGGGATCGACTCAAGCGGCTTCTTTTCGCGCACCTTTACGTTCACAATCACCTGCGGAAAGACCTTCAAGTCTGCCGTCAACTCGTCAATCGATTTGCCCGTACGCGCGATCAGGTCAAGGACGACAAGCGCGGTGAGCAGGCCGTCGCCGGTGGTGGCCAGATGCGGCAGCAGAATGTGGCCCGACTGTTCACCGCCGAGAGCCGCGTCGCGCTTCTGCATCTCTTCGAGTACGTAGCGGTCGCCCACCGGCGCACGCAACATGCGAATGCCGCTGCGCTTGAGTGCCGCTTCGAGGCCCATGTTTGACATCGTGGTGGCGACAACCAGGTCGCCGGTCAGCAGGCCGCGCGCCTTAAGATCGCGCGCAGCCATCAGCAGAATCGCGTCTCCGTTGATGACGTTGTTCTTCGCGCCGGCCAACATGCAGCGATCGGCATCGCCGTCGAAGGTAAGACCAAGCTCCGCGCCTCGGGCCATCACTTCGGCGGCCACGAAAGCTGGGTGCAAAGCGCCACAGTTCAAGTTGATGTTTCGGCCGTCGGGAGCGATGTTGAGCAGCGTGACCCGGTCGCCCAGGCGGCGGAAGAGCTGCGGCGCAACGGCCGCAGCCGCTCCATTCGCGCAATCGGCGACAATGCGCAGCCCTGCCAGCGCAAGGCCCGGCAGACAGTCGATGAGGAACTGAATGTAGTCGGCCTGGAACTCGGAATTGTCCTCCACTGGAAGCAAAGTCGCTGGGTCAGGAGCAACTGAATTGGAAGCATGATGCAGAATCTCGTCCTCCATCGCCAGCTCAACCGCGTCGGCCAGCTTAAAGCCGTCGCTGCCAAAGAGTTTGATGCCGTTGTCCTGCCAGGGATTGTGCGAAGCCGAAATCACCACGCCGGCCTGAAAGCTGTGCTTTCGCGCAAGAAATGCAACGGCAGGAGTCGGCACAACGCCGGCGCTCTCGACGCGGACTCCCGTCTCGCGCAGGCCAGCGGCAATGGTGGCCGCAATCCAGGGACCCGACTCGCGAGTGTCGCGGCCGAGGATCACTTTGGGCTTGGCTGCCAGCTTGCGCAGCGAGTGGCCCAGCGCCAACCCGCAGGCGAAGATTGTGTTTGCGTCGAGCGGCGATTCACCCGCCACGGCGCGGATGCCGTCGGTGCCGAAGAGTTTGCGTGCGGTTGCTGTGCTCATCTTTTCATTTCCTGGTTGACTTTTTGGGTTTTGCCGATTCCACGCGGCTAATCAAGGTGCCATTGGAGAGGCGCGTTGTGAGCAGATCTCCGCTGGCAACCTGCGATGTCGAGCGCACCACTATACCGTTGGCATCAAGCACCAGCGCGTAACCGCGATCCAGCACCGCCAGCGGCGAGAGGGAGTGCAGCCGCGCATGGAGGGCACTGAATCGTGCAACCGAGCGGCTAAGCGCCCGCTCTAGCGATCGTTCTAGACGTATTCGGCAAACAGTAAGGTGTCCGCGAGCTTCGGCAAGAGCCTCTCGGGGATCGTGCCGCAAGACAGCGCCCGTCAGCTCGCCAATCCGGCTGCGATGCCCGCGAAGCTCTTCGCTCATGGTTGCTTCCATGCGGAAGCTCAGGTCGTCGAGTTGCTGCTCCCGCCGATGCAGCAGCGTGACCACTCGCCCTTCGGCGCGGCTGACCGGCAGGTCTGCCAGCCGCTGGCGATCCACCAGAAGTTGGAAGCGTATAGCGCGTTCGAGACGGTGCGACTGCGTGGTGAGGTAATCGGCGACCTTGTGCTGCGCCTCGGTAATCAGTTCCGCAGCTGCCGAAGGCGTCGGAGCGCGTAGATCGGCGACAAAATCCGCAATGGTGAAGTCGGTTTCGTGTCCGACCGCCGAGACCACCGGAAATTGCGATGCCGCGATTGCCCGAGCCACCCGCTCGCTGTTGAAGGGGGCGAGATCTTCAAGCGACCCTCCGCCGCGTGCAAGCACAATTACGTCTACCAGCCCCGAGGCATTCAGCGCGGTAAGCGCGGCCTCAATCTCAGCCGGCGCAGAGTCTCCCTGCACTGAGGCCGGGCAGAGCAGCACGCTCAAGCCGGAGTGGCGACGGGCGACGATGTTCAAAAAATCGCGAATCACAGAGCCAGTCGGAGAGGTGACGATGCCCACCGTGCGCGGAAACGCGGGCAACGGTCGTTTGCGCTCCGCATCGAAGAGGCCCTCAGCCTTGAGCCGGGCTTTTAGTTGTTCGAAGGCCAGCTGCAGTGAACCCGCGCCGACCGGTTCTATGGCCTCGGCCACCAGTTGCATCTGGCCCCGCTGCTCGTAGACGCTGACCCGCCCCCGCGCCAGCACATGCAAACCATCCTCGGGGCGGAGTCGAAGCAGCATCGCATGGCGGCGGAAGAGAACGACGGGGAGCTGCGCGTCCGCGTCCTTCAGTGTGAAATAGAAATGGCCAGAGGGAGCGGGCCTAAGGTTCGAGATCTCGCCCTCGACCCAGACGTCGCCATACTCCCGCTCGACCAGCTCGCGAACCTGGCCGACTAGCTCGCGCACTGGCCAGATGCGGCGCGCAAACTGCGGCTCGGCAAAGTTGAAGCCGAGTTGGGGACTGAGGTCGAGCTGAGGCGCGGATGGATCGTCTCTGATCACATGTAAAAGTGTAATTGGGCGGGGCTCTCAGCGATTCGTTGAAGGGTACACGGCGTCCGCCTTGAACGGTGCGCCCCGATTTATCGCGCAGCCGTCAGGGATGGAGGCCTGCCTTGGCAAGCATCATCAGCAGCTGGTGCTGGGTACACTGATCGATGGACTGAGCCACGAGCTTGCCATCCCGATCGAAGACGAAGTTCTTGGGAATGCCATTTACGTGAAAGAGTCTGTGCACCTTGCCGTCCGAGTCGAACAAGACCTGTGGGTGATAACCCATCTGAGTAATGAAGGGGGTAACAGTAAGACCCGATTCATCGGTGATGGAGAGGATGACCAAACCCTGCGGCTGAAAGTGGGTGGAAATGATGTCGAGATCGGGCATCTCGAGGCGGCAAGGCGGGCACCAGGTCGCCCAGAAGTTGACCAAGACGATCTTGCCGCGCAGCTCCGATAGAGTGACCTTCTTGTTGTTGATGTCACGCAAGGTGAAGTCGGCCTTCTGAACGTCAGCTTCGTTCTCCACCAGAGTTTGGGTAGCCTTGGCAAGCAGCGGGTCATTCAGAGTTGTTGTTACGTCTTCGTAGCGAACCAAGCTGGCCAAGTCACGATAGGGCGCGGGGGGCTGGTCTTTCTTTGGTGGAAGAGGTGTCTCAGTCAACGCCTTCGAAAGCGCATCAGCTACTGCCTGTAAAGCCTTTTCACCCTGGTCGCCTTCCGTAACCAGATGGGCTAACGAGTCAGCGAGACCGACCTTTTTCGGCCCGGCAGGCAATGTGGAGATGTCAGCGGCGAGCTTGATGGTGGCTATCGGGCGCTGTTCGGTGGAGAGCGAACGGAGTTTCTCCATTTGCTTGCTAATCGACGACTCGGAAGCTTGGGCATCGAGCAGAGGCACGCTGAGAAGAACTGCGGCGGCGGCAAAGAGAGAGCGACGAATTGTTGGCATGGGATCTCGCTGACAGCTTGAATTGAATTGATTGCTGTTTAGGCGTGATTATATCCCATTGCTTCCTTGCCGAGTGTGGCTATGCGGGTGACACAACCGACAGCACTGCCAGCCGTTCGGCGACGGCCTCGACGATCTGCTCGTGCACCTCGTCGATGGTCAGATCGCCCTCGATCAAAACGACTCGTTCCGGCTCGCGGAGTGCGATCTCTCGATACTTCTTCCAGACACGACTGTAAAAAGCATCCTTTTCCTGCTCGAATCTGCCTTCGTCGGTACCCGTTTGCGCCGCGGTGCGTTGGTTGCGGAGGCGAGCGCGTTCGAGTGAAGCTTCCAGCGAAGGCAGCAGCAGCAGCGTCAGGTCTGGTCGAAGGCCTGAGCAGATCAGTCGGTGCAGTTCGAGCACGACCGCCGAGCCAATTTCGCGCCCGCCTCCCTGATAAGCCTCTGATGAATCTGTAAAGCGGTCGCAGAGCACGAGCTTGCCCGCTTGGAGCGCCGGATGGATCACCTCAGCAATCGCCTGGGCGCGGTCGGCAAACATCAAAGCCATCTCGGTCATGGGCGCAAGTCCCGTTGAACGCGAGTCGAGCACCAGTTCGCGAATGCGGTCGCCGGTCGCGGTTCCACCCGGCTGGCGTGTGACCACCGGAGAGTGGCCTCGTCTCTTCAACCACGCGGCCAGGCGCTGGATCTGTGTCGTCTTTCCGGAGCCATCCAGACCTTCAAGTGTGATGAAGAGACCACGCGGCATGGCCTGAGTCTACCATTTGAATAAAGATAAAGACGAGCCCGCTCCGATTGTGTTACAAGGAGTTACATTACGAACGCTATCGGAGACAGCAAGACCGTGCTCCCTCGGAGTCAAATAAAAGTGAACTCTCGCGCCATCCACAAACTTGCTGTTTGCGGCTTCCTCGCGGTCGCCATGCTCACCACCCGGCAGATCAGCGCCCAGTACCTGACACTGGAGGGCCAAACCGGCGGCTTCCTCACGCCCACTGCCTATGTGGTCTATATGGAAAAGGGCCAGAAGCTCTCGCACCCGGCAGTAGGCTTCCACTTCATCGACGCCAGCGCGGTGATCGGCAATATCGAAACCCTCAGCATCACCGAGGCTTTTTACAGCCGCGCCGAGCTTGGCTACACGCGGAGCATCCATCAGTTTGGCAATAGCGGGCCAAACACCATCGTGACTGCAACCTCACCGACCGGCATCACCGTACCGACCCAGCCGGATTTCAGCCAGCTCTGGCACTACAACGGCATGAACGTCTCTCACGGCAAGGTAGTCGCGATCAATGACGGCCAATTCGGCCCCTGGACACCTGGAATAGCCGTAGGCGGGGTAGTCCGCACCAATGACAAATTCGTCTCGGGCGCAGCATATCAGCAGGCGGTAGAGCTCTACGATCAGTTCTGCCTTGAGACTGCGTCCTGCACCCCGGTGGCTGTCCCGGCTGCCAAGTCTTACAACAACGGCGATGTGTACATAGCCGTGACCAAGACCTGGGCCCACAAGCCGGTGCCCTTCCTGGCCAACATCGGCTGGAAGGCCACCAACGCCTCCATCTATGGCATCGGCGGGCAAAGCAATCGGTTCATTGGCCGATTCTTCGGCGGCCTTGGTATTCCGCTGCCCATTGGCTACGGAATTGTGGCTGTTCCCTCAGCGGGATTCACGCAGCAGCCGCCAACGGTCAAAAACCTCGGACCGAATGCGCCCGCCGGCATTCCTCTGGCGGCTGGCAAGGCAGACCTGCCCACAACGTTGGACTACGCCGTGCGAATCACTCAGCGAGAGAAGCCGCACTTTGCCTTTGACATCGGTGTCGGCCAGGTGGCAAACAACATCGGATCGATCCCTTCGCCAACTTATTTGCCCTCGCCCGCTCCACCGCTCGTTTTGATCCCGGTGAATCTCAACGCGCGCCACGTCGTCGGCATCGGGATCAGCTACCGCTATTGAACGAATTTGCAACAGCGCAATTGCCCCACGGTGCCAAAGCACGAAAAACACCGATCAATCGAATCAAAGAAGAGGCCCACGCGCAATCGTGGGCCTTTTTTGAGGCTCGCCGGCTGGCTTTCGAGCGGAGCAACCGAGAGATTTGTGAGCCAAAAACGGAAAGAGCCGCCCGGCAACAGGGCAGCTCCTTCCTCAGGGAGAATAGTTCCAACGGAGGCAAAACCATCAGAACTTTCTGGCTGCATAGTAGGTGCGGCAGGAGGGAGTGTCAAGGAGAATTCGAGATAGAAATAAGTCCTTGTTAATTAGTAATTTACCGCAGATGCTCTGGAAAAACCAGCGCCAAGTCCTTCGACGTGTCTTCGCCTTTATTCTACCGACATTCGCCTATTTTTGCGCCTGTTTAATGGGGTCTACATAGGTTTTCAACAGGAATTCTTCCTCTAGTAACCCTTCGGATGCCGCCTCCACCGGGCGGCTCAATCGCACCTCAATCCCGCAGATTGAGGCTCGTGAACTCAACGTCGTAGACCGAGGAGACCGGCTTGCCCCGGGCCTTACGATAGAGTGCGCGGAAGCCTCCGAGGAAGAACCCGAGCAGGATCGCCGCCGAGGCCCCGATGATCACGAGAAGAGCGATTCCCATGAGAAGCTTCCCGGTCTTCAAGACCTCTGAGTCCGTCGGCTGCGGAATCGACATCAGATCGGACTCGTAGTGCACCAACGCGAGCAGCTTGTGGCTCTCCTCGGGAATCGCGTCTCCGCTGATCAGTGCCACCACAGGTCCGCTCCGTCGCACCTCGAGCGACGCCAGGTCAGAATCGGCGAGTGGCTTTGGCCACGCTGCCTGCGCCTGCTTGCCTCCCTGACGGCCTGAGTTGATATAGTCGCGAATCTTCGACTCCTCAGCCGCGGCCATCTGCGGCGTTGGATAGTCGATGAGGGTCAGCGTAGCCGCTCCCGAGCGCATCGTGTAGTTTGCGGTCAACGCCTCGGCGCCCCTGTCGAAGCCGACCAGCTCCGGCGGCAGCACTCCGCCCGAGCCGGCATAGCTCGCCGGTCCCAGAGCATAGTGCGTCGTTTGACCATCGAGCCTCGCCAGCGGCAGATTGGTTTGGGGCAGATTCGCGAGGATTGGCGGTGGCAGCGCCTCGCCGCCCTCCGGTCTTGGCAACTGTCCGGCCAACTCGCGCAGCTCCGAGCCGCTCATCGGGGAGATGCGCGAGAAGTTTGCGTCGACGACTACATTACCCACCCAGAAGAGCACGCGGTTGTGGTTCGATGTCGCGCCTGTGCCGATCTCTTCCTTTGGCCAGCCGTTCTGCCGGTAAAACGAATACGCGCCGTATGCGCCACTCGCGTCATGGAAGCGCAACGCGCGCAGGCTCAGCGTCTCACCGTTCCGCTTGTAGTCAGCGAGCGAAGCGTCGGTAAAGTCATATTCCTTTAGCGCGGCCGCATTGGATAAATCGGCTTGTGCCGCGTCGGTGACCTTCTTCGGCGCCTCGGCGGTGAGCCACCCGGCAAATGCCTCAGGCAGCAGCGCCTTGGGCACGGGCGGAAGCGTCAAGTGAGTCACGCCTTGAGGCTGTGCGGGCTTCGCCGGAGCGGCCTGCGATTGTGCCACCACGGAACCGGCTGCCAGCACCGCCGAACAAACTACGATTGAACTCCAATGCATCCGCAAGCTCCAGCTTTCAGGTTACACGGCGAACCAACAATGAAACACACTCTCACTGCGGGATCAAGATGCAACTCAAGTTGCGTTGTCCCTCAAGATCCCCTATTTACTTGGACACTGCCGAGACTCGAAAGGTTCCTGCGGCCCACCAGGCATCGAATGCCGCCAGCGAACGCTCGCACTGCAGCCGGTGCCGTTCCTTCTTGTCGCGAATCTTTTTGCGAACCTCTTCTTCAAGAGGCTCAAGCAGATCGAAGGTGATGTTGGCCGGTTGAAAGTCCTTCGCGTCGGCGTGGGTAATGTAATGCACCAGCGAACCGAGGGCGCTCGCGCGCGGCGCCGGCACGGGTTCTTCGCCACGCGCCAGTGCGGCCGCGTAGATTCCAGCCAGCAGCCCGGTCGCGATCGACTCCGTGTACCCCTCCACTCCAGACAACTGCCCGGCAAAGAGCAGCCGTGGCGCTTTCTTCAGGCGCAGAGTTTCATCGAGCAAGGCAGGCGCGCAAATGTATGTATTGAGGTGAATCTGCCCGTAGCGCATGAAGCGCGCATTCTCCAAGCCCGGAATCAGCCGCAACACGCGCGCCTGCTCGCCAAACTTCAGGTGATTTTGAAAGCCGACCAGGTTATAGCTGTCGGCCCGCAGATTCTCCTTGCGCAGTTGCACTACCGCCCACGGCTTGTTGCCATTCCTCGGGTCCCGCAAGCCCACTGGCTTCATCGGGCCAAAGCGCAACGTATCCCTCCCGCGCCGAGCCAGCACTTCGACCGGCAGACAGCCCTCAAAGTATTCGAGCTTCTCCCACTCTCTTTCCTCGGCAGCTTCCGCACTCAGCAACGCATCCAGAAAGCGGTCGTACTCCGCGCGGTCCATCGGACAGTTGATGTAGTCGGCCGTCCCCTTGTCCCAGCGTGCTGCAAAATAGACCTTCTCCATGTCGATCGAGTCGGCCTCGACAATCGGCGAGATCGAGTCATAAAAGGCCAGATGGCCGGAACCTGTGATTCTTTCGATCTCGGTGCTCAAGGCCTCTGAAGTCAACGGGCCAGTCGCCACGATCGTGCACGTCGTGCCATCCCCGACTTGATCCAGAGTCGTCGCCTCTTCGCGGATGACTCGAATCGCAGGCTCCGCGGCAATCGCCTCGGCGATTCTGCGCGAGAACTCCACACGATCCACGGCCAGCGCGTGGCCGGCAGGCACCGCCGTCTCATCGGCAATGCGCAAAAGCGCCGAGCCCGCACGCCTCATCTCCTGCTTCAGTAGCCAAGGCGCTGTGTTGAGCGATTCGCTCTTGAGAGAGTTCGAGCAGACCAACTCGCCGAACTCGATCGTCCGATGGGCCGGAGTGAGCCGTGCGCTTCCATCCACCATTGCGCGCATCTCGTAGAGTTCCACCTGGCATCCCAGCCGCGCCGCTGTTAATGCCGCCTCAGGACCCGCCAACCCCCCGCCGATGACGCGAATCTTCATTCTGCGATGTCCACTCTCTCCTCCACAGCCGTCGCGTCTGCTTCGGGCACTCCGGCGATTCCGGCCAGTTTGCTAAGTGCATCGCCCGTCACGCGCACATTCCGCCACTCATCGAGAAATTCGGCTCCCATCGCCCGGTAGAAGTCGATGGCCGGCGTATTCCAGTCCAACACAGCCCATTGCAATCGCGGACAGCCCTTTTTCACAGCAATCGCCGCCACCTGTTGGAGCAGCGCCTTGCCGATTCCCAGGCCGCGAAGCTCTGGCTCGACAAAGAGGTCCTCGATGTAGAGCCCTGGGCGGCCCATGAAGGTTGAGTAGTTGAACAAATAAAGGGCAAATCCGGCCGCGCGGCCATCGTGCTCGGCGATGAGGCAAGAAAAGCAACGGTTTGTCCCAAATCCGTCTCGAAGCAGATCCGCTTCTGTCGCCACCACCAAATCGGACATGCGCTCGTAGGCCGCCAGGGATTGGATGAAGCCCAGGATTACCGGTGCATCCTTGCAGGTTGCCGGACGAATCGTAGTAGCCATGACTCTATTCTAGTGTGTGATACAGGCCACACTCACCCTTAAGTGAGGCAGGCTACGATAAGCGATGGAATGCGCTGGCCCACACCGGGGCGGCCTTCGATGAAGCAGCCACGGGCCGGCGCTCTTGTGCTGGACAGCCGGTGGGATTTAACTTGGGTCTTGCGCTGAGGGACGGTTCGTGCCGGCGCTTAGCCCCGCCGTCCTGATTCAGAGACGAGTTTTCAGTGGTCGAGGATACGAGTTTTTTTGGCTCGCGGGCATCTGGCTCGCGCAGCTCCCAAGGAGAAGCAGATGAAACGCACGACTTTACTGTGGACGGGCTTGCTGGCACTCGCTCTCTTGCCCGCGGTTGCCCAACCCCCCGCGAAGCCTACCGGCAAGATCCATGGCCACGTGACCAACTCAACCGGAGTCACTATCGATAAGGGCACGATCTCCCTTTCTAACGACGGCGGTCAGACGTCCAAATACACCTTCCCCGTCAACGCATCCGGCGATTATTCGGGTGAAGCGGCGCCCGGTACCTATACCCTGATCTTCCGCCTGCCCGAAACGCCTCCCGGAAAGCTGGTCGACCAGATCGACAATGTGAAGATCATTGTCAATCAGGACGTACAGCAAGATGACGACATGAGCCGCAAGGAGTTCATCGACAAACTGTCTCCCGAGGAAAAGAGACAGCTGGAGGAGATCAAGAAGAAGAACGCCGCAGCCATGCAGGCAAACGAGATCATCAAGGGTCTCAACAACGACCTCAAGACCGCCGGTCAGGATTTCAAAGACGCCGACGGTGCGCACGACGCGGCTGTCGCAGCCGCCGGAGCCAACGCGCCGAAGTCCGAGGTCGACGCCAAGGAAGCTGAGATCAAGACCGCGAAGTATTCCGAAGTCGAAACTCTCATGCTGAAGGATACGGCGGCAAAACCGGATGCCTCCATCCTCTGGGCTCAGTTGGGAACGGCGCAGCTCGGACTCGCTAGGGTGAAGAACGATACCGACAAATACAGCGAGGCCGAAACTACCTTCAAGAAAGTTCTCGATGTCGAGTCCACGTCAAAAAAGCCGAACCCTGCGACTCAGGGCCTGGCAAACGCGGGGCTGGGCGAGATCTACGCGCGCACCGGCAAGATTCCTGAGGCGAATGCGGCCTTCGACGCAGCGGCCAAGGCCAATCCGACACAGACGGTCTTCTATTTGAAGAACGAAATGGTGATCTTCTTCCAGATCAACAATGCGGATGCTCAGGTCGCCGCTGCGGAAGAGGTCATCAAGGCCGATCCAACCGTGGCGCTTGCCTACTACCTCAAAGGCAACGGCCTCGTAGGCAAGGCGACCGTCGACCCGAAGACCAATACGCTGGTTGCGCCCCCGGGCTGCCAAGAGGCCTACCAGAAGTATCTGGCACTCGATCCGAACGGCAAGTATGCTGGCGATGTGAAGGCCATTCTCGCCAGCCTTCAGGCGACGCTTCCTCCCACGGTCTCGACCAAATCCGGGAAGAAGAAGTAGCAAGACCCGAATCAAGCCTCCACGAGGGGCGCTCCCGGCTGCAGGGCGCGCCCTTCGCTTCTTTGGTGGATCAATCTTCTCATCGGCAGAACCCTCTACAATCCATTCCATGAAGTCTGCTCAGCCCCGCGCCGATTTGCTTGGCTACGCTGAGGCCGCCGCCGTGGTGGCCGCCCACGCAGGAAAGATTGCCGGGCGTCGCACCACCCTTCCCAAAAAGGAACGAGTCGGGCTCGACCAGGCCTCAGGACGCGTGCTCGCAGAGCCTCTCGTAGCCGATCGCGATCAGCCTCCCTTCCCACGCTCCACTCGCGATGGCTACGCCTGCCGCGCCGCAGATGCATCCATGCACATGCCCCTGACCATCCGCGGGACAACCCGCGCCGGCGATCCTCCTGCAAGCCCGCTTCCGCGAGCGTCGGCCTGGGAGATCATGACCGGGGCGCCGGTTCCCGAAGGCGCCGATGCGGTGATGATGTTCGAACATGTCGAGACGACCGGGGGCAAGCGAGCTCGAAAGGTTCGGTTAATCCCGTCGCGCACGCTCAAACAAGGCGAGAACGTTGTTGCTCAAGGGGCACAGGGCCGCGCAGGCGATGAGTTGCTTCCGGCGGGAGCGATCCTGCATTCCGGCCAGATCGCCCTGGCTGCGACCTGTGGTTACGCCTCTGTCGAAGTCTATCCCCGCCCTCGCGTGGCCATCCTCGCCACCGGAGATGAACTCGTTCCCGTTGCCGCCACGCCCGCTCCCGGCCAGATTCGCAACTCGAACGCTCCCATGCTCACCGCGATGGTTGCCCGCGCTGGCGGCGAGCCGTGGGTGCTTCCGACTGCCTCCGACGACCCCAAGGCTCTCGATGAAGCGTTGGCTCGCGCCGTCGAGGCCGATCTTCTGCTCATCTCCGGCGGAGTCTCCGCCGGCAACTTCGATCTCGTTGAGCCCGC
Source organism: Occallatibacter sp. (assembly GCA_050010735.1). Lineage (GTDB taxonomy): Bacteria > Acidobacteriota > Terriglobia > Terriglobales > Acidobacteriaceae > Telmatobacter. The sequence continues at coordinate 10,171 of JBEKKL010000013.1, read as the reverse complement.
TCTGGCAAGACTCGGGGCGCGCTTTCATTTCACCGGCGTTCGCATGCAGCCGGGCAAGCCGGCAGTCTTCGGAGAACTGCCGCGTGCCAAGAAAGCCAGCCGGCGCTCGACTGCGCTTCCCTTCTTCGGATTCCCCGGCAATCCGGTCGCCTCCGCCGTCACCTTTTTGCTCTTCGCCGTTCCAGTCCTCGCTGCCATCGCAGGAAATCGCGAGTCTTATCCGCACTTTGCTCTTGCGCGGCTGGCTCCGCCGGTGGAGCGAAACGCCAAGTCCGGCCTTACACGCTTTCTGCCTGCCTTCTGCGACTTTGCAGACAACCCGCAGGTTGCATTCGTTCCCTGGCACGGCTCCGGCGACCTGACGGCTCTCGCCCGCTCTAATTGTTTTATTGTCGTGCCGGAAGATGCCAAGAACCTGAAGCCCGGCTCAATCGTTCGCATTCTGCTTCCCTAAGGAACCCCATGCCCAAACCTTCGAATCCCCAGCTCTCGCACTTCGACAAATCGGGCCACGCCACCATGGTCGATGTCAGCGGCAAAGAGCCGACACGCCGCACTGCGACCGCCTCGGCCTTTGTCGAACTCTCGGCGCAGGTTCTCGCGGCCCTGCCGGCAAACCCCAAGGGTGACCCGTTAGAGGTGGCACGCTTCGCCGGCATTCAGGCAGCCAAACGCACCTCAGAGCTAATCCCCATGTGCCACCCCTTGCCGCTCACTCATGTAGACGTGCAGACGGAGATCGTCCCAGGGGGCGTCCGCATCACAGCCACGGCCGCCACCGTGGGACCCACAGGCGTTGAGATGGAGGCCCTGACCGCCGCTTCTGTTGCCGCACTCACCGTTTACGACATGACCAAGGCCCTCAACAAGAGCATCGTCATCCGCAACATTCAGCTCGAAACGAAATCTGGCGGCAAGAGTGGTGAATTCTCAAGGGCTGGTCGACCTGACTGAACACATTCAGATTCGGCTTGGACTCAGGCCAGATTGCGAAACCGGTTAACTCCGCAAGCGGGCTTCAACTTTCGGAACTGGTTCCATCGTTCCTGATTGCTAGCTTCTCAATCAGCTTGATCCCCCCCACGCGATACCGTAATCCATCGCACCAATAGGAAGAAGTGCTCCACCGCGATAGTGCTCGTTCGACCAAGGAACATACAAAACAAACGGAATCTGAATACACGCCAAAATCACAACTGTAAACCAGAACCATGCGTGCCTTCTTAATTCCCATCGGGTGAGGACTACATAGAGAAGAATGGAAGCACAACACGAAGCGCCCATCCCTCTTCCTGCATCACCCAAATAAGCGAAAAACGCAAATAGCGGAGAAGCAGACAACATCGCTAAGAGCATCAATCTTCCCTCATTTGTAAGGCGCGGTCGCTTACTGTTCTTTTCACTCATTCTCTTCCCATCATGCAGTCTTTATATGCCCCAACCGCTGTCATTGAATCACGGACTGTCGAGTATCCATTGATAACAAGACCTACTGGCTGATGCGGCTTGCTATTGCGGCTTTTCATGCTTGTCTTCGTCGTGCGTTGGCGCGCCTTGCTCGGGCCGCTGCCCTTCATGCTTTTCCTTGGGCGCAACAAACGGCTCCGGTCCCAAATGGCCGCGATGGCATGTGCCACACGTGACAGGCGCGCCAGAGTTGTCGACCATCGACACGTAGTTCTCATTGATGTCCAGGGTCATCTTGTACATCAGCCGTGCGGTGGACTTCTCCGGCTTTGAATCATCGGCGAAGTTGAGCCGGGGCTTGCCGTTCGGACCGATGTTGTTCGGATCGGCGGCATGGCATGTGCCGCAATGCGCGCCCAGAGCACCCTCCCAACCTTCCATGATCTCGTGTACCTGCTCGCCGGTCAGTGTCTTTGGCAGCACCTTCAGATTCGTCGGCGCCGGATGATGCTCGTGATCGTGGTCCTCGTGCGGAGGGGCCTCTGCAGCGGGCTGCTGCGATGGAGCGGTCTGAGGCGCCTGTGCAATCGTCGCCACAGCGAATGCGGCTGCTGTCACCAGAGCAACCGCGGTAGCAGGCAAGAGGGAAGAAGTCTTCAAGCGGAGGTATCCTCACAATCTGGAGTCACTTGCATCAATTGAAGGCATTCTATCGAAGATAGATGCGTTTCCCGGTTAAATTCCTCGGCCCTGAGACGCAATGATTCCCAGGCAAGGCAAAGCGCAGCGGCCAGTCCACCGCAACGTGGACTCCAATTCGTGGCGTGGCCAGCACCTCGGCGACTCTGAATCCGTCATCGAGTATCTGTAGGGGCGACGCCCCATCGAGCAGGTCCAGACCGTTATGGGCCGCCCTGGTAAGCCCCAAAGCCAGGCAAAGCCGGCTCGGGCCCGAAGTGAGCGCCCGCGGCTTCGCTCCGGGCTCCAACCCGCGATTCACAGCCATTGCATCGACTCCAGCCACAGGCTCCAGAGCCCGCAGCAATACGCAGCCCGCCTGCCCTTCGATCTCGCAAGAGATATTCATACAGAAATACCGGCCATAGATGGCATAAACATACGCATGACCTGCCGAGCCGAAGAGCACGCGAGTGCGCGGCGTGGGACCGCGGCAAGAGTGTGCAGCCGGATCGGGCGGGTCGTTGTGTGGGCCGAGGTATGCCTCGGCTTCCACAATCCGGCCCGCCAAAACTCCTGATCCGGAGAAATGGGCAAGCACCTTACCCACCAAACGCGGAGCAACATGCTCCGGCGCTCTCTCAAAGAAGCTGCGGGGCATCAGCTGACCAAGGCTCTGTTGTTTCGATCTGGCCTTTGACACTACTTGTGCGCCTTATTCCATTCCTTCAGCAGTGCGAGCACCTCTTCGGCGTGGCCCTCAGGCGTAACCTTTGGAAAGATATGCAGCAGGGTCTGGTCCGGGCCGATGACGAAGGTCGTCCTCTCGATCCCCCAGACCTTTTTGCCGTACATGTTCTTTTCTTTCAACACGCCAAACTGATTGCAAACTTTCTCGTCTACATCAGCAAGCAGTGTGTAAGGCAGTTCGTACTTGGCGCGGAATTTGGCCTGATCCTTCGGCGTATCTCGGCTGATGCCCAACACCACGGCGCCGGCTGCCTGGAGCTTTTTGAAGGTATCGCGGAAACCGCAGGCCTCAATCGTGCAGCCGGGAGTGTCCGCTCTGGGATAAAAGAAGAGTATGACTGGTTTGCCGGCGTAGTTTGAGAGGCTGACGGTCTTGTCTTCGTCGGTTTGCAGGGTAAAGTCGGCGACTTTTTGATTCAGTTCCATGGGGAAGCACCTCGCACTTTGATTGGAGGGCCGTTGGTGGCCATCAGCTTCGATTATTTCCGAGACGGGCGGCGAATGTCATTGCGGCGGAGGGTTATTTTGTCGGCGACGTTGGGTGCCCCATCCTTGCCGCGTTTCTGTTTTTGCGGCAAGGGTGGGATACCACGAATCAACATTCTCTTCATTCTTGCCATTCTCTTCGCGCTTCCACTGTGGTCCCAATACCCTGGCCAAGTCACGAAGAACACCAAAGACTCTCCTGAGCTGCGCTCCATCGCCGTTCTCGAATGGACAGGCGAGGTCGGTAAACCAAAGACCAGCCGCCTCGTGCCCGTCGCGGTACTTGACCAGACGCGCATCCTCGCCAATCAGCTTCAGGACGGCGGCATCTATATGGCCCGCCCCGAACCGCTGGCCTTGACCGGCGAGGTCGAATACGAACTTCAGCAGGACGGCAAGCCGATCGGTCTCTTCGATCTCAAAAACTCCGGCCAGGAGCAGGGCTCGTGGGTCGGCTATGGCGCGTGGAAACCCCTACCAGCCCCCAAGCCCAAACCGTCGATGGATGAAGTGGCGCGCAACCATGCCGACGAAGACAGCGACCGCCCCACCTTGCATCGCAAGCACTCCAGCGACGGCAGCGAAACGCCCTCCAGCACCGGAGGCTCGCGCTCCACTGAACCGGCTCCATCCCCCGATCCCGACCGGCCAACTCTGCACAAGAAAACCTCGAGCGATGGTACGGGCAATGAATCGTCCGGTTCGAGCGAGCCCTCCGACGATCCTGATCGCCCCGTCCTCACGAAGAGCAACAAAAAACCGCCGGAAGATCTGGGCCATGTAGATTCGCTGCCCGACGTGACCGACCCCGACCGTCCTCGTCTCAAGCGCGGTCAATCCACCGGCAGCGGTCTCGACGTGCTTCCCTCGCTCATGGGCCTTCCGCCAGACATGGAGCAGACCATCGCCGTCTCCGATGCCAGAAGCCGTCCAGAGCACCAGTGGACCTTCAGCTGGGCGAATCCGGATGACGAAGGCAAGATGAAGGCGACGCTCGAAGAGATGGCTCGTCAGGCACTGGGACTCAATCCTCCGCCGGCCCCGAAGCGCACCGCAGCTCAGCATTCAACGCACAAGACGGCAAAACCTGCGCCTCCGCCCGAGCCCGCGTCTCTGGTCGACGAGCACTTCCGAGTACTCGAACTGGCCTACGGCTCTGGCGCAACTCTTGTGCTCAGCGCCCACACCGACGGTCCACTTCCCAAGGAAAAGTTCGTCACCATCATTGCCCAGCCCGATCTCTACGGCAACGTCTTGGTGCTTCTCAAGAGCGTGACCGATGGAGCGCATCTCGACGACGCCCCGTGCATGAGGCTCGTGGATGCCGTCGATGCTCTGGCCGACAATCGTGGCGAGCTGCTCTTTGAACTGCGCGGCGCAACCCAGCGACAGTTCGCCCTCTACCGCGTCCTTCGAGGCCAGGCTGAGCGGCTCTTCGTCACCGGCGCCGGCGCCTTCGGTGCAGAGAGCAGGAACCAATAACTGCGAGAAAACCCGAGGCGGCGATTGGGATCGTCGCCTCTGACCGCTGCACGTCTCTCAAAAGATTCCGCCAAATGTGATCTGAACTGCTCACTTTTGGCGCAGAATCCTTCGCATTTCGTCAATATCTGTGCGGAAAGAAACCATTTTGGAGGTGTTTGCTCCTATACAATGGCGGGAGTAGGGTGGGCTTGTCGCCACCCGCCAAGGATCTTCCCCGAATATGGCCTCAGTTGTAACCGCAGCACCTCAAGTAGTAATCCCTGAGCTCACCCCCGCAGAATCGACCGGCCCGATCTCCGGAGCCTCAGTGTTGTCAGCCTCCACCGCGCCGCACGCCATGCCCGCGCGCCTTCAGGTTCGCATGGGCCGCGCCGCAACCGTGGGCGAAGGCATCAACTGGCTCACAATGACCGTGCTCGTCATCTTCCATCTCGGAGCCCTCGCGGCGCTCTTCTTCTTCACCTGGCAGCGGCTGACAGTCATGATCGCGCTTTATGTGCTGGCCATCAATGTGGGCATTGGCATGTGTTATCACCGCCTGCTGACCCACCGCGGCTACCAGACGCCCAAGTGGGTGGAGTACATCATGGCCATCTGCGCCACGCTCTCACTGGAGGGCGGTCCGATCTTCTGGGTCGCCACCCATCGCGTTCATCACCAGCTCAGCGATCAACCCGGCGACCCGCACAGCCCCCGCGAGGGCGGCTGGTGGGCGCACACCGGCTGGCTCATTTGGGGCAAAGCACTGCACGCTCAGACGGAGATACTGAACCGCTATGTTCCCGACCTGGGCCGCGACCGCTTTCACGTTTGGCTCAGCAAATATCACTGGATTCCGCTGGTGGCCAGCGGCGGACTGCTCTTTGGCCTGGGCTGGATCTGGGGCGGCTGGGCCAACGCCGTCGGAATGCTGCTGTGGGGCGCGTTTTTGCGCGTGACCCTCGGCCTGCACTCCACCTGGCTGGTCAACTCAGCCACGCACCTGTGGGGCAGCCGCCGCTTTAAAACCCGCGATGACTCACGCAACAACTTCCTCGTGGCTCTGGTCAGCGGTGGCGAAGGCTGGCACAACAACCACCACGCCAACCCGGTTTCGGCGCGCCACGGTCTCGCCTGGTACGAATTCGACCCCAACTACTATGGCATCTGGCTGCTGTCAAAAATCGGCCTCGCGCGCAAGATCAGCGTGGCACGTCTGGAGCGCGCAAATGCCAGGCAGGCGGCAGAAAACTAGCGGCCGAAGCTACTTTCCCACTTTGCCCCTTACCCACAAGACCGCAAAGACCGGCAAAGCCACGACCAGCACCACAATGAAGGCTGGAAAGCCCACATACCGATAGCTATCGGCGTAATTCACCGCGTGATGGCCACTCAGATTCCACGCCAGCAGCGCGAAGATGGCGACCGTTGTCGAGGCAAAGAAGGTGAAAAACGCCGAGGCAACGGCCAGCAGCAGGCTGGTAAAGAAGCCGAAGCCCTTAAGCGGGAAGCCGAGCACGGTTCCGCCATTCTGCCGCTCGCTTTGCGCGGACTGCTTCATCCTCGGACCCCTTATAGCGTTAGAATACAGATTCATGGCGAGCGGCGCACAACTCGAACTCTGGCAGGCAGAAAAGGTCGCCACCCAGGTCTCCGTGACCAAGGCCCCCAACGGAATTAGCTACGCGATGTGGGGCGAGACGCGCATCTCCGAGTCCGATGTTGAACGGTTGGTTGGCGCTGTTCCTGCCACGCTCTCTGCCGCCCTCGACAACCGGGCCTATTACTTTGTCCCGCTGGCCATCGCCGACACCGACGATACCATGGTCGCTCCCGGCTACACCGTCGATCTCGGCGACCGCGCCATCTGCCATCGCAACGCCGTTTTCGGCTCGACCGAGGCGGTCTTTCTTTCCACCCGCCTCGTCGAAGACCGCTTTGGCCTGGCCTTCGAATTCTTCATCAATGTGGCCCACAACTTTGTCGAGGCTGCCGGAGTTCCCGATAGCTTCTCGTCGCTGATCTGGCAGCAGGCCGAGTCCCAGGTGCGCGGCGAGACTAGTCAGGACGCATGGGAGACCCGCCGACGTGCGCAAGACAGCAAGTCTCTCGATGGCCGATCAGCCCAGAAGACCATCGACGAGCGAGCCCGCAATGCCTACTACGATTCGGCCTTCTCCGACGCGCTGGCCATCTACATGCTCTCGCTGGCCGTCGACTTCGACTACCACGACCTGCGCGAGCGCGACTATCCGCTTCTGGCCGCCCCATCCCTAGCCGAACGCCTGCGCCACATAGCCAGTCTCTTCCCTGCCAGCCAAGGCTACGAGTTCCAGGTCCTCTACCGCCGCAAAGGCTGAGAAACCTTGCGGATCATTTCGTTCCCTACCTCCTCAATTGAATCAGTTCGTCAGGCGCTCTCGGCCGCGTAGGCCACGCGCCCCTCGCTGATCGTCCAGCGGACTTTGCCCTGCATCGTCCAGCCATCGAAGGGCGTGTTCCTCGACTTCGATCTGCCTTTGCGAGCATTGTAGGTCCATTCGGCTTTGGGATCGAAGACGATCACATCGGCAAAGCTGCCTTCTGTGAGCGTGCCGCGGCCCTTCAATCCCAGCAGCGCCGCCGGTTGTGCGCTTAACAAGCTCAAAACGCGGCCCAGGGGCAGCTTCCACTCCCGGTGAAGCCAGCACAGGCTCAGACCGAGAGCTGTTTCGAGACCGATGATGCCGTTCGGCGCGCGCTCGAACTCGACCTCTTTCTCGTGAACCGCATGGGGTGCGTGGTCGGTGGCAATGGCGTCGATGACCCCGTCAAGAATCGCCTCGATCAGAGCATCGCGGTCGGCGGCCGAGCGCAGCGGCGGACACATCTTGGCGTGTGTGTCATAGAGGCCGACATGCTCGTCGGTGAGCAGGAAGTGGTGCGGAGCTACCTCGCAGGTGACCCGCAGCCCGTTGCGGCGCGCCTGGCGCACGGCTGTCACCGCAGCCGCCGTCGAGATATGGGCCACGTGCAGGTGGGGCCGCGCCTCGCGCAGCTCTCCGACAAGGCGAATATCGCGTTCGACGATTGATGACTCGGCCTCATTGGGCCAGCCGCGCAAGCCCAGTTTGAACGAGGTGGCCCCGGCGTTCATGCTGGCGACCTTCTCGGGAATCTGCGTAATCCGCGTGTCCTCGGCGTGCTGGATGACAGTCAGCCCGACGCGTGCCGCCGCGGCTAGAGCCTCACGCATGACACTGTCTTTCAGGATGGGCAGGCCGTCGTCCGAGACGGCAACCGCTCCGGCGGACTTGAGCGCGGCGTAGTCGTTGATCGATTCACCTTTTGACGCGCGCGTGGCGGCCGCAATGGGGAAGACGCGGATCGATGCGTTGCGCTCCGAAGCCTGCATCCAGCGCGTGGTCTCAGGCGAGTCGTTCACCGGCGTCGTGTTGGGCATGGCAGCCACAGCCGTAAATCCGCCCGCCGCTGCTGCAGCGGTGCCGGTGGCGATCGTCTCCTTGTGGCCCTGGCCGGGCTCGCGCAGATGAACGTGCATGTCGATCAGGCCGGGGGCGACGATGAGGCCGGTCGCGTCGATAACCTCGGCGCCGTTGGTAGCCTTCAGCTTGCCCGGCGCAGCAATGTCGGCCACGCGTCCATCTTTGAGCAGAATGTCTTTGGGGCCATCGACCCCCGCTGCCGGGTCAATCAAATGGCCGCCACGAATCACCAATGCCGTCATGCGCGGCCTCCGTGTTGAGTGACTACTTCGGATGAACTATTCGTATCGCCGCTGGATTTATGTCTGTTGAGGATATGAAAGACAACTCGCCACGCAAACCACAGTAAAGGGAGTAAGCTGACGGCCTTCCACGGCGTGGATGTGTTTCGCACCCACAGCCACATCACCAGGGTGGCGTAAGCGAGGAACAAAAGGGCTTCTCTGACGGCGGAAGCGTGTCGGGGACGGAGCAGCTTGAATACTATTGTGCCTGCAATGAAAACAGAGACCCCAACGGATCCTGAAGCGTCGGCCTTGTCACCAAGTGCCCAAACATTGCGCGCGATCCCGCATCCCCCGATTGCCGCAGCGCCAGCAACTACTGCGATTAAGATGTCGAAACCGGGAACGCCCCGCCGCCGGAGAGAACCAAACCACATCGGCAGCGTAACGACATAAACCCCCTGGAGAGAAAAGACAACAAACTTGGCAAATCCGTGTTGCCCATAGAAATGGAGTAGGCCAAGAACCTCGCCGAGAGCGAGAGCAAGCAAGATCGGAATGCGGAGTCTGGCAATAGGCGGCAACTTCATCGTACTCGTCCCTCAAAAGCAGCCGGAGCTTCTTCCGCCTGCCTAAAGTAACAACACGTCGCCGCTTTGCACAACTGCAAGTCGCGACGGAGACGGCTATGTGCGGAACGCATTCCTCCCGGAGGGAGGAAACGATAATAGCCCAGGGTGAAACCCTGGGAATAGTCCGATCCAAGAGATCCCCGCCCTGGAGGGGCGGTGCGAAATGTGCAATTCAATACCTGCATTTCGATCGCCCCTCCGGGGCGCACCCCAACTCTACGCATTCTTCCCAGGGCGGCGCTTTGCTTGCCCTGGGCTATTCTCGGTCCATCCCTCCGGGATGTGGCGACCACTGCCCGTTAGAAGGGAATCATCATCCATTTGCCAGCAACGCCCGCTCTACCACCGCCATGCGAATCGCAACGCCGTTCTTGACCTGCTCCAGAATCGCCGACTGCGGTCCATCAGCCACGCCCGCCGTCAACTCCAGCCCGCGAATAATCGGCCCCGGATGCATCACCAAAGCCTCCGGAGCCAGTGCTGCCAGACGCTGGCCGGTTAGCTGGTAGGCTGCCTTGTACTCTTCGAGGTCCAGTTGCAGTCCGGCAAGGCGCTCGGCCTGGATGCGCAGCATCATTACTACCTGCGACTGGCGAAGCGCGGCTTCAAAGTTCCGCTCAATCCCGATCCCAGGGCCAGCTTGCGCAGCCAGTTCCGGCAGCAGTTCCTTCGGTCCGCAGAGGATCACGCGCGCGCCCAGCCGCGGCAGCAGCATCATATTCGAGCGCGCCACGCGGCTGTGCACGATGTCGCCCGTAATCGTTACGGTGACACCGGCCAGGGTTTCAGCGTTGATCTCGACCGGAACCGCAGGTCCTTCGACTCCCTTCGCTGCGCTACGGTCGCTCAGGATGACAGAGCTTTTATTGCGCTGAGGATCGCAGCTTTTCGTGATGGGGTCGAAATGAGCCAGCATCGTCCGTAGATCGAGCAGCGCCTGCGTGGGATGCTCGTGCATTCCGTCGCCCGCATTGAGTACCGGCAGGTGCGTCTCGGCCTCCAACAGCCAGGGCGCGCCGCTTGAGTTGTGCCGCAGGATAATCGC
>JBEKKL010000012.1:0-86736 GCA_050010735.1 Occallatibacter sp. | reverse complement strand
CCGAGCAGCAACAGCAGAAAGAAACCGACAACAGTTGGAGGGAGAACCAGCGGCAGCGTCAGAAGGCCGTCGATCCATACGCGAAGGGCGCGAAGGCTGCCGTGTACGCCATACATCAGCCTTGCAGCCAACATTCCCAGAAAAAACGTCGCCACTGTTGCCACGCAAGTAGTGGCCAGCGAGATCCACAGCGGCGAATAATCGATGGGCAGTGTCACGGTGCTGCTATTGTAAACCCGTGCTTGACGAAGATCGTTTGGGCCATCGGGCTGCGGAGAAACTCGACAAACTTGCGCGAAGCCTGTTCGTTGCGACTTCCTTTGATAACTGCCACGGGATAAACGATCGGGTCATGCGCGGATTCAGGAGCAGTTGCAACAACTCGGACCTTACTCGAAGCTTGTGCGTCGGTGGCATACACCAAGCCAGCATCGGCATTGCCGGTTTCTACATAAGTCAAAACCTGGCGGACATCTTTTCCCAACACAAACTTTGCGTTGAGCTGGTCCCAAAGATGAAGAGACAAAAGAGTCTGCTTGCCATACTGGCCTGCCGGAACGCTGGCCGGATCGCCCAATGCAATCAACCGGATTGATTTGTTAGTGAGTCCCTGAAAGTCGCGGAGCTTCGAATCGAGCGGTGCAATCAGAACCAGTGCGTTTCTCAACAGATTGCGACGCGTGCCTGTAACGATCATCCCGTTGGCTGCAAGGTCATCCATCGGCTTTGCGGCGGCCGATAGAAAAACGTCCACCGGCGCACCTTGGTCGATCTGCGTGGCCAGAGTTCCCGAGGAACCAAAGTTATTGCTGAGATCCACGTTGGCATGGCTTTGCTTATAAGCAATCTCTGTCTCCGTAAGCGCATCCTTCAGGCTGGCCGCCGCCGAGATGGTCAGCTCTGTCTGCGCTGAGCCAGGGTACACGCCGAGCATGGCCGCGAACGTGACAAGCGCGGCGAATCTGCAAAACGGCATTCGATTTCCTCCAACATCCGAACTCGGTCTCAAGCCTTCTCCTAGTCATATCCTGTGCGTCTGTTCGCTCTGAGTCTTGTCCACTCGATTAAACCAGTTCGAGAAATAGGATGAAACACAACCCACGTTGGGCTCTCGACTGAGCCCGCCGCGGAAACGATCAGAAGGCGAAACGGCTACCGACTGTCGGAGCAAGGTTGTTGTCGTTTAAAAAGGGAACGCCAGGGCCATGAGGAATGGCGATGTCCAGACCGCCGCTCACGTAGGAATACGCAACTCCGGCAAAAGAGTCGAAACGCTTGGTGAAGTGATGATCCAAATAGAGCGACCCTTCGTTGAGGGTGCCCGCGCAGGACGCGCGGAATCCGGCTGCGGCCGAGCAGGTCGGCGGTCTACGGAAATCGTTCTGCCGCTGTTGATACCAAGCGAAGGTGACGTCGGTCTTTTTGCGGCAGGTGTACTTCGCGCCTGTCCACCAGATCTGCACCAACTTTTCAGAATCAAGATTGTTGTCTTCGACCCCGCTCATAAAATAACCGCCCTGATCGGAGGCGCCAACGCCCAGCGGGTTCTTGGGATTATTTTGCCAGATGTATTCGTAGCCGGCAAAAACCTTGATCGCCTCCGACGAATACTTGGCAGCGGCCATAACTGCGTTGTTGTCGGTCACGATGCCATATAGGGTGTTGCTCGTGGCGATCAGATTGGCTCCGGTAATTTGGTTTGTATTGATGCTGTCCGTGGTCGACTGATAGGTCGCCGCCAGACTTTGAGGCCCCAGCAAGGGATTCAACACGCTGATCGCCTGATTGTAGTGTTGGAAGATTAGGTCGCCGGAGACCTTGGCGTAGGCTCCGCCAAGGTCGAATCCATAGGCGTTGTTATGCGCCGATTCCGGCGTACAGTTGGCAGCAGTCCAACCTGCCAAGCCCGAGTAGCAGCCGCCAGAGCCATCGGCGAATTTATACATCGCACCGAAGTGGGCCGGCCCATAGGTGAGGCGATACTTCGCGGCGTCGTCCCAACGGGTGTCTTCGGTGTCGCCGCCGCCGGCCATCGTGCCGTTATACCCGATGTAGGAAAAGGCATAGGAGCCGCCTGCCGGATCGTAAAGGAGCATCGCATCGGTGCCGAGAGCGCGCTGACGACCGAAGGTCAGGGTGCCGACATTCTTGGACGATATACCGGCATAGTATTCGTCATTGAAGGGTTGGCCCGCGCGCGCGCCGTCGATGGCTATCGAATAGCTGGCCCTCGGAAGGCCGTTGTTGATGATGTCGGTTTCTGACGCGTTGGCCAGCAGGCCGGACTGCGGATTAATGCCAGTTGAAGCGTTGAACACGACGGACCAGCCAGGCAGAAACTCTTCCCTGCCCCGGATGCCAAACCCCGTCTGCGACAGGTTGTTCGGCGCGACGAGGAATCGATGTTGGTAGCCGTTTCGGTTCACCAGAGATTCGCCTTCATAGTTATAGCCGTTTTCCGGTAGGCCGTGGCTGACCCAGCCGGCGCCGATGTCATACGCGCCGTACAGCGTAATGCCGTGCCAAGTCAGCGCGCAGTCGGTGGTAGCGAACTCGTGGCCGCTTGCGCAGGGATCGGGGGTCTTCGGCTGCGTTTTAGTGTCGACAGCCGCGCCCTGACCGAACGCCAGTGTCGATGAGAAGCAGAGTATCACCGCCGCAAGAGCCAACTTCGCCTTATTCATATCGCCTCCAAAATGAAAATGACCGTGTTATATGTGTCATTTAATCACGCTATTGTCTGCTATGCAAGACAGCCTCACAAAATTGCACGCTTCTCCGATGGCGTTTCGCAGGCGGCGATGCGGCCATGACGGCCATCGAATTCGCCCAGTTTTCGGTTGGAGCCGCGAAGGAGGAATCGAATAGACGCGGAGCAGCACAAGAGGCCCAGGAGGTTTCGCCCTTTGGGCAGTCTTGCGCCGCACTCGCGGGTCAGCAATTACAGGGGAGGAAAACTAAACGCCGATCATTACGTTGGACGCTTTCACAATTGCGCTGACTTTGTCGCCTTGCGTCAGCCCGAGCGCGTGTACGCTCTCCTTGGTGATCGACGCAATGACTGTAGCGCCGCCGGCCAGTTTAATAGCGACCTCGCTGTTGACCGCTCCGTCATGGGAACTGATCACTTCGCCTGCGAGCACATTGCGGGCGCTCAGTTTGGCGCCGTCCACGCCCTTACCGACGATCACTTCGTTGGCTTTAATGATCGCGTAGGCAGTCTTGCCCTGCACTAGACCCAATGAATCAATGCTGGAGTTTGTAATGATAGAGACAATGTGCTCCCCACCCGTCAAGGCAAGAGTGACCTCAGCGTTGACAGCTCCCTTGATGACGTTCTGCACCTTGCCCTCAAACACATTTCTCGCACTAATTTTCATATCTCTCCTCCAGTCGGTTGCCGGGTTGGCGGCGCAAAGTAACCGCTAGTGGACTTAACAGTAGCATACACTCCATAAAACCGCGCAGGTTTGGCTCGCTTACTCAGCGTCCGCATTCCCAGCTTCGAAGCGGTCATCGGCCACCACCTCCGATGCGGACTTGCCATCCAACCAGCCGGAACGAGACTTCTCAAAGGAATCGAAAGCCGGGACGTAAGGTTTGATGTCGAGAAGCGGAGTTCCATCCAACATATCCACGTCGGCGACATACAAGCGGTTCATCTCGATACGCAGGAGGCGAACGACAGAAATCCCAATGTGATTGGGCCGGACTGGAGAGCGTGTGGCGAAGACGCCTCGCTCGGTCGTGTCCAGATAGGGGAGAACAACCAACCGCGCTTCTGAGGCGCGATGGAAATGGTAAATCAACCACAGCCGATCAAAGCCTTCAAGGTCACGCAACCCTTCGATCAGATCTGGAAGCACCTCGACGACACCCTCTGCGCGCTCGCCTGCTATGCCCTGAATCGGTGTTCCCTCAGCATGTTTGAAGGGCGTGTGAATCAGGCCAATCGGTGCAATTGCCGCACCCTTATCGCGAGTCCGCCATTCCCTCTTGTGCATTTCCCCTCGTATCCGTATCATGAGTCGCGTATACAGTACAGGCTATTTTGCCACGAGGCACGAATGCAATCAATCGAGGTACTAACGAATCTCGCGCAATTGAGAGCCAAACGAGCGATTTCCGCGGCGAATTTGGCGGCGGAAGCCGGCGTCAGCCGCCAGACAATTCATGCCATTGAAGCTGGACTCTATGTCCCCAACACGGCGGTGAGCCTAAAGCTCGCTCGCATCCTCGGCACGACGGTTGAGGAATTGTTCCAGCTCGAACCAGACCAAGAAGTGATTGAGGAGACCGCTGAAGTCTTCATTCTCGGTGAGGTGGCTTCTCTGCCGAAGGGGCAGCCGCTGAGAGTGGCGAGCGTCAATGACCATTTGGTTGCCGTGCCACCCGATCCGGCGAGTTGGGGCCTGCAGCCGGCCGATGCCGTTTTTCTTGCGCCCATCCGTGCCGGAGACAGCGGCGTCAATGCGAAGGTTCGGCTTCTTGGCAATAGCTGGATGAACCCCGGACGCATCCTTCTCGCAGGTTGTGATCCCAGTGCATCGCTGCTCGCGCACTCGCTTGAACGGCAGGGCTTTGAACTCATCATCGCCTATGAAAACAGTTCACAAGCCATTGATTTGCTGCATGAAGGACTGGTTCATGTCGCCGGTACACACTTAGCCGAGAGGGCGAGTGAAAGGGCCGACTTATTGCCGATCAGCAAGATATTTCCTCGCAATTCTATTGCCGTACTATCCTATGCGATTTGGAAGGAAGGGCTGATCGTCGCTCAGGATAACCCTAAGAAGATAGCAGGCATTGAAGATTTATCGCGAAAGGATGTTCGCATCACAAACCGTGAACCCGGTGCTGGCTGCCGCCGCTTGTTGGACGACCTTCTGCGGAAGAATCGAATTGCAAGTGACAAGGTCAGAGGCTACGGCCGAATCACTCTGGGACAACTTCCCGCCGCACGTCTGGTTCAGAGTGGAGAGGTGGACTGTTGCATTGGCACCCAAGCCGCTGCAGCTTCCATGGGCCTAGCCTTCCTTCCACTCGCAGAGAAACCCTACCTCCTGGTGCTCCGCCGAACGCATCTTACGCTGCCGCCGGTTCAGGCGCTGATCGAGACGCTGGGCCGAACTGCGTACAGGCGGGAGGTGGAAGCCTGTGTCGGCTACGACATGCGCATGGCAGGCGACAGGCTGGTCTGAAACGCAGTCGTGCCATCTCGCCTAATAGCTTTTTTGCGGGTAGTCCTTTGAAGCAGCCGTTCTATGCATGACAGCCGGGTTTTCGCAGGTCCCGATTGTCAATTCCTATGGGATGATTCAGTTTCGATTGTGAAATACAGCGCGGTTAATGTCTGGCCAAAACTCCTTGAACACGAAGGTGGCAGCGTCGACGCCGACGTTGATGCCCCATTTCTGCGCGGTGTTGCTGAAGGTGCGCTCGGCCGTCGGATAATACAGGTTGGAAACACCAGCAGCCGCACCGGCTCCAATGACCTCGCCGAAATTGAATGTTTCCGTTCCAGCATCAGAGCGTGTGATGACTGCACGGCTGAGGGCATAACCCGTACGCTTGAAGAAACCGCCTTTGCCCAAGGTGTAATAGCGAATGTCCTCATGCGCCGGCGCAGGCACGATGAATTCAACGAAATAGTTTTCAATCGACTGATCGGCAAACGTGTGCCAAAAATAGCGGCCATAACCGGCAGCGCCCTGATGGAACTCCGGAGTGTCGTCAATTGCCATTGAATACCCGGCTAAGACCATCGGGATAAAAAACGCGGAATAGTCGAAGGAATCTTCGCTGGCAGTGATGAACTTTTCCTTCGCCGACTGTGGAGGCAGCTTCTGATTAGTGCTGACTGCGCGAAAGTTTGGAATAATTCCAAGGATGCGTTTGGGCTGGTGGTCTTGCTCATCGCCGGATGACGAGGTCGTTGCGGTCTGCGGAGGGGTGGCTGACTTGCTTGAGGACGACTGCTCCGCCACGAGATTGAGTTGTGCGCCGCTCCCGAGGGTGGCAGCCGCATCCGGCGCGTCCGGCAGCGAGTCCTGAGATGCTTCCTGCGCCCCTGCGATGCCACAGAAAAAGCGCGCAAACAGAAACGCAATGGCGCAACAGGGAACGACCGCCTTGTATATAAACAAATGAGTACCTCCGCCCAAATGACTGGCCGCATTTCAATAGACTGCTGTGCAATGCGTATCGGTTGGTCTTGATGCGCCAGATGAACGAATCGTCATCGAACTGACGGACTGATCGGGCTGTAGACTGCCCTATTGACCGTTTGGGGTCAGAGCCGGCGCACGGAGAGGGTTGGTTTCGATTTCGATGCGGTATTTCGTGGAAAGACCATATCGCGACCCGAGTGGAGAAAGTTCTCATAGATAGAGAGTGCTGCGGCGTAGTAACCGATACCCGCGGCCAAATTGCTATTGCCGGCCGCAACGCCGACAATTCGCCTCTGGGGAATGTATCTGCGACTGTCTTTAGACGACTCAGGTCGCATGACGGAGAGCCGAAGCCTGCATGACAATGTGTTCATCTTCCAGACGCCGGAGGGTACTTATGAATCCTGTTTCATTGCAGGGTAGTTGCTGAAATTCCGTCTGGAATACACTATGATCCCCTCATGCGGCTTCTGCTCGTCGAGGATGAAATCGATATACAGAGCTTTCTGCGATCTTCGCTTGAAGAAGCGGGGTATCAGGTGGAAGCGGCAGCGGATGGCAAGACCGCCCAACGGCTGGCAGTCGACGGTCAATTTGACATACTGGTCGTCGATCTTGGGCTGCCTGACCAGGACGGCATCAGCTTGATCCTCAAGCTGCGTCAAATGGGGCTTCACGCACCCGTGCTGATTCTGTCGGCGCGGCGAAGTGTCGACGACAGAGTGCGGGGTCTGGAGCAAGGCGGGGACGATTACCTGACCAAGCCGTTTGCGCTTGCCGAGTTGCTAGCCAGGCTCCGTAACCAACCCGATTCAATCGAAGAGCATCCGCTTTGGCCTCGGCCACATCCAGGGACTTGTTCAGGAAATCGGTTAGCCGATCCAGTTCTTCGATGGCGGAGACAATCGGCTCGGCCTGCTCGATCTGCGTGACCGCGTTCCGGTTGACCTGAACGAATTGCTGGGAAGCATGATCGATCTCTACGAGCCATCCTTGTCGGAAAAGGGTCTTCAAATCAAACTGCACAGCAGCGGCCCGCTCACTATTGAGGCCGATGCGGCGCTGCTCCATCGAATGATTGCAAATCTCTTCGACAATGAGCTGAAGCACGTGCCATGCGCCTGCACGGTCAACCTGCGGCTGAGAACCGAAGACGATGCTGCTTCGTTCATCCTGGAGGACGATGGGCCTGGATTCGATCCCGAGGTGCTGCCTCATTTGTTCGAGCGAAGGGTGAAAGGAAAAGACTCGAACGGCCACGGACTGGGCTTGGCCTTCGTCGATGCGGTGACGCGTGCTCACGGCGGAGCCGTTATTGCTGGCAATCGCCAGAGCCGTGGAGCGCATATCACTGTGACACTTCCGCTCGTTGCAAATGAGCAATCGAGAGCACCGATAGCGACGATCCATGGCGCCGGCTGAGGCGCGTCAAACTTCAGCGGGATAGTCAATGACTCATTCTGCGATTGCTCGCCGTTCACTTGCTCTTCTCTGTGGCACGCAAGGTGTGGAGACACTGGCGATCGATCTGAATCGGATCCGCGCCCGGCGAGCAGTCGCTTCTCTTCCACGCTGGTCTGAGCATGCAACACGGCCGCGTCGTTCGAGATGCGATTGGCCTCAAAGAGCCGCGTGCCGGCGCGATCCGAAACAACGCTCGACCGCTCCATGCCCACCGGCCACTAGCTCTCCGCGTACTACCAGGCGTCTTTCTTCTTCTCCTGCTTCGACCAGAGATAGTCGGCAATCCGGTGGATGTCTTCGTCGCTCAAAACATTCTTCCAGGAAGGCATGTAGAGCGGCGGAGTCGGACCAGAGGCTTTGTCGATGGGAGGCACCCTGCCGTTGCGAATGATGGCGATGACTTCGTCCTTGGTGTAGTCGTCAGAGACGTGCAGCAGCGAAGGCACCTCGCCGCCCTGCGCGTTGGGATTGGCCACGCCGCCTTGTAATTCCGTCCCATGGCAGCCCACGCAGCCGAAGCGCGAGAAGTTCTGCTTGCCGGCTTCGATGGCGACATCCTCCGGCGTCATCGCCCGGGTCTTCTTTGACAGGATCAGCTGCACTTCGAGATCGTACTCCGGCATGGAACTTCCCGGATAGACAAGCTCGGGATTCACCAGTTGCTCGTCGAGCCATTCGATCGAGTGCCGCTTTGTTACGCCGAGCAGGTCGGGGGCTGTCTTGGCTCCGGCTCCGCCCACCGCATGACAGGCCAGGCAGTTCTTCTCGACAAACAGTTGCTGCCCATACTCCGGGCTGGGAATCAGCCGCACGCTTGAAAAGTAGCTCCCCATCTCTTCATTGGTGAGCGAAAGCATGTAATAGGTGAGGTCGCGCGCCTGCTCTTTGGTGAAGTGAAAGTTGGGCATGGCGGAGCCGGTAGAGACCGCGTTGGGCGCCAGGAAATGGCGTTCGAGCCAGTCGGGAGAACGGCGGTTTGCGCCTTCTCCTGTCAGATCCGGCCCGATGCTTCCACCCACTCCATTGAGTTTGTGGCAGCCTCGGCAGCCCTGCGTCTCAAAAAGGCGGCGGCCCTCTGTCAATTCCGGCACACCTGGTACGTCGCCTTCCTTGTGGCACCGGCCGCAGGAGGCGCGAATGTAATCTTTGTTTAGCAGGGGGTTTGGCCAGAACGCGACGCTCCCGTGCGCGCCCTCCTTGTCGGTCGCCAGTCCCTGGCCGCCGTGGCAGATAGTGCAGCCGAACTTCGAGGGAATGTGCGGTCCCAAACCGGCATGATAACGGAAGGGCTCCGGCGCATTCTTCATCGTTGGGTCTTCCACGCCCAGATGGCACGTGGTGCAGCGGTCCACGCGTTGCAGCCCCGGCAGCAGCACCTGATGAATCTCCGGAGGCGAGGCCAGAACGGCGGCTTTCGCCACAGCATTCGGTTCGCCTTGCGCCTCCAGTTGCAGGAAGCTTCGTTGGTACGTTTTCCACGATGGCGTGTTGGCCTGGTATCCGGCCGCCAGGATCAGAGCCAGTGCGAGAAGACTGAGCGCAAAGAATGTAATTTGCAGTCTGCGTTCCATTACTCAGTCCCCCCGACAACATGTACCCATGGTGGAACCAGCGCCCAGCCCGGTCCGCGGAAGAAGGTTCCCACGACAATCAGGACCAGGTTCGCGACGACGAAGATCGTGAAGAGCCAGAGGATCAACTTGCGGTCGGCGAGGCGGCGGCTCGGATTCCTGTCAAGATAAGGGATGGCAAGCAGCGCCAGCACCATCAGCGCCGGCGCCACCACGCCGCCGAGCAATGCGGAATGACTCACTAACTCCTGCAAGCCCAGAAAGTACCAAGGAGCCTTGGCCGGATTCGGTGTCTTCGCCGGGTTGGCCAGCTCCTCCAGTGGCGCATTCAGAAATAGCGACATTGTCATGATGGTCGTAACTGTCGCCATCAGCACAACGGCTTCACGCACGAACGCGTAGGGATAGGAGAAGACCGTGTCCTCTTCTTCTTCGGGAGTGATGGTCTCGAAGATCGGCTTGCCTGTAACCACTTCCATCAGGCCGTAGGTCTTCTCCTTCGACGCGGCCACCGCTTTGAGCGGAGCGGTCACGGCCGGCGCGCCGATGGTAACGAGAGGCTCAGTCTTCTCTGGTTCCAGCTTCCAGACCGGCCGCGAGAGTCCGCCATCTTTGCGCACCCTCCAGAAGTGAACGATAGTCAGCAGAATGATGATTGACGGCAGCACCGCTACGTGCAGCACATAAAAGCGAATCAGCGCGCCCTCTCCCACACTGTGGCCGCCGAGCAACAACTCGCGAACTTGTCCGCCAATCAGCGGGGCATAACTGCCGATGTTCGTCCCGACCGTGATGGCCCAGTAAGCCAACTGATCCCACGGCAGCAGATAACCTGTAAAGGAGAGGCTGAGAGTTACCAGCAGCAGCAGCACGCCGATCACCCAGTTGAACTGGCGAGGCTTCTTGTACGAGCCGGTATAGAAAACCCGGCACATATGCAGAAAGACGCAGATCACCATGCCATGCGCCGCCCAGCGATGCATGTTTCTGAGGAATGGCCCCATGAAGACAACGAACTGTAGATCCTTCATGTCCTGATAGGCCTGTGGTGGATAGGGCCGGTAGTAGCACATCAGCGCTATTCCGGTGGTGAGCAGGATGAGAAAGAGAAAGAAGGTAATGAAGCCCAGGTAGAAAGTGTGCCTGAACTTCATATTCTCTTTCTTCACCTTGGCAGGATGGATATGCAGCCACACATTGAGAAAGACCAGCTCGGACTTCCCCTTGTCGGTGGAGAGCGGATCCCGCCGCACGATCGATTGCCAGATTTCGCGAATGAGATTCATCGTTACACCATCAACCGGTAAGTGGGCGGTACGACCTTGTTCTTGTCCACGCGAAGCTGCCCGTCGCGAGCTTGAGTCACTTCAAACCAATCGAGAGCGCGCGGCGCGGGACCGTGCTGCACTGAGCCGTCGGCGCCAAAGACGCTGCCGTGGCATGGGCAATGGAATCTCTGATCACTGGAGAAGTGGGCCACCGTGCAGCCCAGATGAGTGCAGACCGCGCTGGCCACGGCAAATCCCTTGTCGCGGTCGCGAAAGACAAAGATCTTTTCGTCAACCAGAAAGGTCGGAGGGCCAAAGGGAAAATCTCCCGGCTCGCCAATCTTGAAGTTCTGCGGCGGCTCATAGAAGACACTCGGCGTCAGGAACCGCACCACGGCGGCCAGACTGACACCGATGGCCGAAACCAGCGATGCAATACCCACCGCGCCCCAACTGATCTTGAAAAACTCCCGTCGATCCATGCCCTCGGCTCCCTTATTCAAAGACTTCCCGCTCTTGCTGCTCCAGAGCTTCCATGGTGATGGCCCCGGTGGGGCACCGCTGGGCACAGAGTCCGCAGCGAATGCACTTCTCCTCGTTCTTGATGATGGCTCCCGCCTGGCCGGTCTTCAGTTCGGCGGCGGCCACTCCGTAGCGGCTCTGAATCAGCGCCTCGTAACGCGCATCGCCGCTCACCTGGACCAGGTCGACCAGCCGCAAACAATTCTCCGGGCACACATCCACGCAACCGGCGCAGAGGATGCACTTCGAACCATCGAAGATAGTATTCACCTGGCAGTTGAGGCAGCGCAGACCTTCGGCGCGGCCTTGTTCTTCGTCGAAACCCAATTCCACCTCGGCGATTCCGATGCGGCGGTTGGCGGCAAGTACCGGCATCTTCTGGCGCGGCGTAGAGAGGAATCCCCGCGGCATCTCCCAGTTGGGCAGGATGCGGAAGCGGCTCAAGACTGTCTTCTTCGTCTTGCCGCTCAGGAAGACGTGAATCGATCGCGCAGCCTTGTGCCCATTGGCGACGGCCTCAACCAGAACGCGCGGCCCGAAGGCTACGTCGCCGCCGGCAAAGACGCCGGGGGCAGTAGTCATCAAGTTTTCGTCGATCTTGAGAATGCCGCGCGGAGTGACCTGGACACCCTCATCACCGCTGAGGAAAGACAGGTCCGCCTGCTGGCCGATGGCCAGAATCACGCTATCGCAGGGAATGATCTTCTCCTCGTCGCTGAAGGCGGGATTGAAGCGGCCGCTTTCGTCAAAGACAGTCAGGCAGCGGCGCACTTTGAGGCCGGTAACGACTCCGTTCCCGCCCACAATCTCCTTCGGTCCCCAGCCGTTTTCAACGGCAATCCCTTCATGCTCGGCCTCGTCCACCTCGCCCTTCCATGCAGGCATCTGCGCACGCGATTCCAGGCTGACCAGTTCCACCTCTTCCGCGCCGGAACGCAATGCCATGCGAGCTGCGTCGAAGGCCGGCTGCAAACCCTTGGCGTCCTCATCCGCTTCGGCGTAATCCACTTGTTCATGCACCAGGCGCACGGCGGCGCGCGCTACGTCGATGGCTACGTTTCCGCCGCCCACGACAACGACGCGCTTGCCCAGATTGATCTCGAAGCCCAGGTTGACGTTGATCAGGAAGTCAATGCCGTTGTAGACACCGGCCAGGTGTGCGCCGGGGATATTTAGCTCACGGCCCTTGTTAAGGCCCGTGGCCAGCAATACCGAGTCGAACTTCGACCGCAGATCCGCAAAGGAGATATCGCGGCCCAGCGTCACCCGAGTGTGCAGTGTGACGCCCATGGCCAGGATGTTGTCGACCTCCATCTTTATGATCTCGCGCGGAAGACGAAACTGGGGAATGCCTAGATAGAGCATTCCGCCGGGAACCGGTGCAGACTCGAAGACCTCGACCGAGTACCCAAGCAGGGCAAGGTCATGCGCGCAGGTAAGGCCGCAGACCCCCGCGCCAACAATGGCGATGCGCTTGTTGCGTTTGGGAGCCGGTGGAAGCTTCTTCCGCGCCGGATCGTGGCCGCTGCCCAAGTTGTGGCGATCGG
The DNA here is from genome assembly GCA_050010735.1 of Occallatibacter sp. GTDB lineage: Bacteria > Acidobacteriota > Terriglobia > Terriglobales > Acidobacteriaceae > Telmatobacter. The sequence continues at coordinate 74,194 of JBEKKL010000012.1, read as the reverse complement.
TGGCGTAGCGCTTCAGCGCGCAGATGGCGATTGGTTCGTCGATCTTGCCGCGCCGGCAGTTGTCTTCGCAGGGATGCGCGCAGATGCGGCCTAGAACATAGGCGAATGGATTTGGCGCGCGGGCCAGAAGATACGCTTCCTCATCCTTCGAGATCCCGATGGCCTGCACGTACCGGCCGCACTCCGTATGGATCGGACAGGCGGAGCGGCAGGGAATATTCTTGTCGAAATACTCCTGATCCGGGACCGTGATGGAATAGCGCATGGGTTCTCCACTCTGGCGATGATTCAGCTTCGATCACTCCATAACAAGGCTGCGCGCACCTTCTCGTTTGAATAAGTCCCCGCGAGCTAACTTCAATCTTGCCGGGCGTGGAAAGCAAGCCGCCTCGTGCAATTGCGGCAAAGACCCCAGAGCGGCATGAGCGCGCTCTAGTGCTGTTGTGACTTTAGATTCTCAATCTCTTCGTCACTCAGCGACTTGGAGAACGCAGACGGATTCTTGTCCTTTCGATTCTCTTGATCGTAGGCCAGAAACTCGAAGATCGTCTTTCCCTGGCTGTCGCTGATGCCGGAGTTGGGCTTGTGCATCATGCGCTTCACATAGCGGCTCCACTCATCCTTGGTCATGGTGGTATTGATTGGCCGCGCGATGGTGTGGCACTTGGCGCACTTGTCTGTAAAGATCTTGTACCCCTTCTGCTGATCGGCGGGATAGCTCGAAACATTGATCTTGTCCGGCCCCTTGTCCTGTGGGAGCGTTACGTTGCTGCTCTGCGCCGCCAGAAAGAGCGGAAGCGACAAACCTGCGATCGTAAGCGTGCGAATTGCTTTGTGCATTTTCAATTTCTCCTTACCACATGTACCGGATATCCAGCCTGAAGAGTTTGTCGGTGGTACCCACGAGGGCCACCGGGTCGCCATCGTGCTCCTGGTTGTAGGCCGCGCGAAGCACTACATTGCCCAGCGAGGTCAGCGCGCGCTCGCCGCCGATGCCCCAGACCCGTGTATGCATCGTTGGGTTGGGAGCAATGGTCGCTGTCCCGCGATCGAGCCGGAAATTGATTACCGTGCCGGCTTTGATGTAGTAGTCTGCTTCGCCGCGGTAGGTATTGGCTATATAGTGCGACATTGGTCCCGGCTGAGCCGCCAGCCAGTCGTCGTTGCTGCGAATGTAGCCGCCCAACAAATCCAGCTTGTCAAAGAAGAGGTAATTGCCGAAACCGCCTACACGGTAGAAGGTCGGACGATAAGTGAATTGGTTGCTGGCGCCCGCATTCTGGATCTGATCCTTCGAACCGCGGTACATCATCACCGTGACGCCCCCGTCGGGACCGAACCAGTAGTCGGCGTCGGCCCAGACATCCTTGGAGTTTTTGGTTGAGCCGGCAAGAATCTCGCTCCCGTCCGCGTTGAGCCCGTTCGTCACCTTGGCCGAGACAGCAAAAACCCTCTTGAAATAATTCGACGCCCAGGTGTAGCCCGCGTCCACTCCGACTGGGTGTTGATCGAGTGAAAAGCCGATTGGATCGACGTTGGTCAGCGTGTATGCCGGATCGGCGAAGAGGTTATAGAACATGGCCGCCCGCGTTCCCTCACCCTCCTGCATGTGCATCTCGCCGGCCTTGATGAAGTAGCTGCTATTGGCTCGACCGCGGGTGTAAACGCCGAAACCCTGTTCGAGATCGTTCGTGCCATCCTGGTAGAGCTCGTAATGGCCGAAGTATGAGAAGCCGGTCTGCTGCACGGCCCCGGCAATGAACAGCGCCGCCTCGTCCAGGTTGAAGCTCGAGCAGGAGGAACTCGCTGCCGTGCTGCTGCCACACGAAGTTGAGGGAGAGGCCGAGGTCGTGTTGCCCGCATCGGCGACGGTCTTGTCGTCGGTGAAGCTGGCCTGGAGGATCAGCGCGATCGAGTGCGTGAGATCGAATTTGGTGTTCTTGTCCAGCTCATCGATCTTCGCGGCCGGTTTGCTTCCGTCCATCTCATCGGGCGGCATCCGGTAGCCCAGGCGCTTGAACATATAACCGTTCTTGTTCAGGGCTGGCGGAACCGTGTGGCAGGTGTAACACTTCACGCCATATTTACGGGCAAACGCAGGAATTGCATTCCCGGTTTCGGGCATCAGTACGATGAGACCGATCACCAGCAGAATTGCCCTTACGCTTAAGGTCCAGAGTTTCATGTGCGGCAGCTCCTGGCCAATACCTAAGCACTCCAGGAACCAAAACCTCTGAGCCATAAAATCAGCAGTTTGCAATTCGCTTATTGGCCGGCTTGGGGATCTCATTCCCCGATTCCCGGCTCCATCTGGGGAATGGATTCCCCAGTCGTCTGCTCCTTCTCTCGCCGCAGCAGCGTGTAAAACGTCTTTCGATCCACCCCAGCCTCGCGCGCGGCGGCGCTGAGATTTCCTCCACAGCGGGCCAGCACGGCTTGCGCGTAGGAAAGCTCAAAGCTGGCCAGATACTGTTCCCGCGCATCCTTCCATGGAAGGGCGGAAAGGCTGCCGTCAACCTCCGCACGCGGTGAGTCCTCGGCAAGATCCGCTAGCCCCAGCACTCCACCGGGATGCAGCGCCGCCAACCTCTCCATCACGTTCTTCAACTGACGGACATTGCCGGGCCAGCGTTCCTTCAAAAGCGCCTCGTAAAACTGCGGCGAACCGGAAAGGCTCTTGCCGTAGCGGCGTGAAAATCGCTCCAGAAAAAACCGCGCCAGGTGGGGAATATCCTCGATCCGATCGCGCAGAGCCGGCAGCTTCACCGTCACCACGCTCAACCGGTAGAAGAGCTCCTCTCGAAAGCTGCCCGCTTTGATCTTGGCCGCCAAGTCCTGGTTGGTGGCGCAAAGGATGCGGCAATCCACCTTCACCGTGGCAAGGCCGCCCAGCCGCCGCAGGTCCCGTTCCTCGACAAAACGAAAGAGCCGCGTTTGCAGCTCCACGCCCAGGTCGCCGATCTCGTCCAGAAACAGCGTGCCGCCGTCGGCTGATTCGATCAGCCCCTTCTTCGTGCGCTCCGCCCCGGTGAAGGCCCCGCGCTCATAGCCGAAGAGCTCGCTCTCGATCAGTGAGCCAGGCATCGCGCTGCATTCGACCGGAACAAAGGGCCCATCTTTGCGACGGCTTTGGCCGTGGATGAAGCGAGCAGCCACCTCTTTGCCGCTGCCGCTTTCGCCTAGGATCATCACCGTAGCGTCGGTGCTAGCTGCACGGCGGCACTTTTCCATTGTCTCCAGCATGGCTGCGCTTCGGCTCTGGGCTTCATCCGCTTCACCCAGGGCTTCCAGGCGCCCTTTCAGCGTCTCCACCTCCCGCTCCAGCTTGGCATGCGAAAGCGCCCGCTTCACTACCAGTAGAAGATCCTCGCGCTTGAAGGGCTTTTGCAGATAATCGAAGGCGCCGTTGCGCATCGCCATCACTGCGCTCTCCACTGACCCAAATGCGGTCAGGAAGACGATCGGCAAACCGGGATGCGCTTCATGCAGCCGCGCAAACAACTCTTCGCCCGACATCCCCGGCATGCGAACATCCAGAAGCACCAAATCGGGTGGATAGGCCATGCACTCGGCCAGCCCTTTCAGCGGGTCAACGCAAATCGAGACCGTTGTGTTGGGCAAGTGCAGCATACGCTGGATGTTTTCTCCCAGCGCGGCTTCGTCGTCAATCACCAGAATGCGGCTCACTCTCTAGTTCCTCCGGCAAACCAGTGATAGGGCTGGCCGCGGGTAAATCGCGCCGGTGGAAGCTCAACAACGAAGCTGGCGCCGCCGCCCTCCCTGGTCTCATAGCGAATGCGGCCATCATACATATCCAGCAGGCTGGCCGCCAGAAACAGCCCTAGCCCCAGCCGTTCCCGCCCGCTGCTCTGCGTGATAAACGGCTCAAAGAGGTGCTCGCGAATCGCTTCGGGCACGCCGGGTCCGTTGTCTTCAATCCGGGCCACCACCTTTGCGCCCGCCGTGCGGTAGGGCTCGAGGCGCACCCAGATCGCTCCCTCTTCGTGCCCATCCAGTGCTGCCAGAGAATTGCCGAGTAATCCGCGAACAACCTCGCCAATGACGTGTTCGGGCACATCCACACGCGGCGCCTCGCCGATTTCTTCTATCAGTTTCACTCCCTGTCTTTGGGCCGACGGCCGCAGCGACGACAGAGCATCGTCCAGAGCCTTCTGCGGAGCCGAGGCTTCAAAGATCTCGCCGCCGCGCTCGCGCCGCAGTGCCTGCAAGAGCGTGGTGGCGATGTTGCTCATGTAGCGCGTTTCCTTGAGCATCTGCTCCAGATCGGCGCACAAGCCTGCGTCCTCCTTGCGCTCTTCCAGTAGCACCTCAAGCCGGCCCGCCACAATTGCGAGGGGATTGTTGAACTCGTGCATGAAGCCGGCCGTGAACTGCCCCAGCAGCGTCAGCTGATGCGACAGCCGCGCCTGCCGGTCGGCTGCCTGCAACTCCTCCCGCAACCGGGACGTGCGGTACCGGACGGTCTCCAACTGAAGCTTTAATTGGGCCGCCCCTTCCTCGGCATTCGCCGCACGAGCAAGCAGTTGGTCTCGCCGCCCAAACATGTAGAACAGCGCAGGAAGAGGCGCCGCGACGCAGGCAGCGATCAAAGCGATGGCCTCGGCCAATACAGAGCCGGAGTAAACCCGAAAGAAGATTCCCAGGATTGGCAAGACCCAGACTCCGCTGATCCAGAGCAGAGGCTGGCCCCTCTCCTTGGAGCGCCCGACATCGCTGTCCCCACGTGGCTTTCCCGGCATATCGCTCAAGTGTAAAGCTTTGGGAAGCTTGAACCGCAACTGGATTTCTGCATTTGCGGTCAACACTTTGGGCCATCTGCTTGCATTGCATGTGACCGCACCCGACAAACCGGATGGCCCATGTGACTGCTCACGCGAAGTTCATGACAGGTTCCAGTGCTATCGTCTAGCGAGCGTCTGCCCCACCGCGGGTGGTCAGCCCTTGGCGCTCGACGCGACCAGCATCGAGTCGAGAATCTGCTTCGAGACATCTGTCACCGCCGATGGCGCGTGCGACAGGAACAGCGTATTTGTCTTGTCGCTCTCGCCAATCGACTTCAACGTGTCGAAGTACTGCGTCACCAGCACCAGTTGCATCACATCCTTTGACGACGCACCCTCAACTGCCTTCTGGAACTGCTCGACCGAAGTCTGCAGGCCCTCAATGATCGCCCTTCGCTGGTTGGCGATGCCTTGACCCTGCAGCGCCTTGCTCTCGGCCTCGGCCTCAGCCTTCTTCACGACCAGAATCTTCTCGGCCTCGCCGCGGGCATTCGCGGCCACCTGCTCGCGCTGGGCTGCGTTGATATCGTTCATCGCCGACTTCACCTTCGCGTCGGGAACGATGTCGGTCACCAGTACATTCACAATCTCGAAGCCGAAGGCCGCCATATCCTCGTCCAGCTCCTTCTTCACCGCCGCGGCGATCGACGACTGCGAGGCAAAGACCTCGTCCAGCGTCATGCCGGGCACATGGCCCAGAATCACCTGTTCCACGTAGCTCTTGATCTGCGCCGTCGGATCAGAGAGTTTGTAGAACGCGTCGTAGACCTTCTCGGGCCGTACCCGATTCTGTACCGAGATCGGAATCGTGACAAAGACGTTGTCCTTGGTTTTGGTCTCCATCGTCAGCACGATCTGGCTGACTCGCAAGCTCACCACACCGGCCACGGCGTCAAAAAACGGCAGCTTCCAGTTCAATCCGGGCTGTGCAACCCGCGTGAATTCGCCAAAGCGCGTAACCACAGCCACTTCTGCCGTGCGCACGGTAAAGAAGCTGCTCAGAATGAGAATCAGAAAAAAGAGCGCAACCACTCCCAACAAAACCAGAACGAGCCCGTCCATTCGCTTCCTCCGTTGCCTCATTTAGAAGCAACCGGGAATTATACGCGCCCGCCATTACAGCCAGATTTGGGATGGGGTCTCAGTTGGACGTTTCTGTCCGTAGGGCCATGCAGCTACCGCAGACTTTTGCCTTCGGAGTGCGCAGGGGCCTCCCGCATCGGTGGCAGGGAGGACACTAGAGGGATAGGCGGTGATGCATCACAGCATTGGGATTTGTTTCTCGCATGCCCGTAATTTGTTCATACCGGTCGAGCAAGGGCTTCATTCGTATGGTGGGCTCTATACCTGAGAGAGGTAGACCCCACTTCTGACGATACTCCTTCGTTGCGCGCATACCCTCGCCGTAGAGCCGGTGTACCTCAGAATACTCGGCTTCATCGAGCATCGGCATTTCTGATTTACAGCGCCAACACCAGAGCCATTGCATCTCGCCACAATCATAAATTGGACCTCCACATTTATTCCTTATCCCCATCGTTACTCTGTGGGTTTCTTCTCCAACTTCATGTTTTTAAAGTCAATTCCTATCTCCGGCGCCTCGCGCGTTCCCTCGATGCGAACCGGAACCTCGGTCCCTGCTCCGTCCTTCTTGAAAAACGGATCGGCCGGTGTCAGCAGCAATCCTTTCCAGCCGCCCACAATCTTCGACACCGTCGCCTCCAGTTTTGCCATTCCGGTAAAGTCCAGCGCGCCATTCTCCAGCTTGTATGTTCCTTTGAGTTCAATCTTCGCCCCTGGCACCGTGTACTCAAGCGCCGGCAGGGTAATCACTCCGCCCTTCATCTCAAAGCTGCTCTGAATCTGCGACAGGATGCTCGACGGATCTGTAGTCTTCACATCATCCGGATGTCCCTGCCCGCGCAGGCTCAACTCCGCGATCCGTTCCTGAACCTTCTCGCTGGTAAAGAGCGCGTCATCCAGCAAAAACCGGCCGTCCAAAGTCAGCCTTTCGTGTACTGGAGCAGGCCCCGGCGGAATGTGCAGCGCGGCCCTCGCCGCCACGTTGCCGCTCATCAGCATGTGCTCGGAGTGGTTGACAAGACGCAAAAAATCCTCGATCCGCGCGTTGTCCACGTCCACCTTTAAGTCAACATCATGGCCAATGATATGCGGCGGGCCATCGCCTTCGTCCGACTTCACACGCACAATCTGCCCTGTCGCCGAGAAGTGCGACCGGCCCAGCGTCGCATCCACCGGATCCAGCCAGGTATCTCCATTGGTCCCATCCACTTTTGCGTGAAAGACCGTGGTCAGCGGCAGTTCGTTTCCGAACTTCGTAAGCCGGAAATCTGGCGTCTCGGTCTGTCCGTCCACCGCAAGGCTTCGCAATGTCCCCTCGTAGTGCCCGGTAGAGGAGAGAATTCCAGCGATTCCCTTGAAGCTGCTCAGGTCCGCATGCTCAAAGCGATAGTTGCCTCGAATCGGGTTCTCACCCAGGTCTGCTGTTGGAAAGGCCCCAAAGCTTCCCTTCGTGATAATCGTTCCTTTTGGCCGTGGGTTGGTCAGCTCCGCTTCGAATCCAATCGTCCTGTGGGCAGAGTCTTCGTCTTTGAGCTTCGCCTCGCCCGACGAGATGTTGGTTAGCTTAAGATGCGCAATCTGAAAGTCCAGCGGAAGCTTACCCGGCGTGCCGGTTTCCAAGATCAGCTCGGCGCCGGTGCATTCCATCCGCTCCACTTCAAAACTCACCGCCTCCGCAATCGCGCTCTTGGCTTTACCGGCGTCTTCGGAAGCTCCTGCGTCCGTCTCCATTGCATGCTCAAAGTGCGACCTCGGCGGCAGATCGATCTTCAGGCCCTTTAGGTTTACCAACGAGATATGGATCGGCTTGCCGGGTGCATAATGCAGCGGCGCATGAAAGCGAAACTCATTGAGCCGAATGAGAGGTTCACCCCGGCCCTCAGGAACCCCCACTCCAGCCACGTGAGCCGGCGGCCAGATGCGAAGTCCCTCGCCTTCGGCCCAGAGTCCCTTCACCAGCGACACGTGAAATCGGTCCAGCTCCACGCGAGCATGAAAACGGTCCTCCAGCTCCGCAATGAGACGGGCCCGCAGGAACGGTTCAGCACGGCGCAGCGCAAGCTCCACGAGCACCGCCGCGACAATCAACAGCGCCAGCATTGCGCTTGCAACCCACTTGACCCACTGCCTGCGCCACCACGATCTTCTTGCCTCGGCCACGCCCGCCTCCCATTCGGCCCCTATTGTCGCAGAGCTGCACCCTCTCCCATGCTATCTTCTGAACACCTTGCCCGCCGCTCGCCGTGCATCGAGATAGACTCCTGCATTTTCGAAATCGATGCTTCATGCCTTAGACTTCAATGCACGGATGCAAGAGCAGATTGAAAACCTCGTAAAGCTTCAGGCCGTCGAATTGGAGCGAACCCGCCTGACCCTGGCGGCACGCGCCCTGCCTGCTGAAATCGCCCAAGCCAAGGCCGCGCTTGCCGCCGCCGAGGGCAAGGTCGCGGATGCCTCCTCAGCCCTCGACCGCGAGGAGACTCTCCGCACTCGCCTCGACCGCGAGATCGGCGCCCTCCGCAAAAAGGCCGCTCGCTATCGCGAACAGCAGGACTCTCTCACCACCCCCGAGCAGGCCAACGCCGTCGAGAACGAGCTTCGTTTTGCAGAAGCCGAAGCGGAACGCCTTGAGAACGAAGAGTTTTCGAGCCTCGAACGCACCGAGGCCCAGGAGACTGCCCTCGCCGCCGCACGCGTCCAGGTCGAGTCTCTCGCCGCCGCGCTTGAGAAGACTCAGGAGCGCATCGCACTTCGTCAGGCCGAGTTCGATCGCGAACAGGCCGAACTCACCCTCCGGCGCAATACCCTCCGTCCGCTCCTCGAACCAGAAGTGCTCATTCGCTTCGACCGTCTGTGTGGCTCACGCGGCACCGGCTTGGCTCGCGCGGAAAAACAGCAGTGCATGGGCTGCCGCATGGGCGTTCGCCCGCAAACCTGGAATCAGCTCCGCGAAGGCGAACTCCTAACCTGCGACAGTTGCTCCCGCTATCTCTATTGGGACCCATCCATGGCTCCCGTCGCCTCCCCGGACGATCCTCAACCCAAGCCCAAGCCCAAACGCAAAACCCCCAAGCCCCCCATGGAAGACATTGGAAATATCGACACATAGCCCTCTGCATGTAGTCAACGCGTACCCTTCAGAAATAAAAGTATTGTCGCTGAGCGACCGTAGCGAAGCGCAGGGAGTCGAAGAACCTACGATTTCTTTCGAGCGAAGTTGAGGTGGTCCTGCGTCACTGTCGTCCGCCGATTTAACGACCTTCAGCAACACCACTCTTGAACTCGCTCTGCCTACCCCACACCTGCGGAATAGTGCTGTTTCCGGCAGCCAGTCAAACTCCGGAGATTACTTAGCGGCGGGTTGATTAGGTATAGATGCCCGTAAGACACTTCGGCACGCCTTCGAATCCTGACCGGTACTCGGCTTAGCCGAAATATTCGACTCCGTGCAAATCTCACGCTCCCAACTCAAGGCAGCCTGTCCGTCCAACTTTTCTACACGATCTTCCGCCGTGGCGGGGTCAATGGAGTATCGCTCGACATCATCACCGATCTTGCCTGTCTTGGCATCGCGCGATTGTACCCAGCTGCCAACCGCAAAACTGCCTTTAGGCTGCGTAATGACTGCGAACACCAGTTCTTCGTTATTGTCCTCGGCAAGATCTGTCATCAGCACAATTAGTGCAAAACCGTCTTCCACGCCCACCTCACGAATGGCTGTAATTGACGGGTCATGTAGCGCGTGGCGGACTGCGGCCATCGTCGTTGTGTCTGATTCGAGGTTCGACCAGGAAAAGCCCGCGGGGACATCCGCCGGTCCAAACTGTGTAACCAGTAGAAGCATCGCAAAAACCAGAATGGATTCTCTTTGCATCAGTTTCCCCCTCAGACCATTTGAGACCTCATTATCGCCCAATAGACCCACCCGAAGCCGCTGTTACCGGAGTCGCGGTCGAATGGTCAACTATTCGGAGACTGCACCACCGACCTCGCCTGCTACCCTTTTCCTAGGGCCTTCCCAGCCCAACAACAATCAAGGAGCAAGCCGTGCCGCGCATCTGTGTCGACATGGATGAGGTCATGGCGGATACTCTCGCCGAGCACCTCCGCCGCTACAACCAGACCTTCGATGAAGAGGTGACCACCAGCGACCTGGCCGGCAAAGGCCTCTGGGAGGTGACACCCCTCGAACGCCGCCAGCAACTGCGCGACCTGCTCGACGCCGAAGACTTCTTCGAAGACCTGCCCCTCATGCCCGGTGCGCAAGAGGTGCTCGGCGAGCTCTCCTCCCGCTTTGAGATCTTCATCGCCACCCAGGCTATGTCCGTCCCCAACTCTCTCGGCCCCAAGTACCGCTGGCTGCAGCGCCACTTTCCGTTCATCCCGGCCAGCAACTACGTCTTCTGCGGCAACAAATCCATCCTCCGAGCCCACTATCTCATCGACGACCAGCCCAAAAACCTCCTCCGTTTTGAAGGCCAGGGCCTCCTCTACACTGCCCCCCACAATCTTGACGCCTCAGGTTTCGTCCGCGTCGACGACTGGCAGCAGGTCTCCAAATACTTCGCAGCCAAGATCTAGCTGCGGGGACTTAGCTGCGGAAGAGGTTCTTCGCCAGGAAGAGCACATTGGCCGGCCGCTCGGCGAGTCTGCGCATAAAGTAGGGATACCAATCGCTGCCAAAGGGCAGATAGACGCGCACATTAAATCCCTCGCGAACCAGCCGCCGCTGCAGATCGCGGCGCACGCCAAAGAGCATCTGAAACTCGAATCGGTCCGGCTCGATTCCATGCCGGCTGGCATAGGACTTGGCTGCGGCGATCATCGCCTCATCGTGAGTGGCCAGCCCGTGATAGATCGGGCTCGAGAGCAGTAGCCCCGCAAGGCGCGCATAATTCGCATCCACATCCGCCTTGCGTGGAATCGCGACCTCCGGCGGCTCGTTATAAGCCCCCTTGCACAGCCGCACGCGAATCCCCTCGGTCAGCAGTTGCTCGATGTCTGCCTGCGAGCGATAGAGATACGCCTGAATCACGACTCCAATCGAGGCGCGCAATTCGGGCTTGGCATGAAGCCGTCGCACGATATCCAGTGTCGCCCTGGTCAGCGACGAGTCCTCCATATCGATGCGCACAAAGCTGCCCGTAGCCTTGGCATGTTCGACCAGGTCCTCGACGATACTCTCCGCCAATGCCGGCGAGAGATTCAATCCCATCTGCGTCAGTTTTACGCTGATGTTTGCATTCAGCTTTCGCGCGGCAATCGCATCGAGCAGCCGGTGATAGATCGCCGCAGCTGCGGTCGCCTCGGCCTCCGAGGTCACGCTCTCGCCCAGCGAATCGATCGTTACTGCCATGCCTTGCTTGTTCAACGAATCGGCGACGCTCAGAGCATCCTCGATCCTCATCCCCGCCACAAAGCGCGAGCTGAGACGCACGCCCACCCTTGAGCTTTCACTAAATCGGCGCAGTGGCCTGTTGTGTGAGAGCGCGATAAAAAAGGAGCGAAGAAGAGGCATGCGTCATTCCTCACGAGATTGGCTTCGCGAGTCCAATTAAGAAGCCACCGGCCAGCGATAATGCCCCACAGCCCACTCCGAATGGAAATCTTCGAGCGAGCTCTCTTGCGCGCCTCGGCCGATATTATGGACCACCCGCCTCTGCGCACTTGCGGTCACCACAATGCCCACATGCGGCAGCCGCGCGTTGAGCAGCCAGGTAACAAGATCGCCAACCTCCATCGGCTTCGGAAAGCCATCTCCCGGCGTAGCTGCGCCTGCCGCCCACAACCGCGCGCCAACCCGCGTCCAATAAGTCTCCAAGTTCAGAACCCGCCGGTGGTCGATATTCGCATCCGGCTGCTTCGATCCCCACGCCTTGCGCGCCGGATAAGCACTAAAGTTCTTCACCATATCCTCATGCACGAGCTTTTGCAGATCGAGACCCAGCCCATCGCGCGCCGCCCGAATCACCACATCGGCGCAGACGCCGGTCGACCGTGGAACATCCCCACCCGGATAGCCGATCTGCGTCCACGCCGGATCGTAGCCAGTCGTAATGCCGACCTGCGCCCGTGCCGCGTCAGCGAGCTTCTGCCCGCCTGTCGAGGCTGCTAGCGCAGGCCTCACCGATGCAACGCAGACCGCGGTCAATCCGCCAAGGAATTTCCTACGCTGCATGCCATCGACGCTATTCAACGCGAAACAGCGCACAACCGTGCGGCGGAATCAATCCCGCGTTCAACGACTTCGCCGCCGCAATGTGCCTCTTGTTCCAGATGTCATACGCGGCGTGCTTCTTGTCGGCAAGATGAAAGTAGCTCCAGGGCACATCGATGACTTCCGGCGTGTCTTTGAGATTGAAGACCGCAACATAGTCGGCCGGCTTAATGTCACCCGCTTCTGCCCACCAATAACGAACCCGCAAGGGGTCTTCAGGATAAGTAGAAACCTCGCCACCCTTGAAAGACTTTTGATTAATCGCGATCACTTCCTTGTTCGTCATCAGCGAACGCGTGTAGTCATCCAGCTTCGTCAGGTTCCCGCCAAAGATCAGCGGCGAGCGCGCAATTGTCCACAGCGTGAACTCCGTCCGCTCTTCCTCCGGCGTCAGATGCGATGCGCGCGCCTCGCCATTGCCCGGATGCGGTCCCAGCCATCCCAGCGGAAGCATATCGGCATCCGGCCAGCGCCCCGGCTTCACATACTTCGACCACTGTGCCAGCCGGTCAAACTCATCCCGCAATCCAAAGGGATACTCGCTATCGCCGCTTTTATGCGGAAAGCTCCAGCCATCCCAGTGATCGTCGGAGATGCGCCACATCTGCGCGTAATCGGCCACCTCATCCGCATGTTGAATCTGAGTCGGCCCCGGCGAAAGACTCAGCACGATCGGCCGCCCCGTCTTCTTGATCGCCGCAGCAATCTGGCGAATCTCGCTGGGCCGGTAAGGATGGTCGCTGATGCAATCCACCTTGATATAGTCCAGTCCCCAATGCGCGTAGAGCTTCAGCATCGAGTCGTAATAAGCCTGGCCCGCCGGGTTGTCCATGATGCCATAGTTGCCCTCGTCCCACGGGCACGTATCGTTGGTGTCGGCCGCATCCGCCGCACGGAAGCTCGAGTCCGCGATCGCCAGATTCTCCTTCACCACTTGGCGCGGAATCCCGCGCACAATATGAATGCCAAACTTCAAACCCTGCGAATGGACCCAGTCGGCCAGCGGCTTGAACCCCTCCCCGCTCGCTGCCGAAGGAAAACGGCCCGGGACCGGAACAAGTATCCCGTTCGCGTCCCACTCATACTTCCGATCGGCCAGATTCGCGCCAAAGGGATTCTCCATGTACCATCCCTCGTCGATCACCGCATACGTCCACCCATACTGCTTGAGCCCGGCCAGCACGATGACGTTGGCCCGGAAATCATCTTCGTCGATGGTTAGCCCATAGGCATCCCAGCTATTCCACCCCATCGGCGGCGTAGGCGCAGGATCTTGTGCGGGTGTAAGAGTTGGGGCAATAAGAAAGAGCAGCGTTGCAAAGAAAATGTATCTGCGTTCCATGCGGGAACGATACCACAACAGCCGCGCCCTTCGCAGCCTCGTGGTCCTACCTCTCCGGTAGCCTCCGGCGAGTGTCCCAGGTAAGGGAGAAGTGAGCACAACCACGAAAACTGGGTGCCCCAGGTGCCTCGCTTTTGGGCACCTGGGATAGCTCAGACGTTGGCAATCCGGAGTCGCTCTTACTCGACATCTGTGGTGATTCGTTGTACGCTTTCCATCGATGCCGCGCGGACTCATCCGATACGAACACACGGAAAGCTTTCACTTTCTCACCTTCAGTTGCTACCGGCGTCTCGATCATTTGGGCACGGTTGCGGCGCGGGATCTCTTCGAGGACGCTCTTGAGCGTCTTCGGCAGCGCTACCCGTTTGTTGTGGCCGGTTATGTCGTGATGCCCGAGCACGTTCATCTTCTCGTGGGCGAACCTGAAAAGGGAACGATCTCAGACGTGGTTCATGGGCTGAAGCTATCGGTGGCGATGCGGCGCGCGGAGCGGCCTTTCTGGCAGACGCGGTACTACGACTTTCTTGTGCACAACGAGGAAAAGCGGGTCGAGAAACTGCGCTACATGCACCGCAACCCTGTTGTGCGCGGCCTCGTTGCCAAGCCAGAAGAATGGCCGTGGTCGAGCTTCCGGCATTACGCGACTGGAATCGAAGGAAGAGTCGAGATCGAATCGCGGTGGAGTGCGTCGCGGCGGGGTAATCGGTTGCCCGAATATCTGCGTTACCGGGAACAGACCGGTTGAGGTCCGGCGCATCCCAGGTGCCCAAATGCGAGGCACCTGGGCCACCCGCCGGACCGAAGAAGGTGGCGAGCGGCATCATAGGCCAACACAAGCCTGGAGAAAGTTGGCACGAGTCACTCTTGATCTCTGACTTGTACGACATGAGCATGCGTGACGAGTACACGATTCAACTGGAAAAGAAGTGGCCAGTCGAATTAGGAAAGGGGACCGTAAAATCCAACATCATCACAATAACCGCCGTCGCGCCGAAGCCAGAGGTCGCCACGCCAAAATAGTCCGTTCTGCCTGATGCCAGGTGCCCGCGTCCCGATTTTGGGACCTTCGAAACGACGAACCTCGACCTGTGCCCGTCAACCTACATCTCAATCTTCACCGGCCACGTCTTCCAGATCTCCGCCGAATACTCGCGAATCGACCGGTCCGACGAGAACTTCCCGATCCGCGCCACATTCAGGATCGACATCCGCGTCCACGCATCCTGATCCTTGTAGGCCGCGCTCACCCGGTCCTGGCAATCTACGTAAGACTGGTAGTCAGCCAGCAGCATATATTCGTCGCTGTTCAGCAGCGAGCTCACCAGCGGCTCAAACAACCCCTTGTCTCCATGCGAATACTCGCCACTCGTCAGCGAGTCGATCACCTCGCGTAGCATCGCATTCGATTCATAGATCGCTCGCGGGCGATAGCCCTCCTGCTTGCGCTTCTCGACCTCCGGAGTAGTCAGTCCAAAGAGAAAGAAGTTCTCCTCGCCCACCTCATCGCGAATCTCGATATTCGCACCGTCCAGCGTACCGATCGTCACCGCGCCGTTCATCGCGAACTTCATGTTGCCCGTGCCCGAAGCCTCTTTCCCGGCCAGCGAAATCTGTTCGCTCAGGTCCGCAGCGGGATAGACTCTCTGCCCGAGCTTCACGCTATAGTTAGGCAAAAAGACAACCTTCAGCCTGCCCTTGACCAGCGGATCGGAGTTGATCGCCTCGCCCACCGAATGAATCAGCTTGATGATCAGCTTGGCCATGCGATAGCCCGGCGCAGCCTTTCCGCCAAAGATAAAGGTCCGCGGCACCACCTCTTCATTGGGGTTCTGGTGGATGCGCTTCAGCAATGTGAGTATGTGCAGCACCTGCAAGTGCTGCCGCTTGTACTCATGCAGCCGCTTGACTAACACATCAAAAATCGATTCGGGATCGGTCCGTATCCCCAACCGGTCGTCGATATATGCCGACAGGCTCTGCTTGTTGTGCCGCTTGATCGCGCTCCACTCCTCGCGAAAGTCCTGATCGTCGACCAGCGGCTCCAGCCGGCGCAGCTTCTCAAGATCGTGGATCCACCCCGCGCCCAGCCGCGCCGTCAGCAGTTGCGCCAATCGCGGATTGCTCAGCACCATCCAGCGCCGCGGCGTTACACCATTGGTTTTATTTGAAAACTTCTCCGGCGTCAGCGCATAAAAATCCCGCAGCACATTCGTCTTCAGCAGCTCGGTGTGCAGTGCCGCCACGCCGTTGATTGCATGGCTCCCCAGCGATGCCAGATGCGCCATGCGCACAAACTTCCCGCCGTCTTCATTGATCAGCGAAAGCCTCCGCACGCGATCCTCGTCGCCGGGAAACTTCGCCCGCACATTATTGAGATGCCGCGCGTTGATCTCGTCGATGATCTCCAGATGCCGCGGCAGCAGCGCACCAAAAAGATCCTGCGGCCACTGCTCCAGCGCCTCCGGCAGCAGCGTGTGATTGGTGTACGACAGCGTATGCTGTGTCACATGCCAGGCCGGCTCCCACTCCAACCCATGCACGTCGATCAAGAGGCGCATCAGCTCCGCCACTGCAATCGCCGGATGCGTGTCATTCATCTGAATGGCAAATTTGCGATGCAGTTCCGTCAGCGGCCGATGCTGCGCGAGATGAATCTTCAAGATATGCTGCAAGCTGCACGACACAAAAAAGAACTGCTGCTCCAGCCGCAGCTGCTTGCCCTGCATGGCCTCGTCGTTGGGGTAGAGAATCTTCGAAATATTCTCGCTCGCCACCTTGTCGGCTACTGCGCCAAAGAAGTCGCCTTGGTTGAACGTCTCAAAGTCGAAGCTCTCCACAGCCTGCGCCGCCCACAGCCGCATCGTGTTCGCCGTATTCGTGCGGTAGCCCAGGATCGGCGTGTCGTGCGGAACTCCGCGCACCACCCTCTGCGGAATCCACTCGACAGCCTGCCGTCCCTGGGCGTCGCTGTGCCGCTCCGTGCGCCCGCCCAGCTTCACTTCTACTGCATCTTCGGGCCGCTCCAGCGCCCAGGGATTCCCCAGCCGCAGCCACTTGTCCGTCGACTCCACCTGCCAGCCGTCGCGAATCTGCTGATTGAAGATCCCGTACTCATAGCGAATGCCGTACCCAATCGCCGGAATATCCAGCGTTGCCATCGAATCCATGAAGCACGAGGCCAGCCTGCCCAATCCGCCGTTGCCAAGGCCCGGCTCTTCCTCCTGTTCAATGAGCACCTTCAGGTCAATATCCAGTTGCCGCAGCGCCTGCTCGGCCTCATCGTAGATGCCAAGATTGATCAGGTTATTCCCCAGATGCGGCCCGGTCAGGAACTCCGCCGAGAGATAGCAGACGATCCGCACATCCTGCGCCTGATAGTTCTTCACCGTCTGAATCCACCGCTCCACCAGCCGGTCCCTTACCGTGTGCGCCAGCGCCATGTAGAGGTCGTTCACCGTGGCCCGCTCCGTCGACCGGCCCTGCACAAAGATCAGGTTGTCGAGAAACGACTGAACCAGCGCACCGACGCTCATCTCCGTTCTCTGGTCCTTGCTCGATCCAGCCCGGCTCAATCCAGGCTTGCTCGGCTCTCCTCCGGGCAGTGTGACGGTTACATTTGTAGTCATTTAAATCCCTCTTCTCCCAAAAGCCGGGCTCTCCCTTTCTTTCGGGAGCGGTCTTTTCAAGATAATCTCCCACCCATCAACTCGCGATGAAAAAGTAGGCCGCGAATCCGGTGGAAGAGGCTTCACAGCCCATTTTGAGCCTTTTCTTGCACTTTGGGCCAATCCGCAGCCTCACCCCTGCGATAAGCTGGTCGTGCCATGCAATCACAGAACGCAGTCCTAGGCATCGACGGCGGAGGCACCCGCACCCGCGCCTCCATCTTCGCCGCCGGCCAGCTCATCGCCCACGGAGAAAACGGCTCCATCAAGCGTCTCCGCGTCGGCGCCGAGGCCGCCGAAGCCAACCTCCGAGCCCTGCTCAAAGAGGTCTACGCCCAGGCCGGCATCACCAGCCTCCGCGCCGCCTCCGTCGGAGTGGCCTCCGCCTCCATGCCCGGCACCTCCGAGTGGATCACCGCCGTCCTGTACGATTTTTCTGTTGAACGTTGTGAGGTCGTCGGCGACGAAGTCATCGCCCTCGACGCAGCCTTTCGCGGAGGCCCCGGCATCTTGCAGATCGCCGGCACCGGAACCAACACCATCGGCCGCGCGCCAGATGGCAGCCGCGAGTCCGCCGGCGGCTGGAGCTCCCGTCTCGGCGACCGCGGCTCCGGCTACTGGATCGGCCTGCACTCGATCCGCCGCGCCCTCCACGCCTACGACCAGATGCTCGACCAATCCCAGCTCCCGCCGATCCTCACAAAAGTCGGCGAAATCTGGGGCACGCCCAGCCTCGAAGATCTCGTCAACCTAGGCGACAGCACCCCCGGCCCAGACTTCGCCGCCCTCGCCCCAGCCATCAACGAGCTGGCCGAGGCCGGCGATCCAGTCGCCCGCGAAGTCCTTCAAGAGGCTGCGGCAGATCTCGTCAACTTCGTTCTGCTAGTCCGCTCCAAACTTCGCCGCAAGCACAACGTCGTCGGTGAACTCCCGGTAGCCTGGACCGGCGGCGTTATCGAACAGATGGCCCAGGTCCGCGAAGCCTTCTTCGCCGGCCTCCGAGCCGCCGCCCCCGAGATGCCAGTAGGTCCAAAAGCAGTGGTCTCGTTAGAAGGCGCCCTATGGCGAGCAACCCGCCTAGCCGAAGCCACAGGTTAGCCGCATCTCTGCTTTTTTGCAGCCAGAGGTGGAAAACAACGACCTCCAGGCGCGAAGCGCGTCCGCCTGGACGGCCAGTCCCCCTCCGCTACACTGGTGCTGAGGAAAACCAATGGTATCGATTCAGCTTGAATATGAGGGCGACCTGCACTGCAAGGCAGTCCATGGCCCCTCCGGCACTGTCCTCTCGACCGACGCGCCCAAAGACAATCAGGGGCGCGGAGAGAGTTTTTCACCGACCGATCTGGTGGCCACCGCGCTGGGCAGCTGCATTCTGACCATATTGGGAATCCAGGCGCGCACTCTGAACATCGATCTCGCCGGTACTACGGCCACCGTCGAAAAAGAGATGACAAGCACGGCCCCACGGATGATTCAGCGCCTCTCCGTCAAGATTCGCGTCCCGCATCGGGTCAGCCCTGAGAACCAGCAGAAGCTCGAACGAGCTGCCCACACCTGCCCCGTCCACCGCAGCCTTCACCCCGACGTGGAAAAACCAATCGACTTTACCTGGGGATGACCGCAGCCCACTGACGACTGGCAGACCCTAGTCAAGCTTGTCGAGCTTGGTGTTTTCGGTGAATGCGTCAAGATTCTCTTCTTCGATTGTCGATGCCAGAGGAGGCAAATCGGCTGGGTTGCGGGCATCGTAAGCCGCGCCCACGGAAGCATCGAGGATCTGGGATAACTCGAGGTCCGCGATGCAGTTGAGAAGCGCGCGTTTCAGTTCGCCGACCGGCTCCGCAGTCTGAGCTGAATCATCAGTCTCCTCTTGCTCCAGCTTCTGGAAGGTGGCGCGGAGCGATTCCAGCGTCTCGCGGGTGGGACGGAGCCTGAAGATAAGTGCCTCCGAAGGGTTTGGATGCCGCTTCGGGGTTAAGAGTGGTGTGAAGCGCAAAAGGGCATCTCGACCTAAAGGGGCAGGGATCCAGGGTCTCCTGCCCTCTTCGGTCCGAACGGGCGGTCGCTTTACTCTTCGTCGACCTGAATCACCTGAATCGAGTACGCGGGCAGCGTGTGTTTCAGATGATTGCTCACGCCCTCGAGAGTGGCCTCCACCGGAACGATCGCCTTCGGTTGATCGATGGTGTTCGTCGCCTGGGTGCCGTGCGCGCTTAGGCTGATCAGCATGCCGGTTGCAGACAGCTTTGCGCCGGCGAACTCGATTTCCAGCGGCTCAGGCGCTGAAGACCCGTTAACCAGCTTCAGGTAGAGTCGTTTCTTTGCCGAGTCCCGCGTAATCGAATAGAAGAGCTTCGGCCCGGCGCCTTCGAGCTTGGAACCAAGCGTGACATCGCCCAGATGCGTTGCAAACATCACCTGCGCATAGTACCCCGGCGAACCGTAACTGCTGAGGGCGTTGTATCCGATCAGGTCCGGCGCCCATTGCATTCCGCCCGGATTCACATTGACCAGCAGCGGAGCGTAGGCCGCCATCACCACGATGTCGCTATTGCGCTCAAGGCCGGTCATCCATGCGGCATCGCTCAGCGCAGCGCCGAAGTTCGGCGTTGGCGAGCCCTCAAGAGTGGCCCACTCGCCAACGAAGATCTTGGGCCCACTGCGATCCGTCTTGTCATAATCCGTCGCATCCTCAAAAAACTTCGTGGCACGCACATAAAAGTGGTCGTCGATCACGTCCGGGCTGACGCTCGTCACCGGCGCGGTTGCGATCAGTTGCAGATCGGGATACTTCGCCTTGATCGCTTTGTAGAACTGCGCATAGCGGCCATCGTAGCTTCCCGATTTATCAAACCAATCTTCATTTCCGATCTCAACATAAGTCAATTTGAAGGGGGTCGGATGGCCGTCAGCGACGCGGACCGCGCCCCATTTCGTATCGGCGCCGCCGGTCGTGTATTCGATCTCGTCCAGCGCGTCCTGCACATAGGGATCGAGGTCCGGACCGGGATTCACGTGCTCCTGGTGTAGCGAGTATCCGGCATAGACCGCTAGAACCGGCTGCATCTTCAGGTCCTCGCACCACTCCAGGAATTCAAGCAGTCCAAGACCATCCGAGGAGTGATAGCTCCACGGGCTGGGATGGGTCGGCCGGTCCACCAGCGGGCCGATTGTCCTCTTCCAGTCGTAGCGCTCCGAGATGTGTTCGCCCTCAAGGTAGTTGCCGCCTGGGAAGCGCAGGAAGGCGGGATGCATCGCCGCCAGCTTTTCCATCAGATCAATGCGGTTGCCGTTGACGCGATCGTGATAGGTAGGCGGAAACAGCGATACAAGATCAAGCCAGAGAGTTCCGGCATGTCCCACGGTGATGGCCAGATGGTTGGCGTCTGAGGCTTCAATCTCGCCGGTCTTCAGCGTGAACTCATACTGCTTCCACGCTCTTGTGACTCCCGAGACAGCGGTGGCTGCTACTGCTTTTCCGCTCACGTTGTTCACCAGGCTTATCGTGACCGCGCCCAGATCGTCCGACGCTGTCTTGGCATAGATTGAGCCCTTGTAGGTTGTGTTGGGCCGCACCGCCATGCCCCAGTAGCCATCGTTCAGTACCCCGGCCTGGTCTTCCCGGTCGGCTTGCTTCACCTCGAGTTTCAGGCTGGTTTTCAGCGCCTGGCTGGGACCGGTCTGTTCATCGCGTCTAATGCTCGCCTGTGCATTGCCGTCCTCAACCACGAACCAGTCTTGGATCCCTCTCCAGTCGGTTCTGAAGGTACGATTGCGAACCATCTCTGCATAGAGGCCGCCGTCGTAGGAAAAATTGATCTCCTCGGTCATCAGACCGTAGAGCGTTGGGCTGACCTTTGAGACCGCATGATCGGCTTGGATGGTGAGTATGGCAGGTGGCGCCTGAGCAGTGAGGACTTCGCCGGCAAGGACGACGAGAGCAGCAGAAGCTGTGACGCGAGCAAACGTTTTCCAGACCATCGATTCCACTCCATATTTCGTTGCCGGACCAGTGTAACGCGGCAGGGCCTGTCTGCGTCTACTGGACTCTGTCGGGCGGAAGAACGAGGATGGAGAAACTGTTTACTTCAGCGCGGCGTTCATACGTTGTCTGACTGAAGGGGTTTGGCCTCAAACAATCCAGCCGCCGCCGACGACCTCGTCGCCGTCGTAGAAGACCGCCGATTGACCAGGTGTGACGGCGCGCTGTGGCTCGTCGAAGGTGGCGACCACCTGGTCCACGCCGGCCGGCCCCAGCACAGCCCAGGCGGGCTCGTGCCGGTGGCGAATCTTGATTCGCACGCGCATTGGAGCGGCGAGGTCGGGGATCGATATCCAGTTCAAGCGGTTTGCGCGAAGCGTGCGTGTGGCCAACTCCTCGTCGGCACCCACGGTCACCCGATGGCTCACCGGGTCGATTTGCAGCACATAGAGCGGCGAAGGCGAACTGACGCCGAGGCCCTTGCGCTGCCCGACCGTAAAGTTGAAGATGCCCTCGTGCCGGCCCAGCACCTCGCCGTCAGAGGCGACCAGTTCCCCGCCCGTCTCGGGCGGTCGCTCGCCCTGCTCCTCGAGATACGCCGTCAAGAACTGCTTGTAGTCCCCGCCGGGGATGAAGCAGATCTCCTGCGAGTCGGGCTTCTCAGCCAGAGCCAGACCGCGCTGGCGCGCCACCTCACGCACCTCCGGCTTGGTCATCCGGCCCAGCGGAAAAAGTGTGTGCGCCAACTGCTCCTGGGTCAGGCCAAAGAGAAAGTACGTTTGATCCTTAGCAAGATCGGCTGGCCGCTTCAAGATCCATCGGCCGCGAGCGTCGTCGTATTCGTTCACCGCATAGTGGCCAGTCGCGATGCGCCCCGCGCCGATGCTCTTGGCGGTCTTCAGAAGCTGGTCAAACTTCAGGTGATTGTTGCAGAGCGAACAGGGAATCGGCGTACGTCCAGCAAGGTACTCGGCGACAAAGGGCCGCACCACATCGGCTTCGAATCGCTCTTGCTGGTTGACAACGTAATAGGGAATGCCCAGGTGCTCAGCCACGCGCCGCGCATCATACACATCGTCGAGAGAGCAGCAGCGGCCGGCCTTCGGCGCATCGGGAATTCCATGCTTGCCCGCCAGCCGTGTCTGATCCCAAAGCTGCAGTGTAAGGCCAACGACCACCTCGCCGCTGCGGGCGAGCATCGCCGCCACCGTCGAGGAGTCGACCCCTCCGGACATCGCGATGGCAATGGTCGTGTTCTCAGTCATGGATAAATCTTCTTAAAGAGGCGAATCGCTGCTTTCACACATGATGCACAGTACTTTGACTCAGTTGGGTGCGCCGCCGGTTTCTTCAGAGGCAAAGGCGCACTCGGGGCACTGGCAGGCGCGGCGCAGATACTCCCAGGAGTAGATGCCGCCCGAGTGACCATCCTGCCAGTTGAATTGGATGGCGTAACGGCCGACCGAGTGGGCGCTGGCTGGCTTAGGCGGCGGTGTGTACATGGGCAGGAGGTTGGCTGGCTTCGGTTTGGGCTGGCCAGCTTTGCGGCCTTCGGCCTTGCGTTCTTCGACGCAGGTGGCGCAGGGGCAGGCTTCGCGCAGCCAGGCGAAGCTCCAGGAGCTGCGATGGCCGTCGACCCAGTCGATCTCCATTCCCTTGCCCTCGGTGATGAGAACGCGGACCTTCTCGGGCTTGACCGCGATGCGGGAGAGCGGCAGGGGCTCCTCTCTCTCGTGCTCGTTGTGCTCCTTTGCGACGATTCGGATGCCTTCGTGGCTCATGAGTACAGTTTACAGAGATCAGAGATCAAGGGTCAGTTGTCGGTTGCGCGGGCTTCGTCTTCGATCACTGGCTTTCTGTCATAGCAGAGTTTGAGCGTGAGGATGGCCAGAGCGAGGATCAGCGTGACCGTGTTGGCGGCAATGATGGGCAGCGAACCGATGCCGATGCCGTAGACCAGCCAGCAGGCGACTCCAAAGCTGAAGAGCAAGAACATGGTCAGCGAGATGTCGCTTGCGCTCTTGCGCTGCCAGACGCGAATCAACTGCGGAAGAAACGAGATGGTCGTGCACACGGCAGCCGTCGAGCCAATCAGGTCGGAGGGCAAGTGCGAGAAGGGTGCGATCACGGCGATCATTATGGATTACTCCAGAAGAACCAGGCGGCCATCGAGAGGCCGATGGCGACGACAAGCCAGCGGAGGACGGCCTGCGGAACGCGGCGGGCGAGGCGAGCGGAGGTATAGCCGCCGATGGCGCAGACGACCATCGAGAGCAGGCAGTAGCGCCAGACGACCTGACCGCCGATGGCGAAGATGATGCAGGCGATGCCGTTGGCGGGAGTGGTTGCCGAGACCTTGAGAGCGTTGATCTCATGCAGGTCCTGGTGGCCGAAAAGCGAGAAGAGGGTGATGAGCAGAAATCCCGCGCCGGCGCCGAAGTAGCCGATGTAAAAGCAGACGGCCGCTGTCGCCAGAAACACAGGGAGACGGCGTGTGGAGCGGGAACGGGCTGCAATCGCTGTCTTGCGGGATTCAAGCCAGCGGGAGACTGGGCCGCTGACGGCAAAGATAGAGGCGGAGACGAGCAGCAGCCAGGGAACGAGATGAAGGAAGGTCCTCTGCGGCGTGTTGAGCAGAACCAGCGCTCCGGCCGTGCCGCCGAGCAGGCCGGCTAAGCTCGCCAGCAGAGCGAGTCGTGTGTTCTTCTGAATGTCGTCGCGATAGGCTGCTACCGAGGTGAGTTGGCCGGGCCAGAGCGCCACGGTATTCGTGGCGTTGGCCTGAACCGGCAGAACCCTCATCCCCAGCATCGCGGGAAAGGAGAGAAATGAGCCGCCCCCGGCTACGGCGTTGAGGACTCCGGCGAGAAACGAGGCGACAATCAGCCAGATCCAGTGCCAGTCGATGGGGATGGAGAGGGTGGAGAGGTGAGGCATCTGGTACCAGTTTAGCGAGTGCGTCGAAAACAGGCCATTTCTTCGAGCAGTTGCGTTCCGGTGCTTCGGCAAAAATGTGGAGCTATTGAAGAGGGTTGCTCAATTGCCTTTGTTCCAGCAGGCGCTTTGGCTCGATGGCGGCGGATCGCCGGTCTCAGAGCCTGGATGCGCTTTACCCGAGCAGTCAAACCACCAGTTGGTGACGTTGGCGTCGACGGTCTGGCAATCGCCAACTGAATTACAGACGCTCTTCCAGTTCAATGTGGAGTTGTAGTCGTGGCCGTTGCCGTCGCCGCCAGGCGTGGCCATCCTCTCGCGCTCGTTGCGCTGGAAGGCGTTGAACTGCGCGCCGGAGTTGCGTTTCCAGGCCGCCATTTGCTGTTCCGATTGCCGATCCATCTCTTTCGCGCGCTGGATGGTCGACTGCGTGATGGCGTTGGATTCGCGAATGACATTGCCGGCAATGTCATTGCACTCGCGGGCGAAGCTTTCCAGCCACTGCTGGTTCATCTCAAAGGACTCCAGCATGGTGTGCATGGCGTCGGCTGCCTGAGCGCTCTCCTGCGGGGTGGTCAGGAAGCCGGCGATGCGGTAGATGGCCCAGATCGAGACCATTCCGCCCGGCTGCGTGGCCTGCAAGGTTATTGCATATACGTAGCCGTTTTGCGCGCCGCAACGGAAGGCCAGTTCGCCGGCATCGACGCGAATCTCTTTTCCTTCGGCCGCGGCAATGGGAGCAAACTGCCGATTCAGCTCGGCAGTTTGCCCGGGGATGATGCCGCCCTCAAAGTCGCTGGCCTGGGGACAAACCGCTTTGCGGATATAGCCGGCGGCCGCGTCAGGAGCCTGCTGGTAGCGCTCCAGCAGCAGCCTCACACCCGCGGCAGCAGGGATGAGAGAGCCTTCGCGCCAGCCCATCTGCATCGTCATCCGGTTGGGGATCTCGCGCATCGCGATGCGCGGGTCGTCCATGAAGAGCTGCACGCCGCCGCTGGGCGACTGGGCGCGAATCACGTAATGTGGCTCCATGCGCGTGGTGCGCTGCGTGCCGCCGCTGACGTTCCAGCCACGCGGCAGGTTCGCAGAGAAGGCGCCCTCCGCCGGATCGTGCCAGCTCTGGTAGCTGAGCGTCGAAGCTGCCAGCTGCCTGCCTCCGGCACGAGGCATCTGGACTGTATGCGAGGCGTTGCCGGCTGGCTCCTGCCCGGCTGGAATCAGGAAGGTCTGCCCGGTATTCGGATCGGTCCAAGTGGTGATTCCAGGGGGTGCCTGTCCCACCGCACTTGCCGCAAAGCCGACCGCCAGAATCGCGCTCCAAGTCAGCATTACTACGTTGAGCCTTTGCCGCACAGTCCCGTCCTCCTTGGCCCGCAAGACACTCTTGCCTTATCGGCAAAGCGACCACGGACATCACAGCGTCTCAGTTTGCGCAAGATTTTAGTTTTAAAATCAATTAGATACAAGGAATCAAAAATATTAGCATTAAACACTCACATTTCATGAATCACTTATGATATAGTTTTATCAGATTAATTGAGCGGCTTGGACTCAGGTCCTGGCCCGAAGATTTCTGAGGAGATCAGGAGGGAGATTCAGATGACAATTACTCGTTGGGATCCATTCCGGGAAGTCGTAGCATTGCAGAACCGTGTCAACTCGCTCTTTCGCGACATGAATGGAGAGAATGATCCGGTGGCGGCCGCCAGCTTTGTGCCGGCAGTCGATATTTACGAGGACGCGCAGAAGGTCGTGTTGAAGCTCGAAGTGCCGGGTGTGGAACAGAAGGACCTGGATGTGCGCGTGGAGAACCACACGCTGACAGTCAAGGGCGAGCGCAAGTTCGAGGCCGAGGAGAAGGAACAGAACTTCCATCGCATTGAGCGGCGCTACGGCAGCTTCTATCGCGCCTTCACGTTGCCCTCGACCGTTGACACGGAAAACGTGGCGGCCAGCTACAATGCGGGTGTGCTCAAGCTGGAGCTGAAGAAGAAGGCCGAGGCCCAGCCGAAGCAGATTCCGATTAACGTGGCGGCGTAAAAGCAGCTTCAAATTGCTGGCGTCCAGCCGTTAGTTCTTTTCTCGATTTTTGGACGAATAGAGCTTGAGAGAGCCGGGAGGCGGCGTGAGTGGCTGCTCTCCCGGCCATTTGTTGAGATTCAACTTCTTAGTCAGCGCCGTTGAGATGAAGACGGAGCTGGAAAGACCGGCAACGGAGTTGTTGCGAAAGGAAAGATGTATGAAGCAAGTCGCGTTTGTAACTGTGGGGCTTTTTGCTATCTGTGGAGCGATGACAGGATGCTCGGTTGCCTCTCCTGACGCTGGACACCAGGCGGTATGGATCGAGAAGCCAGTGTTCTTTGGGCATGGCGGGGTGGATCCGGAGCCGGTGACAACCGGACGCTCCTACGGAGCACTGACCTCCGATGCGATTGATGTGAACATGCTCCCACAGCGATTCGATATGGAATTCGACGACATGATGACCAGGAGCGGTGTTCCCGTGTCGTTCCATGTGGTTGCGACTTGCCAGATTACCGACTCGGTGAAACTCGTTAAGCAGTTCGGGGCCGATCACGACTCGACGACTGGCTGGGGCTTCTGGAATCGCAACCTGGATCAACCGATCAGGACGGCGGTACGCGACTCGGTGAAGAAACGTGATATGCAGGAGATGGCTATCGACCAATCGGCGGCGGATGCAGTTGGGCAAGAGGTGGTCGCCGCTACCGTTAAAATCATTCAGCAAACTGGCGTGCCTCTTGTCTGCTCTGCAATTAACGTAGGCCGAGTGAATCCGCCGGACGCTATTAAGAATCAGCGCGTCGAGACTGCCGCACAAGAGCAGCGGGCGATCACCGAGCAACAGAGGAAACTTGCCGAAGACCAGCGCAAGGCTGCTGAAGCCAGCCGTGCCGCGGCTGATAACGCATACCGGCAAGAGATGCAGCTTTCGCCGGAGCAGTTCATTCAGCTCGAGCAGATCAAGATGCAAGAGAAGGTATGCGCGTCAGGAAACTGTACCATGCTGATCGGCGGTGGCTCGGCGGTGCCACTCGTGAACCTTGGACACAAGTAGCATCATCTAGGTGGTGGGGCGCTCTTGTGGTGCGGAAGGCCCTGGCAATGTCGAGGCTGGGATTTAGGCAAATTAGGTCTCGTCAATTTTGGAAATGGGCCTGGACTCTAGTGACGGGCAGAAACTGGCTAGTAGCTAGAGGCTAGCAGCTAGGAGTTGAACTTATGGCGATTCGTTGGGAGAAGCTCACAGTAAAGTCGCAGCAGGCGATGGCGCAGGCGCAGGAGCGGGCTACCGAACTTGGTAACCCCGAAGTGCTGCCCGTGCATCTGTTGCTGGCGCTAGTCGAGGACCGTGAGGGCGTGATCCCGGCGGTGCTCGAAAAGATCGGCGTTCCCACCGAACGGCTGGAGCATGACTTGCACCAGATCGAGGAGAAACTGCCTCGTGTTGCGGGTGCGGCCAACCAGCCGGGGCTGAGCCAGGCGCTGCAAAAGGTATTTGACCAAGCCTTTCGCGAGGCCGCGAACTTCAAGGATGAGTACGTTTCTACCGAGCATCTCTTGTTGGGCGCGGCCCACGCCAAGGGTGAAGCATCGAGCGCGGCGCTGGTGGCTTTGGGCGCGACGCATGAGGCGATTCTCAAGGCATTGACCGCCGTGCGCGGGACGCAGCGCGTGACTGATCAGAATCCAGAGGGAAAATTCCAGGCTCTCGAAAAGTACGCCAAGGATCTGACGGAGCTGGCGCGGCGGGGCAAGTTAGACCCGGTGATTGGCCGCGACGAAGAGATTCGTCGCGTGATCCAGGTGCTGAGCCGGCGGACGAAGAATAACCCTGTCCTGATCGGCGAGCCGGGGGTGGGCAAGACGGCCATCGTCGAGGGGCTGGCGCGGCGGATCATCTCGGGCGATGTGCCGGAGAGCCTCAAGGACAAGCGGGTGATCTCGCTCGATCTGGGTTCGATGTTGGCCGGCGCGAAGTATCGAGGCGAGTTCGAGGACAGGCTCAAGGCTGTCTTGAAGGAGATTGAAGAGTCCAATGGCGAGATTGTGCTCTTCATCGACGAACTGCACACGCTGGTTGGCGCGGGCGCGGCCGAGGGAGCGATCGACGCCAGCAATATGCTGAAGCCTGCGCTGGCCAGGGGCGAACTGCGGGCGATTGGCGCGACGACGTTGAATGAGTACCGCAAATACATCGAGAAGGACGCGGCGCTGGAGCGGCGTTTTCAGATTGTCTATGTCGGCGAGCCAAATGTCGAGGACACGATTGCGATTCTGCGCGGATTGAAAGAGCGCTATGAGGCGCATCACAACGTGCGCATCAAGGATGCGGCGATTGTGGCCGCGGCGACGCTCTCGCATCGATATATCAGCGACAGATTCTTGCCTGACAAGGCGATTGATCTGGTCGACGAGGCTGCGGCTTCGCTGGCGATTCAGATTGGGTCGGTGCCGACGGAGATCGATCAATTGGAGCGCGAGGCTACGTCGCTGGAGATCGAGCGGGCCGCGCTGAAGCGCGAGACCGATGCCAACAGCCGCGAGCGTATGGATGCCGTGGAGCGCGAACTGGCCACGCTGAAGGAGAAGATCACCGCGCTGCGGGCGCGATGGACCAAGGAACGCGAGGCCATCAGCCGCGTGAGCGATCTGAAGAAGAAGATCGAGGCGCTGCGTTTTGAGGCGGAAGAGCAAACCCGCAAGGGTATGCTGGAGCGCGCAGCGCAGATTCAATATGGCGAACTGCCTAGGCTTGAAGCTGAACTGAAGAAGCTGAACGCCGTGCAGGACGGGGCGCAAAAAGGCGGAGGCGGCCTGGCTCCGATGTTGAAGGAAGAAGTTGACGAGGAAGACATCGCCGGCATCGTGAGCAAGTGGACGGGGATTCCTGTCTCGCGAATGCTCGAGGGCGAGGTGAAGAAGCTCGTTCAGATGGAGACGCGGCTTGAGGAGCGCGTGGTTGGCCAGGATGCGGCGCTGACCGTTGTGGCAAATGCGATTCGGCGTTCGCGGGCAGGACTGAGCGATCCAAAGCGGCCGATAGGCTCATTTATCTTTCTCGGACCCACGGGCGTGGGCAAGACAGAGACTGCGCGCGCGCTGGCAGAGTTTCTCTTCGACGACGAGCAGGCGATGATTCGCATCGATATGAGCGAGTACATGGAAAAGCACGCTGTGGCCAGGCTGATTGGCGCGCCTCCGGGGTACGTGGGCTATGACGAGGGTGGACAGCTCACGGAAGCGATCCGCCGTCGGCCGTATGCGGTGATTCTCTTCGATGAGATCGAGAAGGCGCACCCGGATGTCTTCAATATTCTGTTGCAGGTGATGGACGACGGGCGGCTGACCGACTCGAAGGGCCGCACGGTGGACTTCAAAAACACAGTGCTGATCATGACGTCGAATCTGGGCGCGGCGATGCTGGTCGGCGACACGCTCAAGACCGAGCAGGATTTCGATCAGGCGCGAGAGTCTGTGATGCGTGTGCTGAGAGAACACTTCCGGCCGGAGTTTCTGAATCGCGTCGACGACATCGTGATCTTCCGCCCGCTTGGCCATGCGCAGATGAGCCAGATTCTGGACCTCAGGTTGAACGAGGTCAGCAAGCTGCTGGAAGACCGCCAGATCTCGCTGGAGCTGACGGAGCCGGCGCGGCAACTGGTTCTCGCCTCGGGATCGGATGCGGCCTATGGCGCGCGTCCTCTGAAGCGGGCGCTGCAACGCATGATTCAGGATCCACTGGCGATCAAGATTTTGAATGGCGAAGTGCTGCATGGCGAGCATGTGCGGATCGATGTGGATCGCAAGTCGAACCAATTGCGCTTTGAGCCGATGAGTCGCGAAGCGATGGCGTAACTGCCTGCGGTGGAGTTGCCGCGCTTCGCGCCACCCTGACAGATTTATTCGTTCAAACAACTTTCTCTCCTCGGAGTGGAATCCTTCTCGCCGCCGGGCGAATCAAAGACAGGTAAAAGATTGCTTTCGAGGAGAGAGTTGATGTCGATAACTGCTGTTGAAGTGCATGAACTAAAGAAGGCTCCCGCGA
Organism: Occallatibacter sp.; assembly: GCA_050010735.1. Classification (GTDB taxonomy): domain Bacteria; phylum Acidobacteriota; class Terriglobia; order Terriglobales; family Acidobacteriaceae; genus Telmatobacter. The sequence continues at coordinate 44,096 of JBEKKL010000012.1, read as the reverse complement.
TCGACGGGGTGTTGACAACTGTGCTTCACCGCTGGAGTGCGCGTTCGTTTTCCGATCGCGAGGTGAGCGCTACGGACCTCATGCGAGTCTTTGAGGCGGCTCGGTGGACTGCCTCCTCCTATAATGAGCAGCCCTGGCGGTTTTTCGTAGGCAGACGTAACTCATCGACCTACAAGAAGATTTTCTCTACTTTAATTGGCCCCAATCAGACGTGGGCGGGTGCGGCGCCGGTGTTGATTATGGGCGTCGCGACCACCAAATTCACTCACAACGGCGCTGAAAACCGCGTGGCTCTCTATGACCTCGGCGCAGCCGCGTCTTATCTGACGCTACAGGCCGCGGCGCTTGGACTCACCACGCACCAGATGGCTGGCTTTGACACGGAGGCGGCGCGCAAGGCGTTTGCAATCCCTGCGGACTTTGTCATCGGCGCTGTGATTGCGCTGGGCTATCAGGGCGAACCAGCGGCGCTCGGCAACCAGCACCTGCTCGATATGGAGACGAGTCCCCGCACGCGCAAGCCGCTGAGTGAGTTTGTATTGTCGGAGTGGGGAGAACCGGCGGAACTGGGCTGACCCGAGCCTTGGCCGGCTTTGCGGCTTTTCTGGCCGGGACGCAGGCGTTAGAGTGAATGGTGGGAGATTCCTTGAACGCTAAGCTTCCTGCCCGCAAGATGCCAGCCCACTCGTTGAAGAGGCGGCGCACACTCTTTGAGCGAAGACCACTTGGATGGCGGGGCCGCGCGATCGTCGGCTCCGCCGCGGTGGTTTTTGTCCTAATTGCGTGGGCTGCCATTGCCCGGCTGGTAACGCCTGCCTCGAATACCTCGCTGACGCGCTTTGACGCAATCATTGTGCTTGGCTATCCGGCAGACGACGACGGCAACCCGACGCCGGAACAGTTGGCCCGTGTGACCGAGGGCGTGCATGAATATGAACGGGGTGTAGCGCCGCGGCTGATTTTAACCGGGGCAGCGGTCCGCAACCAGTTTGTGGAGGCGCAGGTGATGGCCCGCAGCGCGCGGGCTGAGGGGATTCCGGACTCGGCGATTTTTGTGGAGCCTGAGGCGAGGGACACGATTCAGAATGCCTGCTATGCTGTGCGAATCATGAAGGCGCACGGATGGCGTTCGGCCGAGGTGGTTACGAATGCCAGCCATCTGCCCCGCGCCGGCATGATCTTCAGCAACCTGCCGGTGGAGTGGCGCACACATGCGGCGCGGCCGCTCGAGCCCGACCCGCCGCTGACCGCCGGTGCGGTGGCGTCGCTCGAGGTGTTGAAGACGGCGCGCTACCTGGTTTGGACCCGCTGGAGAGAGAGCTGCGAGCCCTGAGACGAGCGGTCCTGCATTGTCCGCTATTGGCGTCGTCCTGTAAGCTGATTGGTGATGCGCATCCATGTACGATCCTCTTTTTCTTTCGTCGCCATTGCTGCTTTTTGTTGCGGAACCAGCGCCCTGGCTCAGAGTACCGCCTCTCCGACGGCGGGCAACGGCACCTATATCGCCAGCGATCCGCTGGCCAATGTCCGCTATGACAATCGCTACGATCTTTCGCTGGGAGCGGCCTACGGCCACATCCACGCGGGCCCGAATGCTCTGCAAGGGGCTAACCTGGGCGGGCTGGATTTGACCGGCTCTTACTGGTTCCGCAAGCGCTGGGCCGTCGAGGGCTCGGGCCGCGCCTACCTGGGCACGAGCGGCGCAGGTAGCATTGGAGGAGACAACGTGGGGCAGGACAATGTACGGGGCCCCTTCGTGAGTCAGTACTTGTTTGTCGGCGGGCCGGAGTGGCTGGGGCCGCACAACAAGCACGGCGACATCATGGTCCATGTGCTGGCGGGCGGCGCGCACTTCGATTCGCACGATTATCCGCTCTCGCCTGCCGGTGTGGGCTTCTATAACAACCAGATTGCACCGGCAATGGTCTTCGGCGGCCACATCGACCTGAATCGCTCCGCGCACTGGGTCTTCCGCGTGACGCCCGACGCGCTCTTCACGCGTTACGGCTTCGGATTCTCCACTCCTCCGCCCACGGTCTCAAGCCCGCACGACAACTGGAACTTCGGCATCTCAGTTGGAGTGGAGTACAAGTTCAAGAAGAAACGATAACGGGTTTTTGACGGGCAACCGGCACACTCGATCGGTAGTTCCTCCCGAAAGAGGAGATCGCGGTTCACGATGCAGTTTGGCCGCGGCTCCTCCCTTGTCTTGAGAGCAGTTCTTTTATATACAGTGAAATGAGCGACTAAGTTGCGCAGCTTGCGTTATTCTCCATCGTTCGGGAACACCTGCGCGGAGGTTTTGCAGGAGCTAGGCTGGACCGGGTGACGGCATGCATTGCGCCGGTTAAGGAGTTACCAGCCAGAAGGCGGTGCGGAGGCGGGGTCCAATGGATATGAGAGACACACTTGGCGTGCTGCTGGCGGGTGGAGCAGGAGAACGGCTCTTCCCCCTGACCAGGGACCGCGCCAAGCCGGCCGTGCCATTTGGCGGTCACTATCGCATCATCGACGTGACGCTGTCGAATTGCATCAACTCGGGTCTGCGCAAGGTTTTCATACTGACGCAATACAAGGCGCTCTCGCTCAACCGGCACATCCGCGAAGGGTGGACTGGAATTGTGGCCCAGGAGCTTGGTGAGTTCTTCGAGTTGTTGCCGCCGATGCAGCGTACCGGCTTGAACTGGTACCGAGGAACCGCCGATGCGGTCTACCAGAATATCTACTCGATCGGTAGCGAGCAGCCGAAGCATATGATCATCTTGAGCGGCGACCATATTTACAAAATGGACTATAGCCGTATGTTGGAGTACCACAAGGAAACCAAGGCAGAGGTTACACTGGCCACGTTGCCGATTCCGCCGGAAGACGTCAAGCAATTCGGCGTCGTTAAGGTCGCAAAGGGCGGCGAGGTGCTGGGATTTCAGGAGAAGGTGCCGTCGACCACCTTCCGGTCTCCCTTCAACCCCGATGCCGTGGATGCCTCGATGGGTGTTTATATCTTCAACACAGAGGTGTTGCTCAAGGCGCTGATCGCCGATGCCGAGGACGCCAACTCACGGCACGATTTCGGCCATGACATTCTGCCGGCTCTGCTGGGCAAAAAGAAGATGATGGCCTACAGTTTTGTGGATGAGAACAAGCAGCAAGCGCTCTACTGGCGCGATGTGGGCACACTGGATGCCTACTACGACGCGAATATGGACCTGTGCTCGGTCTCGCCGGTCTTCAACCTGTATGACAAGAACTGGCCGATCCGCACCAGGGCGCGCCAGTATCCACCGGCCAAGTTCGTCTTCGGCGACCCAGGCCGCTCGGGCATGGCGGTCAACTCGGTAATCACGGCGGGAGTGATCATCTCGGGCGCGTCAGTTGCGAATTGTGTCGTCTCGCAGGATGTGCGCGTGAACTCTTACTCGACCGTGGACGCGAGCATCATCTTTTCGCATGTAAACATCGGCCGCCATTGCCGCATCAGGCGGGCGATCATCGATCGCCATGTGCACATTCCCGAGGGAACGGTGATTGGCTATGACCCGGCTGAGGACAAGCGGCGGTACTTCGTGACGCCTTCGGGGCTGACGATTGTGACACGCGATGCCTCGCTGTTTGAGAATCCCGTCGAGCCGGAGTTTCAGCAGCGGTATTAGGAAATTGGCTTTGAGTCACGGTGAGCGATCATCTTGAAATCCCGGAGTTGCGTATGGATTCAGATTTCCGTTCAACGCTGGCGCTGGATCTGCCTTCAGCTGGTGTCGAAGACCAACTGAGAAGTTCCGATGGCGGCGAAGGACGCATCCGATGCCCTAAATGTGGCTGGCTCCCGCAGAGCGAGGACCGTTGGATATGCAACTGCCGCCACTTGTGGAATACATTCAATACGGGAGGAGTGTGCCCTAGTTGCCTGAAACAATGGAATATCACGAAGTGCCCATCCTGCCATCAATGGTCGCCACATTCGGATTGGTACCCGAAGCCCTGAATGATTTGCGTCATCGCTCTCCAGCCTCCGAATAGGCCTTCATCAGCGAATAATTCGCTTCGATTTAAGGTGCCTTTCGGAACGATTGAAGCCTCACCCCTGTTTTTTTCGAAGGCTAGAGCTGGAATTTCCGCAGTCTGTGAACCGGAACCCATCAAACAGACCCACTGCCACTCAGACAAGATCTTTCGTCGCCTGACTGAAAGAGCCGGCCAAAAACGGAACTATCCACACAATTCCTTCGTATCAACGCAATATGCAATGCGTGGGTACATTAAGCTGGAACGGGATGGGGATGGGGCTGGCGTGGCCGGCCAAACCGTTGCGGCGCGAACAGGATGCCCCGAGACGGGACGACCTCACTCCCAGACCGCAGCGAACTCGTGACGGCTTCGAGGCTGGAGCCGGTCCCGTAGAGGCAGGCAAGACCGCTGTGCCGGTTGCCCGCCAGGCGAGCGGGGAGGGTTGCCCTCTGGAGATCGACTGGACTCAAATCGTCCGCCGCTGTATGGACGGGGATTCCGGCGCATGGGCCGAGCTGGTTCGCACCCACCATCGGCGTGTCTATGGACTTTGCTACCGGTTCACTGGCAACCCGGCTGATGCCGAGGACCTCACACAGGATGTGTTTTTGAAGGTCTACTCGAATCTGGCCAGCTTTGACCTGGGCCGGGGCTCGCTGCAAGTGTGGATCACGACGATGACCCGCAACTTGCTGGTGGACAACTTCAGGCGGACCAAGAATCTGCGGGTGACCGGTTCGCTGGATGCGGGCTGGAATGAGACCGAGGAGCTGAAGCCGGTGGACCGGCTGGTATCCAACGGCGTCTCGCCGCACGAATCTGCGGCAAAGAAAGAACTTGCAAAGATGGTGCAGGATGCCCTGGCGCGGGTCTCGGTGGAGCTGCGCGAGGCGGTGATCCTGCGCGATCTGCAGGATATGGACTACAAGGAGATCGCCCAGGTACTGGGGATACCCGAAGGTACTGTGAAGTCCCGCATCAGCAGGGGTCGCGCGGAACTGGCGAGGCTGCTGGAACGTAATAGACGGGAGGTGATGTAACCATGGCAGGGCGCACATTCATTCCGAACTCTCCAGCCTGCGGGCAGTGGGAGACACTTTTGGCGGAGGCGCTGGACGGGCTGCTACGGCCCGAAGACGAGGCGATTTTCAGCTCTCATATGGCCGTCTGCCCGGCCTGCACGGCGCTCTTTGAAGAGTCGCGGCGGGGCCGCGAATGGCTGGAGTTCCTCTCCCCTGAGCCGGAAGTTCCGGCCGGGCTTTTGGACAAGATCCTTGCTGCGACGGGTCCAGGGCAGGTGGCTGGCTATGGGCTGGTGACCGGCAGCGGCAACGTGGTGCCGATGATTCCCGCCTGGCAGCGGCCGGGCTTTATGGGCCACGTACGGCGCTTTGCCGAGCCGCGGCTGTTGATGACCGCCGCGATGGCCTTCTTCTCGATCGCCATGACGCTCAATCTGACCGGTGTCCGCATCTTCGATTTGAGGCTCGCCGACCTGAAGCCCAGCGCGGTGCGCTCATTTATGGAGCGGAGGCTGATGACGGCCTCGACCCCGATCATCCGCTACTACGACCACCTGAGGCTGGTCTACGAGGTGCAGACCCGGATGCGGGAGCTGCGCCGCAACAGCGGAAGCGGAGGACAAGGTGAAGGCGAGGAGAACCGGCAGAAACCGCAAGACGCGGCGCCAGGCGAGTCGAGACAGGCTCCGGCGCACCGAGACGGCGGCTCACGGATCGATCCACCGCAGACTTCGGGCGATCCGGCCGTGGGGCCCGAGGTTGGACCGAATTTGAGCGACTCTGAGTTTTTAGAAGCTTCCCTGAGGTCTCAGGAAGAGCGCGCGCATTCCGGCGGCTCCGCAGATGCAATACGGGAAAGGGGCACAGTATGGACTGCGTAAATCACATGGGGGTGCCCGCAATTGCCTATTGCCAGAATTGCGGCAAGGCACTGTGCACCGGCTGCGTGCGCAACACGGCTGGAGGCCAGCTTCTCTGTGAGCCATGCACAGTCGCGTGGCAGAGCTATCAGCAGCCTTTCATGGCGTCGCCGGCGAGTGGACCCAATCCCTGGGTTGCCGGCTCGCTGGGAGTGATTCCCGGCGTGGGCGCGATGTATAACGGCCAGTTCATCAAAGGATTTATCCATGTGATCGTCTTCGCGGTGCTGATCTCGATCACCAGCAGGGTCAGCGGGCTCTTTGGCCTCTTCATCGGCGCGTGGGTCCTCTACCAGTCATTCGAGGCCTACCACACCGCCAAGGCGTTGCGGGACGGCCAACCGGTTCCCGATCCCTTCGGGTTGAATGAGATCAGCAACTGGCTGAACCTCGGCATGCGCCCGCGAAACCCTGGGCAGCCAGGCACGGGTCCAGCTCCCGCCGGACCGGCTGCGGGAGCCAGTCAGGTTCCTTACGCGGGACCGGTTCCGGGTGCTTATCAGTCTCCGTTTACGCAGCCGCAGGCCGGATTTCCCGACCCCAATCTTCCGATACCGGCGTATTGGCGGCGCAGAGAGCCGATTGGAGCGATTGTGCTGATTGCCCTGGGGGTGCTGTTCCTGCTCGCACAGCTGGATGTCTTTCATGGCCACCTTTTGGAGTACACATGGCCGCTGTTTCTGATCGCACTGGGCGCATGGCTGATTGTCCGCCGCGTGGGTGATTCGCAAGGAGGGCCCAAATGAACTCCTACATCATGGTTCGCCGCTTACCCGGTCCTGCCTATCTTCTGCTGGTTGGCGTGCTCGCGCTGCTCAACCAGGCTGACATCCTTAGCTGGGGCGAGAGTTGGCCCCTGTTCCTGATCCTGGCGGGCGTGCTTTTGCTCGCTGAGCGCGCAGCGCTGGCGACGGGCGGATACCCACAGACGCCCTATCCGGGCCAGCCATATACAGGCCCAGCTGCGGGCACAGCTTCGAATCCGGGTTCAAGTCTGGAGGTTGCACCGCATGTGGAGATGACGAGCTTCACACAGGACTCCGGGGATGAGCACAAAGGAGGACAGTTATGAGCAGCGTACCTCCGAATATGCCACCGGGCGGCGGATTTCCACCTTACGATCCCAAGACGCAGTACCGGGTCTACCGTGAACAGCAGAAGGCCGCATGGCGCGCGCAGCGCGATGCATGGAAGGCCCAGCACCATGCGATGAAGGCTAGCTACGTGGGCGCGTATGGCCCGCGGGTTCCCTCGGTCGTTGGCCCGGTCATTCTGATTGGCGTGGGCGTGGTGGCCTTGATGGTGGTTACCGGCCACATCGCGGGCAGCGAGTTCTGGGCCTGGTATGGGCGCTGGTGGCCGCTGCTGCTGATCGGCGCGGGTGTGGCGCTGCTGGGCGAGTGGATGCTGGACATGCGCCGGGATGTTCCAGTACGGCGCGGCGGAAGCTTTGTTGGGATCGTCATTGCGCTGGCGGTGCTGGGCTTTTGCGCGGCCGGATGGAACCACATGCAGCCATGGTTTTACCATTGGGACGGCAACGACGGCGATTTCTTCAACAGCTTTGGAATGCCGGAGCACGATAGCGAACAGAAGCTGCTGAGCGCGGCGATTCCCGCCAATTCTGCGATCGAGATTGACAATCCTCGCGGCGATGTGAACGTGATGGCGAATGATGGGTCCACCGTTGAGGTGCAGGCTCAGGAGGTGGCATACACCAACTCAGACTCAGAGGCGAAGAGGATCTTCGATTCCGAAGCGCCGCATCTGAGCGTCAATGGTAGCTCAGTGCTGGTGAAGGCCGAGGGGAATTCGAGGGGGCGGCTGAACGTCACTGTGACCGTTCCCAAGAGCGCAAAGGTGATGGTGAATGCGGGCAAAGGCGACGTGACCGCGGCGGGGCTGGGCACGGGCATCAACGTGAAAGCGCACGGCGACGTTCACCTCAGCTCGATTGCCGGGGCGATTGAGGCGCACTTCTCAGAGGGCAAGCACGATTTTTCTGTCCACGATATTCAAGGCGATGTGACGGCCGACGGCGATCTGAATGACATCACGCTCTCTGACGTGAAAGGCAAGATCACGCAAAGCGGCGAGATTCTGGGCGATGTGCATCTGGAGAACATCGCTGGGGCGATTCGTATGCACACCTCGGTGACCGATCTGCAAGTTGCGGAGCTGCCGGGCGATCTGACGCTGGACTCCGACGACCTGCACATCAACGAGGCCAAGGGGCAGGTGCGGGTGACGACGCACTCCAAAGACGTGGACCTGAGCCAGATCTACGGCGACAGCAGCGTCGAGGATCGTGACGGGAGTATCTCGGTTGAACCGGCGGGCTCCTATGCGGTGAATGCGAAGAACGGCAAGGGAGACGTCGAGCTGACACTGCCGCCCAATGTCTCCGCCACGGTGAGCGTGCGGACGCACAATGGCGATATCCTCTCTGACTACACCTTTCCCTCGAGCGAGGGTCAGGACAAGTCGGCGACTTTCCAGATCGGATCGGGTGGACCGAAGATTACGCTGAGCGCGGAGAATGGCGATGTGCACATCAAGAAGGGATCGGCATTCGCGCCTGCGCCTCCTCAGCCGCCCGCGACCAACGAGTCGAAGGCCGCAAAGGCTCCGGGGGCTCCGAATGCGCCGCATCTGAAGCCGTCGAAATCGCTGCCTGATCAGCCGGTGACACAGTAGTAATCAAGTACGAGTCGCAAACCGGCGCCTGAGGATTCGTCCTCACGCGCCGGTTGTGTGTTGAGGGGAACCGTGGAGGGAGCTCCATTCAGGGTTCACCAGAGCAGAGGAATGAGACGGTAGCGAATGCGCGGGCAATAGTCGGTGTAGCCGGGAAGCTGCTCGCGCAGCACCCTTTCTTCGCTGAGGATGCGGAGGACGCAGAAAGGAACAATCAAAGCGAAGGCCGCCAGCGAAATCCCGGAACTGAGCGCCAGGGGCGTGAAGAGCCACAGCACCGCGCCTGCGGCGTACATGGGATGGCGAACGATGCGATATGGCCCGCTTGTAATCACCTTCTGGCCAGCCTCCACTCCGATGGTCGCCCCGGCAAAGCGGTTGACGTTCATCACCCAGAGCGCTGCGCAGAGCCCTGCCAAGACCATCAACATTGAGAGCCATGTTAGCCAGAGCGGCTGCGGGCCGAGACGGCTGCGCGACCAGCCAAAGCGATAGTCGAAACCGGGAAGGAGCAGAATGGAGACGGCGATAAGCCGTGCACTCCGCATCAGTAGCCGCTGCTCACTGACCTGCTCGTCGCTCTTCAGCCTGCTCTCCAGCATCCGAGGGTCGGTTTTCAAGAAGTACAAATATGTGATCATGATCGGAAGGATGAATACTGCGAAATAAGCCCATGCCTGCCAGGAATGCAGAGTGCCTGCCGGAAGAAAGAGAATCGCGGCGACTGCGATAGCTGAGAACAGCATGGCGACAGCAAATCTCACGCCGAGATTCGGCTTCGAGCGTGCGCGCGCAGTGTTGCGGAGGTCTAGAGCCGAAGCGCTGGAGTTCGTTGGCGGGATAGGCATCTCTTCGATTCCCCTTCTTTGCCCACAGCCAGCATAATCCTCAGACGGCGGACCGCCAGTCGCGATGATTGCCAAAACGCGGAGAGATCCAGCTTCTGCCGTAAGGCTCTGAGAAAATCTCGCAGAGTTTTCAGACACCGATTCGAGGCACACGCGCACCGATACGGGTGAAGACCTCCCAGGGGATCGTCGCGGTCGCTTCGGCGTGGTCGAATGCGGTGATGGTTTCGGCGCCGTCACTTCCTTTTTGAGCCCCCAGAATCACGACTTCGTCGCCCGGCGCGACGCCCGGGATCTCAGTGACGTCGATGACCGTCTGATCCATGCTGACGCGGCCTACAAGCGGAGCGCGCATTCCGTGAAGCAGCAGGCTGAATCGATTGCCGAGGCGGCGATCGAGGCCATCGGCGTATCCAACGGCGAGAAGCGCGAGCCGCATCGGCTCGGTGGCTACGAAGGTTCCGTTATAGCCGACGACCGAGCCTGCGGGAATCTCACGCACGCCAATGACGCGGGTCTTCCATTCGAGGACAGGTTGCAAGCGGGCACGGGCGGCGGCGAGTGAGCTGGGCTCAGAAGATTCAAACTGGGGATCGAACTGCGGAACCAGACCGTAGAGAGCGAGGCCAGGACGGAGCAGAGCCTTCATTCCGTGGCGATCGGCGAGGGCGGCGATCATGGGCGCTTGTCCAGCGAGGAGCGCGGCGGAGTTGCCTACGTTGAGCCAATCAGGCAACTCTCCGGCGGCGCCGATCTCGCTCAATACGGAGTCGAGACGGTTGAGCTGCTCTTCTGTAATCCGCCCGTTGGCCTCATCCGCGGCGAAGAGATGGGTCATTACTCCCTCAAGACGCAGCGGTGAGCCCGGAGCAAAGTGGGCGAGCGCCGGGGCAAGCTGGTGGGGGAGCAGTCCCTGACGGCTCATGCCGGTATCGATCTCTATATGAACGGGGATGGAGCCGGGAGCCGCGGAGGCCGCGCAGGCGGCGCGCTCCAATTCGGCGAGCTGCCAGTGCTCCCACGCTACGGCGGTGAGCGAGTTGCGCACGAGAGCCTCTGCCTGGCCCGGGAATGGCCCGCAAATGACTAATATCCTGGCGTCGGGGCAGAGCGCGCGGGCCGCGAGGCCCTCATCGACGCTTGTGACACCGAGCCAACGGGCTCCGGCGCGAACGACGGCGGGCGCGCAGATGTTGAGCGAGTGACCATAGGCGTCGGCTTTGACGATCGCGAGCAGTTCAGCATGCGGCGCGGCAATCGCGGACAAAAAGCGGAAGTTGTCTTCAAGGGCGCGGGCGTCGATCTCAACCCAGCAGGGGCGTGTTGGCATCTGGGGGTCCAAGACTTAGTTTAGAGCAAGACCCCCGAAGCTACGGAGTTCAAAGAACCGGGCTCAGCGGATCGTTGCGGCGAAGGAATGGACTCACTTGAGCAGCGCGAAGGCCACGACTGTCTCGCCTTTTGAGGGGATCTCGGCGAGTATCTCTGACTCAAGCTCGAAGGGAACTTCCATCTCGCAGGCAGCCACCTCGGCTTCGCTGGCGCCTTTGAAGCATAGCTCGCAGTGGGCCAGCTCCTGACCTTCGCCCATGCGCACCGGCGGACCGAAGAGCCGACAGGTCATCGGTCTCCATTTGTAGACATCGCAGCGGCCGGTCTCGGTGTCGAGCGCAGGGCAGGGGGCTTCATTGGCGAAGCTTTCGAAGCGCTCGCGCTCCTCGGGCGTGTCGCCGAGGATGCCGGTTTGAAAGTCGCCCGGAAAGGCCGCCTCATGCTCGACGGTCCACATGGATGCGCGATGCTCGACCTCTCTTGCAAGATTGGGGTCGGAGGCTCGCAGAGTTTCCATACCGGCCTGCAAGCGAAGGGCATCCAAGGGACCGAGCGCGAAGGCGCCATGGCAGCACTGGGAGCAACCCTCTCGGCAGACGAGGTGTTGACCCGCGCGCGCGGCCGCGTCGGCGAATGAATCGCTCATAATCTTCACAAGCAGAGAGTCGCCGGATGGCAGAGGCATATCGAAAAGGTTAAATCATTGTCTCATAGTATGGCTCGCGCTATTGTTGGCATTGAGGGTTCCCCTATGTGCAAATCAGACGGTACTATCGTCCCTGGTCACCGTTACCAGAATGCACCCGCTGCGATCGAGTGGCTGTGCAAGGTCTTTGGATTTGAACGGCATGCCGTTTATGAAGGTGAGAATGGCACGATCGCCCACGCCGAACTGACGCTGGGCAAAGGCATGATCATGCTCGGCTCGGGCAAAAATGACGAGTTTGGTTCGGGGTTTCGACCTCCCGCAGAACTGGGCGGCGTGGAAACGCGCAGCGTTTACATCGTGGTGCCCGATGCCGATGGCGCGTATGCCAGGGCGGTGGCCGCCGGAGCGAAGGTGATCCGGCCGTTGCATGATACAGACTATGGAAGCCGCGATTTCACCGTGAGAGATCCGGAGGGTCACTCGTGGAGCGTGGGGACTTACGACCCGTGGGATAAGCATGACTAGGGCCGCCAGCCCGGAGAGGCGCGGTTTGCGGCCGGGCGCAGGATCGCTCCGAGCGAGTTGGGGAGTTGTGCGATCGATTGCGATTCTGGCGTGTTTCTGCGCTATTCCCGTGCACGGCCAGTCAGCCGCGCCGCGTGAGATTGCGCCAGGGGTCTGGTTTCTGCTGGGCGATGCCTCGAAGGGGTATAGCAATACGGCGGTGATCGAGATGGATGACTATCTGATCGTCGTCGATGCCAACTATCCCGCGCGTGCTCGCGAAGTCATGGCGGAGGTGAAGTTACTATCTCCTAAGCCGGTTCGTTACGTCTTCGACACGCATGCTCATGGAGATCACTCTTACGGCAACTCGCTGTGGACCGCGACGGGGGCAATGACCCTTGCGTATTACAAAGTGACTGAGGAGATGGATCGCTATGAACCTGCACGCTGGCAGGCAGCCGAAGCGAGACGGGAGGATGTTCGCGAGCTACACGAGGATAACGTTCAGCGGCCGGAGAAGACCTTTCGCAAAAGTCCTTTTGTGATGAAGGATGCTACGCGAGAGGTTGATTTTTACTACCTAGGCTGGGGTCACACGCCTGCCGACGGGTATGTGTGGCTGCCCAAAGAGAGAGTGCTTTGCACGGGCGATGGAGCCGCGAACGGGCCACGCAACAAGTTGTGGGATGCGAATATCGCGAATTGGCCACGGGTGTTGTCGAAGGCTATGCGACTCGATCCGGTGGCCGTGCTGCCGGGTCACGGCGATGCGGGCGGCGTGGCGATTCTGGCCGGTCAACGGCAATTCCTGCTCGACTTATATAGTGCGGTGAATGCGCAAGCGCGTGAGGGAAAAACTCCCGCTGAGATGAAGATTCAGCTTCCGTCGCGGGATGCGAATTGGACGCCTAAAGACTTATCGATGGATGTTCAGGCGGCTTACTCGGAGATAACTCACCATAAACCTGCTGGAGCGCTGCCTCACGAGTGGAAGTAAGTTAGTGACCAAACTGAGTCAGCTGGTTATCCGATGTCTTTGTCCCAGGACTCCAGAGCCTGCTGGAACTCCAGCATGAATTTACCGGCGTCGGCGCCGTCGATGGTGCGGTGGTCGAAGCCCAGGCAGAAGTGCTGCATCGAGCGAATGGCAATGGAATCGTTGCCATCGGGATCGGTGACCACGACTGGCTCCTTGCGCAGGCCGCCAATCGCCAGAATCGCAGACTCGGGCTGATTGATGATGGGTGTGCCGAACTCTCCGCCAAAGACACCGGAGTTGGTGAGGGTGAAGGTGCCATCCTGCACCTCCTCGGGCAGGAGCTTTTTAGAACGGGCGCGTGCGGCGAAATCGGCTATGGCGGCGGCGAGGCTGGGGAAGTTCCGAGTCTCGGCCCGTTTGACGACCGGAACGATCAGGCCCCATTCGAGAGCCACGGCAATGCCTAGATTGATGTTGGGGTGGTAGTGAATGATGCCATCGACGAGCGAGGCGTTGACGATGGGCAATTTCGCTAGAGCTTGTATAGCGGCGGCTGCGATGAACGGCATGTAGGTGAGCTTGACGCCGTGCTGCGCCTCGAAGCGGGCCTTTTCGCGCTCGCGAAGACGGACGATGCGGGTCATGTCGATCCTGTAGACGGTGTGAGCGTGAGGACTGATCCGCACGCTCTCGACCATCCGCTGGGCGATGATGGCGCGCATCTTCGACATCGTCACGTGCGATGGAGCCGGCTGCGCAATGGGTGCGGAGCTGCTCGGAGCGGTTTTAGCGAGATGGGCTAGTACATCCTCTTTGGTGATGCGACCGTCAGAGCCGGTGCCTTCGATTTGGTTGAGGTCGAGATTGTTGTCTTTGGCGATGCGGCGAACCAGCGGCGAGGAGCGTATCTCCCTATCGGGCAGCCGCAATGCGGCCAAAGGCGCCAGCGACGCAGAAGTTGAGGCGGAAGCGTGTGCGGGCGCCGTGGCCGCCGCGGGAGCCGATGTCGCCAGTGCGCCACCGATCACGGCGACTACCGTGTTGACTCCGACGGTTGCGCCTTCGTGGAATTTGATTTCGGTGAGGAGACCGGAGACGGGCGAGGGGATCTCGGCGTCCACCTTGTCGGTGGAGATTTCAAATAACGGCTCGTCCTTTTCGACTGTGTCGCCTGTTTTCTTGAGCCACCTGGTAATGGTTCCTTCAAAGATCGACTCGCCCATCTGGGGCATGATCACGTCGGTAGGCATGACTATCTCTCCGCGATTTGGAAGCTCCGAAGACTGCGTTCGGCAGACGTGGGGAAGATTCTCTTCCTGCCGGATTATAAATCGCGGCGCGTATGCCGGCGGTTGCAATGCCGCGGACTGGGTCCGACGTGAATACGATGCTCAGGCGCGAATCGGGCGGTCAGGCGAGCCGCGCAGGCGATCGATCTCAGGCGGAATTTGGAGGGGCGTGTCTTCTGCGGGAAATTCTCGTATGTGTGCGGTTGCGGCCTGAGCGCGCAGCGATGCCAGGTTTTCGACCGCCATCAGATCTTCGCCGAAAACCTCTCCAAATTGGCGCGCTGCCTGATGGGCGACGGCTTCGAGAGTGGGTAGCGAAATGGCAGGTTCGATCTCTCGCTGAAGGCTGGTGACTGCGTGATCGGGAATGCCGCAGGGAACGATCAGCGCGAAGTCACTTAGGTCTGTGGTCAAATTGAAGGCGAAGCCGTGAGAGGTGATGCCGCGCGCTACGTGAATGCCGATGGCGCCGATCTTACGCGCGGGCTGTCTCTGCGAGTCTGAAACGCCGCACCAGACGCCGGTTAGGCCGCAGATCCGTTGGGCCTCAACACCAAAGCCGAGGCAGAGGCGAATCAGCGCCTCCTCGATTCCACGAACGAAGTCGACCGGACCCATGCGGCTGCCGCCGGGATTGCGGAGGGTGCGGAGGTCGAAGATGGGGTAACCGACCAGCTGGCCCGGGCCGTGGTAGGTTACGTCGCCGCCGCGGTTGATCTCGTGGACGGTGATACCGCGGATGGCCAGCAGCTCGTCTGACGCAAGGATGTTTGAACGCCGAGCGTTACGTCCGAGTGTCAGGACCGGCGGATGCTCGAGAAGCAGCAGAACGTTGGGCGCACTGCCCTCGGCGACTAGCTCGGCGATCTCTGCCTGGAGGCGCAGGCCCTCGCTATAGTCCACTCTGCCGAGATAGAGATAGTGAATCATCGCCAATTTGATTGTAGCGGCGGTGGCGATTCGCGCAAATCACTCCCTGCGAACGATGCTTTCAGCGAGACGAAGTTCTTTGCAATGACCAGAAAGGATCGAGGCGTTCGAAATCTCATCAAGACCGAGTGGGATTGATCACTCTGTAACTCATCGCCAGATTTTGTGAGTTAGTATGGTTGGCGTGATCCGGGAGTCCCGGAATGCCAACCCTAAGGAGGAAGTTAGATGCGAACTCCGATCCGCCGGGCCGTTGTTGTGCTACTCCTTTCTATTTTTGTCATCATTCCGCCGCACGCGATGGGCTGGGGCAACACGGGGCACGAGGCCATTGCTTATGCGGCCTGGCAGCAGATAACGCCGGCAGCCCGCGCACGAGCAATCGAGCTGATCAAGCTAGTGCCAACTCTGCACAATGCCGACAATACAAGGTCGATTCCGGGTTACGCCGATTGGGTTGCCGAGCTTCCGGCTGGTCTTTCGCAGGACGATCAAAATCTTTACCTATTCATGCGGGCAGCTACATGGCCGGACACGATCAAACATGAATGGCTGAAGGACTCTGACACGCCTCCCCCCGGCATCACTACCGACGTCAACATTGGTTTCACCGACACGGCGAGTCACGGCTACTGGCACTTCATCGACATTGGATTTGCATCGGACAATTCGATGGCGCCACCAACCCCTGTGCCCAATGCGGCTACGGAGATTGTTGCAATGCGGGGATTCATCGCCTCGAATGAAGATGACTTGCTGAAGTCTTACGATCTTATCTGGATCGAGCATTTGGTTGGCGATATTCATCAGCCGCTGCACGCATCGACCCGCTACTTTGCAGGCGCTGGAGACGCGGGCGGCAACGATGTCCCAATCAAGCTCACCGTGGCGATGAAGAAGTTGTTTGAAGGTACTCTATCGACGAGTGCGCCGACTGAGTTGCATGCCTTCTGGGACGATCTGCCGGGCGAAGGCCAACCGGGGCCCGCGCTGCCTCAGGCGGTTACATTTGGAAAGGGGCTTGCAGCGGCGGCTCAAAGCAAAGTTGCCGTGACCGATCCCGCGACCTGGGCTGCGGAATCGCTGGCGATGGCAGAGAAGGACGCCTACGCTTCGCCGATCGGCGCGAGCCCGAAGCCGGCGACCGGCTCGTCATATCTGATTACGACGGCCTATTACAACAAGGCCATGATCGACGCAAAGAGCCGCATGGCTCTAGCGGGCGCTCGGCTTGCCAAGCTGCTCAACGAAAACCTGAAGTAAATTGGACGGTATGCAGTTTTGTCGCTGACTCTGCACAATGAGCCGGCATAAGGAGAGGCTTGCCTGAGATTCCTCTTCGAGCTGCTTCGGATGTTAGAGAAGGGTTGATGGTTCAGAGACACGCTTGAATTGGCTCGGGATGGCGCTGCCCTGTGAGGCTCAAAGAGAATTCCAGGCTAGCAGGATGCACTAAAATAAAGACGCAAACGATCTTCGACATGGGATTCCCCTCTTATGACCGCAGCTCCTAAGTCCACACTCGCCACCTCTCTTGAAGCGGCCGCCGCCCAGGCGGGCCTGGTTCTTGTCTCCACTGCTCAGGGCGCCGACTCGAAGGGCCGCTCTACGGCTGTATTTGAGTTGGGCTTGGCCGGCGCGCAGGCAGTCGACCGGAAGTTCAAACTCGAGGTGAGCGAGGGGTTCGATTTCGAAAAGCCCGAACTGCTGCCCACGATGACCGCCTATCTGGCTGCCGGCGCCAAACGGCTGCGAAATCCGCGGCCCGAGTGCTACGTCACACTGGGCGGGCTGCCGGTGGCCTTTGGAGAGTTTCAATGGCCCTTTCACAACTCGGCCTCCGGCGCCGACACTTACATCGTCCACGGCGAAGTGCATCTGGCGGACGGAGGCGCGCACAACCTGTATGCGAAGGTCGCGGCCTCGGTTACCCAGACCTTTGCCGAGATTGTGCCATCGATGGAGCAGCCCTATGCGGAGGGTTTTGTTTATAACGCAGTCCGCAAGGTTGTGGATCTAGGCCAGCTTGAGTTTCTGAAGTCTGGCAATCGCCAGCCGGTGCCCGTGACCACGCGCTACTATAGCCGCTGGCAGAAGAAGTTTCTTTTCACCGAGACCAATGATGAAGAGCGGTTGCAGTACCTGCTGCGGAAGGTCTACTGGCTGAGCGGCGTCCTAGCGGAAGGTCAGGAGGTATGGATCGCCGACCCGAGGGACGCGCAGTACCTGAATACGTCCGAGGCCGATCTGCTGCGGATGGCCGGAAGTAAGGCGGCCGAGGGGTTGATCGTGCTTGATGGCGAGTTTGCTACCGCTACCCTCAAGCTGATGGCCCGCAAGCTGGAGTACGAGGCAAAGCTCGAGGCGGCGCTTAACTTTACCAAGCCACAGTTTAACGAGGCGATGCGCGCTGGACGGGCGAATATGTGAGGGTCTGGACCGGATTTGACTCTCAACTCCTGAAGCCTCAGATCAGACGAAATTGCTTTGGAAAGGCACGGAAGATTTCTCTTGACAATTATCGCTCTATATAATAGAGTACTCTTTATTAGATGAAATCCGGGGAGAATTGCCACAGAGGGTTCTTGATAGGAATTTCCTTGGATCGATCACCGGACCAGCAAGATCTCGCGCATTTACTCTATGATTCAGAGTTCTCTGAATCATTCGACGCCAACCATTTCAACCCAGGAGGGAATATGACCCGCAGTTTCTTCGCAAAATCCGCTGCCGTCCTCGCAATTCTGACGGCAATCGCAATCACACCGGCTCTGGCTCAACAGGCTACTTCAGGCGGCGCTGCGGACCAGGTCAGCGGACAGGCTACGCCCCTTGCACTTGGCAAACTCGAATTCACGATGAGGCAGGCGGACCCGGACGGCAAAGAGTTCGGCATGGCCGTGAGTGAGTATTGGAAGCTGATCACCGAGAGTAACGATGGCAGCCGCGTCTACAACTTTTTCAGGGCATTGAACGCGGAACAGAAGAGCCCGAACGCGACGCTGCTGGCGCACCGCGCATCGGCGGCGTGCTATTACATGGGGTGGCTCAGTCAGAATGAGAGCGCTGGTCAGAGCCGGATGGCGCAGATCAACGCGCAGGCCCAGGCCGATTTTGAGCAGGCGCTGAAGCTCGACCCGGAGAACTTCTCGGCGCTGTATGGCTATGCCGTGTATCAGGGGTATATTCCTGGAGGGCAGGCTCACCAGAAGGAGCTGCTCACTCGTCTCGATGCCCTGCGCTCATCACGGCCCTACTATCCCTGGCAGCTTGTGGATACGCTGGAGAAGACGGGAAAGCCCGAATAGCTGGCGAGACCTTGTGGTGGGCTGGCGCTATGGTCGCCGGCCTGCCCACCGTCTTAGAGCTGTGCGCCGCATCCAGCGCAGAATCGCGCCGATTGCTGGTTGGTCTGGCCGCACCGAGGGCAAGCTGCGATTGTTCCGGGTTGCGGGGGACCTGGCATGTTGATTGTGACATTGACGGGCTGTCCCCAGCCTGGCATTGGAATTCCCAGCATGCCGGCGATGGCCGCGGCCTGGATGGCGTTGAATTCGCGCACTCGGCCAGGCATGAAGAAGCACTCGATGAAGCCGAGAATCCAGGGAATCGGCGTCCAACTAAAGCACAGGTAGAGAATTCCCAGCCCGGTTCGGCGAAGATAGAAGTGGTGAACGCCGAAGCCGCCGAGAAAGAGCGCCAGTAGAATGCCGACTACCTCATCGCGCCGCACAGACTCGAATTGCTGGTAGAAGATCGCTTGCGCATTGGGATAGGGCTGGCTGCTCATGGGCTATCTTTGTCTCCTTGCTCTGGATTCTACATACGCACCCTGGGCTCTGCGGGTTCCACCTGTCCAGAAATGGCGGGCTATGCGCTTAGCGCACCGGCTTGCGATTGCCTTGCATCCAAGCTTGCATGGAAACAAAAATCTCTATTCAGGCTGCGTCGGCTAGCGGAAGATTTTTGATCGGCAACGACCTGCCGATTCATCGGATGGGCTTTGGAACGATGCGTCTGGTGGGCGACGGCGCGTGGGGCGAGCCCGACGATGCCGGCGAGGTGCGCCGTGTGCTGCGGCGGGCCGTCGAACTCGGAGTCACGCTGATCGACACGGCCGACGCCTACGGGCCTGAGATCGCCGAGCGGCTGATTGCTGAGGCTCTTCACCCTTACCGGGCGGGACTGGTGATTGCCACAAAGGGCGGAATCACGCGGCAGGGACCGGCCAAGACGGAGTTCGTGGGCCGTGCCGGTTATCTCATCCAGTGTGTCGAGATGAGCTTGCGGCGCCTCAAGCTGGAGCGCATCGACCTCTACCAGTTGCATCGCATCGATCCGCGGACGCCGCTTGAGGAGTCGCTCGGCGCGCTCAAGCGGATGCAGGAACAGGGCAAGATCCGGCACATCGGGCTGAGTGAGGTGACTCCGGCCGAGATCGAGGAGGCGCGGAAGATCGTCGAGGTAGTCACTGTCCAGAATCGGTACAGTCTGGCCGACCGGCGGCATGAGGAGACGCTAACCTACTGCGAGCGGCAGAAGATTGGCTTTCTGCCCTGGTATCCGATGAACGCCGGCAAGCTGCTGAAATCCGATAGCCCGGCCGCCGCGGGGCTGGCGCGAATTGCCGCGCGCCACTCGGCGTCGATCGCGCAGATTTCGTTGGCATGGCTCTTGCAGCGCTCGCCGGTGATGCTGCCGATTCCCGGGACCTCTAAGGTTGCGCATCTCGATGAGAATGTCGCTGCGGCGAGCCTGACACTCAGCGCTGAGGAGATGTCGGAGTTGGAGATGGTGGCGCAGGCGTGACCGAAATAGCTCGAAAAATGCTTAAAACCGCTCAAAAATGGCTCGGAATCCGGCAAAAAAGAGCAGAAATCGGGCGGTTATGTCTAATAATCGGCAAATAGTGTTACCTTATAAGTTATTTATTTTGTTTTAGTTGTATATCGCTCCGGGTTAGAAAGCTGCTTCTCACAGGGGTAGGGGGGGCGGGGGTCTGCCGGCGGGAGAGCGGTCAGCGGACCGCGAACCGTTTGGTCACGCTCGTTTAGCTGCTTCTATTGTGCAACGGAAGAGGGAAACTATCTGCAAAAAACGTGTGGGAGAGATTTTTTGTCTTCCGATGTCTCTGATTCGAGAGATCGGCCTGGATAATGACATCGTGAGTGGTTGGGATCACAAGCAATGAGAGTGATCGGCCAATGAACCGTTGGTAGTGTTGAATTCAGACGTCGAGACAGTCCAGAGCATTGCGGCATTATTGGCGGTTGTCTAATTAAGGTGGTTCATAGATGGACCGACGATTACAGTGGCCTCTCAGGGGTTAAAACCCTTTCGTATTTTAGCGGCCTTTCGGCACGAGTAAACTCGTGCCCTTGTTACAAAGCATCAGTGCTCTCTGCGGCATCGTTCGACTTATTCAGGGTGGGCTGGATAGACAGAAAAGCCGCAGCTTTCGGGGCTGGGCCTTTTGTGTAGGTGTCGGCTGGTGGGGTGAAAGGCGCGCGGTTCCTGGTTTCCCACCCATTTCGCAAAGTTCGCAAAATGGATGGGGCACCGAGCATCGTAGGTGGTTACATCTCTTTCGTGCCTTCGACGAAGGCCTTTAACTTGCGGCTGCGGCTCGGGTGGCGGAGCTTGCGCAGGGCCTTGGCTTCGATCTGGCGGATGCGTTCGCGAGTGACCTGGAAGCTCTGGCCTACTTCTTCGAGGGTGTGTTCGGAGCCGTCTTCGAGGCCGAAGCGCATCTTGATTACCCGCTCTTCGCGCGGGGTTAGAGTACGCAGAACTTGCGAGGTGTACTCCTTGAGGTTGACGCTGATGACCGCTTCAGAGGGTGAAACGGCCTGGCGGTCCTCGATGAAGTCGCCGAGGTGCGAGTCTTCCTCTTCGCCGATGGGGGTTTCGAGGGAGATAGGCTCCTGGGCGATCTTGAGAACCTTGCGCACCTTGGCGACGGGAATGTCCATGCGGCGAGCAATTTCCTCACTTGACGGCTCGCGGCCAAGCTCCTGAACCAGTTGGCGGCTGGTGCGGATGAGCTTGTTGATGGTCTCGATCATGTGCACTGGGATGCGAATCGTGCGGGCCTGATCTGCGATGGCCCGCGTGATGGCCTGGCGAATCCACCATGTCGCATAGGTCGAGAACTTGTAGCCGCGTCGGTATTCGAATTTGTCGACGGCCTTCATGAGGCCGATGTTGCCCTCCTGAATGAGGTCGAGGAATTGCAGGCCGCGGTTGGTGTACTTTTTTGCGATGGAGACTACGAGTCGCAGGTTGGCCTCGATCAGCTCGCGCTTGGCCTGCTCGGCGTCCATGTCGCCCTGGATCATCTCGCGCTGCGTGCGCTTGAGTTCGGCGATGAGCACGCCGGCCTCGGACTCGATTTTTTCGAGATCGGCCTTGCAGTTTTTCTGCTGGCGGCGGTATTCCTTTTTGAGCTCTTCGCTGCGCGAGGCCTCGTGCTTTTGCTCGAGGGAACGGATCTGGCGCTCGAGGGTGCGCATGGTGTCGACGGTCTTGTTGACCTTGTCGAGCAGGCGCTTGCGCTCGAGGGCGGTGTATTTGAGTTCGCGAACGATGCGGGAGACAAGGACCTTTTCGCGGGCGATGAGCCAGCGGTGGTGGCGATGTTCGCGGATCTTGGCCTTGGTGGCCGGAGCCGGACCGGCGAGCTTTTCTTCGAGCTGCGCGATGCGCTTCTGGTGCTTGAGCAGGGCGTCGATGCGGCTGACGGTGGCCTTGACGCGGGCCTGGACCACCTCTTCGGTGAGCTCCTCGTCATCGAAGATGACCACCTCTTTGATGTTGCGCACGCCGCGCTTGAGGTCTTCGCCGAGGGCCATGATCTCGCGAATGACGATGGGCGAGCGGGAGATGGCTTTCATGACGCGCATCTGGCCGCGCTCGATGCGCTTGGCGATTTCGACCTCGCCCTCGCGGGTGAGCAAGGGAACCGTGCCCATTTCGCGCAGGTACATGCGAACCGGGTCGTTGGTCTTCTCTAGCGTTCCGGGGGTCAGGTCGAGTTCAACATCTTCGCCCTCTTCGAGCTCAAAGTCCTTGTCGTTGAACTTCGGGCCGTCGAGCAGATCGATGCCCTGGGTGCCGATGGTGGTGATGAGGTCGTCGAGATCGTCGGGCGAGGTTGCCATATCCTCCGGCAGCATTTCGTTGACGTCGCCGTAGGTGAGGTAACCCTTTTCTTTGCCCACCTCGATCAAGGTGTCAATGTCGGGTTCGTGCTCGTGTTCTTGCTCAAACTTTTCTTCGATTGCCAAAATGCTCCTTTTCTCAAACGCAAGGCAGAGTCAGCACCGTCTTGCGCGCCGATGCGGTTTCCTTTGCAGCGCGCAACCGAGATTCTTCCGGTATTTCCGGAAAAGGGGCGCGACTGCACGCGGATCTGCGGTCATCCGCAAAAAAGCGGTCTCAGGGGTTTGCTCGGAACAGGATGACAAGCGCTTCAGGATTTACCTGGGTCGCCCGCGAGCCGTGGCTCATTGTTGGGGCAAAGGGGCGCGCATCCGCACAGAGACTCTCAGAATACCACTACCTAGCCCGGTTATCACCAATAAAAGCCAGGGCGAAGGCGAGAAAGTCTCAGCCAATCATTTAATCCTACTTGGAGTCCTTCTTGTGCCGCCTTGTCTTCCGTCCGCTCCTGCTTCCATATGTTTGACGCAAATTGTTGAATTTTGACGCAGGAATTGAAGGGTGGACGGCTAGTCCGTCAGGCGGCGATCACAAGATTTCCGGTTCCTCAAGGACTGTCTTAATGTCTCTCTTCCCATGAAGTATAGCCACGACCTGCAATGGATTTGTTTCGGGGCGATCGACCACGATGAAGTTGGGCTATCGGGTTACCGTCCAGAATCGCACCGACAGAGGCGAAATCTCACTTCGTCTTGAACCGAGCATGGGGTGCCGGGTAAGGCTGTGGCACGCAGAAAAAATTGCTGATTCCACACGATTTGCTGCGCGGACACTGTCTCCCGCAATGAAGTTCCAAATGTCGTCCAGGTCGTTGAGCGCTCGCGGGGTGAACTGGAACGGAGTGCGCATCGTTTAGGCGATGCGCCGTTTTGCCCTGCGGTCCTCAAGAAGCTTGATAGCTTGCTCCGCATCCACGAGCTCGCCGCGCTCCGCTTGCTCAAAGCCCTCCGCGATCTGGGCGGCGATGGCCCGCTTGTCGGCAAGCATCCACTCCTCACTCCGAAACTGCTCTTGAATGACGGCGAAGGCTTGGTCGAGTACTTCTTCCGGGCTCATGCCCGAGCGGGCAGCCCGATCAATGATCTTCTGCTGTTCGGGTTTTAGTTCGACGATCATTGCAGCTCCTGATCAGAGAATACAGCCATTTTCGACTGCCTACAAACGCTCCGCGTATCCTCCTGAAGCCTTGATTTCTGCAAGTCTCCGATCTAAGGCGATTTTCTCGCTGGAAAACTTAAGCGCCTCGGTCCAATCCCCTTTTTGCTCGGCTTCCGCCATCCGCACTCTCACACTTCTTAATTGTTGTTCAATGAGAGATGCTTCATGCCACGCCAATGAACTAATGACCTGAGATTCCTCGGGCGGCTTGGTCTCGGCCAGCAGGGTCTCGGCGAGGAGGGCTCGCTGCGCCTCGTCCTCGACCACGTCCATGGGGTCACGGGCGTGGCGGGCAGCCAGGGCCTGGAGGGCTGCAAATGCGCCAAGATGCTCAAACCAAGCCGGTTGCTCGGCGAGGGCCTGGATGGCCAGGCGGCGGGCTTTGCCGAACTCCGGGTCGTCGATGGCCAGGGCGCGGAGGAGGACGCGCTCGACCTCGGTGAGGGCTGTGGCCCGCGTTTCGATGTGGTCGCGGCGGCGAAGGGCGGCTTGGCGCAGCTCTTCGCGAAGGACGGCGGAGTCGATGCCTAGCTTTTGTGCGGCGTCGGCGGCGAACTGGTCGCGGGCGAGCTTTTCGGGCAGGCGGCGGATGTGGGGCAGAAGGTAGTTCATGGCTTTGACCTTCTGCTCAGAGCTGGCGCCAGGGAAGAGCAGGCGTGCGCGCTCGATGAGGTAGTCGGCCTGGCGGCGTGCGCCACGGAGGGCTGCTGTGTAGGCCTCGACGCCACGTTCGCGAATGTAACGGTCGGGGTCGAGGCCGCCCTCGAGGGTGACGATCTTGATGTTGAAGCCCTCCTCGGTGAGCAGGGCGATAGATTTTTCGGCGGCGTTGGAGCCGGCCGCGTCGGGGTCGAAGTTGACCACGAGCTGCGAGGTGTGGCGCTTGAGCAGGGCTACCTGCTGTCCGGTAAACGCAGTGCCACTGGTCGCGATGACGTTTTGAATGCCGCGAAGGTAGACCGAGATGCAGTCCATCTGACCCTCGACGAGCAGGGCAAACTCAAGCTGGCGAATGGCAGTGCGGGCCTTGTCGAGATTGAAGAGGACCAGACTTTTGGAATAGAGCGGAGTCTCGGGCGAGTTGATGTATTTTGCGCCGGCCTTGTCGCCGGTTTCGAGGGTGCGTGCGGTGAAGGCGATGACGCGGCCGCTCTCGTTGGCGATGGGAAACATGACGCGCTTTCGGAAGCGGTCGTAGAGGGGGCCTTGGCTTCCGTCTTCGTGCTCTTTTGAGGCGAAGAGGCCGCTGGCGCGAAGGGTTTCCTGGTCGGCCATGGAACTGAGGCGGTCGCGCAGTGCATTGAAGCTGTCGGGCGCGTAACCGATGCGGAAGGCTTTTATCCCCTCAGGCGTCAGGCCGCGGCCAGTGAGATATTCGCGCGCGACGGCGCCCTCGGGACCGCGCAGTTGCTCTTCAAACCAGGCGGCCGCGGTCTCGTGGAGTTCGAGGAGCTTGGCGCGGAGGCGTGCTTCGGCGGCCTCCTCGGGCGAGGAGAACTCGCGTTTGGGCAGGGGAATGCCGCACTTGCCCGCGACGATCCGGACGGCCTCGGGAAAGGTGACGTTCTCGATCTTGGCGACGAAGCTGAAGACATCGCCCGAGGCCTGGCAGCCGAAGCAGTGATAGAACTGGCGGACTGCATGAACCGAGAAGGAAGGCGACTTTTCCTTGTGGAAGGGGCAGAGACCCTGGTAGTTTTGCGCCCCGGCCTTGCGCAGGCGGATGTAGCCCTCGATCACCTTGACGATGTCGGCCTGCTGCTTGACGGTTTGGGCAAAGTCGGACACGAGGTCTGTATTGAGGATAAGGCCGGAGGAGCTTCTCGGGGGATGTGGGAAACAAGACTGTCTTTCAGTTGTCGACATGCAAGAATTGCTGCTCAGTCCGGTGTATCATCTGTAGAATCCCGGGAGTCAGAGACGGCGCGAAGGTTTACATGATCGACTGTGTATCTCGGCGAAGAACGAACGCTGCAGTCTTCCTCGCTTTCTTGATGAGTGCGCAGTCTTCGCTCTACGCACAATCAGTATCAACTGCAAGACGCCCCCAAGAACAAACTATTCACGTTCCATTCGTGGGGTGCAAGTCTGATGGGCAGGCTGGCCCGCTTGAAGCACCGCACGGCACAAGCAAAGTGGTGGCGATCACAGCGGATGCATCCCGACGGCTTGCTTATTACAAAGCCGAAGAGGGAGTTGGCGTTCTTGCTCCACGCGGTTGGTACTGCTTTGGGACGTATGGATCGGCAGGAAGTACCTTGTATGTAGCTCCCCAACCGTTCGGCGCAACCGAACTATTCTCGGATAAATGGGGTGGATTTACGGGGCCAGCGATTGAGTTAAACAGCGAGATAGGGGATACATCTGGGAGATTTGCAGTCGCCCGAACCATTGCGAGAGTTTTTCCGGCCCATAAAGCGTTTGTCAGGAATGTGATTGCGGAAGGAATTGAGCCAGCAAGTTCGTTTCCGTTTGGCCCTTACCCCCAAGATAAGTTGATATATAGAAGTACCGAGATCGTCGAATACCAAACTCCGGCAGACAAGGATGGATTGGGAACTCAGTCATATTTGCGCAAAAATGCTTCTGCGATCAAGGGAGTTGCGATCCTGTGGGGGGAGGAACTCGACCTTTTGTTTCTATCAGCACGGCTCCCCCAAGAGCTGGATGATCTTACACCTGTCATCATTCATCAAGTTGAAAGCGATGCAAAGCATCCAGATCAATGAATGATGGAGCCCGACGCCTGCATGACATCTGGACACCAGGCCAGACTAATGAACGAGTTGTCTTGCCGGCTCACGCCAGCCCCAGCACGTCCATGCCTCCGTCGTAGCGGGGCAGGACAAACTTGCCCCCACTCACCACTCCTACATTGAATTTTGGGAAGAGGAAGGTGTAATTCTGCGCCTGGCTGTCCCATAGGACATTGAGCTTGGAACTCCCATCGGGGCGAGTTACAAAATTCTCGAAGTCGTAGACAAGCAGGCGGCCGTTGGTGATCGTCGAGTTAGCATCTCCGTAAGGAATGAGGGCCCACAAGAGCGCCGTGCCGGGCTTGTTTCCGTTGGCCGAGATACACATGAAGCCTCCGGGCATGCCGCCGGGAGCCTGGGCGCAGTTGACCGAGGCCACCTCGTCGGAGTCAGCGAGAAAGGTCATCTGGCCGTTGGGCTGCATCGTCCAGACGCGGCATTGACCGTTCTCGCCCCAACAGGCCAGCATCTGGCCGTGAATCTGCGAGAAGTACTGAGGCGAAGTGGAGTGCAGATGCTGCGTCTTGTTGTCGAAGAGAAAGTCCAGGGTGCTGGGGTCCTGCGGCGCGGCATTCACATTGAAGCCGGGGAAATAACTGTACCAGAAGGGGGGCTGCGCAAGCTTGGCATAGTTGGCGGCCGCGTTGGCAAAGTCGGCGGGCATGGTTTTGCCCATGGCATCCATCTTGACCGGGTAGGCGATGCCGTCTTTGCCATAGGCGAGAATGATGCGGTATTTGCGAATCATTGCCGGGCCGGCCGAGCCGAGATCTTCATCGCCGAAGGCGGCGCCTTGCTGAGTGGGCACAGTGCTGAAGAGATGACCGGCGATGACCTTTCCGTTCACGTCGCGCTCCGAGGCCATGTTGGTGGGCATATGGCCGCCCGAGGTGGGTGCGTTGACACCGGCTAGTTTTGCGCCCATCGCGTTGATTGGAGTCGAGAGAGTTGGATCTTCGCCTTCGCGGCCGGCGTCGGTGTAGGGCGTCCACCAATCGACGACGGCGAGCGAGGCAGATGTCGGGCCGCTGGCCGGCGTGTAACGCACGCGGCAGACACTTTCGCCATAGTCGCCGTGTGTGGGATCGAAGCTGCCATTGCCGGTTTCGAAGAGCAGGTCGCCATTGTCATCGACTGACAAGCCTGAGCCCGCCATCCACACGCCCGCGCCGTAGCCCGCACTCATGGCCAGGCTAGCGGCGATCGTGTTGGAAGCGACATCGTAGGCGACGATCCATCCGGCCGAACCGTTTGTGGCTTCCCAGACTGTTCCGGCGGCGAAGAATATGGTCTTGACGTTATTGACCTTGGCGAGAGTCAGTGAACAACGCTGTTTTCGCATGGCCGCGCTCCATGTTTGGAGGGCTCCGCCATTGGGCGGCTGGTAAGTCACCCCAGCCAAAGGAACGGGAGCATGCACACGGCTTCCATTGGCGACGTTGAGAGAGTGGACGAAGTGCGCTCCGTTCGCGGCTGTGCCGTCGGGCGACTGCCAGGCGACGCCATACCAGATCTTTGTGTCGGGATCGATGACTCCCGTGCTGAGCAGGCCCCAGTGGTCGTTGATCTGGTGCAGGTCGATCGTGGCACTCCCGTTGATTGGGATACCGAGCTTCTTGACCCACAAAATGTCCGAGGTGTTGTAATCGTAGGCCCAGACGGTGTTATTCATCGAGGCCGTGATGATGACGTCGCGCACGTTACCGTCATCGCAGAGTACGCTGGGCATGATGAGCGCCTGCGCCTCGGCGCCACGCGCATCGCCTTCCATGTAGAGCGAGAAGTACCTTCGAATGCCCTGCGCAGAGACATTGGCAGCGGTGAGGGTCGTGTCGTTGTAGAAGTAGGAGCGGTCGTTGTCGTTGCCGCGCGTGAGCACGGGAGAGGCGATGCCCGAGGGGGGCAGGGCAAACGCGTTCTTCGACGGCAATAGTGCCGTTGCAGCCGCGCCACCACTAAGAGCGAGAAACCTCCGGCGATTGAAGAGAAAACTTTTTGTGTTCATTGAATTGACCTCCTCGGGGCATTGGGCTGCAGAGCGCTCTACATCGCGCCTGCGAAGTAGTTCGCACTCAAGACATAAGCGACCGGCGTCGGGGAAGTTGTCTTCACTCCGATGCTGTACCAGCCTGTCTTTGCGGGTTTGTTGCCCGGAACCTGCGTGGCGCCGCTAAGCAGGGCTACCTCGATGTTGTTGCGCGAGGCGAAGACGACGCTGGTGTTTCCCTCGGCATAGATGCGCGCGATGGGACGGAACTCTCCGGCGCTTGCTGGGGGAATGTCGAGGTCTGGCGAACCAAAAAACTCCTGTGTCGTTCGGCGAGGCTGCTGGAGGATCGGCTTGTCGCTGAAGGCGCGCGAGAAGCAGAGATAGCTCTGTCCGCCAGTGTAGGCATTGGGCGGAATCCAAAAGGTTGCGTTGCCTTGCCAGTCGGTCCAGATATCCGAATGGCGGCCGGTGTAGTCGTGCAACTGAACGTTGGCGCCGAAGCTTGTGGCGCAGGTGATCTTGCGAATGTTATAGGTGTCAAAGTTCATCGCAGTGAGCAAGCCGGGGCTGTTGCCGATGGGGCCTCCATTGCCGTCGCGTTCGATGACGATGACTGAGCCGTCGACCCAGCGGGTCACTTGTCCGCCATAGGCAAAGGTGCGGTTAATGTAAATCAAATTATCGATGAGCGGCTTCAAACCGTATGCACCGGGCAATACGTCGGCCGGGAAGTAGTCTTTGCCGTAGATGAGCACCTCGCGGCAGTTCACTGTAAGCAGGAATGCGTAGCCGAGGGCCTTGGAACTGATGACCTGCTCGCCCGGGCTGGTATCGGTGTCGGGATTATCGACGAATCCGTAAGAGAGGCCGCTGTTCCATTGCGAGTAGCCGGCTCCATTGAGCGCCGGAGCGTTCAGGTTGTTGCATGCGGCTTGGATGGCGAAGTGCATGTTGAAGTCTTCGACAGCGCAGCGGCCATTGATGGGCCAGCTTGTGGCCCACCAATTCAAGTTAGCGGGATTTCCATCGAAGTATTCGCCGAAGAAGGGCTTATCTGCCATTGCCCCATGGCCCATGAATTGGGCGGCAAATTGAGCCCAGAGGCCTTTTACATCGTCGATTCTGGCGCCGTCCGCGCCCGTGGTGCGAAAGGTCCAGTCGCCAAAGTCGAGTGCGTCGTTGATGGTGTAGCCGCCCGGATTCGAATGCTGATAGACCTTCTCATCGCCGAAGGAAAAATCATCCGAGGGCACTGGCACGTCATCCTCCGGTTGTGTGCCTCCGCCGGGAGTGTAGCGAAAACAGCCGGGATGCATTGCTCCGCGGCCGTTGAGCGTCTTGCCGTCCGCGCCCAGATAACGGTAAGTGGCGTTTTCACCTCCGATGAGCTGATGGAGCACTAGGTCCAGGTCAACCGACAATCCATAGCGGTGGGCTACCGCGACCAACCGGCGCAGCGAATCCGCCGAGCCATACCGGGTTGGAGTGCTGCCTTGTTGAGCCTTTGTTCCCAGATCGCGCGGATCGTAAATGCCGTAGCCGTCGCAACCGTCGCCGTCGCCTCCCTGAGCCTTGCTCGCGGGAGGCAGCTGGATGCGATCGAAGCCGACTGCGGCGAGGTTTTGCGCTTCGGAGGCGAGCAGGTCCCAAAGCCAGGGCTTGCCGGGATCGGTACTTGGCGCGGGCACCGTGATTCTGTTGCCGAATTGATCGAAAAACCGGCCCCATCCGATGAGACTGACAGTCATAATAACCTCCGTCTTGTGAGTGCTAAATGAACCGATTTCGATCAAACTCTCCGACAACGATTTGGACCCTAAGACTAGGTCGCGAGTCAGCCTTTTTTTGAGACAGAGCAATCAAAGCCGGTATGCGCTGGTTGCTCGATCTTGTGATCTTCTGAGTCAGTTTGTCTTGCGGGGAAAGTAGAGCAATCAAAGAGAAGAGAACTGAATTGTCGCCGATTGTCGCGAAGATCGCAATCCATTTCCCTTCAAGAGTTGGTCGTAGCCGCTTTCTGGATAGAGAAGAGTAACAGGAACAGATGATTTGAAGGGTTAGGAACGCGATAGAATCCCTCGCAGGAGAGCATCTGACCTGCTACAGCAGCCATGGCCCAGGCTTCCACTTCGCGGCAATTCTCGAAGCCTCCTGCCAGCATTGGAAGACGCTCCGAATTTCCGAAACTGCGAATAGCGAGCATTCGGTCGCGGCTGATTTGCGGGATCGATTCGTTTTCCCAGCTCCATAGCCAGGTATTGGACGCAGAAGACCAACTGCCAGCAGCCTGGATCGCGGCTGTTACGCACTCGTTCCCCTGCGCGTCGGAAAAGCGCAAGGTGGCCTTTTCGAGATCGACGTCGTAGCGCTCATAATTGCCTACGCCGAACTTTGATTTGGTCTCCTCAATCTTCTGACGGCAATACTCTCTCGCTTCCTCGACGAAGATTCTGAACTCATCCGAATTCATCGTTTCTGCTCCCTCGCTTGGAGTCCGCGTGTCAAGCCGATGCACCACATTAGTCGTCATCCAGCTTAAACCAACTGAGTACCTTGCTCTTATCCTTTGCGCCGGCGTATTTGAGCAGCAGGTCTTGGAGGGTACGCGCTGTACCCGTAGCACGATGCTTGCCTTTCGCCGCGGACTCATCCACCTCGACGGCGGCAAAGACTGCACCTTTGGGCAATCCGACGATTGCAGGCCGGAATTCGTGCCAGCCCATTTGGAGGTTCATGCCGCCCTCGATCATTGCAAGATTGACTGGCTTATCAGGACCGTGCAATTGCAACTCCTGCTGATGGTCGGCCTGCAACTTGTGCATCAGCGCGATCGCTGCGGCCTTGTCCTTTTGTGCGACGGAGTTCTCGATGAAGTCGTAGATCTCGTCCCGGAACTCCTTCTGGCCTCCTTCGCGCAGCTTCTTTGTGCTCATCTGCTTGCCCGTATCGGGATCGATGGGCAGTGTCATCAGTTTCGAAGCTCTTTTGCCGACAGCGGCTTTGAT
This sequence comes from Occallatibacter sp., assembly GCA_050010735.1. Taxonomy (GTDB): domain Bacteria; phylum Acidobacteriota; class Terriglobia; order Terriglobales; family Acidobacteriaceae; genus Telmatobacter. The sequence continues at coordinate 12,788 of JBEKKL010000012.1, read as the reverse complement.
CGCTCTCATCTTGCTCCGGAACTCGTCCAGGGCCCAGGCCGGATCGTAGATGATCCTGAGTTTGAATTTGCCGCCCTTCATCGGGAGAACCTTGACCGGATTGATTTCGGCGATCACATCCGTTTCGTCATCAGTCTCCTTTACCTCCAGCCTCTTGAACGGGTACTGCGTGCGAAGTGGAGCAAGAATCGCGTTCATCTCACTCGGCTTCTTCTTGTCTTGTTCGGCTTGCGCAACGGCGGCTTCCACCGCTGCAAAGGCCGCTTTGTAATCATCCTTCTTTTCCTTATCATCCTTCTTGCCGAAGAGCTTGGCGAAGAGGGCCTTGGCCTTGGTGACGACCCAGTTGATCGCCGTATCGAGGCCCTTGTCGACCAACCCCTGGAGTTTCTTGATGAACTCCATGACCTTGTTGGCGACACCGCCGAGACCAAAGAAGCTGGCGAGGAAGCTGATGGTAAGCGAGAGCATGGTCTCGAGGCCGCTCTCCACCTTGGCGGCGGCGCCGGCGATCTGACCGTTGGCAATGGCAACGATCGAGTCGACGAAGGCCTTGACGGCGGCAACGATCTTCGACAGCTTCTCTACGAAGGTCATGATCGCGCTGTAGATGGAGATGATGGCCGAGATGAATCCCGCGCCGGGGATGAACATGGCAATCAGTTTTGGGATGGCTACCTTGATGATCGTATCGGTGACGAGGCCGACGATGCCGTCAACCACCATGTCTTTGAGGTTGGTGAGCTTCTCCTTGATCAGCTCCCAGGCCGCCGCGGGGCCACCCTTGACGAGCGCGACCACGATGTCGAAGGCCGTTTCGAGGCCTTTCATGATCGTTTCGCCGTTGGGTCCGAGTGCCTTGACAATCTTGGCTCGGATTTGCGCCCAAGTGATGCCGAGAATGCTCAGGACGAACATGCCGAACTCGGAGAGGCTGAAGGCCTTGGGGATGTAGATTCCGGGCAGCGCGCCAACGAGCCAGCCGAGGAGCGCTTTCTTGAGATGGTCGCCGAAGTTCTTGAGGAAGTTATTGAGCCCGAGCAGGGCTGCGGCGATCAGGTGGCGCACAAAGTCGATGGGATTCTTGAGGATTTTTTTGAAAGCCGCGCCTACGTTCAAAAGATAGGGCATGACCTTGGGCGCGACGACCTCAAAGATGATCTTCAGCAGATCCCAGACCTTGCCGCCAGCCCAGCTAATGAAGTTGACGAGGAACTTGCCGAAGACGCCGACGATCTTCATGAAGCCGCCAGGCAGATCGAGAATGTCGGACCACGTGAGCGACTTGAGGGCCTTGATGAAGAGATCGGGAATCTGCGAGACGAAGCCGATGAGGCCGGAGAGCACGCTCTGGAACCATGCGAAGGCGCGCGAGATGGCGTTGGCCTTCTTGATGTTCTCCCAGATTTCGTCTTCATGAATGAGGTGCATGAAGCCGCCGATGAGCGTCTCAGGAGTGCGCGGAACGGCCTCGCCAGTGATGGGGTTCTTACCCAGGACGGCGCATAGAAGCGGCCAGCCGGAGGTGCCCTCGGCGAGTTTCGCGATAGGTTTGAGGACGGCGTCGCGGACAAACTTCCAGATGTCCTCGAGAGTGCCTTTGACAAAGTTGATGATGCGATCGATGGGATCGGTGAAGATCTTCTTGGCGCGATCCCATACATCGCCGAGGTGGAAGATGTCACGCCAGCTCAGGCTGTCGAGGAAGTCCATCAGAGCCTTTTTGATGGAACTGCCGACCATGCCAAGCTCATCGATCTTTCCAGAGATCCAGGTGCCGACCTTGTCGAAGACGCCGTATTTTTCGAGTGCGTCGGTGATCAGGGTTCCACCGGGAAGGAATTCGACGATGGCGCGGAGCACGTTGGCAGCCGAGCGTTCGACGTGCTCCATATTGATGGGGTTGACGCCGAGCACGATGGTGAACATGCGAAAGCCGGGAATGATGTAGGCCTTGTCGGCGAGCCAATCGAGTGCGTCGCTGATGCCGAAGCGCTGCACACGGGGCGAGTCGACGCGCTCGCGGACAGTGAAGCTGCGGCCGCTCGCAACCGCAGCGGCGGCCTGATCGGCTTCGCGTTCGTAGCGGTCGCTGCGGTCGGAAGACCAGGCCTGCGCGGCAGGGGCGGCGTGCTGCTGCTGAATCACGTGCGCGGCCTCGTGCGAGATGAGGGTGAGATCGGTGGGGTGTTCGCCATGGCCGAGAAAGATGTCGTTGCCGAAGGTGAAGGCGCGCGCCGAGAGCGACTGGACCTTGCGCTCGGCGGCCGTGCTGGCATGCAGGCGCACAGAGCTGAGATCGACCATGAGGCTGTTCTGGATGGCCTCTTGAATGTGCGGAAGCAGGGGCTGACCGGCGCCATGGCTTGGGGTCTTCGATGGAGCGAGCGGTGCGAGCTGCGGCTTGGATTTGGCTGCAGCGGACTTAGCGCTTGAGGGCGCCGGCGGTTTGGACTTTGGCTGCGGAGGCTTGGCGCCCGCATGCGCCGTCGCGCCTGAGATTGTCGCGACTGGCTTATGCGCGGGCATCGGAAGGACTTTTGCAGAGGCGCCGGGCGCGGCTGCAGGATGGAGAGCTGCTACGGCGGGCTTGGCAAAGGCTGGAAGCGCAGAGGCGGGCGCGCGCGAAGGAGCATGAGCAGCCTCTTGTTTTTGGGTGGGTGCGGATTTTGCGGGCGCGTGACTGACCGTCGCGCTGCGTGGCGCGGCTGGGGCGTGCTTGGGAGCGGCGGTGGCATTCGCTGCCATTGCGATGCGTTCCCTTTCAGCTCTGGCCAGAGGCCTGGGCCGCGGCTTGCGCTTGCTTCAATTCGTTGGGCAGTTGCCGGCTCATCTTGCGGAATTCACTGGCCACTCCGGCCAGCAGGTGGCAATACTGAATGCCGTTCTTGTCTTGCGCGGCGTCGACGGCCGCGCGCAGCACGGCGTTTCTGATTTGTCCTCCGGTGAGTTCCGCAACGGCCGAGAGCAGATTCAACTGGCCGTTATTGACGTTATGCTCCGGACCGAGATGGGCGACCCACAGGGCGCGGCGTTCCTCCGGTCCGGGCAATGGAAAGGAGAGGATGGCGTCGAAGCGGCGCGAGAAGGCCTCATCAAACCGGCCGCGGCCATTGCTGGTGAGAATGGTGATGCCGTCGTAGCTTTCCATGCGCTGCAGCAGGTAGTTCGTCTGCGCGTTGGCGAAGCGATCGTTGGCCTCGTGAATGTCGGTGCGTTTGCCAAAGAGCGAGTCGGCCTCGTCGAAGAGGAGCAGCACTTCGTTCTGCTCGGCTCGGGCGAGCAACTGGCTGAGGTTCTTCTCGGTCTCGCCTATGTACTTAGAAGTAACTGCCGAGAGATCGACGCGAAAGAGAGGCAGGCCCAAGCGAGTTGCGAGCCAGGCTACCGCGAGAGTTTTGCCTGTACCCGAGGGTCCGACGAAGAGCGCGCGCACCGAGGGGCGATAGCGTGCCTGGATCGAAGGTCCGAGCGAGCGCGGAAAGTCTTCACGCAACTGGCAGCGTGTCACGAGCGACTCGAGTTCATTGCGCAGTGTCGTGTTGGCGACCAGGGCCTCATCGCCGACTTCATCGGGGATCAACTCGGCGAGCGCGCCCAGCCCGACTGCATCCCCGCGACGCGAGACGGTGCGGATGTGCGCGTAGGAGATCGATCCGCCGCCTGCGTCGCGCACGGCGCACTCTTCCCTGGCTTTAGCTGCGAGGGTGGCAATGCGTCCGGCCGCATGACGGTGTGCGAGAGCCAGACGGCTGGAGAGCGCAGGATCGCCGATGGCCGCATTCCAGAGTTCGGCGCGCTCGGCTGCAGAGGGGATCTCAAGTCGCCAATCGAGGATGCTGCGATCGTCCGATTCGAAGTCTCCCTCGGGGCCAGTGAGCAGAATCACGGGTCCGAAGAAGCCGGGGATGAACGGAACCGATTTGCGTTCGCCGGGGAGAAGCCATTGCGCGAAGACGGGAATGAGTCCATTGAGAACGAGCCACGGGGCCATGCCCGTCAACTGATCTGTGTGGATGAGGACTGCTTCTGCGCCGGATCGAGACGCCACCAGCGAGGCAGCAGAGCGTGCCTCAAGCGCGTCGCCGCAGCGGATGACGAGAGCTGGTCCGGCGCCTTCGGATGAGTGCAGGCGGCGAGCGAGTTGGGCGGCGGCGGACTGGGCGCTCTCGCCCAGCGGAACTGGATACTGATCGAAGGAGATCGGCGCGGCGCCGGGCCAGGCGCTTTCCATTCTTTGCAAGGCGAGCGCGGTGGGAAGCGGAGTGCGGATCTGCCGCTCGGGCAGAGGGAGGTCGTCGCCGCAGAGTTGCAGCAGGCCGCAACGAACCGCGTTGCCCTGGCCGAGGAAGTGCATTGCCTGATGAAGATCGTCAGCTGCATAAGCCTGCGCGACAAGGCCGACGGTTGGCCGGCTGAGTGCGAGGGGTTGCTGAAGATGCGAGAGCAGGTGGCCGATCAGCAGGTCCTGCTCGGCGGCGATCGCCAGGCGAATGGCGAGAATCTCGATGGTGTGGAGGCGAAAGTGGCGGGCGGCTTCAGCCAGCGCAGTGTCGGCATCCCCCGGATCGCGCAGATGCTCCTGAAAGGCGGATAGCAGGCTTCGGTGGCCATCAATGCGCCGGGCAGCGATCAAACGCAGGCGCTCCTGGATGCTCTCGTCGAGCGTGTCGCAGGAGTTGGCAAGACGCGCGAGGCCTGTGAGCACGAAGGCGAAGGAGTCGAGCTGATCTTCGATGACTGCATTGGTAGCTCGATTTAACATGCCGGCTCCTCCGGTTTGCGGTCACGGTAGTGGAAACGCACGACGAGGCCGCACTTTGAAAACCACGGCAGCCAGCCAGGATCGATGTCGAGACCGATGCGGCGGATGCGCAGATCGGCTGCGGCGAGCGGAAACGTGACGTCAAGATCGGTGCGGGTGAGCCAGACGCGACCGTTGCGATTGACCACTTCGGGCAGGGTGAGTCTTCCGATTCGCCAGAGCCAGCGCTTTGCGGCAACGGTCCAAACGCGAAGGAAGTAATGGCTGTCAAAGCTGGCGCGGCGCGAGACTGTGAATCCTCTGGGCCACACTGAGGGCCGCACCACAAGATCGGCGAAGATTTCGTCGGGCAGCACGAATTCCTGTTGCTTCATATGGAGGCAGAGCAGGATCGGATCGTCGCCGGCGACACCTGCCTCGGTCGCAAGCTGGCGCAGGATGTGAGTGGCGAAGCCGGCTTCGGCGAGCGCGGAACAGGCTTCGAGTGCGGAGACGATGCCCAGCGAGCGTAGAACGTTGAGCAGAAAACATAAGCCTGCGGATTGCGTTACCTCGCCGAGAAGCGGCGGTATGGCCGCGGGAATCTCTTGAAACCCGGCTGAGGATTGTGCGAACTCCGAAGAGATTTCTTGCGTGGCGGGCGCCTGGTCGAATGTGATCTCCTCAAAGGACTTTGCGTGTACGCTGGAGGGCTTGACTTCGCTCGGCACCGACGATGTGGCGGCTTTCTCTTCGAGCAAGAGCATGTCGGAGGTTGCGGTCTCGCTGTCGTCGTCAAAGAATAGCCGCAGTGCAGTTGCTTCGTGGGCTTTGATGGCAGACCGATCGCGCGGGTCGCGATCTTGTTCGTCTTCCAGAGCGCGGAGAGTTGCACGCGCGCGCTTGAGTGCTGTGCCGGAGTTCCAAGTACTCGGCGAGAGCGAAAGCACGGCCTGCGCGGCGAGCCAGGTTGTAACCGGATCCTTCCATCCAAAGTGAGAGGCTGCTCGCTGGAGCGCTGTCTTGATTTCGCCGGGCAAGTCGACGGCAGGCGCGGAGGTGGATTGGCTGGATTGTTCGTCGAGTTCACGGAGCCACTCGCGAATGGATGCGGTGGGAATGGCCGAGAGGAGTGGTGCGGGATCGGCGGTGCCCAGCGCGGCAAAGAGAAGAGAGGCTGCTGCGCCCGGAGCCATGAGTGGCGGACGAAGACGCTCGACAATCGCCGCGATCTGCGTTGCGTAATTGCTCTCGTGGCCGACGCCGATTGCCGAGTTTGCAAACCACTCGGTCTGGCTCCAGCGAGCTCCGCCAGCAGCGCGAATCGCCTTGCGCAGCTGTGTCTCAAGAGCTTCTTCAACGCTGTTGAAATAGACCGCGTTGGCCGTGGCCGCATTGGGATCGCTGGCGTGAACGGCCTGAGCAGCCAAGGCTCCCAGCACCTGCTGAACCTGCTCCATCCAAACGCGGCGGTTTGCCTCTGCGGGAATGCCGGAGAGCGAGACGCGACGGAAGCAGTAGATGCGGCCCTCTTCTTCGCCGGGTAGCGTAGTAAGGCGCAAGGCCTCTTCGAGGGAGTAGGCGACGCGATGGCGCGAGATGCCTTCGCCGACACGCAGAACGCTGCGCCGCACATGGCGGTCAAGGCGTCCGATTTGGGGGGCGAAGGTTGATGTCATCGATTGGAGTCCTCGGCTCTACATCATCAACGGGCGCAGCGCTACGGCCTGCGGCGTCATGGTTGTGAAGTGTGCGGTGTCGGAGGTTTCAAGATAGGTGCCTGGGGTAAAGACGTCGGTCACGGTCGCGCTGACGGTGCTGTTGTCGAGATCACTGACGACGGCACGGGCTGCAAGATTCGCGCCGGAGTAGAGATTGACGTACATGCCCGAAGAGATGCGTTCGGAGGGCAGGTTGAGCGAGACAATGCCGCCAATGGAGGGCTGAACGCGTGCGATGACGTTGCCGGAGATGACGTTGTCGATAGGAACGTCGCTCGCCACCAGGATTGCCGTGCGCACGACATCGCTCATGTAGGCAACGGCCGCCGTGTTGGTGGTATCGATCTGCAGGAAGAGCCAGTCGACGAGCATCTGCATCTGCTGGCGGTCGGCATAAGAGAGTTGATTGAAACTGGGCAGGATCGCCAAGCTCTGTAACTGAACGGAGCTGCCGGCGCTGCTGAGGTATTCGGCCCATGCGAGGCGGTCGATGGGCAGGGCAATGCTAACTCGCGTGTAGAGGCACGTGGCGACGCTGGAGATCTGCTGCACGAGCCGGGCAACGGCATTGCTGACCTCGGTGTGCACGGATTCGGCGGAGATGAGGTCGTTGATCGCAGCGACGCTCTGGATGCTGTTGACCTGACTGCTCCAACTGAGGTTGGCCAGCACGGCTGGCTGGAAGGCTGCGCGTTGCATCTGGAAGCCACGGAAGACCTGCTGATTGGCGCTGTAGACGTTGGAGACGGCCGAGGCGTAGACGCCAGATTCGCCGGCTGCCGACGAAGGCAGCAGCGGAGCTCGCAGCAGTTGAGCTGCGCGCATCTGTGCGCTCAGGGCAAGCTGCTGCAGCAAGACCGGGCGCTCAAGATCGGAGACCAACGATGAGACTGAGGGTAGCCAGTTGACAGGCCCCTCGCGTAGCTGGCCAACAATCTCGCGGATCTCGGGTGGAATCGCGACCGACTGTTGCAGGCAGGCGGGCACGGGATTGGTGATGTTCGCGGGAACCAATTGGCGGCTCGGCACGGTGTCGGTCGCTTCGAGGGTACGCGCGCGAGTGTACGCGACCAGCTGCACGGCGCTGGCCAGCACCTGCTGGCGCTGGGTGTTGACGCTTTGCACGCGCTGGGTTTCATCGGCCAGCAGCGCAGCGGTGAAGGCTACGTTCTGGCGATCTTGCAGCAGATTGTTCTTGAGCTGGTTGGTGTAGGTCTGCGCCTGCTGGATGTTGTTTTGAATATTGTTGAGTGCGTTGGTGCAGAGCGTTACGAAGTCGGAGTATTGCTGGACGCGGGCCTCGAGCGCGCGCAGCAGCATGCTGTGTTGCTCGGCCACGCGTACGCCGACTGAGAAGAGAGTGGCTTCGGCAGAGTCGGCGATCATATAGGGCGACTGGATCTGCTCCTGGATGACTGCCTGGTTGTTGGGATAGGCCAGCCCATGGGGATTGGACGGCCCGAGCCACTCGGAGAATGTAGGCAACGGCGAGCGAAGGGCGGTGGGTGTGGGCAGCGAAGGGGTTGTCGGCGGCGGAGAGGTTAGAGTTGGCTGCGAATCGACGAGGATGGGCAGATCGTCGGCGATGAGATTGAGGTCGTTCTCGATGGTCTGCAGCATCTGAAGGAAGCTGAGCCGGTTGCCGATTGAGTAAAACATCGCCTCCTGCGATGGCGATTGCTCCATGCGCTGGGCGATGGTCAGCGTGCGAAGGTTCACCTGCGCGCCGGCCAGCGGAGATTGGGCGGTAATGTCGGTGGTGTTGGCAACCACATTTATTCCGGGGTTGATGATTTGCGCGGGGCCGGCCTGAACGCCTGTTTGCGTAGCGGTCAAGTTGATTCCGGAGAATTTCTGCAGGGCCCCCGAGGCAATCAAGTTAGTGTCGTTGATCTTGAAGGTGCTGGCGGTGACTCCCGAGGATGCCTGCTGTTGTCCTGCAATGTTGATAGGGTTGAGAATGATTGATCCGAGGCCCGGATTAATACTGATTTGTTTAATGCTGCCCAGAGACGCAGTGACCGCGCGGCTGCGTACTGACTGCGCTTTGACAGCGGCGTTGAGAATCGGAGACTTGAACAGGATTGGCCTGTTGGCCAGCACCACAGGAGTTGGGTTTGGAGTGAAGGTTGGGGGGGTATAGGTTGGCGGCGCCGGCTGGAAACCCGTGGTGGGGTTTTGCGGCGGCTTCAGATTATCGATGTAGGATTGCAGATTTTCTGCCGTGGCAGAGGCAGTCTCACCCGTGGCGATATTGGCCAGGATTGGCGAGGTGGCTAGAGTTGTCGCCGCAGTGGCACCGAGCACATTTTGCCGGTAACGATAGATGTCGGTCTGCAAGGTCAGGAAGGCCGTGTCGAGCAGGTCGTTGGCCTGCGAGATTCTGGCGTTGAGGCTCGTGACCAGCGGTTGCAAGCCATTGGTGGATAGATTATTCAGATCGGCGGTGCTCAGCAGGGAGATGGTGTAAGAGGTGTTTGAAGAATCGGTGAAGGAGAATGTGTAGGGCGCCTGGCTGGCGACTGTCTTCAGTTGCAGCAGGTCTGACGAGTAGTAGGCGAGATAGCTCCAGGTGATGTTGTTGTCGGTAGTTGTCCCGGTGGGGATCGTGTTCCAGACGGGCGGATTCACGCCCGATGTGCCGGCGGTGCCCACGGCTTGAGGATTGCCGTTTGCGTCGAGCACTGCGGCGAACTGGAGGTTGTTGTTCGTGTCGAGAATGATCTGGCCCGCGACATAATTTGTGCTGGGCTTCCAAACCAATGAACCTTTGTTGGTCCAGATCACGGCGATGTCCATGGTTGTTGCGTTCGTGCCTTCGCTCCAGGCGGGCTGGGTGGCGCCGGATGTTCCGCCGATGCTCGCGATCTGAATGTTGCCGGTCGAATCGAGGATGGCCTGCCCACTGGAGTAACTCGTAGTGGCCTGCCAGATGGCTTGGCCGAGATTCTGCCAAACAACGCCGCTATCCTGCGTGGTCTGACCCAGTGTTGCATTCCACGCGGGGACGGAGTCGCCGGAGATGCCGGCGGTCTGTACGATTTGCACGTTGCCGGCGGGATCGAGAATTAGTTGACCGGCGTTGTAGGGGAAGTCTGGCTGCCAGAGCGCGCGTCCTGCGGATTGCCAGACGATTCCATCTTGCGTGGTCTGGCCGACGGCCTCGGGCTGAAGCCAGCTTGGCGGCGTTGCGGCGGTGACACCTTGATTGGTCGCCGTTTCAATGCCACCGGTTGAGTCGATGATGGCCTGACCTGGGAAGAAGGCGGTTTGCGGCTGCCATTGGCTGTGGCCGAGGTTGTTCCACACTACTCCGCCCACCGACTCCTGCGTCTCCTGTCCAGGGTTGGGATCCCAGATGGGCACTGTTGTGCCAGAGGTACCAGCGGTTTGCACGAGCTGGACGTTGTTATTCGCGTCCAGAATCAGCTGGCCTGCAGCATATTGATGGCTCGGCTGCCAAAAGGCCCTGCCACCGGATTGCCAGATGAGGGTACCGTCCTGGCGGGTTGTGCCCGCGCTCTCCGGTTGAAGCCAGGCGGGTGGCGACGAAGCAGAGGTGCCCGCAGTTGAAACAGCCTGGATGTAGCCGCCCGAATCGATGACCAGTTGGCCGACAACATATGCGGTGTTCGGCTGCCAGGCCCAGGGACCATTGTTCATCCATGTGACGGTTCCGTCGGTGGTTGTGGCGGCGACGGTGGTGTTCCACGTCGGACTGCTTGCTCCGGTGGTTCCGGTGGCACTCGTGGCCACCTGAACTGTCCCGTTGCTGTCGATCACAGTCTGGCCGGCGAAGTAACTGGACGAGGGCTCCCACGTGGATTGAAGTACCGTTGCGAAGGTTTCGGCGGAGGTCGGAGTGTAGGGCGGAGGAGCATTGCGTCCGGCGAGTTCGTCGGTGGTGAGGCCTGCGTCGGGATCGATCTGATTGGGGTTGACAGGCTGATTGGGTCCGACGGCTGCAAAGAGGGTATTGGTCTCCTGTTGGACAGTCTCCAACTGTTGCAGCGTCAGGTTGCGGGCTTCGGTTGCCTTGGCGACTTCATTGAAGAAGGTTGGGGCAACGGTCTCTTGAATGAGAATGTCGGGATCGTATACCGCATCGGGCAGCGGAACTAGAAGCTCTACCGGTTCGAGCAGCGATGAGTCCTCTGGCGCGGAGCTTTCTGCGGCGAGCAGCTCGAGAGTCATGCCGGTTTGGAGCACGGTTTCGAGTTCTTCGAGATGCACGGGAGCGGCCGACACGGCCCAGTTTGGCGGGAGCCAGGGAGCTCGCTGCTGAGAGAAGTTCACCGCATCGACGGGCAGGATGCCGCTGGGCGGAAGCGTGGGAAAGATGTCGGCGAGGGTGAGAAACGATTGGCGCTGAGCCATCACCTGGCTGAGCTGTTCAGAGAGCTGGTTGATTCTCGCCTGAGCGAGCGCGGGCTGGATGATGGGCGGATTCCCTGAGCCGTTGTTGATCCAGGTCACAGTGCCGTCGGTGGTGGGTAGATAGACGCCGTTCCAGACTGGAGCGAGATTTCCTGAGACTCCCGGTGTGAGGACGTGCTGCATGTTGCCGTTCGAGTCGAAGATGAATTGGCCGGCGGCAAAGTTTTTGTTGGGCTGCCAGTTTGATGGGCCGTTTTCAATCCACGTGACCGTGCCATCGGTGGTCGTCGTGCCGAAGGTCGTTGGCCAGTGAGGCGGTGGTCCACCTGACGTGCCGCCGGTCTGCACGAGTTGCACATTCTGATTGGCATCGATGATAAAATCGCCCGCTGTGAAGGCGGTATTCGATTGCCACTGCTCGAGCGGCAGCGGTTGCGAAGGCAGGACGTAGCGGGTGCGAGGCAATCCGCCTGCGCGTACCACGGAGGAACAATCGACAAAGAGAGGTTTCCAGGCGAGGCCGCTGTTGGTCCAGGTGACAGTGCCATCGGTTGTTGTGCCGCCGAAGACCGTGTTCCATAAGGTCGGCTGCGCAGTGCCAGAGGTTCCGGCGGTCGTCACGAGCTGAATATTTCCATTGGGGTCGGTGATGAACAGGCCGAGATTGAATGCGACGCCGGCGGCCCAGGCCGCGCCGGGATCGAAGGCGATGAGCGCCACTGGAAGGCCGAGCATGGACCAGGGAAGCTGATCGTCGGGACCGAGCAGCGATTCGGCCTCGAAGATCGAGTACGCGAGGCGATTTCTCCACGTTGCTGCTGGATCTTTGGCGGGCAGCGGCAGAGCAGGAACGCCGGTGGGCCAGGGAAGATAGACCAGACGCACGGCGTCGGCGATCTGCCAGTCTTCAAAGGCATATTCGCTTGGGTCCTGATAACATGAGGCTCCCAGGTTGCCGCTGACTTCGATGGGCGGCGTGCCGGTGTCGAGCAGCTGACCGCTCACCTGCGCGACCACGGGCTGCAACAACAGGATTCCGGCGTAGGTGGAGTTGGTTGGGTCGCCGACGGACTGGCGAAAGCTGTACTTCGCCACTCCTGTTGTGGCGTCGATGACCGAGAGTGTGCTCAAGTGAGCTTTGAGCGCGTTATTGAGCATCACGTCCTGACCGCTGCCTGTGATGCCGTATCCTGGCGTGACAACGAGGAGCGGATCTGCACCACTTGGGTCCATGCTTAGCGCAAGCCCGTTGACGGTGCCCGCGGTGACGAACTGCCCCATCGTCGCCAAAAGGCCGCCGCGATAGCCCTGTTCGCTAGTGAGGGCTGAGGCGCTGAGCGTGCGTCCGGTGAAGAGATTCAGTCGCTGACGCCACCAGCCGGGGTCGATCTGCTGGTGAAGCTGCGGTTCTGTGCCGACCAGCGATTCGCCGGATGCGGGATCGAGAATAGGTGTCGCGGGCATAGAGGCCTCTCAATTTAAGAAAAGTTCCCGGTCGCGAAACTCACATAGGCCGGCGAACTGCGTGCGCGAATGTAAAACCCGTAGGTCTGATTGCCGATGGCATTGAGCCACGCAGAGTTCTGATTTGGAGTGGGAAGATTGATGCTGATGGCGCCTCGATAGAGCTGCAGGAGCTCTGTCGGGGTTCGGAAGCTGAGGATCTGCGGCACGGTAGGGTTGGGCGCGAGGGTCGGCAGGCTGGCCTTGAGCGCCGCGAAGCCGCTGCGCGGAACCGGAACGAGCGCGAAGACCGTCAGGTCCGCATAATCATTCGCAGGAAGTGTGAGATCGATGGGCGGCAGCGACATGCTGTCTTCGACGAGCGCAGGAATCTCATCGGTGGGAATGACGCTCAGGCGCAGGTCGAGCTGCTGCGGAAAGAAGGCCTGAGTGAAGTTTTGCGAGGTGCCCGTGCTGGTGATGCCGAGAGTTGCGAGCGGGAA
>JBEKKL010000011.1:0-79109 GCA_050010735.1 Occallatibacter sp. | reverse complement strand
CTGGCGCCCATTCCACCAACGGTCCACGCACATTTCAAATCGCGGCAAGATAAATCACACTCTAAACAATTACCCTGCAACTATTTGCAGACAATGCCACCGAGTTAAACCGGACAGTAGTGTTTCGTTCTAATCGATCTTTCTATCATCCCCCTCTTCGGAAGAAATCGTCGATTGTGACACTTTCTCTGAAAAGCCCCCAAAGATCGAGAGTGTCACAAAGACCAGAAGCGTTAACAACAGACCCGCTATCGACACTCCCAGCGCAACCAGTTCCAGCACCCCGAGACCGACAAAGAAGCCGCCGCCGCGGCCACCGCCTGAAGAAAGAACGAATGTAACTCCGCACAGCCCCAGCGAAATCCCAAACACGATCGCCAACACCATTACGATCTTTGCAAATGGAATTCGATCAATTAGCCGTCCGCTCATAATGCCCTTCCATAGATGTTCGAACGCACCTCGTCCTACACTTCCCCCTACCGCTCATTACTGTCTATTGCCATCGTCGCCCGACTTAATACTTCGAAAGATCGCCGCCAGCAACCAGACAGCCAGCGATAGAGCCAAACCCGCAGCGGAGAGGACCATGACAATGAGTGAAACGGCATCGAGCGGGCCAACACCGAACTCCTGTGTGCTCTTTCCAATACCGCCCGCCGCCAGTCCGAAGTCCAGCCCACATAGTCCCACACCAACCAGAAAGGTTACAGCCATGACAATAACGAGTTTTGCAAATGGAAAGCGCTTATCGGTCATACACCCTCTTTCCTGAATCTCGGGAATCGTGACCAGGGCCAACATGCAGCCGGAAAACATCCCAAACGAGAAGAAGGATCGCCGCCAGGCAACTCCACTGAATCAGATTCATTCCGCCGATCAGCGGCTGCGGCTTCCAAAAGTCGATCACGATTCTCCAGCCCAGGTAACTCGCCATAAAGATTCTGAACCGCGCGCCGTCCGGGAGCTCCGCTCTTCGAGTCAAAATGACTCCAAGCAAGATTAGAAAAAGAATTTCGTACACCTGTACCGGATGCCGTCCAACACCATCGCCCAGGTTCACAGCCCACGGCAGCGTGGTCGGCTTTCCATAGGTGTCGTCCGCCAAACCGGCTAACAGACACCCTACGCGCCCCACCGCAATCCCCACGCACAGCGGCAACACAAACAGGTCGCCCGTCCGTTGCCGGAGTCCGCTCAACTTTTTCACAACCACTACGCCCAGCCAGCCGCCCAACAGGCCCCCGACAATCGTCTTTCCTCCCGGCGAGAGTAGCAGCTCCAAAATCCTCCCACTTCTCCAGGCCTCCACCACCGTGGGCCATTGTTCGGCGATCCCCAGCAACCTGCTCCCTACCAGCGCACCCACTGTCGCAGCGGCCAGCACCGTCCAGCGCTGCGGCTCGCCGACTACGTCGCCATGCTGCCCGCGTAACCATCGAAAGACCGCGAACCCGGAGGCGTATGCCAGCGTCTCCAGCACCGGATGCCATGCCGGATGAGAACCAATGGGAATCATTGGAGGTTAGTATAGCGGTTGCAGAAGCTTATGGATTTGATCAGACGCACGGGCACCCGCCAGAACAGGTTCCCGGAGAAGAGCCGATATTCCTTCGCAACCGTCGATATCGTGCAGATTGCATCTCAGCGTTATGGATTTGGCACGGTCAGCTTCAAGCGTAAAATACGGTCATGCCCGCCTATCGGTCCAGAACTTCAACCCACGGTCGCAACATGGCTGGAGCACGCAGCCTTTGGCGCGCCACCGGAATGCAGGACGGCGATTTTGGCAAGCCCATCATCGCCGTTGCCAACTCCTTCACCCAGTTCGTCCCCGGTCACGTTCACCTGAAAGACCTGGGGCAGCTTGTCGCCGATGAGATAGTACGCGCGGGTGGAGTTGCAAAAGAGTTCAATACCGTCGCAATCGATGACGGCATCGCGATGGGCCACGACGGAATGCTCTACAGCCTGCCCTCGCGCGATCTGATTGCAGACTCGGTCGAGTACATGGTCAATGCGCATTGCGCCGATGCGCTGGTCTGCATCTCGAACTGTGACAAGATCACGCCGGGGATGCTGATGGCTTCGCTGCGGTTGAATATACCAGTGGTCTTTGTCTCGGGCGGCCCGATGGAGGCTGGCAAAGTCAAGCGCGGCAGCGGCGTGAAAGCGCTGGACCTGATCGACGCCATGATTCTTGCGGCCGATCCGAAAGCGACCGACGCCGAGGTGGAAGAGTACGAGCGCTCCGCCTGCCCCACTTGCGGCTCCTGCTCCGGTATGTTTACCGCCAACTCAATGAACTGCCTGGTCGAAGCATTGGGCCTGGGGCTGCCCGGCAATGGAACCATGCTGGCGACACATGCGGACAGGAAAGAGCTATTTCTTCAGGCGGGTAGGACCATCGTCGATCTAGCCAAGCGTTACTACGAGGAGGGCGACGCCACAGCGCTCCCGCGCGGCATTGCGACCTTCGAGGCCTTTGAGAATGCAATGACGCTCGATATTGCGATGGGCGGCTCGACAAACACCGTTCTGCACCTGCTGGCCGCGGCGCAAGAGGGCGAGGTGCCCTTCACCATGGCCGACATCGACCGGCTTTCGCGCCGCGTCCCGCATCTATGCAAGGTGGCTCCCTCCGCGGCTGAAGTGCATTTGGAGGATGTACATCGTGCCGGAGGAATCTTTGCCATCCTCGCCGAACTCAATCGTGCGGGGCTGATTCATCGGTCGGCGCACACGGTCCATGCTGAGACGATGGGCGCGGCCATCGACAAACTGGACGTAATGAACGGAGTGGCGGCGACAGTCGCGGAGTTCTATCGCGCTGCGCCGGGTGGCGTGCGCACGACGGAGGCGTTTAGCCAGAGCGCGCGTTTCGACGAACTGGACCTGAATCGCGCTTCGGGCGTGATTCGCGACAAGGCGCACGCCTTTAGCAAAGATGGCGGGCTGGCGGTGCTCTTCGGCAATATTGCCGAGGATGGTTGCATTGTGAAGACCGCTGGCGTCGATCCCGGTCACCTGACCTTTGCCGGTCCGGCGCGCATCTTCGAGAGCCAGGACACGGCGGTTGAGGGCATTCTGGAAGACAAGGTCATTCCCGGCGATGTCGTGCTC
Source organism: Occallatibacter sp. (assembly GCA_050010735.1). Taxonomy (GTDB): domain Bacteria; phylum Acidobacteriota; class Terriglobia; order Terriglobales; family Acidobacteriaceae; genus Telmatobacter. The sequence continues at coordinate 75,986 of JBEKKL010000011.1, read as the reverse complement.
ATTCGCTATGAGGGACCGAAAGGCGGTCCGGGAATGCAGGAGATGCTCTACCCGACCAGCTATCTCAAGTCGAAGGGACTAGGCAAGGTCTGCGCGCTTATTACGGATGGCCGCTTCTCCGGCGGCTCCTCGGGCCTTTGCATCGGTCACATCTCACCGGAAGCGGCCGAGGGTGGCTCGCTGGCTCTGGTAGAAGAGGGCGACCGGATCGAGATCGATATTCCCAGGCGGATTCTTCGCGTGGATCTCTCGGAATTGGAGCTTTCTCGCCGGCGCGATGCCATGAAAGCCAAGAGCGCGGCCGCATGGAAACCTGCCGCCCGAAACCGTCAGGTCTCCAAGGCCCTCCAAGCCTATGCGGCGATGACCACGAGCGCCTCTCGCGGCGCGGTGAGAAGCCTCGCTCAAATCCAGGAGTAGGTAGACCGCAGCATTGCACGGCGTAATGAGACGGAAAGAGATACTCGTTCGCCTTGATTCCCCTGCGACGGCGGTCACAATCCGTTAGATTAAACAGATCTATAATCAAAACAATTTGCCTAAGACACTCTGCCCGCTAGACCTCTGGCGTCATAACGCCAAATGGAAGAGGATGTGGGGCTTGCCTTAAACCAACCGAATATAAGGAGCGCAACTCCCGATGCATACCCATGAAATTGAACAGATGTGCCTGGTCGCCAAGGGTCCCAATCATGGCCCGGCGCCGATTCCGCAAGAGGGCCGCTGGACCAAGGCCAAAGAGGTGAGCGACATCTCCGGCTTGACCCACGGGGTCGGCTGGTGCGCTCCGCAACAGGGCGCCTGCAAGCTCACCTTGAACGTCAAGAACGGCTTCATCGAGGAAGCGCTCGTCGAAACCATCGGCTGCACTGGTATGACCCACTCCGCCGCGATGGCCGCTGAGATTCTCCCCGGCAAGACGATCCTTGAAGCACTGAACACCGACCTGGTCTGCGATGCGATCAACGTCGCGATGCGCGAACTCTTCTTGCAGATCGTGTACGGCCGCAGCCAGACTGCGTTTTCAGAGGGCGGGCTGCCCATTGGCGCGGGCCTTGAGGATCTGGGCAAGGGCTTGTGCAGCGTCACCGGAACGATGTACGGCACCAGCGAAAAGGGCGCTCGCTATCTTCAACTGGCCGAGGGCTACGTCACCGAACTCGCACTCGATGCGGATAACGAGATCATCGGATACAAGTTCGTCAAGCTTGGACCCATGATGGACTCGATCGCCAAGGGAGTGGATGCACAGACCGCGCTCACCAAGGCTACTGGCACTTATGGCCGCTTCGCCGATGCCGTGAAAACCATCAACCCCCGCAAGGAATAAGGAGAAGATCATGGCTTTGTTTGAAGGGTACGAAAGAAGGATTGCGCAGATCGACTCCTATCTCGCCGATGCCGGGATCGAGTCGCTTGAAAAGGCTGAGAAGATCTGTCTCGATAAGAACGTCGACGTGCGCAAGATTGTGAAGTCGATCCAGCCGATCGCCTTTGAAAACGCGGGCTGGGCCTATCTGATCGGCGCAGCTGTCGCCATCAAGAAGAACCAGACCGTCGCCGCAGAGATCGCCGAGACGCTTGGTACCGGCCTGCAGGCCTTCTGCATTCCGGGTTCGGTCGCCGATGACCGTAAGGTCGGCATCGGCCACGGGAATCTTGCCGCAATGCTGCTGCGCGAAGAGACCGGCTGCTTCGCATTTTGCGCAGGTCACGAGTCCTTTGCCGCCGCCGAAGGCGCCATTGGCCTTGCCCGCTCGGCGAATAATGCGCGCAAGACTCCGCTGCGGGTCGTTCTCAATGGATTGGGCAAGGATGCCGCGCTGATCATCTCGCGCGTCAATGGATTCACTTACGTGCAGACTGAATTCGACTATGCGACAGGCAAACTGAAGATCGTTCGCGAAAAGGCATATTCGACCGGCGAGCGCGCGGCAGTGCGCTGCTATGGCGCAGACGATGTGCGCGAAGGCGTGGCCATCATGCATCTGGAGCGCGTCGATGTCGCCATCACCGGCAACTCGACTAACCCAACGCGCTTCCAGCATCCGGTGATGGCGGTTTACAAAAAGGAGCGGCTGCTTGAGGGGAAGAAGTTCTTCTCGGTAGCCTCCGGCGGCGGCACGGGACGCACATTGCATCCCGACAACATGGCGGCCGGTCCGGCCTCTTATGGCATGACCGACACCATGGGGCGCATGCACTCCGACGCGCAATTCGCCGGTTCCTCATCGGTTCCGGCGCACGTCGAGATGATGGGCCTGATTGGCATGGGAAATAACCCGATGGTCGGCGCGTCGGTCGCGGTTGCCGTCGCGGTCGAGCATGCGATGAAGGAGCAGTTGCAGACGCTGACTGTCTAGCTTGGCTCTACTCTGTCCGTAGCTGTTAACCGGCGTCTTCTTTGGCAACCCTCGACGAGGACGCCGGTTACATCCAACTTGGCCCTACCAGCCATCGCGGGTCTGCCGGCGCAACCTTCTGATTCGCGAGACGCGATTCCTACTTCACTTGAATAGACTTCAGGTAATCCACGAGATTATTGATCCTAATCTGCCTGTCCAGGGAGTTGGTCTTGCTCATGCTGCCCAGAACCGGCCCCCATACCGGCATCGCGGTCGAGCCATGAGATGGAACATCAACGCCAAATTGCAGCACCGCAAGAACGTGCTTATCTGGAAACTGCCCGCCATGCTTCTTGCTCAAAGTCGTTAAATCGAATGGGGGCGTCTTCAATGAGGCGGCAACCGGGCCATCCCCTCTGGCGCCAGTTCCATGACAGGGTGCGCAATAACTCATGAACATCTGCTTACCGCTGGCAGCCTCGGTCTTCTTGACCGGAATCGTTACTTGGGAACTGGATTGCGCGTAACCGAAACTGATCGCAATTGCCGTCGCAACAGCGGCGCTAACAAGATACTTCAACATAGATTCTCCTTCTCAACATCAAAGACACTCAGCGCGTCTCATCCAATGGCTTGGCTTCCAGATTTCTGGCGAGCCAGGGAAGAATCACTTCTTTGAAGATGCGCGGATCGGGCCACACTCCAACCTGACGGCCGAGATGACCACCTTGCGGATTGATCCATGCATCCTTAGGAACGTCTCCGCTGTTCAGCAATTCATAGATGTCGGAGATCGGCACCTGTGTGTCGTGTGTGCCGGCAAGCACGAGCATCGGCGCCGTCGGTCGGCCAAGCAGATGCTGATTCACGAGCGACATCCTCTGGAACTCGTCGACAACTTCGTCGAGGGAGTTAACGTTGTCGAAGATTGCCATGATCGCGGGGATCTGATCGAAGAGATACTCGCGGTTGCCAAGCAGCGAGTTCAATACAAAATTCTTTTGGAAGAAAAGGTCGGTTGGCGGCGACTGTACGCTGACACCTTTGAGCCTGGCCTTTTCGAGAATTGCCATCTTGGTTCCCCAATATGCTCCCCAACTCACGCCGTGCATTGCGATTCGCGTTTTGTCGACCTCTGACCGCGTGCCCAGATAATCGAGGACCTTGGTTAGCATGCGTTCGGCGTTCGGGCTGGCCTTGATAGGCGATTGGCCAGTCCCTGGACCATCGACGGCTAGATAGCCAACGCCGTAGGGAAGGATCGCCGAGAAGCTCTCGGTCAGATCTTCCTTGCGGCTGTCCAGCCCATTCACCGCAATCACCATTGGCACTGGTCCGGTTGCTCCCTTGGGCAGCCGCATGTAGCCAATGATTTCCTTGCCCTCGAACGGAATATGGACTACCTCAAGCGGCGGGTCCATGAAGCGTGCATGAGCGAGGAATGCATCAATGGCCTTGCCGTAGGAGATCTTCTTCTTTGGCGAGGAGGACTCAGCGGGCCAGCGCCCGAAGGAGTAGAGGTGCCAGGCACGCACAAAGTCGGCGTCTGCCTTCTTGGAGTCGGTCGTTTCCAGAGCTCTGCCCTCCGCCATGTAGCGCCCTGCAACTCCCATGAAACCCTCGGCCCACTCGTCCTTGTCGCGGGTGTGGATGGATTGGAAGGCTTCACGCACATCATTCGGATCGAGCCCAATGAGTGGGTACCCACCCACCTCGGCGCGGTGAATTGCCTCGACCTTGATTTCATCGATGGTTCTTTCCCTCTGTTCCTGGGCGTGGCCGTGCAGCGGGATCATGACAACTCCCGCGACGAGGAGAGATACGGCATTAACGGCAATCGTTTTGTGGAGTGGTGCCGCAGCTCGTCTACGAATTGAAAGAGGATGAGAATTCAACGGGATCTCCTCGTGGTCAAAGAGTGAGGCGGGCAATGATCAACAGCTTTTAGAACGCGAGTTTGAGGCCCAGCTGCACGGCGCGATTGCTGCCCGAGCCAATCACTGGATTGGAAGCAGCAACATCAGGCGTTGCGCATCCGCAGCCGAAGCTGCCGATTGCCGACGGATCGTTGTGGGCCCAGCCGTTTTGGCCTCCGTAGGGATTCGCAAAGTTGGGGTGATTGATGATGTTGAAGAGCTCTCCACGTAACTGTGCCGAGTAGCGTTCACGCCACTTCCAGGATTTGTCGAGTGAGAAATCCCAATTCTTGAAGCCTGCGTCACGGAAGAGATTCCGGCCCATCAGCCCAAATGTTCCGGGAGCAGGAGGAGTCATCACCGAGTTGTTGACCTTGTAACAGCCCGCAAAGTTGAGTGAGGTCAGATCCCTGGCATGCGCTCGGCAGATGGGATCGCTCTCTGCTGGACTTGCAGCTGTGTCGAAGTTCCCGTCACCCGCCAGATAGTTGGTTGGATTGGCGCCCGATTTGAAGTCCGAGGGCTTGCCGAAAAAGTCCCAGCGATCGGTGGCTTCTCCGGTGTGGCTCAGGTCGTTTCCTGCATCCATCGGCCCCCAGGGTTGCGCGCCATAAAGACTGACGATCGAGGTCACCTGCCAGCCTTCCATCATCTGGAAGAGCCCTCGTTTTCCCGGAAGGCTGTAAGTGGGAGAGAGGGTGAAGCGCTGCCGCATATCGTAATCGCTGCTCGCGTACTCGCGCTGCGGATTGACGCTGTCCTGCGGAATGCCGAGGCCCGCGCCAAAGTCCCAGTTTGCGCCCACGCCATCCAGTGCATGCGAATAGGTATAACCCGCGACAAGGCTGAGGTGGCGATAGTTGCGCGCGTTGAAAGTCAGCTGCAGGCCGTCGTAGTTAGATTTGTAGATGTTGCCCATTTGGTAAATGAAGCTCAGGAAAGGGAACTGAGCGTTGAAGGGCCGGCCGGACTGTTCATCGCCAAGTGTGTCGAGCGCCGGCACGTTCTGGTTGATGTCGTGAATCCCAATCAGCTTTGACCCGTGCGAGCCGACGTAAGCAGCTTCAAGTGTGAGATTGGTCGTGAAGGCATGTTGGACATTCAGATTCCAACTGAAGACCTCAGGTGTGCGCAGGTTCTGCACCATTCCCAGGATGCTGCACGGGTTGGCCCCGCAGTCGATGGTGCCGGTCGGGAAGACGGTCGCTGGTCCAGAGTTGTAGCCTGCATTCCAATTCAAGTCGGATCCAGAGAAATTGACCGTGCCCACAGCGATCGACCCCGTCCCGGCCGATCCGCCTGGACCCACACCAAGTGCTCCGGTGGGAATGGTGCTGATGCCGAGCGAGTTATTGAGCGCCAGGAATGACTCCCAATTCAGCGTCTCATAGATCAGCGAGGCGCCGCCGCGCAACACTGTTCTGTCGTTGCCGAAGATGTCCCAGGCAAAGCCCAGGCGCGGAGCAAAACCGGTGTGGTCGCCATTGTAAGGAGAGCTGATTCCCTGGCCCACTTGCACAAGTCCGCGCTTGGGATCGAAGTTTCCCAGCAGGTTGTGTGCATCTTTCACCACCGTATTCATCTCGTAACGGAGGCCCAGATTGATAGTGAGGTTCTTGACCGCGAGCCAGTCGTCTTGAACGAACGCCGCAACACCCCAGTTGTGAATATGCCGCGTGGGATCGCCGACGAGCTGGCTGGCCGATGTGGGAACTCCCGCAAAGAAATCCTCGAGTGAAGTTGCGTTGGGAAATGCGTCGGTTCCGAAGCCAAACTTGATGCGCCCCCGCGCGCCTCCGTAGGCACCACCCGAGAAGCTATCGTGATGCAGTTCCCCGCCGAACCTCAGAGCGTGCTTGCCGACGGTGTAAGAAACGTGATCGATGAACTGGAAGCGAGTGTCCGGCCCCTGTACCTTTGGCCAGTTGAAACCACCCAGCTCCTGCGGAAAGATGTAGAAGGGAGCGATGTTGATGCGCGGCAGGCCGCCATACAAGGGATTGGTGATGCCGGTGTTGAGGCCATAGGCCGAGGCTGCCGTCGCGCCGTGATCGTTCACGTACGTCGGCTGATAGAGCGTGTTATAACCGAAGCGCGCTTCATTCGCGAGGCGCGTCGTGAGGATCGAGGTCCATGTAACCCCGGCGACCTGCGCGCGGGTGTGGATCAGCGTGAGCCACTTCGTCTGTAGCTGGTTTGCATCCGAGACGGTGCCGTTATTGTTGCCGAAGAAATACATCCCATTCAAGCTGTTGTTCTGGTTGAACTGATAATCGATCTTGGCCACCGCGTTGTCGCTGCTTACGTCGTTGGGCAACCCGAAGTTGATTGTCGTCGGGTTTGCCGGGTCGGTGGCGTTGTTTGTCGGGAAGCCGCTGCCATCGCAGGAAATCGGCGGCCCGAGGGCGCAGCCGGCAATCTTTAGACTCGGCGCGCTGGGAGTGATTCCTGCCGCGATTACTCCAGCGATCGCGTCTGGCACGCTGTTGGCCGGATCGCCGCCCTGTACGAGGCTGGCCAGCGACACCGTCGCAGGCGTCGTCAGTGCGCTAATGCTATCCACCGAGTAGCGCTGGCCTTCGTATCCGCCAAAGAAAAACATGCGGTCCTTGCGGATGGGTCCTCCGGCTGTGCCGCCAAACTGCTCCAGGTTGCGCGGGTTCTTGGGTCCCGAGGCAACTGTGTTGAAGTAGTTGCGCGCGTCCATCGGTGTGTCGCGGCCAAATGCATAGGCTGTACCGTGGAGCGAGTTGGTGCCAGATTTGAGCGCCACGTTGACTATGGCGCCGGGCTTCCAGCCATAGTCCGCAGGAGGGTTCTCAATCAGATGAAACTCCTCGATAGCATCCACCGGGAGAATGGTTGCGGAGTCGCCGGCAATTCCCGCTCCGTTGATGATGCTCTGGCCAGAGAAGGGCTCGCTGTTGAAGAGGCCATCGACGATATAGGCATTGTCTTCGGCGCGCAATCCGTTGGTGCTGGTCGTCGAGAATCCCCCGCCCGGATAACGCACTACTCCCGGACGCAGCTGCAGCAGATTCTCGTAGTTGCGGCCGTTCAGAGGAAGCTCCTCTATCTCTTCGTTGTTTAGCGTTCCACCGAGTGTTGAAGAGGTGGTGTCGATGAGAGGTTCCTGTTCGGTGACGACGACGACCTCCGTGGCCTCCCCGGTCTGAAGGGAAAAGTCGATCTCGGAGTCGGATGCGACTGCCACTTCAATGTCGGCGCGCTCGGCGCTCTTGAAACCCCTGGCTTCAACCCGGACCTTATACTTGCCGGGCGTCAGATTTGGGGCGACATACTCGCCCGCCTGTGTTGTGACGAGGGAATGCGAGGTTCCCCGCTGCTCGTCAGTCACCGAGATTGAGGCTCCGGCGACAGCTGCTCCCGTAGAGTCGGTGATGGTTCCGAGGATTCGGCCGGTGTTGCCTTGGCCGCTCGCCAACTGGAAGGCAAATATGCAGATGAGGACGGCCACCGGGGATGTGGCCACACTTCGCACCGCCGAGATTGACGGGGCGATCTCACCAAAATAGATGTTTTTCACGGCACGTCTGGACCTCCATCTTCAAACACTGCTTCCTGGTCTGACAGCTTTACCACGGTGCGGAAATGACAGTCAAGCGATTTGCGCAAACACTGCTATTAACTTTCATTTGACAATTCATCCGTTTTTTGCGGTATATATGTCATACCACAGCTTTCGCCCCCCTGGGTCGAGGGACGAGAGCCCTCGCGGAGCCAAGGGGACATGTCGATGGGCATTGCAAGCGTCAATCCGGCGACTGGGGAGGTATTGAAGACCTTTGCGCCGCTTACGGACGACCAGTTGACTGCGAAGCTCGAGCGGGCGGCCGATGTATATGCGGCCTACCGGAGAACAACCTTTGCCTACAGGGCAGAACGGATGCTGCGCGCCGCCGAGATCCTCGAGCGCGACAAGGTGCCCCTTGGACGGATGATGACGTTGGAAATGGGCAAGCCTGTGCAGTCTGCGATCGACGAGGTCGTGAAGTCTGCCTGGGCCTGCCGGTACTATGCCGAACATGCGGAGCGTTTTCTGGCAGACGAACCGGTCGAGACCACCGCAAGTCACAGCTACATCCGCTACCAGCCTCTTGGGCCGGTTCTCGCGATCATGCCGTGGAACTATCCCTTGTGGCAGGTGATTCGCTTTGCCGCGCCGGCGCTGATGGCCGGGAATGTGGCCCTTCTTAAGCACGCTTCGAAGGTTCCCCAGAGCGCTCTCGCGATTGAAGACATATTTCTGCGTGCGGGATTCCCGGCCGGTGTCTTTCAGACTTTGCTGATTGGCGCGGAAAAGGTGGATAGGATTCTGAGCGACCCGCGCATCGTTGCCGCGACCTTGACCGGCAGCGAAGGCGCGGGCATTGACGTCGGTGTCTCTGCGGCGAAACGGATCAAGAAGGTGGTCCTTGAATTGGGGGGAAGCGACCCATTCATCGTGATGCCAACCGCCAATCTAGAGGAGGCGGTGGCGACGGCCGTCAAGGCGCGGGTGGCCAATAATGGCCAGTCGTGCATCGCTGCGAAGCGCTTTATCGTGGACGAGTCCATCGCCGACGACTTCGAACAGGAGCTGGTGCGCCGCATGAACGCGCTGCGGGTCGGCGATCCCCTCGATCCGAAAACTGAAGTCGGCCCGCTGGCTTCAGCAGAAGCAGTGAGCAGCCTTCAGGAAGATGTGCAGATGACGGTTGACGCCGGCGCGAGAGTTCTTCTCGGGGGCAAGCCGCTTCCGGGGCCCGGCTGCTTTTATCCGCCGACAGTGCTGACCGACATTCCTCGAGGCTCGCCCGCTTACAACGAAGAGTTCTTTGGCCCGGTGGCTTCTCTGTTTCGCGCGAAGAATGCTAGTGAGGCCATACAAATTGCCAATGACACGCGATTTGGACTGGGCGCGAGCGTCTGGACGCGAGACCCGGCGGAGCGTGATCGCTTCATCGAAGAGCTGGAAGCTGGAATGGTTTTTATCAACAAGATGGTCGCATCGGATCCCAGAGTTCCATTCGGCGGAGTCAAGCAGTCGGGCTTTGGCCGCGAACTTGGTGCGTTTGGGATACGGGAGTTCACGAACGTGAAAACGGTATGGGTAGAGGACTAGCGAACCACGGAAGCAAAGGTTCGCATGCTTGTGGGGCGAAATGGGGCATTCGTGGGATGACGCAAGTTCCAATACAAGTCAGCCGGAGTATTTGGCGTGACACGATGCCAATTAAGCAGAAGATCCGTGTCCTATGACCGGTTCCACCCATGGCATGCCGTGCGATGTTTCGACGATGACAATTCTCGGGGTTGGCCTATCACAGGGGATACAGATGCAAATGTACAAGGCAGTGCGACCTTCGCGCCTCTATGAGCAGATCGTGAAGCAGATCGAGGAGTCGATCCTGGCAGGTAAACTAAAGCCCGCTGACCAGTTGCCGACCGAGCGTGAGCTGGCGCAGCAGTTTGGTGTGAGCCGCACCGCTGTCCGAGAAGCCGTCAAGACCCTCGCGGAAAAAGGACTCGTAGAGTCGCACTCTGGAAAAGGAACCTTCGTCACATCCGAATCTTCGCAATCGATGCGGCAATCGCTTGACTCCTTTTTCAAGCGAGGCGATTTAAAGGATCCCAACTCTCTGATCGAATTGCGCGAGATCTTCGAGCCTGAAGTGACCATTCTTGCTGCTCTACGAACTGAGGAGCAGCAGTTGGCGATGATGCGAGAAGCAGTGGCCGAAATGGATCGCAGTATGCAGAACCCAGACGCTTATATCGAGGCGGATCTGGACTTCCATCTTGCCCTGGCAGAGGCAGCTGGAAATCCACTGGTGCTCTCTTTGCTCGACTCGATGGTCGGCGTCCTTCGTGAGCAGCGTCTTGGCATCTTCGGAGTCAAGGGAGGGCCGGAACGGGGACAGATTCATCATAAGCGGATTCTGGAAGCCATCGAAAAGCGCCATCCTGCGAAGGCGCGCGAAGCAATGAGGGCTCACCTCAAACAAATCCGCGAGGATTCCGTGGCCGCCGTCAAGCGTCGTGCGGCTCATCTCAACCAGTAAATGCGAAAGGCGGAGCGCATGGCGAATCTCGGTTTTGTAGGCCTCGGCGTGATGGGAGGCCAGATGGTGAGCAGGTTGCTGAGCAAGGGACACTCAGTGACCGGCTATAACCGCACGGCAGCCAAGGCGGAGTGGCTGGTCAAGCAAGAGATGAAACTCGCCAAATCTCCACGCGAGGTCGCAGAGTCGGTTGACATTGTCTTTGCCATGGTGACACACGGCGCAGCTCTCAAAGAGATTGCCGAAGGCCCCAGTGGATTGCTGGCTGGCCTGAGCGCCGGCAAGGTCTTCGTCGACATCAGCACGATCAGCCCGGATCTGAGCCGAGAGATGGCCGAAAAGGTACGAGCTGCGGGGGCCGACATGGTGGACGCTCCTGTCTCAGGCAGCGTGATCACCCTCCAACAAGGACAGCTATCTGTAATGGTCGGAGGACGAAAAGAGACCTTTGCGCGTGTCTTGCCGGTGCTCGAAGATATTGGACCCAAAGTAACGCATGTGGGCGACAACGGTCTCGCGCTCTCAATGAAGATCGCCATTAACCTCAGTCTCGCTGTGCAGATGCTCGCTTTTTCAGAGGGCGTACTGCTGGCCGAGAAGAGCGGCATCCGGCGCGAAGTAGCAGTGGATGTGCTCGTCAACAGCGCCATAGCTTCTCCCGTGCTTAAATACCGAGGTCCATTTGTGCTGCGGCAACCGGAGGAAGCCTGGTTCAACGTGAACATGATGCAGAAGGACATGTTGCTGGCGATGGAGATGGGCCGGAAGCTCGATGTCCCACTGCCCACCACCGCCGTGACAAACGAATTCCTGACCGCGGCGAAGGGCATGAACTGGACGAAGCTGGACTACGCCGTCATCTTCGACGTGTTGGCGAGAATGTCTGGCATTGAAACAGGAGTTGGAAAATGAATACCGCAGCCGTCCAGGCCGCCGGCTTTCCCAAGCTCTCTAGGGATCGCTGGAAGCATGTCTATCGGCAGATGGTGCGGATCAGGCTCTTCGAAGAGCAGGTTAACGAACTCTATAAAAGCGCGATCATGCCCGGCCTTGCCCACCTCTACATTGGGCAGGAGGCGGTCGCGGTGGGTATCTGCGAAGCGCTCCACGGTGACGACTACATTACCAGCACGCATCGTGGTCATGGGCATTGCCTGGCCAAAGGCGCTTCACCGAAGCTGATGTTCGCCGAATTGCTGGGCAAAGCGGCCGGCTATTGCCGGGGCAAGGGCGGATCGATGCATATCGCCGATCCGGCCACAGGCAATCTTGGTGCAAACGCGATCGTCGGAGGCAGCATCGGAATCGCTACGGGCGCGGCCTTCAGCTCAAAGCAGCTCAAGAATGGCCGCGTTACCGCCTGCTTTTTCGGTGAAGGCGCTCTTGGTCAGGGTGTCTTATATGAAGAGCTCAACCTGGCGCAACTCTGGAAGCTACCGGTCGTCTACATCTGCGAAAACAACCTCTACAGCGAATACACGCACTTCAGCGAGATCACGGCAGGCGACATCTGCGCCCGGGCAGCCGCCTTCGGCATACACGCGGAGACTGTAGACGGGCAAGATGTGCACTCCGTCTTTTCAGTGGCCAGGTGGCTGGTCGACCACGCCCGCGCCGGTGATGGCCCGGCCTTTCTGCTCTGCAATACCTATCGTTACACCGGCCACCACGTTGGCGACATCAATCGCGAGTACTACAGGTCCAGGCAGGAAGAGCAGGAATGGAAGACCACGCGAGACCCCATCAAAATGTTAGCGAGTCACCTGCTCAATGAAAGGTTGGCCGATGAAGCCGCTCTCGGCGCGATCGAAGATGAAGTTCGCATGGAAATGAGAGCTGCCGTGGAATTCGCTGTCGCCGCGCCCTATCCAGGACCCGAAGAAGTGGAGATGCACGTCTATGCCTGACGCTTCAGAGCGAGAAATCAGTTTCGCGCAAGCGGTTCGCGAGGCTCTCGCCGAAGAGATGCGGCGAGATGCGAGCGTCTGCATTCTCGGTGAAGACGTGGCCGAAGCGGGAACTCCTTTCAAGGTCCTTTCTGGATTAGTCGAGGAGTTTGGGACCGAGCGGGTGCTCGATACTCCCATCTCTGAGGCGGGCTTCACCGGCATCGCTGTTGGCGCAGCCATGACAGGGCTGCGCCCGGTCGTTGACATCATGTTTGGCGACTTTCTCACACTGACCATGGACCAGATGGTGAACCAGGCGGCAAAGGTTCATTACATGTCCGGAGGCAGGTGGCGGGTACCGATGGTTTTGCGCACGACGCTCGGGGCCACGCGCCGCTCCGCCGCACAGCACTCGCAATCCCTCCAGGCATGGTTCAGTCACGTACCAGGCCTCAAGGTCGTCATTCCATCCACTCCCCACGACGCAAAAGGCCTGCTCAAGACTGCAATTCGCGACGACAATCCAGTCGTCTTTTTTGAAGACAAAATGATGCACCACAAGCTGAAAGGCCCAGTGCCGGCCGGGGAGTACACCATCCCACTCGGCGTTGCGCACGTCAAGCGGCTGGGCGAGGACATCACGCTCGTCGGAACCAGTAGCATGGTGCAGGTGGCGCTAGCCGCGGCGGATCTGCTGGACGAGATAGGCATCAGTGCCGAGGTGATCGATCCCCGCACGCTGTGGCCGCTCGATGAAAACACGCTCATCGAGTCCGCAAAAAAGACTTCGCGCGCCATTGTGCTCGACGAAGGCTACGGCCGTTACGGAGTCACGGCCGAGCTGGCATCGGTCATCGCTGAGGGAGCCTTCTTCAGCTTGGACATGCCGGTGCTTCGCATGGGCGCCATGCATGTGCCCATTCCTTTTTCCCCGTCGCTCGAGGACTTGACCGTGGCTACGCCACAGACGGTCTTCGATGCGGCTCGCAAGCTCTGCGGAAAGTAACGCAGAACAACTCAGGAGAGTCGCAATGGCACTTCCAACCACGGGAACCATGGCGGTCGATTGGGAGCAACGCATCGATTTCGATCGTCTGCGTCGAGAGAGACTGCAGCGCGCCAAAGACCTATTGGCGGCGTCGGAGATGGGCGCGCTGCTCTGTTTCGACATGAACAATGTGCGCTACCTGACGGCCACCCACATCGGCACCTGGGCTCAGGACAAAGCCAACCGCTTCACGCTGCTGCCGCAAAACGACGAGCCCGTCCTCTGGGACTTCGGCTCCGCGGCGCGTCACCACCAACTGCATTGCCCGTGGCTCGGGGAGCGCTCGCGGCCTGGCATTTCAATGCTTCGCGGCACCATGTCTCCCGAACACGGCCGCGCTGAAGACGTAGCAAAAAAGATCCGCGTCGAACTTGAGATGCGCGGCCTGCAAAACGAGCCGGTCGGCATCGACATTATCGAGTTGCCGGTGCTGTTCGCGCTTCAGCGCGAAGGCATCACCGTAGTAGACGGCCAGCAGCTAATGTCAGAGGCGCGGGTGATGAAGACGCGCGACGAGATATCGCTGCTCAACACCTCCGCCGCAATGGTCGACGCTGCCTATGACGAGCTCTATCGGGCGATGAAGCCCGGCATGCGTGAAAACGAAGCCGTGGGCCTGGTGAGCAAGGTGCTCTATGACCTCGGCTCGGAGTATGTTGAGGCTGTGAACGCCATCTCTGGCGAACGTTGCAATCCTCACCCGCACGTCTTCTCCGATCGCATGTTGCGCCCCGGCGATCCGGTCTACTACGACATCCTCCACTCCTACATGGGATATCGGACCTGTTATTACCGCACCTTCACCATCGGTTCCGCCTCGCAGGCCATGACCGATGCCTACAAGCGCTGCCGCGATTATCTTGACGCATCCATCGAACTCATTCGTCCAGGCCGCACCACGGCTGAGATTGCCTCGGTATGGCCAAAGGCGACTGACTTCGGATTCCCCAATGAAGAAGCGGCCTTTGCGCTTCAATACGGTCATGGGATCGGCCTCGCCATCTGGGAGAAGCCAGTCATCAGCCGTCTTGTCTCACTCGATCATCCACAGGAGATCAAGCCCGGCATGGTCTTTGCGCTCGAAACTTTCTGGCCCTCCACCGACGGCTGGAGCGCGTCTCGCATCGAGGAAGAGATCGTCGTCACCCCGTCCGGTCATGAAGTTATCACGCGCTTCCCGGCAGAGAAGCTGTTGGTCGCCGGCGGGCAATATTACACAGTGGGTGGGCCGTTGCCGGCAACCCGTGAGACAGAAACCGCTCCCAGCCAGGATGTCATCAGCTTGCTGGCAGCCAGTGCGCAGACGGAAAGGGTGGGGAGTTAAGCGCGAAGGAGCAGCTCTTCGCTGCTCGAGAATCTATGGCAATCAGTGTGATCATGCCGGCGCTTGAGGTGGCCCAGGAGACCGCGAAGCTGGTCGCCTGGCTGAAAAATGAAGGCGACAGCGTTCGAAAGGGCGAGTTGCTGCTGGAGATCGAGACCGACAAGGCCACCATGGAAGTGGAGGCGGAAGCCGATGGTACCCTTGCCGGCGTCACCGCGAAGGCCGGCGAAGACGTCCCCGTTGGCCAGGTGGTTGCCTGGCTCCTGAGCCCGGGAGAGCGTGTGCCCGTAACAAATGGAGCTGTCGCTCCAACGGCAGTGGATGTCGACGGGTCGCCGGCTGCAGAAGCAATCACTCCAGCGGCCGCAAGCACCGCGGAGCCGCCCTTGCGGGCTAGCGGGCAGATTTCGCCCAAGGCCCGCAGGCTTGCGAAGGAAGCAGGAGTCGATCTCACGTCAGTGCAAGGCACTGGCCCCAGCGGCGAGATTCTAGCCTCGGACATCCGCGCTCTGATCGAGGCGAAAGAGAATCAGGCCTCAGTGACCAAGACAGCCGCACCAGCCGCTCCGCAGCTCGAGCCACTCACTTCCATCGGCCGCCTGATGGCCGAACGAACCACACAGGGCTGGACGACGGTTCCGCACTTTTTCATCGAGCGAGAGGTCGACGCCAGTGCATTGAATGAGGCGCGCGCAGCCCTGGGAGCGAAGGTTGAGCAATCGCACGGTCTTAAGCTCACGCATACGGATTTGCTGGCTGTGCTCGTTGCCCGCGTCCTTATAAAACACTCTCGTCTCAATGCAAGTTGGATTGATGGCGGTGTCCGCCTGAATCCTGACGTAAACATTTCCATCGCCATTGCAGTCCCGGACGGCGTGGTCGCGCCGGTTGTGGCCAACCCGCACAACCTGACTCTGGCTGAGATCGCAGGCCGGCGCCGCGACCTTACCGAGCGCGCCCGCGGCGGCCGCCTGCGTTTGGCCGACCTGAGCGGAGGGACCTTCACCATCAGCAACCTCGGCATGTTCCATGTCGATTCCTTCAGCGCCATCATCACACCGCCGCAAGCTGCAGTCCTGGCTGTTGGTGCGATCAAAGACCGCGTCGTTCCCATCGAAGGCGGCGTCGGTGTACGGCCCATGCTCGTCTTAACGCTGTCGGTTGACCACCGCGTGGCCGACGGTGCGAAGGCCGCCGCCTTCCTCCACGATCTGGTCGGGGCAATTGAGGAACCGGCAGAGTTGCTCAGCCCCCATTGACGTTGGCTCCAAGATTGCCTGCCTCATGGCTTCAACTTCGCGCAGGAACTGGTCTTTAAGATGCAGAAAACAAAAAAACAAACGCTTCGAACGCCTTCGAGTCAGCCGCCTTGAGGCGCCTGTGCCGGAGTGGGTCAAAACACGCCGGACGGAGCACCGTAACCTAGCCCGCGGATGTCTTAACGCAACGTGAATTCCATCAAAGCCAAAGGTAAGCTTGCGCATTGACTCTGGTATTTGCGACAATGGCTCACCGGCGGACCCGAGTTCCCCTTGTCTTCTCCGGTTTTCCGGCATCCGAGAAATTGGCGCGTTCACGCTCGTGAAGTGGGCCTCATACTTCCCTAGGTAATCGCCTGGAAATCTGGCCGGTATATGCCAGCATTCATTGCACGCGAATTGAGATCCGGAATCGGGTGGCTCTCAACCAAGCCACGCAACCGTTTTCCGGGACTATCAGCCAACTGAGCGCACGGTAACTCGTTCGAAATTCCAAATCAGAGTTCGACTGCAAGCAGATCGGGTGGGATATTCGCTATGAAGCTTCCTCTTCGTTCTCACGTCATCTTTGCCGCGGGTCTGTTGTGCCTCGCATCCGGTTCTGCTTCCGGCTCCGGTGAGCCGCAGCAAACGGATACTCAGCCCCTAGCACCGCAGCAAGGCGTCTCAGCGGAATCCTCGCAGAGATCTCTAACCGCAAATGTTGTCGTAATTCCCGGTCCCTTGCGGCCTTTCCTTCGTATGGCCGGCATCAGCCAGGAGGCCTCTTCCGACGAAGTGCTGCCTCTGCTGGCCCGCAATATCTCTTTGTGGGGATACGAGCATGACAGGCCAACTGAATTTCTGGTGTTGATCGATCGCTACGTAAGGTTCGCACGGGAGCTGCAGTCCCTGGCCGGCCCCGAGGGCTACATCCGCGTTGCGAGTTGTGACGCTGCCGCTCCGCTGATTCAGATTCTCGGATACCGGTTTCAAGAGGGTTGTGGGCCGAAGGGCGCCTACCTCGTGACCGAGAATCCGAAGCGCGCCTTCCTGACCATCGACTCGGGCTTTCCCCTCACGGAGCTTGAAGAGGATCTTCAAAAAGGTACTCCGTTCAACTTCGCATTTCCCGCGACCAGTGTCCCCATCCTCTTCTCCCAAAAAGCCTGGATCTCACTGTCGGCTGCGCAGAGGGAGGACCGGACCGAGCTCCTCGACATCCTGCTGCACGATCGGGACGTGGATCGTCTCTACTCCGCTCTTGCCAGGAATGATCGACAAACAGGGCTTGTCCTGGAGCGCTCGCCTGGACTGAGACGATTGCTTCCTTACGCTCCGCTGCTTGATTTCTATGGCAGCCGCATCTGCATTCGCGGCGGCCGGGTCGCCGTACCCGGCGGAGCGAGCGCCGAAGGAATCTGGAAGGAGCTTGTGGGAGCAAGTCCAGACGCATCGGGCGAGTTCGTCACCCATCTGCTTACCAGAGATCGCGGCTGGCTCATAGCATACTTTGATGCCCTTTCGCGCATCAATCCAGCGCAGCAAGCCCACTTTACTGACGGTAATCGGCTCAGGCGCCTCTATTTCGCGTTCCGATCGGTGCCCCGCGAGTCGAGCGTAACCAACGCGGCGGCAGGCGTCTTCCCAAGAAACTCTGGGCTCATGGTGCTTTTCTCCCGTCTGCAGTGGCAGCCAAATGGCGAAGCTCAGATTCCCGGGAATCTGCAAATCTGGCAAGAGATCCTCACCCACAAGTCCAATACGAACGGTATCCGCGACTGGGCAACCAGCAGCCGCTCCTGGGAATCGCCGGAGAAGTTGCTCGAAGCGCTCGTAGCATCTTCTGCTCTTGAAGCCGCCGCCGACCCCCTGCGGATTTATCTGCTTCTCTGCGCAATCGACAACGGACGGTCGCCGGAGAATCGATTGGGGGATGCTGCTGTGCGGACCATTGCCGGCAGGTTCTCAGAGTTCAACAGCTGGTACCCGATCTTTGCCGAGTTCCCCGCGTTGGACGATTCATCCATCGCGTCTTTTATCCAAGCCGCTGAACGCATCGAAAAGATTCCAAACCCCGCTCTGCGCTCGAATGCGCTGGGCGCGTTTCAGGCGGACATTGGCCTTTGGCAGATACTAGCCCGGCAAGGACAGATCGAGAAACCGGCCTTGAACCAATCATGGCTCAATGCGGTGCATCCCTTCCTCACAGTCACGTCATCAACCCAGCTATTCGATGGATCGCGAGCTTCGCTTGAGTCGACGCTGCAGACAGCCTCAGGCAACAAGCACCTTTCCCAGGATCAGGTGGTGGATTTGCTCGCGGGTCCGCCTCAGAACACTCCGGAAGGCAGGCGTGTGCATAAGGAGCTTGCTCGGAGAATCCGCTCTGTTATGGACGATCAGCGCTTGGTTTCGCTCGACACGCTTTTCGGACTCTACGATGGCCTGGACGAGATGGCGCACGGAAAGGCCGTTGGCGACAGTTTGATTCCGCTTGCGGCGGACCTGCGCGAATTCGAGATGCCCCGCCCGATCTTCACGGGAATGGAGAGGGCGTCGTGGTCTCCGGTTGTGTACAGCGCCCGCCACGCGGAGTTGCAAGTGCGAACCGACCTGACCAAGACCATTCGCTCTCCCGGCCCACCCGCCCAATTCGAAAATGCGCGCGGCCTGCTCACGCCCTTTCTCAGAGACACCCTGGTCGGCTTTAACTACGCGTACTACGAGCCCCCCGGGGCTCAGGTCTTGCACAATAATCCGCTCTTCGTACGCTCCCACGACTTCTCCGCATCGTCGGTGCAGGGAGTCGAGAACGTTTGGAGCCCACCGGAGCTGATCGGCATCGGCGTCACTGCGGGCGGCGGAGCTTATCTGCTGGGGTCGCTCTCTGACCTGCCCTACGCATTGGCTTCGATGGAGCAGGATTTCATCGCCCCGGAGAAGATACAGGCCTTGATCTGGCGGGAGGTCGTCCCGGAACTCCTGGTCGTCTCAGTTATGCCGCGATGGTGGGACGTCGATAAGGACGAGATGCACGCCGCCGCTCTCTACCAGCGCTTCGGCGAAGAGCTCCTGACCGCCTCCGCTTCGAATCCGCAATTGAAAGAGAAGGTGTTGAGCATCCTCTCTGACCGCCTACCGTCGGAGCGGTTGGAACAAGCACAGGCGGCCCTCGAGCAGCCGGACGGCGCGACGGAACTGGTCTCTCAAATGATGCCGGCAGATACCTACTTCCTGGCCGCCGAATTCCGAAGCAAGTTTCCGGAAGAAGCAAGTCTTTGGGGAAGCGCGGGCCGGGATTTGGACGCTCTGATTCAGAGAGATCCTTCCCATGTCAATCCGGAGCGACTCGCGAGGGACTTTGGGACGCCGCATCCGGCGTTGGCGCAAAGCAACTCCAACTCCCTGCTTAACACGGGGATATTTCCATTTTCAGGCGCCTTTGATGGCCGGCTCTTCGGCGAATCATGGGAGTCCAGCAACCTTTATTGGGCACGCCTCGCCGACGAGAGGGGCTATTCGCCGGTAATGCTCAACGTCTTGATTCCCGATTTGACCAAGCATATGGTCGCGAATATCTTCGCCACCGACATCGACGATTGGCCGGCGTTGTTGCGCGCAATGCGTGAAACTGGCGATCAATTCCGGCAGGGAAAGATCGCCCCGTATGCGGCTGCGACGACCGGGCAAGTCGACAGTTCTTGGGTGGACGTGGCCGCAAACGGTAACCGCTAATCGGCACGCGCGCCGTTGCGACAGAACATTTGGAAGTGGTGGCGGGAGCAACAGCAACCCCGCCTTGTGGTGTAGGCATCACATCTGAGTTTGGAGATCCGTTGGAAGACTTTTCCAGTAAAGACCCAACCCGGAAACTGCGCCCTTAGGTGGGTGCGGTGATCCCACAGCAGGGACCCTCAAAAACGCAGAGGATGGGAGCGCAAACAGAATGACTCGCTTAAACAGAATCTTCACCTGCCTCAAGCTATGCACGCCACTGTTTCTCTTCATGGCCGTCGCACCGCATCCCGCGGCCCAGGACGAGCCATCGCATTTCCGGGTTAACGTCGTCCTGGTGCAGCTCAACGTTGCTGTTACAGATAGCAAAGGGCACTATATCTCGGGTCTTCGCCCGGAGGACTTTGTTATCAAAGAAGACAATATTTCCCAGAAGCTCTCAACCTTCGAGGAAGGCGACGCAGTTCCTCGCGACCTGCTTGCGGCCGCGTCGTCTCCTGCTCCGGATTCGGCGCCAGGCGCTGCAAAAGCATCGGAACCGGATCCTCCAGGGCCCGAGCATACCTTCGCGGGAGTTACCATTCCTGGGTTAGCCGGGGCCAATGTCTTTATTCTCTTCGACACCAGCAACTATATGTACCGAAGCTTTGTCTTCGCACAAGACGCGATTACCGACTTTGTGCGGTCAATACCCGAGGCCAGCAAAGTTGCATTTTATTCGTACAGCCGCGATCTTTCTCGAGCGGCCTCGCTCAGTCCTGACCGATTCAGCGTTGTCCGCGGAGTGCGCAGCACAGTCGCTGGAGACGATGCAGCGCTCTATAACTCACTTTTGTTGACCGTCAAGGATGCAGCGCAGCTTCGCGGACGGAAGGCGATCGTGGTCTTCTCCAACGGACCCGACAACGCCAGCTCGATTCCCCCAGAGGATGTGGCCGAGTTGGCGCAGTCGACCGGAACGATCATCTACATCGTCAGTACACGCGAGGCCAAGTCGGAACCGGTCTCCTCTGCCGCCTTTGAACGCATGAGCAAAGCCACCGGTGGCATAGCCTATTTCGCAAGCAATTGGCGGCAGGAAAAAGAAGCCTTCTCCTCGATCAAGGAGGATCTCACTCACCTCTATACTCTCAGTTACTATCCCCAGCCCAATCCCAATCGGGGCTGGCGCTCGATCAAGGTGCAGTTGGTGGGCAAGGCTCTCGAGAAGTATCACCTGCGCACGCGAGATGGATACAGTCTTCAGCAGCAGTCAGTCGTGACACCGGAGATCGAATCCGCCTCCGCATCAGACTCAGACTCGGGGTCGAGATAGCTTAGCCGCCGGGACGCTTGTTGCCTTGCAGTGAACAAGCCGGGTAGTAATTGGTGTGCGGTGGGTTATTGATCGACCGCAAGAAGGGGCTATTAATCTCGATCCGACGGCAAGTGAGCGACAAATATGAGGATCTGCCGACTCTTTATTTCCCCCGGCCATAACTTCTTTGGCCATCATGAACAGCCGGCAGGAGAGTATCCGCTGATCGAGAAGACCGAAGTGTCGTGTGTTGCTGGACGAGGGATTAAAGGTGATCGCTTCTTTGACTACAAGGGCGGTTATAAAGGACAGATCACGTTTTTCTCCTCTGAGGTCTTCGCAGAGATTTGCTGCCAGCTTGGAGTGAGTGACAAATCTCCCGGTGTTACTCGACGAAACGTCATTACTGCGGATGTGAATCTGAATTCATTAGTGGGTGTTGAGTTCAATATTCAAGGTGTGCGCTTCGCGGGAGTTGCTGAATGCAGTCCATGTTATTGGATGAACCTGGCAGTCGCGCCCGGCGCAGAGAAGTTACTTGAAGGGCGCGGTGGCCTGAGAGCGCGAATCCTCTCCGACGGAATTATTTGTGCGGAAAAACCGACCGCTTTATTGTCGTCGGTTTAGAACTTATTTTGCTGGCCATTGCTCTCTGCAATTCGGATGTCGCGTGAGATGACCGTGATTCAGACTTTAACTGCCGTTTTATTTGCGGGTGGAGAATCGCGGCGCATGGGCGCGGACAAGGCTACCTTGACGATCGCAGGAAAGCCCTTGTGGTCGAGGCAGTTGGACACGTTGCGAGAGCTTTGTCCGGGGAAACTTCTAATCTCTGCGCGCAACACGCCCGCGTGGGCTCCCGCTGATGTCGAGGTTGTGCGGGACGATCCGCCTTCGCGGGGGCCGCTGAGCGGGTTCGCGGCAGCATTAAGACAGATTCAATCGACACATCTACTCGCTTTGGCGATCGATTTGCCTGAGATGACGACCGAACACCTACTCAGGATTTGGGAATCTGTGCGCCCAGGAGTTGGCGTGGTTCCGCAATGTGGCCAAGGTTATGAGCCGCTGGCTGCGATTTATCCAGCAACTGCGGAATCGAATGCAGCGCGCGCGCTCGCAATGAATCGTCTCTCTTTGCGATCGTTGATTGAGGATCTGCTGGAGCAGCAAAAAATCGGTATTTATCCCGTCAATGACGATGAAAGGCGTCTGTACCGCAACGTCAATTCGCCGGACGACTTGAGATGAATCCGAAAACGCCAGAGCGAAGCATCGAGCTGACTCAAGTCACGGAGTGGGAGGACGGGAGCGTGCGCTTGGTGCAAGATTCTCTTGCTGCCGAGGAGCCACTTGAGATTCGTGTCGGAGGCGCTCCTCTGGCAGTCACAATGCGAACCCCAGGCCATGACCTCGAACTAGCCGCAGGTTTCTTGCTGACCGAGGGGATCATCCATTCGCGGGACCAAATCTCGAGCCTTCGCGCTGTTCCGCCAGAGAACGGAACCAAGAGCAACCGTGTGGAAGTCGAACTGAAAGATGCGGCCGTCGATCATGAAGAGATGCGGCGTAATTTCTATTCGACGTCCAGTTGCGGCATTTGCGGAAAAGCATCGATTGACGCCGTTCGAGTGCGGGGCTTGCGCCAACCCGATCGCGACTTTCGCCTGGAGCCGGAGATCCTCTGCCGGCTGTCTGAAGCTCTTCGTTCCGAGCAAGCGGTCTTCAGCCGGACCGGAGGGCTGCATGCAGCGGCCATTTTTGATGACTTGGGACGCCTGACCGTACTGAGGGAGGATATTGGCAGGCATAACGCGGTCGACAAGATCGCCGGATGGGCGCTTCTGAACCAGCATCTTCCGCTTTCCCGGCACGCGATGCTGGTGAGCGGCAGGGGCGGTTTCGAGATTGTTCAGAAGGCGTTGGCGATGGGGATCCCAATTCTGGCTTCAGTCTCAGCGCCCTCCAGTTTGGCGGTCAAGCTTGCCCGTGAACTTGGGCTAACTCTTATAGGATTTCTTCGGGGCCGTCGATTCATGGTGTATTCGTGCGAATTCCGTTGCCTTCATGCCCGGGCTAGTTAGAAGTTGTCCACCAGGACGACGAACGCAAAGCCCGCATGCCCGATTCACAGAGGATTAACAATTATTTGGGAGTTATAAGATAAGAGAGAACTTTGTGCATCCGCAGATCGCGAATCTCCATCCAAAATCAGGCACATAGGAGGAAGACTCCCGTGGCAATCACCATCAACGGCAAGTCGCAGGCGTTTCAGCCCGGTGATCGCCTGATTCATGCGATCAACCGTTGCGACCTCGAAGTTCCCCAAGTCTGCTATCACCCTCAGTTAGGACCAATCCAAACCTGCGACACCTGCATGGTGGAAGTGGATGGCCGGCTGACAAGGGCCTGCTCCACCCTTGCAGTGGACGGCATGAACGTCGTTACATCCTCGCCGCGCGCGGCTGCGGCGCAGCGTGAAGCCTTCGACCGGATTCTAGGCAACCATCTGCTTTATTGCACGGTTTGCGATAACAGTAACGGCAACTGTATCGTGCATAACACCACCAAGCTTCTTAACGTCGAGCATCAGGACACCCCATTTGAGCCCAAGCCGTACAAAGTGGATCTCTCCAATCCCTTCTATCGCTACGATCCGGATCAGTGCATTCTTTGCGGACGCTGCGTAGAGGCCTGCCAGAATCTGCAGGTGAATGAAACGCTGAGCATCAACTGGGAAGATCCTCATCCGCGCGTGTTGTGGGATGGAGGAGCGCCAATCGGCGAATCGAGCTGCGTCTCTTGTGGTCACTGCATCACCGTCTGCCCCTGCAATGCGCTGATGGAGAGGTCGATGCTAGGCCAAGCCGGCTACTTTACGTCTCTCCCGAAGACCGCACTTGACGGCATGATCGATGTGGTTAAGGGGATCGAGCCGGAGGTCGGTTATGGCTCAATTCTCAAGCTCTCTGAGGCCGAATCGGCCATGCGCGAGCCAAAGATCAAGCGCACCAAGACCGTCTGTACCTACTGCGGCGTAGGTTGCAGCTTCGATCTATGGACCAAAGATCGGCACATCTTGAAAGTGGAGCCGGCGCATGGCCCTGCCAACGGCGTATCCACATGCATCAAAGGCAAATTCGGCTGGGACTATGTGAACAGCCCCGACCGGCTCACCAGCCCGCTCATTCGCGAAGGAAACAGCTTCCGCCAAGCCTCCTGGGATGAGGCTCTCAGCCTGGTGGCACGCAGATTCAGCGAAATCAAGGCGGCCACCGGTTCTGACTCACTGGCTTTTATCTCTTCCTCAAAATGCACCAACGAAGAAAGCTATCTGATGCAGAAGTTAGCACGGGCGGTGATCGGCACCAATAACATGGATAACTGCTCTCGCTATTGCCAAGCGCCCGCGACCACCGGGCTTTTCCGTACCGTTGGTTATGGCGGCGATTCTGGTTCGATCTCCGACATCGAGAAGGCCGAATTGGTTGTAATCATCGGCAGTAATACCGCCGAAAGCCATCCAGTACTGGCGACGCGGGTCAAGCGAGCTCATAAGCTGCACGGGCAAAAACTGATTGTCTCCGATCTTCGTGAGAATGAGATGGCGCGACGAGCGGATATCTTTCTGCATCCACGTCCGGGCACCGATCTTTTCTGGCTTTCGGCAGTTACACGCTACATTTTCGACAACGGTCTCGCAAATCGGGCGTTCATCGACAAATGGGTTAATAACTCTGAGGAATATCGGAAGAGCCTTGAGCCATTCACATTGGAAACGGCCAGCCAAAGATGCGGATTGCCTGTCGAAACATTGACCAGGGTCGCGCGCATGATCGCGGAGGCCGATAGCGTTTGCATTCTCTGGGCCATGGGTGTGACGCAACACGTCATGGGTTCCGACACCTCTACGGCAATTTCGAATCTGCTGCTAGCCACGGGCAACTATATGCGGCCTGGGACAGGCGCTTACCCTTTGCGCGGGCACAACAACGTGCAGGGAGCCAGCGATCATGGCGCGATGCCCAATTACTTTCCCGGTTATCAAAAGGTGGACGATCCGAAAATTCGGGCTAAGTTCGAAAAAGGATGGGGCGTTTCTTTGCCGCCCAAGCCCGGCCTCGATAACCACCTGATGATCGACGCGATTCACGATGGCCGGCTCAAATCGATGTATGTCTTCGGCGAAGAGCTGAGCCTTGTGGATTCGAATGCAAATTACGTGGCCGAAGCGCTGTCTAAGCTGGACTTCTTTGTGATGCAGGAGATCTTCTTCACCGAGACCTGCCGATTTGCCGATGTTATTTTACCCGGCTGCCCGAGTCTTGAAAAGGAAGGAACCTTCACCAACACAGAGAGGCGTATTCAACGGCTCTATCGGGTTCTCGAACCGCTTGGTGACAGCCGCCCCGATTGGAAGATCATCCAGGAGATTGCCAACCGCCTGGGCGCAGGTTGGAAGTTCACTCACCCCTCTCAAATCTACAAAGAGATCGCTCTACTTACTCCAAACATGGCGGGCGTCACTTATGAACGGCTCGAGGGTTATAAGTCTCTGCAATGGCCGGTAGCAGAAGACGGCAGCGATCAGCCTCTGCTCTACACTCAGCAATTCCAGCTAGCAGGGGGCAAAGCGACCTTTTTCCCGCTTTCATGGACCGAGCCCTCCGATCAGCCGAATGCGGAGTATGATCTGCACTTGAACAACGGCCGCCTGCTCGAACACTTCCACGAGGGCAACATGACCTATCGAACCGAGGGCATTCGCGAAAAGACACCAGGCACCTTTGTGGAAGTCTCGCCGGAGCTCGCTACCGAGCGCGGCATCCAGACAGGCAGTTGGGTTCAGCTCGTTTCGCGCTACGGAAAAGTGCGCGCGCAGGCTGTGATCACCACAAGAGTTCGCGGAAATGAGTTATACATGCCGATGAACTCGGTCGATGAGCCGGTCAACCGTCTTACGAGCAGCTACACCGATAAGGTCACACACACGCCCGCCTATAAAGAGACCTCGGTGAAGCTTAGGGTGCTCGGTGAGCAAGGCGATGACCCGCTGCCGCGCACGAATTCCCGCCACGGCCGTCCAACGCCTCAGAACGGCGTAGAAGTCGAGCGCAAGTGGAAGCGCGAGGATTATCGTGAGCCAGGCAGCGAATTAGTGCAGATTCAGAAAACCGGATAGGAGAGCTCCGATGGCCCAACCAATATCCCTGGAACGACCGCCCCGCGATGCCCGGCAAGAGCTGCGCAAGCGGCTCGATGAAGCTCCCATCGAACACGCCGCAGCTTTGCTCGACTCCTATGAGTTACTCCAGCAGTTACACGATCGCGGCGTCTTTGAGCTCCTGCAGGGAGCGCTCGGCGCGAGCGACAAACTCGTGGAAGCCGCCGTCGATGCTGCTAGATCGGATGACTCCGTGCGCGCGATGCGCAACGCGATCATTCTCGCCAAGATGCTCAGCTCCATCAATCCTGAGATACTTCAAGGCGTTGCTGTGGCCGTGGGTGAGACCCTCGGGTGCACTAAGAAGCCAGTCATTGAGCCGCCCAGCCTTCTATCTCTACTTGGCCAGTTTCGCCGCAGAGAACTGCGCAGAAGCATCGCGCTTATCAATCGATTCCTCGAGACTCTCGGCAATCAGCTCAAGTTGCGAGGCGGCTGCAGCTAAAACCGGTTTCATCCCAGATCATTGCCTCGGAGGAATCGTATGTCGAACACGAATCGCTGGGGACTCGCAGCCGCGGGCTTCCTCATGCAGATGGCGCTCGGCGCGGTCTACGCTTGGAGCGTATTCCGCGTTCCACTTTCCAAACAGTTCCACTGGTCCATCTCTCAAGTTACCCTGACCTTCACAATCTGTATCTTTGTTCTTGGCGTCTCGGCCTTCTTCGGTGGTCTGTGGCTTAACAGAAGAGGTCCGCGTATTGTTGCCCTCACCGGTGGTTTCTTATATGGACTCGGTGTCTTCCTGGCCAGTTTTTCCGCCAACAAACTCTGGTGGCTCTATTTGAGTTATGGACTTGTCGGAGGTATCGGCCTCGGTTTCGGCTATATCGTTCCGGTTGCCGTTCTGGTCAAATGGTTTCCCGATCGCAGGGGCTTGATTACGGGCGTTGCAGTGGGCGGCTTTGGCGCCGGCGCTTTGGTAACAGCTCCGCTGGCTACTCGCCTCATTCAGAGCGTTGGAGTCCTGCAGACATTCGCATGGCTCGGTACCGGGTACTTTTTGGTAGTTATGGCAACCGGTTCACTCATGCGGAATCCGCCGGATGGCTGGAAGCCGGAGGCTTGGACCGCCAGTGCAACGTTGACGGCGCAGCGCTCGGCCAAAGATTACACGCTCGGCGGCGCACTGAAAACCTGGCAATGGTGGGCTCTATGGGCACTGTTGTTTCTCAACGTTTCGGCTGGGATCTCGCTGATCTCGCAAGAGTCGCCGATGTTTCAGGAGATCGCCAAGGTGAGCGCGATTGCGGCCGGAAGCATGGTAGGCATTGTGGCCATCGGCAATGCTGTGGGCCGAATCTTCTGGGCATGGACATCCGACGCCATCACGCGGCGATGGACCTTTGTCGCGATGTTTCTGGTGCAAGTCGCCCTCTTCTGGATCTTTCCCAGCATCTCCTCAGCGTCTCTGCTCGGCATTATCTCGTTCGTCATCCTGATGTGCTACGGTGGCGGCTTTGGCACCATGCCGGCCTTCGCAGCGGACTACTTTGGCGCCAAAAACGTCGGTCCCATCTACGGCCTGATGTTGACAGCCTGGGGTTGCGCCAGCGCATTCGGCCCGCTCCTCATTGCCCACCTGCGCCAGTCAAGCGGATCGTACGTCAGCGGTCTGCACACCATCGCAGGCATCATGGCCGCTTCAGTACTCTTGCCTATTCTGGTTGCGCCACCCAAACCCAGCTAAAGTTGAGAGCTGAATTAAGGCAACGCACCATCAAGACCCTTCCGAAATCGAAGGTGATGGATTCCTGCGTCTATATTCGTGGCTGTTTCGTCCATCACTTTGGCCGTCTTTGCGAGTATTCTAGCGCTAGCGATGGGATCCGGTTCGAGTAAGGGAGCAGTCAGTTGAAGAGCAGCTCGCGTTTGGTGTTGTTGCTGATGTTTGCGATGGGCACGGTGTTGGTTGCCAAAGGACAGAATCCTGAATCAACCTGTTGTTCTTCGGTTCCTTCATCCACGGAACCTGGGCTTCTTTTTTATCTCTCTGGCGACCACGGCTTCGATGCCGACTATGCCGCCAACGGCAGAACGGCGCCCAATTACAGCTCCGACATCAAGATTCTTCCCGGCGGCGCCAAGGGTTCTTACCTGCAGTGCGGCAACAACCAGTTGCTCTCCTATTGGGCGCCCGGCAATATCTATTCGCAGCGCGGAACGCTCTCCTTCTATTGGCGCTCCCGCGATCCGGTGGATGAGACCGCGTTTCCGATCTTTCGCGTCGGATATGCGGATCACTCCAGTTGGGACCAGGTCTGGCTACGGATCGACTACAACGGTCACGGCTTCGATGCCTTTGTCACCGACATGAATTTGGGACGGACACGCGTCTCCTATGACATGCCAAACTTTCCCAAGCAGGACCAATGGGTAAACCTGACGCTCACTTGGGATGAAACTACCGGTATCCGCTTTTATGTGGATGGCAAGATGGTGGCCGAAAAGGCGGCAACAGGCATGTTTGACGCCGGTCTCGATCAGTTTGGTCCGCACTCGCGTATCATCGGGCCGACCGGTGTGGAGAGCACGTATAGCTATGACCGCGGCGGGGACATCGACGAGGTGCGGATTTACGACCGCGCGCTGAGTGATGACAATGTCGCTTCAATCGCCAAGGGCGAAACGCCCAAAGACATCCCTCCTATCACGCGCAGCATTTCGAATACGGAGACCCAGAAGGAGTGGTGGTTCCACTATGGCTGGAATCGTCCCGGCGACCTTCCCGCTCCTCTGCCCGCTGCCAACACAACCATTCGCAAGGTGCAGATCAATGACGCATACGATATCGGGCGCTGGTGGTGGCGAGCGAATGACGGCATCCGCGAAACCACATGGCCCGGCGTCTACAATCGCTCGCGCTTGACCGGCCGCTTCGATTACTTTCAATTGCCAGACTGGGACTGCTACGCGATCTCCGGCAAGACGATCACGTTTATTCTGCCCGATGAGCCGTGGAATCATCTGGAGTTCAGCGGCGGCGCATTTGGCAACATGACTTTGCTGACGCCTGACGTATCCGAGGACGCCGTTCGCCGCGCGGGGCTGGATGGAAAGATGCTGCCGGGGAAGACGCTCTTCGAGAGGCCCAGCGGGCAAGAGACGACATTCCACGACATCCCCGAGCCGGTGACTGGCGGCAAGCTGCGCTTCACCAATGTGGAGCAGGAGACTCCGATCGGCGAGTTCTCGGCCTATTATGTGC
Source organism: Occallatibacter sp. (assembly GCA_050010735.1). Lineage (GTDB taxonomy): Bacteria > Acidobacteriota > Terriglobia > Terriglobales > Acidobacteriaceae > Telmatobacter. The sequence continues at coordinate 46,694 of JBEKKL010000011.1, read as the reverse complement.
ATCCGGGAGATCCTCCCGACGGCATTGTTCAGCTCAAGTACAGACTGACAACACACGCTTCACCGGCCGACAATCCGAGCCTGCAGCCGCTGCTCAGTTTCATTCACGACCGCTATCCGGCTGACGAGCGATCCCTCGTTGTCGGCATGCCTGGCGGATTCGCAGGCAGCCGCCGGCGTCCCGGTTCATCGCCGAGAGACTCACTCGGTAAAGAGGGCGTCTCCGCCATGCCCATCGTTCACATCTTGATTCCGGACGATCTGCGCGGGTTGCCTGCGAATACGACTCACATCCCTTCTTACACCTGGGACGACATGTATGCGGGCCTTGACGGCATCGCCATCGACCTGCCTGCACTCAGCGTGAAGCCGACGCATGGCGATTATGTGCCGATGAATATCGAGGTGAGAGACCCGCTGTGGCCGTTGCGCGATATGTTCAACTTCACGTTTTCTGTGAAGCCGGGCGAGACTCACACTTTGTGGCTCGACACCCGCGACCGCATTCTGCCCAACGATAAGAGCCTGCTCATCACGATCGCCTCGGCCAGCGCAGAGTTCAAAGCTACTGCCTTGGAGGGCGCTGAGGTGCGGCTGATCTTCAAGCCATACAAGGATGCTCTCAAGGAGCACATCGCCGACCGCCTGACACAGGTACGCGACAACTTCTCCAACATGACCGAAGAGCACGTCAATAGCAAGCGGCTCAATACCTACAACCGCTTCTATGCCGACATCACCGACCTGCTGCGCGTGGATCCATCGAACTGTCTCGGCCGCAAGTACTGGCATGAGTGGAACCCCGAGACGGCGCCTCCCGATTTCACTCCGCCGGCCGCGCCCGCAGGTGTGCCTGCATGGGCCTATCTTCAGGCAAAGGATGTGGACTACTTCCAGCGCATCGCAGATTTTTACGTCGACAAGCGCCAGGCCTGGGATGGTGAATTCGGTGGCGGCCTGGGCGATGACAGCGACTTCACCAATCTCTTTCCCTCGCTCGCCTTGATGGGCGCCGAGCCCGAGAAGCTGAAGACCTCTCTCTCCAGGGAACTCGAGGCGATGTATGAGAACAAGATGTGGACCAATGGACTGGCGACCGGGCAATTTGACGAACTGCACAGTTACGAGGACGGGCTGAATGTCCTCGGCCAGTCGCTGATGATCGACTTCGGAAATCCAAAAGATTTGGAACGCGCGATGGTCACCGCGCGCAGGCTCGAGTGGCTCACCGGAGTCAATGCCGCCGGCCATCGGCACATCCGCTCCTCTTACTTCAGCGGCGCAAAGATGGCCGAAGGCGGCGTGTGGGGATGGACCAAGGGCCGCTCGTATATGGTCTTCCATCCGGCGCTCGATCTGGTGCTCTTCAATGGCGCGCCGGAGACGCGCAAGATGGTGCTGGAGACTGTCGATGGCATGCTGGCACACCGCAAGCAGGATGCCGACGGCCGATTCGTCACGCGCACCGAGATCAACTTCAAGACCGATGAAGATCTGCCCTGGGGCGACTCTACGCCCGACTTCATGTTCTGGGCGGCCTATCGCTGGACCGGCGACAAGAAATATGTATTGCCATTCATGGACGAAGGTCCGTCGTCGCTCGCTCATGTCAGCTCCGATGCGCTCGACATTTTGAATTTGCGCGAACCATGGGGCAAACAGTTGGTCACAGCGGCGGGAACTGCCGACGCCACAACCGGAGTCGCTGCAACGAGGGCTCAATCCATGACCGGCTCTGCCGAGACCCTGGCATGGCAGGTCACAGGCGACACAAGGTATCTTGAGCGGCTCTACACTGCGCAACTGCAAGCGGAGTCCAATCGTGAATGGATCAATACCGAGGGCAGTCTCTGGATCGATCGTGTGACCGACTCAGCCGGTCCAATGTTCGTCAATACCGAGTTGCAGCGCGCGCGCTTTGGCGGAGTTGCGCTGATTCGCAATCATATCTATCCGGGGAATGCCGTTGGGTGGAGGTTCGCAGCGCCCGCCAAGCCAAGCAGCCTCGGAATCCTCGTGCCAGAGGCTACGCCGGATCATCTCAAGATCATCGTCTACAACCTCGAAACCGTTCCAGTGAAGACGCAGATGATCGGGTGGGAGATCGATCCCGGTAAGTGGAGCATCACCCAGGGAACGCGCGGCAATGCCGAAACTGATCCAATCGAAAATGTCAGCAAGAGAACGGAGAGCTTCGAACGCTCGACCGGCCTCGATTTCACATTTGCCCCGCGCACCACAACGGTGCTCGAGCTCAACCTGGTCGAAAAGGGCGTTCCTTATTGGTCGCGGCCCGACCTTGGAATCAGCGCAGACGACATAAGCATCATGGGCAATGAGATGAAGGTGACCGTTCATAGCCTGGGCGGAGTTGACGCACCGGCCTCGAAGGTTGTGTTGCGCGACAGTTCGGGCAAAGTGCTTGCAACCGCAAGCGCAGCCCCGTTGAAGGCGCCGATTGATCTTCTTCCCAAGACGGAAGTCGTCTCATTGACACTGCCTCGCGGTGCAGACTGGAAGGGCGGAAGTGTAAGCGTCGAGATCACCGGCACGCTGCCGGAGATTACACTGATGAATAATCGAGTGCAATTCTAACTCTGAGTCTGCCTGCAGGAGGGCCGATGTCTACAGATACAATCGCAGTCCTGTCTTCCAACGATGAGAAGATGACCGTACCGGAGCCAGGCCTTCGCCGCCAGGTAATGTCTTATAGCAAAAACATGATGCTGGTTCGGCACACAATGACCAAGGGCTGGGCCGGAGCGCTCCACAGCCATCCGCATGAGCAGATGGTTTATGTCGTGCGCGGCAAACTCATCTTCGAGCATCCCGGAGGCAAGTTCCAGGTCGGCTCTGGCGAGAGTTTCATCGTTCCCGGAGATGTCCAGCATCAGGCGTCGGCGTTGGAAGACTCAGAAGTTCTGGACATCTTCACGCCCTTCCGCGAGGATTACGCGAGCCTTTAACAAGAATTATGGCGTCAGGACGTGCCCGACTGCGCGGCGCGCGCCTTACCCCCGCTCTTCCATCGGAATATACGGCGCCGGAAAGACGGGACCGATGTACTCGGCGCGCGGACGGATGAGCCGGTTGTCGTCCAACTGCTCGATCACGTGCGCAGCCCAGCCGGCGATGCGGCTGATGGCGAAGATCGGTGTGTAAAGGTCAATGTCGATGCCCAGGGTTGCGTAAGTCGAGGCGGAGTAAAAGTCCACATTGGCGTTCAGCTTTTTGTCGGAGTTGATATATAGCTCGATCGCCCGTGACATCTCGTACCATTTGGGTACGCCGGCATCCTTGCCCAGTTGTTCGCTCATCTTGCGCAGGTGGGTAGCGCGGGGATCCTCGGTTTTGTAAACGCGGTGGCCAAAGCCGGAGATCTTCTGTCTGGCGGCAAGCATGCTCTTTACATACTCCACCGGGTCGGTGCCGGCCTTGTCGATGGCATAGAGCATGCGCATCACGCCTTCATTGGCGCCGCCGTGCAGCGGGCCCTTCAGCGCGCCGATCGCGCCTGTAATCGCCGAATGCACATCGGCCAGGGTGGCGGCGATGACGCGGGCTGCAAAAGTCGAGGCGTTGAGTTCGTGCTCGGCGTGCAGCACCAGGGCCATGTCCATCGTCTTGACGGCGGTTTCTGAGGGTTTCACGCCATTCAGCATCCACAGGAAGTTGGCGGCGTGGTTCAGCGAGCGGTCAGGCGGCACGACCTCCAGGCCCTTGCGCAGGCGGTCGTAGATTGCCACGATCATCGCCATCTGCGCGGTCAGATGGTAGCACTTGCGCACATTGGCGTCGTGGGAGTTGTCCTTCTCGTCGGCGTCGTAGAAGCTCAGGGCCGAGACGGCGGTGCGCAGGACTTCCATCGGAGTAGCCGATGCGGGAATGCTCCGCAGCATGTCGACGATGCGGAAATCGAGGCCGCGGGCCAACTGCAGCTGCGTAGTGAACTCACGCAGAGCGAGCTGGTTCGGAAGGATTCCATTCCACAACAGATAGGTGGTCTCTTCAAAGGTCGAGTGCAGGGCCAGCTCGTGAATGTCAATCCCGCGATAGGACAACACGCCCGCTTCTCCGTCGATCCAGCAGATCCCGGAGTTGGCCGCGACGATTCCTTCCAATCCCTTTCCAGCGACAGCGGTCGACATAGCCCTTGGATCTCCCCTTTGCGTTTTTTTCTTGATGACGGGGCGGCTGTCCTGGCCTCAAGAGAAGAGCCCGGCGCCTGAATGTGCTGTATACATGTTTATATCGCAGCGATTCCATGATTGTCACGAGGTGTGGGACGCTGCCGGCCGGAGAATCTGTCCCGAAACCCTCTTTCTTTTGACGCGAAGCAAAAAGACCTTCAGCTTTTTCCGCACAAGGCGGAATAATTCTATATTCTGGATGTTGCCTTGGAGGTGCCGGAGCGTGAGCTTGGCAAAACGGCATTCCGGCGAAATCCCGGCGGAGAAACGGGAGACCGGTATAGAGTTCATCCTCAAATGCGCCCGACCTGAGCGGAAGGCGCTCTACCTCAAACACGCGGCTCGCTGGGCGCGCCGCTTAAGAAAGGCAAAATGATGAGTGAAGTTGAAGAGACCTCCCGAAGCTACTCAGGCGCATTATTGGCGGCCCTCGCCGCGGCCCTGCTGATTGGAATTGGCGGCCTGATCTGGTGCTACACACTCAATACCCGTATCGGCGGTCAGGAGGCCGCGCTGCTTGACGCGAAGCAGCAGAATGCCAGGCTCTCTTCTCAGCTGCGCGAGAACGACGCCCGCCTCAAGGTGGCCACTGAAGAACTGGGCAACTCCCTCGGCCTGACGCAGAAGCAGATGGACGCCCGCGCTCAGGAGATCCTCAGGCGCGAGCAGGCCGACAGCAAGCGGCTTGAGACAGCCCAGGAGCAGACCGCACAGCAGGTGACCGCGGTCTCAAACGACGTTTCGAGCGTCAAGACCGACGTGGGCGGCGTCAAGACCGATCTGGGTAAGACGCAGACCGACTTGGCCACAACCATCAGCCAGCTGCAGTCCATGAAGGGAGATCTGAGCGACCATACCAGTCTGATCGCCCGCAACCGCGATGAGCTGGAACTGCTCAAGCACAGGGGCGACCGCAACTACTATGAGTTCACCCTGACCAAGGGACAGAGAAAGCCGGTGGGCACGGTGAGTCTGGAGCTGAAGAAGGCCGACGCCAAGAAGAATAAGTTCACCTTGGACGTTTACTCCGACGACAAGCTCTACGAGAAGAAAGACCGGAACTTGAACGAACCGCTCCAGTTCTATAGCGGAAAGGATCCGCAGCTCTTCGAGATCGTGGTCAACACCGTAGGCGCCAAGAACGGCCAGATCACCGGCTATCTGACGACGCCCAAGGGCGCGCCGGCTCCGCCTACTGTTCAATAACGGGCGTGTGGGGCGCGAGTGTCACGCTATCCTGATACTGGAACCGGAAGGTGAAGTTCAGATCTTTGCGCGCGTCCCACTCCTGCTTGGTCCTCCTGACGGCCCAGAAGGCCGTTCCATCCAGCTTCTGCCCTGGAGCGATCATTGTGCGCGGCGACAGCGCAGTGCTGTGCAGCGAAGCTAGCTCCGGATAGGCGAGGAAGACCTCCTCATATTGGCCGCCGCTTCCAGCCGAGACCGATAGGATTCCGTCGGCCAGAGTGGCATTGGCCAAAATGTCCTGAAGATAGAGCGGATTCTTGGTCTGGTTTTCCAGCTTGATGTGAGCGAAAACCAGCACCTCGTCGAAGCTATCGACGGCCATAGCCGCTCCGGCTGCGTCGAATCCCGACGTCTGAACGTGCCGCGGATGAGCCCATACCTGAACGACCTCCCCAGTGACTACCGGTGGCTTCCGTCCGGTCCACGCATAGAAGGCGACGATGAGAGAGACCACGAGCGCAGCGATCAGGCTGGCCGTAATCAGTGGGCTGCTCCCCTTGGTAAAAGATTCACCGCGTGCGGCGTCATCCAGTTCCTGTCCGGATTCCTGATAGAGTAAGCTCATAGCGCCCTATCTTATCGCTACTGACACACTGTCGGCCATCAAATCCAGCAGCTTTTGAGGATTCGCATCTGGAAATACCGGGAAAAACTCGGCGGATGAGTGCTACAACGGACCCGAAAGAGCTTGCGAGCCGACCCCTGATCGAAGCTCAGACAATGTGGAGCCACGAGCCTCTCAACAGACGCCTTGGGAGCAGTGGATTTACTGAGGTTGGGATTCTTTGTGACAAGCGCTCGAAAATTGACCGCACCCCAACTACACCGCTTGGCAGCGGCGTAGCGCTTGTGCCCAGTCTTCCGGACCGCTAAGCCGTGTTGCGGATGGAATCTCTCAGCCGGACGACCGCATCCGCCTGAGCGCCTTTCTGTCCCTGGACGATGTCGAACTCCACATCATCGCCCTCTTTCAGCGTCTTGTATCCATCCAGTTGGATCGACGAATAGTGGACGAATACATCCGGCCCATCTTCACGGCCAATGAATCCGTAGCCCTTCGCATTATTGAACCACTTGACCTTCCCTTTGTATTGAGCCACAGAGTTTGCCTTTCTTTGTTCAGTGGACCCGGCGCGCCCAATGCGCGTCCGTTCTCCATTAAGACGAGATTCTGAGCCATTGGGTCCAATATTTCTTTGAGAAATATCAACAAAAACGGAAAGGGCCGGCGCATCTTCGCCGACCCTCTGTGGAAGTTATTGATTCGATATGATTCAGCAAGCTATCAGCGCTTTTTCGCAAACTTGCGCGCATATAAGAGCAGCGTGCACAGCGTCTTCCCGTCGACGATCGCGCCTTTTTCAATCATTGTCAGAGCTTCGGAGAGTTTGACCAGACGAAAGTCGATTTGCTCGTCGTCCTCAGGGTGCGCGGCGCCCGCGATCAAGTCCTCGGCTGTGAAGACCTGCATCGATTCGCCAAGGAAGCCAGGACTGGCGTAGTAAACCAGGAAGGGCTTCCACTTCTTTGCGCTGTAGCCGGTCTCCTCGGCCAATTCGCGCTGCGCTCCGGCCATGGCGTCTTCGCCCCGATCGAGCTTTCCGGCGGGCAGCTCCCACAAGAACTGGCGGGCGGCATGCCGGTACTGGCGCTCCATAACGATCCACGGGTCGCGCTTACTCTTCGTCTTGTCCAGAGCCAGGATCACCACGCTGCCGTGGTGGTGGATGATGTCGCGCTCGCTCGCGCGGCCGCCGGGCTCAAGCAGCTTGTCGTGCACCACGCTGAAGAGCGGCCCCTCGAAGAGCGTCTCGGAGCTGATCATCTGCTCCTGCTCCTCCACCAAAGGCTTCAGCGCCTTGGAAGCCTTCTTGGCTTTCGGCCTGGCGGCTTTCTTCGCCTTGGACTTCACGGCCTTGGATTCTTGAGTTGCGGCAGCCTTCGCGGCTTTGTTCTTGGGCATCTAGTCTCTCTCCTCCAGCGGCGATTAGAACGCAATCACATGCACAATCAGATACAGAGTATACGCGCTGGCTTCGCGGAACGAATTCGGCGCGCGAATGAACTGCAATGTCCGATTTGCTGGCAATTCAGTCCTCTCGTTCTTATGATGATTGGAGCGGAGGCCCAAAGCACGTGTTTCTTCGACTATTACGGGGCGTTATCTTCGGTGTCGGTTTTGCCTCATGTATGGGGATGCTATTTCTGTTGACCCTCCGGCTCTACTTCCGTCTCTTCTGGGCTCCATCACATCCTGGATTGGGAGCTGTAGCTGGAGGCATCTATCCGCTGATGTGGCTCATGCCGCCAGCTTTTATTGCAGCATTCGTTTTGGATTGGCGGCATTCAAGCTCAAATAGAAATCGCGGCTGAACTTCGGGAAAAGGCCGGTATCTTTCGGCATTTACCGTTTGGCGCGCATACAATGGTGCCAGTCATCATTCGGGGGCGGCGATGCTTCGTTTTCGCAGGTCTGCCATGATTCTCGTTTGCGCTGGCGTGGTTTCGCTTGGGCTGGGTTCCTGGCTCGTGGCGGCCAAAGTTCCTTCGGCGAATTCACCGCGCGGCTACGACCATGAAGCCGCGTCAGAATTCCTTTTTGAGCAGCGGCCATTTTCGTTTCAATGCGCTGACCGCCCGCAGCTCCTCCCGCCGGGAGAGCACTCCTGGCTTAGTTCGTCCGGTCAGGCGCCGTACGCGCGGACACGGCTCGAAACCCTGAACATTCCGCTCGCAGAGGAGCCAGCTCTCACGATAGCGTCTGAGCCAACTAGCTTCATCCGCATTGCCGGTGTAAGTCGGGACGATTGGGAGCTGCAATTCTGCGCGATTGGAGCAGGCGACAGCGAACCGGAAGCTCGCCAGTTCCTTGATGATGTTTCGATGAGTCGGACTGGCAGTCTGATTAGCGTGAACGCCTCGCATCCCGCAGGCAGGAAAGGCGGCCGTGGCGATTTGATTGCACAGGTTCCCCGAGAAGCACCGCTAACGGTTCATACCGTCGGCGCTGTTGAACTCCGCAATTTGAGCGGCCCTGTGCGGGTTTCAGCCGTCGGCGGACGCGCGACCATTCTGAATACTACAGGCACAGTCGATGCCGACGGTCAAATCGTCGACTACGCCGGCGCGCACGGCCACGTGATGCTCAACTCCTATTCAGAGATTGATTTGAAGCTCACAGGTCCCAGATTCGTCGGCGGTCTGTCGGCATATGCGCAAAGCGAAGTGCGCGTCCTGGTTCCTCGCGGATTCGAGTCGCAGATTGAAGTCATGGTTGAGAACAAACGAGACCTCGTCTGCCGCGCGGACATCTGTTCCAGGATGAAGTGGGACAATCATTCCGGCGCGCCTGTCTTCAGAAAATATGCCGATAGCAGTGAGGCTGCGCCGGATCATGTTTTCCTCCGATCCGATCATTCGACAGTCGTCATTGACAATTGGTATCCAGGTCCGTTCCAGGGACTGCAGCCATAACCAGCTCGAGTCTGAGCGATTCTCAGGTGGTCGCGAGAGATAGTTGGATACCCGGAAGCACCACCAACTACCCATGCTTATGCATCGCCTCACCCCGGCGTGGCATCCTTAAACAGGAGCCGAATCCCGTCTTCGCCTCCGCATTTTGGGTTCGCCTTGAGACCCCAGATCGAGACCCCGATTGAAACTCCAGATCGCCATGAGAATCCCTTGCTAACCGCGGAGCGCCATCCCATCTCCGTCGTGCCGGGCCTGCACCGGCTCTTTCTGGACTACTGCTCCGGAGCAGAGACCGTCCGGCCCTTCTATTCTTCCCTGCAAGTCTTCACGAACTGGACGGCTCGCCCCGCCCTCCCGGCGCACTGGCCGGAGTTGGTGACTCTGCTCGCCGAGCAGAATCCATCTCCCTCCACAGAGGCCGCGGCCGCTCTCGACACTCTGCGCGACGGCGCGGGAGTGGTGGTCACAGGCCAGCAGGTAGGCCTCTTTGGCGGACCGCTCTTTACTCCCTTCAAGGCGGCAACAGCCCTCGCCCGAGCCCGCCAGGCGACCGCTTGCGGCAGTCCTCACGCCGCCATCTTCTGGCTGGCCACAGAGGACCACGATTTTGCCGAGATCGACCATGTCGTTTTCCCGGCCCGCCGCGAGCTGCGCAAGCTTGTCTACTCACCTGCCGGCCAGACACCCGACGCCGCCCACCCGGCCGGCGGCATCGTGCTTGATGAGACAATCGCTCCCCTGATCGACCAGGCGAGGGAACTCCTCGGCGACTCCGAGGCAACTGAGGCTCTGGCCGCCGCCTACAAGCCCGGCCGCACCCTGTCCCAGGCCTTCAGAGATTTTTACGCCAGGGCCTTTGCCGCCCAGGGGCTGCTGCTCGTCGATGCCAGCTGCCGGACGCTGCACCGTCTTGGCGCGCCGGTGCTCCGCGCGGCCATCGAGCGCGCCGACGAACTGCACCTAGCACTCGTCAGCCGCAATCTGGAGCTCGAAGCTGCCGGCTACCATGCGCAAGTTGCCGTGGCCCCTCAGTCCAGCCTTCTATTCCTTATCGATGAGAACGGCGCGCGGCAGGCCCTCAAGCATCACGCGCCCAGCGCCTCTGAGCCGGATGGGCTTTGGAAGACGGGGTCGCAAAGCTACTCCACCGCTGAGTTGCTGGGCATTCTCGACGCCGAGCCCGAACGCATCTCGCCCTCGGCGCTGCTGCGGCCCGTCTTTCAGGACTCTCTGCTCTCGTCCTCGGTGGTCGTCGGCGGACCGGCGGAGATCGCCTACTTTGCCCAATCTGCGGTCCTCTACGAGCGCATTCTCGGCCGTGTCACGCCTTCGCTGCCGCGCTTCTCGGCCACGCTGATCGAGCCGGCCATCGGCGAAATGATGCGCAAGCACGAACTGATCCTGGAGCAAGTCTTCGCCGAAACGCCGGTCTCCCTGGCTCAGTTGCTGGCCGCCCGTTCGATGCCCCCCGAAGGGAAGGAAAAGCTGACCTCGGCGGGCGAAGCGATGGACAGGGAACTGACGATGCTGGTCGACTGGATGCGCTCCCTCGACACCGGTCTTGGCCAGTCGGGCGAGACGGCGGCCGGCAAGATTCGCTACCAGATGAGCCGCCTGCGAACGCTGGCGGCCAACTTTCAGATGCAGCGCGAGGCCGCGCTTGTCCGTCACGCCGAATCCATCAGCCATGCCCTCTATCCGGATGGCGGCTTGCAAGAGCGTCTCCACGGCGCGGCCTACTACTTCGCCCGCTATGGCTTTGAACTGGCTGAGGCGCTCACGGCGCAGGCCGCAAACTCCGACTCGGGCCACACTGAGCTTTGGCTATAGCGGTTCTCCAAAAATGGGTGTTTTCTGAAACCGCGAACCTTGAGTGGCTTTTTCATTAAGAAAAAGCCACCTTCCAGATTGCCTTTCGGGGCGTGCCAATTGGAGAACCGCTCTATAATTCGGCCAGCAGCATTGAGGCAGCTAAGATGAGAAAGTTCTCAGCAGTTATCCCGGCCATTTTGCTCGTCTGTCTGCCGGCGAACTCCCAGAAGCCGCCCTGTGCGACGGCGTCCGACGACATCGCCTTTCTCGGGATTCAGACCGTCCGCCTCTGGCCTGGAGACGTGCCTCAGGCCACGGGCAAGGCCTGCGAAGACACTCCCACGCTCACCATCTTCGAGCCGCAAAAGGGCCATGAGAACGGCTCCGCTGTGATCGTCTTTCCCGGTGGCGGATATATGCATCTCTCAGGCAATCTCGAGGGCCGGGAGATTGCCGACTGGTTCGCCGCCCACGGCTTTCGCGCCTTTATTCTCAGCTACCGGCTCTCTTCCAATGGCTACATCCTTCCGATTCCGCTGCTCGACGCACGGCGCGCCATCCAAACGGTGAGGGCGCGCGCCCGGGACTACCAGATCGATCCCAACCGCATCGTGGTCATCGGTTTCTCTGCCGGGGGCCATCTGGCCGCCCTGGCCGGCACGCAGTTCGTGCCAGGGAATCCCGACGCCGACGATCCCGTCGAACGCGTTTCGAGCCGTCCCGATTACCTGGTTCTCGGCTACCCGTGGATCGGCGCCATCTCCTCAGATACCTCGCACCTGAGCTACTGCAAGATCCTCAGCCTGATGGACCGCTGCGAGGCACTGCGCTCGGCATATTCTCCCGATCTGTTCGTGACTAAAGAGACTCCGCCCACCTTCTGGTTCCACACCTTCAATGACCAGACCGTTCCCGTCGAGCAGGGATTGCGATTCTATGAGGCGCTGGTCAAGGCTGGCGTTCCCGTCGAGGCGCACATCTTCGCCAACGGTCCCCACGGCTACGGACTCGGCAAGGGAGACGCCTCTCTGGACCAATGGCCCAGCCTGATGGAGACCTGGTTGCGCGCACAAGGTCTGCTGACGCCGGAGAAACCCGCCGCCAAGCCATAGCGCACTGCCCACAATGGGAAAAAGCAGCCGCCTGCAATCAAAAGGGCGCAAAACGAAGAAGCGGACCGCCAGCTTCGGGAGTGGAAGGACTTCCCGAGGCCGACAGCCCGCTGGACCCTGGACCGGGTCTAGGTGATAATCTCAGTCTAGGCCCGTTTCCGGTAAAAGCAAGGCTTTTTTTGAGGAATAAATTCCCATTAGTGACCACCATCACGAGGCTTCGGGAATGACGCCGATAGAATCTTGAAAAAAGGGAACTCTACGTTGACTTGAGGGTTGGCTCCTGTTACAAAAAGGTGTTCTACCCGCGACCGTGAGCCACGCGGATCACCTGAAAAATCAAGGGTAACCGCATCGCCCGTGCGCTGGGCGACCCCACGATCCGAACCAACGAAGCAAAGTCAAGAAGCTGGACCGGCATGCAAGAGATCGTTCAACAACTCGGAACGCTTTTTATCGGCTCCGTGCCCACTATTCTGCTCTTTATCGTGCTTGTCCTGGCCTATCAGATCCTGGTGCAGGGGCCGCTCACAGCCACCCTGAAAAAGCGCCGCGCCCGCACCGAGGGCGCCATCGAGGATGCCCAGAGGGCCATCGCCGACGCCGAGGCCAAGGCAGCCGAATACGCCGCCAGGCTCCGTCAGGCCCGCGGAGAGGTCTTCAAGATTCGTGAGGAGCGCGTCAAGCAGTGGTCGGCCGAGCGCGATGCGGCCCTCGACGAGACCCGCAAGGCTGCGAGCCTCAAGGTGAGCCAGGCCAAGGCGGAACTCGAAGCCGAGGCTGCGACGGCCAAGATCGCCATTCAGAGCTCCGCTGCCGATCTCGCTCGCCAAGTGGTCCGCGCCGTGCTGCCCGTCGCCGCCGGGGGTTCCCGTTGAGAGCTTTCATGCCGCTATTTTTCCGTATTTTCCTTGTTCTTGGGCTTGCCATAGGAGTTGCCGCCGCGTCCTCCAAACTGGCTGCGCAAGCTGTGCCGCAAGCCAGCCAGGCCGAGGCCGCAACCCAGCCGGCTCAGCAGCCCGCCTCAGAGGCCTCTCCGGCAAAGAACACCGACGAGGAGCAGGCAAACGTCTTCCGGCTCGAAGGCCCCATCGTCAAGTGGGCAGCAAAAACCTTCAAAGCACCGGCTGAGAGGGTGGCCACTGTCTTCGAGTTTCTCAACTTCGCCATCATTGTCTTCGGCGTGGGTATTCCGCTGGTTCGCGTGCTGCCCAAGACCCTTCGCCGCCGCTCTGAAAAGGTGCGCGGCGATATCGATGCGGCTCGCAAGGCGACCGACGAGGCCAGCGCCCGGTTGAGCGCCATCGAAGAAAAGCTGGCGGGCCTGGACGGTGAGATTGCGCTGATTCGCGCCCAGGTTGAGGCCGAGAGCCGTCAGGATATGGAGCGCATCCACGCCTCCATCGCCGAGGAGAGCGCCCGCATCGTTGCCGCCGCGGAGCAGGAGATCGGAGCCTCGGTAGCTCAGGCCCGCCGCTCGCTCCGTCACTTCGCCGCCGATCTTGCCGTCGACCAGGCCACGAAACAATTGGTTCTCACGCCGGAGACCGACCGGGCCCTGATCGCCGAATTCCTCGGCGACCCGTCGCTGAACGGCAAGCAGAGCCTGAATGGCGCGCCAACAGGAGGGCGGAACTAGATGGCAGCCTTTGTTCAACGCTACGCCCGCGCCTTTGCCGATGTGGTAGCCGAGGAGAAGCTCGATACAAACGCGCTCGACCGGCAGTTCAGCGAATTCTTGGCCACCTGGGACGGCAGCGCCGAGTTGAGAGAGTTCTTCGTCAGTCCGGCCATATCCGCCGCGCAGAAGATCGCGATTCTGGATAAGCTGAACGAGCGGCTGGGGCTTTGGAAGGTGCAGCGCAACTTGCTGGCGGTGCTCATCAAGAACGACCGCATCGGCCAGGTGCGCGAGGTGGTCGAGGCCTATCGCGCGGAGTTGCAGGAGCGGCAAGGCATCCGGCAGGTGGAGATTGTCACTGCCCGCGAGATCAGTGAACAGGATCGCGCAGGCCTGGTTGCCGGAGTCGGCAAACTCGCCGGGGCGCGCGTCGAAGCCAGCTTCAAGCTGGATGAGTCGATCCTCGGAGGAACAGTGGTGCGCATCGGTTCCACAGTCTACGACGGTTCTCTCCGTGGGCGGTTGGAAAGATTGAAGCAGGCGCTTGTCGCGTGACAGAGGACTGAGGTCAGGGATCAGGGATCGCTGACCGCGATTTTGTAAACGGCTTTGTTAATTGGAAATTGGGAACCGCGGGCCGGGATTGAAGTCTGGATTGGAAGGATCGAACTGATCCCTGATCTCTGATCTCTGACCCCTGTAAAAGGAAGAACATGGCTCAGATCAAGGCAGATGAGATTACGCAGCTTCTTCGCGAGCAGATCGCGAACTACGACTCCAAGGTTCAGGTCGACGAAGTCGGGACCATCACATCGCTGGGCGACGGCATTGCCCGCCTTCATGGACTGGACAAGGTCATGGCCGGCGAGTTGCTCAGTTTCCCGCACGGCATCGCCGGACTGGCGCTCAGCCTGGAAGAGGATTCGGTCGGCTCGGTGATTCTGGGTGAGTACACCGAGTTGAACGAGGGCGACGAAGTCAAGCGCACCGGCAAGATTCTCAGCGTACCGGTGGGTGAAGCAATGATCGGCCGCGTGGTCAATGCTCTCGGCCAGCCCATCGACGATAAGGGCCCCATCGTCACGACCAATTCGCTGCCCATCGAGCGTCTGGCTCCCGGCATCATCGACCGCCAGCCAGTGCGCGAGCCAATGGCCACCGGCCTCAAGGCCATCGACGCCATGATTCCCATCGGCCGCGGCCAGCGCGAGCTGATCATCGGCGATCGCCAGACGGGCAAGACCGCCGTCCTGCTCGACACGATCATCAATAACGCTAAAAACGACCTGATCTGCATCTACTGCGCCATCGGCCAGAAGCGCTCCTCGATCGCTCAGGTCGTGCAGACGCTCACCGAAGCCGGCGCCATGGGACACACCGTCATCGTGGCCGCCTCGGCCTCCGAGCCCGCTCCAATGCTTTACATCGCGCCCTATGCGGCGACGGCCATCGGCGAATACTTCCGCGACTCCGGCCGCCACGCGCTGGTGATGTACGACGATCTCTCCAAGCACGCCATGGCCTATCGCGAGATTTCGCTCTTGCTGCGCCGCCCGCCGGGCCGCGAAGCGTATCCGGGCGATGTCTTTTATCTCCACTCTCGTTTGCTCGAGCGTTCCTCCAAGATGTCCAAGGCAAAAGGCGGCGGCTCGTTGACCGCGCTGCCCGTTATCGAAACGCAGGCTGGCGACGTCTCAGCCTACATTCCGACCAACGTCATCTCGATCACCGACGGGCAAATCTTCCTTGAGACCGACCTGTTCAACTCAGGCGTGCGTCCCGCTGTGAACGTCGGCCTCTCGGTCTCGCGCGTCGGCTTCTCGGCGGCGATCAAGGCTGTGAAACAAGTCGGGGCGACGCTGAAGCTCGATCTCGCGCAGTACCGCGAGCTGGCGGCCTTCGCGCAATTTGGTTCGGACCTTGACCCGCTAACACAGAAGCAGCTCAACCGTGGCCAGCGCCTGACGGAACTGTTGAAGCAGCCGCAGTTCCAGCCATTGACCTGGCAGCAGCAGACTGTCGTGCTCTTTGCCGGGACGCAGGGCTACCTGGACGATATAGCGGTCCCTGACATTCGTGCCTTCGAAGACGGCTTGTACAAGTACATCGACTCCGCGCAGAGCGCGCTGATCGAAGACCTGACCAGCAAGAAGTCGCTCGACGATGACCTGCGCGGCAAGCTGCACGCGGCGCTCAAGGAATACGCAGCCAACTTCAAAGCCGAGCTGGCGGCGAAGTAAGTTTCATCTGGCGTTGAACGAAGCGGTGCTAGTAGCTAGCAGCTGACAGGAAACACAATGGCAAATGTCCTTGATCTACGGCGGCGCATTCGCAGCGTGAAAAACACGCGGCAGATCACCAAGGCCATGAAGATGGTTTCGGCGGCAAAGCTGCGCCGGGCACAGGAGCGGGCGATGAGCGCCCGGCCCTACGCCAAGATGATCACGAGCGTCCTCGAGTCGCTCACCCGCCGCGTCGATCTCTACGACGAGGCCACCGGCAACCTGCGCCATCCGCTCTTTATCTCGCGCCCCGAGAAACGGGTGCTGCTCGTCGTCGTCAGCGGCGACAAGGGCTTCGCCGGAGCCTTCAACTCCAACATCCTCAAGACGGCCTTTCAGTTCATCAATGGCAATCCTGACAAGGGGATCGATGTCGAGGCCGTCGGCCGCAAAGCCCGCGACCTGATGCGCCGCCGATATCCGGCAGCCGTCTATACCGAACAAACCGATGCGAACGACCACGTCACCCAGACCAGAGAGCGCAAGAGCCCCGTCGAGGTCACTGGCGATCATCCAGGTATGCTGTTGAAGCTCGAAACGAGCCGTGTCTTTGCGCTTGCCCAGAGCATCATCGCCCGGTATTGCAGCGAAGAGATCGATGCCGCTTACATTGTCTACAACGAATTCAAGTCGGTCATCTCGCAGCGCCTGGTCGTCGAAAAGCTTCTGCCGCTGATGAAGATCGGCATTCCGCAGATCACCGGCGCCGCCGAGCCCAGCAAGGCAGAACTGGAACGCGCAGCCGAAGCGGCCCTCAGCGCAGGCATCGAGATCGAGGCGGTTGATACCGCCGAGGCCGACGAAGAAGCGCGCAAGTTCGGCACCGCTCAAGTCGACTACATCTACGAGCAACCCTCCGAGGAGCTCTTCGCGGGACTGATTCCGCAATACGTTTCATCCATGCTTTATCACGCCATGACCGAGTCGATCGCCGCCGAACACGCGGCCCGCATGACGGCGATGGATTCGGCAACAAACAACGCCTCGGAGATGATCGACGCGCTCACGCTCTATATGAATCGCGTGCGCCAGGCCGCCATCACCAAGGAGATCATCGAGATTGTTTCCGGCGCCGCGGCGCAGTGAACGACAGCTTTTAGCTATTAGCTTTTGCCCGCTGCGAGAAGCGGCCAGGAAAGAAAGCTTAAAAGGCTAAAAGCTGAAAGCTAAGAGCTTTGAACAAGAAGGCAGACAATAATGGCAGAGAATATCGGCAAGGTAATCAAGATTTCGGGTCCGGCAGTAGACGTGCAGTTCGATGAAGCGACGATGCCGCCCATCTATCAGGCTCTGCGCGTCGTCAGCGAGGGCTTCGACGTGCCCGATCCCATCAACGTGATCGTCGAGGTGCAGCAGCACCTGGGCGAGGGCCGCGTGCGCACCGTGGCCATGCAGGCCACCGACGGCATGGTGCGTGGCATGAAGGCCATCGACCTCGGCGCTCCCATCAGCATGCCGGTGGGCAAAGAGACGCTGGGCCGCGTGCTCAACGTCATCGGCGATCCGGTGGACAATCTCGGCCCGATCGGCGAGAAGACTCGCATGCCGATTCACCGGCCCGCGCCGCTCTTTGACGAGCAGTCCACTCACGAGGAGATGTTCGAGACCGGCATCAAGGTCATCGACCTGATCCAGCCCTTCCTGAAGGGCGGCAAGATCGGCCTCTTCGGCGGCGCCGGCGTTGGCAAGACCGTCGTCATCATGGAACTGATCAACAACGTGGCCAAGAACCACGGCGGCTACTCGGTCTTCGGCGGCGTCGGCGAACGCACCCGCGAGGGCAACGACCTGTGGCTGGAAATGACCGAGTCCGGCGTCATCAAGCCCGGCGACTTTGCCAACTCCAAGTGCGCTCTAGTCTACGGCCAGATGACCGAGCCGCCCGGAGCGCGCCTGCGAGTGGCTCTGAGCGCTCTGACCGTCGCCGAATACTTCCGCGACGTCGAGGGATCGGACACGCTGCTCTTTATCGACAACATCTTCCGCTTCACGCAGGCCGGTTCTGAGGTTTCGACACTGCTGGGCCGCATGCCTTCGGCCGTGGGCTACCAGCCGAACCTGGCCACCGAGATGGGCGAGTTGCAAGAGCGCATCACCTCCACCAGCAAGGGCTCGGTCACTTCGGTGCAGGCCGTCTACGTGCCCGCCGATGACTTGACCGATCCGGCTCCTGCGACGACATTCGCTCACCTCGACGCGACCACCGTGCTCAGCCGTCCGTTGTCGGAGTTGGGCATCTATCCTGCCGTCGACCCTTTGGCCTCGACTTCGCGCATTCTCTCCGCGCGCATCGTCGGCCAGGATCACTACGACGTGGCCCAGGGTGTCAAGCGCATCCTGCAACGCTACAAGGATCTGCAGGACATCATCGCCATTCTTGGCATCGACGAACTCTCAGAGGAAGACAAGCTCACCGTCGCCCGCGCCCGCAAGGTGCAGAAGTTCCTCTCGCAACCCTTTCATGTGGCCGAGCAGTTCACCGGCATGGCGGGCCGTTACGTGAAGATCGCCGACACGGTGCGCAGCTTCAAGGAGATCATTGAGGGCAAGTACGACGACATCCCCGAGCAGGCCTTCTATATGAAGGGCGCCATCGAGGAAGTGCTGGAAACCGCCGAGAAGATGAAGACGACGGTTTAGGGAGGAGGGAACAGGGAATAGGGAACAGGCAGAGGCCGCACGCTGCATCGCGGCAATGTAATGAGGAATCGAAAGGTCAGGGAAGGGTCGTATCGGATCTGAAGCCAGCGGTTTTTTCCTGTTCCCTGTTCCCTGTTCCCTACTCCCTGTTCCCTGATTCCTGAAAGGAATTCATGGCTGACGAAACCAATCAACTTCGCGTAAGGCTGGTCACTCCAGAGCGTACCCTCTTCGATCACTGCGCGGCTGCGGTCGAGCTGCCCGCGAAGAACGGGTACATGGAAGTGCTCTACGGCCATGCGCCGCTGGTCGCCGAACTGGGCGCCGGCGACGTAATCGTGCACTGTGGGCCAGCCACTGACGCCGGCTGCCCCTCAGGTGACCTTCGCTACAACGTCAGCTGGGGCTTCACCGAGGTTCTCGGCGACCGCGTCACCATCCTGGCCTCCGATGCTCTCAAGCCCGAGGAGATCGATGTTCCCCGCGCCCAGGAGCAACTGACCCGCGGCCACAAGCTATGGAACGAAGCCGGCGACAGTGAAGCGGCCTACACCGATGCTCTCCGCGTCATCTCCGAAGCCGAAGCCAAGATCGCCTCGGCGGCGGAGAAGCACTGACGCCCGTTCACTGATTGCTGTTTAAAGCGGAACGGCCCCGTTCAATTGAGCGGGGCCGTTTGATTTCGCCTGGATTGGCGTTATGCGTCGTGGTGTTTAAAGGCGCTCGTCACCGCGGTGGCAATCTGGTTCACCTGATTGACCACCTCGCTGATCCGGTTGATCGCCAAAACTGCGTCATTCGTGTCTCCCTGCGTAGCAGCAATCTTCTGGCTGATCTCGCCGGTGGCCGTGGCAGTCTGGCTGGCGAGGGCCTTGACCTCATTGGCCACCACGGCGAAGCCCTTCCCGGCCTCTCCGGCGCGGGCGGCTTCGATTGCGGCGTTCAGTGCCAGCAGATTGGTCCGCTGGGCAACGGTGCTGATCACCTTGACGACTTTGCCGATCTCGGTGCTGGAGGTGCTCAGTTTGCTGACCGTCTGGTGCGTACTCTGGCTGGCTGCTGTCAGCTCTGTGGCCACACCCGATAGCGATTCGGCAATGCGTGCCGCCTCCAGGCTCGCCTCCATCCTCTCGCTGATGTCCCAGAAGTAGTTGACCACCTTGTAGGGCTTACCCCGCAGGTCGAAGATCGGGTTATACGAGTACTCGATCCAGATCCGCTTGCCCTGCTTTGTTTGGCGGCGCGCCTCGCCTTCGCAGATCTCTCCGCGATTCAGCCTTTCCCACAGCGTGCTCAGGGCGGCTTTGTACTCCGCGCTGTGCTGAGTCGCTTCGTCCACAAACATGCTCACATGCTTTCCAATCAACTCTTCCCGGCGGTATCCGAGCAGCCGCTCGAAGTTCTCGTTGACTTCCAGGATCGTACCCTGCAGGTCGTACTCGCTCACCGGTTGCCCGCGCTTGATGGCCTCGATCTGGCCGGCATGGTCCAGCTCTTTCAGCTTTCGCTCCGTAATGTCGGTTGCGATGGCAAGCACGCGGTGCACGCAATCGCTCTCGTCGAGAACCGGATTGAATGTAATGGCCAGCCATTTCAGCTTGCCCTTGAGCGTCATTCTGCGGTACTCGCCAAAGTGGGGCTCGCCCTGCGCAAACTTGGCCCAGATCGACATATTCTGCAAGCCGTTGCGGTCGCTCTCTTCAAGAAGGATGGTATGAGGTTTTCCTTTGATCTGGTCGAGCGTACACTCCATCAGGTCCAAAAACGACTGGTTGGCGTCGATGATCGTTGCATCCACGGTGAATTCGACGAGCGGAGGAAAGACGATCGACCCCTCGATCTTCCGGCTATCCCGGGTAATGGTCTTTTCCATACGAATTTGGAATTTGCCCTTTCATACCACCTATCGACCGCTTCTCATCTCGACGTGAGGCAACCTCATGGATTTCAACGATCTTCGCTCCATCGATCCGTTTTGAGCCGCGCCGTTCCATCCTGCAATCGCCTGTTCATCGCGGGATTGGCGGCATAAGGCACCCTCCGGCTTCTAGCGACATGCTCACAAAGAAACTGCTGTGGGGTTACCAGACAGTTCGTGGGTAGTGCTTTCGTATGCCC
Source organism: Occallatibacter sp. (assembly GCA_050010735.1). Classification (GTDB taxonomy): domain Bacteria; phylum Acidobacteriota; class Terriglobia; order Terriglobales; family Acidobacteriaceae; genus Telmatobacter. The sequence goes on along the minus strand of JBEKKL010000011.1, from coordinate 26,198 downwards.
TCATCGGCCGAGATGAGCCAGGCAAATCCGTTGGCCTTGGCGTTGGCGACGATCATCCGGTCAAATGGATCGTGACTCCACTTCTCGTCGAGAGCCGCGCCGGCGATGGTCGCAAAGGGAAGTTCGCAGAGGCGGACACCGAGTTCGTGCTCGACCTTGCGCTCGATGTCGCGGGCAGGCAGTTTGATGCGCTTGAACTCGTGGAGGTACTCAAGTTCCAGCAGCACGATAGGCGAGAGCAGCAGGTCCGAGCCCTCCAGCAGGTTTCGTGCATTGGAACTGAACCGGCTCAACTTGCCTGCCGCCAGCCAGATCACAACCTGCGTATCGAGATAAGCAGACGAGCTCACCGTCAAAGACTCTCCCAGTCCTTCTCCCAGGCCTTTTCGATCTCTACCATCATCTCGGCCTTGCGCCCCGCGTCGAGCAGATCGGGAGACTCGGGATTGATAATCTCGACCGGCGCGATCCTGCTCAGGCGGCTCGCAGACTGCCCTTCAGGGACGACTTTGATGCGGCGGCCCTTGTGCGTGAACCAGACATCCTCGCCATCGAGCGCCTGATTCGCAAGGGTAAAAATCTGCCGCCGAAACTCGGTGATCGAGACTTCCATGCGATTAGTGTACCATAGTGTACATATATTAGCGTACCTAATGTACATAGTACGTATCTTCGGGCATTCTGTGCAAGCCCCGCACTCAGCGCTTACAATTCTCAAAGAGAAAAATGGCGAAGAAGAAGGAACAGATTTTCGAGGTCGCCTGTCCGGATTGCGGCGCCATGCTCAAGGTTGATGCCGCTACCGGCCTGGTGGTGAGCCACACCCCGGCGCCGCGCAAACGTATGTTCGAGGATCTGGAGACAGCCGCGCAAGCCATGCGCGAACACGACGAGCGCAAGGAGTCGATTTTCCGTCAGTCGGTCGAGGCCGAGAAGAATAAGGAAGACCTGCTCGAGAAGAAGTTTGCCGAGGCGCTGCGCAAGGCCAAAGACGCCCCCGAAGGCAAGCCCCTGCGCGACTTCGATCTGGACTAGCTCCAAACGCGCGGCAATTGGACAACATCGATCTTGCTATTCTCGCGCTCTTTCGACGTGCACGGCGGCCGATTTAGAGTGATACTTGATGCACCGATCCCCTGACCGCGGTCCGGGGCACAAGGAGAAGCGATGGTCATTATCCCCCTTACCGATCCTGCATACGAATCTGAAGACAGACCAGACGCCGTCCAGTACGAGCCATTCAACTGGGTCGGATTCACGGCAGGCACCACGCTTGCCATCGCCGGTATGCTGCTGCTCTCGGGCAGACGCCGCGCGGGCATGCTGACCGCTGCGTCGGGCACCGCTCTAGCCGTGCTCGATCAGCAGGAGACGCTGCGCCATTGGTGGAATGCGCTGCCCGGCTACATCGATCAGGTGCAAGGGCTGCTCGCCCAGGTGCAGGACACTGTCAATGAGGTAGCCGTCAAGCGCGAAGCGCTGCGCCGGGCACTCGCCAAATAAGTTAGTTTTTCCGCTGGACCAAGTACCGCGCCACGGCCTTCAATCCATCGGCGCGGCTGCCGTAAGGCTCAAGCGCGGCAAAGGCTTCCTCGATCAGGCGGGCGGCGTCTTTCCGGCTCTGTTCGATCCCAAAGACCGCCGGCCACGTGGCCTTTTCCGTCGCCTGATCCTTGCCCGCGGTCTTGCCCAGGTGTGCCGAGTCCACCGTCAGATCAAGCACGTCATCCACAATCTGAAAGGCCAGTCCAGCCTTGCGCCCGAAGAGTGTCAGGCGATCGGTATCTTCCTCGGAGGCTCCGGCATACACTCCGCCTGCCACCACGCTCACGCGGATCAGCGCGCCCGTCTTGGCGCGATGAATGGCCATCACCAGCGCGGGCGTCGGCTTCAGGTGTTCGCTCTCGATATCGAGCACCTGCCCTCCAATCATCCCTTCCACGGTGCCAACAGCGTTCGCGATGAGGCTGATAATTTGAACTGTCGCAGAGGGCGGCGAATCGAGTCCGGCCAGCACTTCGAAAGCGCGGGTCTGTAGCGCATCCCCGGCCAGGATAGCGATGGCCTCGCCGAAGGCGACATGGCAGGTGGGCTTACCGCGGCGCAGATCGTCGTTATCGAGCGCCGGCAGGTCGTCGTGGATCAGCGAATAGGTATGCAGCATCTCGAGCGCCGCGCCCAGCCGGGCAATTCCCACGGGTGCGCTGCCGGCGATGGTGACTGCTGCCTGTTGTGCTAGCACCGGCCTGAGCCGCTTGCCCCCTGCAAACGTCGAGTGGCGCATGGCTCCATGAATGGAGGCCGGCACCGTCTCCGCACTGGGCAACAGCTCTTCCAGAGCCCGGTCTGTCAGCGCCGCGCCTTCTTCAATCAGCGATCTTACATCCACGTTCATCGCTCCCATCATAACCGAGGTAGCTTCAGCTTTCGCTCGATCGCCCAAAGCCCTACTAAAATCAGCACTGCGACTATGCTCGACCATCGGCTGGCAATCACATCTGGGGTCGTCGCCCAATCCGCGGTCAAATCGATGCTGCCTTGCGGTACCGATATCGCCATCAGTCCGTCGCTCCGCTGCGGCATCGAAGAAACAGGCTGGCCATTCATCACGACTCGCCAATTCGGGTAGCTGCGAAGTCTCAGAATAAGGAAACCGGCATGGCTCATCGCGCCAATGAGCACTCTGTGCTCCGGCTCATCGACCCGCCACGCCAACGTGGTGTCGCAACTTCCTTGCGTTACCTTCCAGATGGGGATCGCATCGTCGGCATCGCTCCTGTTTGCAGTTGTGCCAAGCTCAATCGCCGGATCGCTAACGAGGCAGGCATCCGGCAGGCCCGAGGCGATCATGCCGTTGTCGGCGCCAGGAGGCGCGTACTCGTCATATCCCGTGAAGCCGGCGCCACTGTGGAAGCTGCCGACTATTCCTGCGACAGAGTCCTCATCGTCGCATGGCTGAAAAAATGTGCGCCCGGCATGAAGGGTCGCACCAACAAAGAGAATCGCGCAGATGGCAACCACCGCCTCACGCATCCAGGTTTTCCGCGGCCAGACTGCGCCGGCAAAAAAGATGGCCATCGGCGCCTCGAGCACTACCAGCCAGCGCCACGGGAACTGCAAGAACCTGAGCTTCGGCAGCAGATTCCATACCGGTAGCGAAACAGGCACCAGAAGGAAGAGAACAACCACCGGAATCAGTGCCAGCGTAATCCACCAGGAGCGCGATGCAGTTCGATCCTCGACCAGTTTTCCACGTAGCCGACGGACCGCCAGGCCGGTTAGCGTCACAGCGAGCATCGAGACAGCGATGACCGACACCTTGTGTAACTCGATATCGTGATCAACCATGGTCGGGTTTGCGTGCCGCGCAAAGAGCCAGCTATTCTCGATCAACAAACCCGGATCGTAGAGCGCCTGCCTCACATCAACCCAACGCTGCTCCCATACCGCAGGAAGAAGGTACAACGCGGCAAGGGCCGTCCCCAGAGCAACTCCAACGCTCGCGCGAAGCACCGTTGCCCATGATCGCCTGAGCGCTGCGGCAACCACCGCCACAGCGGCCAGCAGATAGCAGCCCATCACTCCGACAGGCAGATTCGAGAGCCAGCAGCCGGCCATGACCACTGCAAGAGCCGCGGTTGAACTATCGAACGTACGACGCCAAAACCCGCTACGTTGATTGCGATCGCGCAGAGCGAAGAGCAGCAGCAGCGGAATCCAAAATCCGCCGGCCAACTCCCCGAAGGCAGTGCGCTCATACGCGGTAAACAGCGAATAACCTGAGAACAACGCAGCGCAACCGGCCAGTGTAGCAGCGCCGTCGTCCAGAGCCTCGCGCGCCAGTGCTCGCGTTGCGAGTCCCGTCCCAGCGAGAAGAAGAAAGGTCAGCGCGATTGGCACGACCTTCCATGGCAGCATCAATCCAAGCGCCGCGCCCAGCATCCACGTCAACGGCGGATAGAAGACAAATCGCGGCTCTCCGGCGCCGAAGTTGGCGCTAGCCGCCCAATGCGGATAGATGATCCCATGCCGCCAGCCATTCAGACAATCTAACCACGAGACGAGATGGAAATCGAAGTCATGCCCACACGAGTTCCCTCGCATCAGCTGCGGAACCACAGTCACAGAAGCGGCCAATACGACGACCGCGGGCCCGGCGAGCGCTCGCAAGCTGATTTCTCTGTGCTGCTTCATGGCAATAGCCGCAGCGTGTGGATGGTGGATGCGGCTACAGCTGCAGAGGTGAAAGGCAGCGCAAAGGTCGTGCCGCTGTAGTAGTCATTCCACTGGTCGCGGAAGTATGGCGAATAAGGATTGCCACTCTCGCCCAGCACAATTTCTTCCGTCGAACCGTCCACGTTGCTCCAGTCCATCGTGAATCGCTGCGAGGGACCGAATGCTCGTCCCACTTGCTTCACAGTCGTCGTGTCGCCGCTGAGCGGATGCGCGCCGGTTCCGGCTACGCGGCCCATCAGCGGAAGAAACTGCGCCAGCGGATGCTCGATTTCCACCACATGCCAGCTTCCATAACTCCAGCGAGCATCATCCTCCGGGGCCTTGCCGTTTTTCATCCCCTGCCGCACGGCGTCAGTCAGCAGCGCGTCCCAATTCTTATAACTCATTGGAAGCCACTCGGTGTACCCGTGCATGATGATCTCTTCCTCGGCGGAATTCTTCTCTCCCCAGCTATAGAAATCGGCATCCTCGCCTAACTTGGGCTTGAGAATCAGCGGCCAAAAGGCATATCGCGCCTGAGTCACGATCGAGGCGGCGGCCGAGTCTGTGGTGAGCTTGCCATCCCAGCTACGCATCAGGTCTGCCGCCTTCTTCAATTGCTCGTTCGCATCAGGAGTGTGATCGATGGCGTAAGCGAAGCGATGGCCCAGCTCCTGATCCATCTCGCTATAGATATCGTTTTGAACAGCCAGAAGGTCGGCGGGAGTAAGATGATCGCGGCCGTCCAGCATCTTGTAGATGCGTTCGATGCGGTACGGGTCGACCCACTCGAGCGAAAGCGGAAACTGTGAATCCGCGGTCGTAACCCGCGAGTTGGCCGTGGCCAGAAATCCCGACGGAGGATCGACGGCATTGGGCATTGCGTCAAATGGAATGTACCTCTGCCACTCATGCGTGCTGTCTTCAATCGGCACGCCCACAAGCCCCGACGGCCTGATCGGTACCCGCCCAGCCGCGTGATAGGCAACATGCCCCTGATCATCGGAGTAAACCACATTCTGCGTCGGCCAATACCAGCCTTCCAACGCCGCAGAAAACTCCTTCCAGTTCGAGGCCGAGTTCATTTGGTAGAGCGGCAATCCGTTCAGTTCAGGATCGTATAGCGTCCACTTCAATGCAATCGGCCGCTTCTCCTTCTTGAACATCGGATTCAGCAGCGGTCCATGCTCGGTGATCTGCACATCCACCGCTACATTCTTGCCGCCGCGCACCTCAATGACCTCGTGGTCCACCTTGAGCGGCTTCCAGCTCCCGTCAGCAGCTTCGTAGTTTCCCTTCCCGTCGAGTTTCTCCCAGTAAAGGTCCTGCACATCCCCGTACAACGCGGTGAATCCCCATGCAACATGCTCGTTGTGCCCGGCAATCACAAACGGCACGCCCGGCAACGTCACTCCGGCCGCATGAAAGCCCGGCGCACCGGTCGCCTTCAGGTCCGCCATGTACCAGATGTTCGGTTCAGTCAGCGGCAGATGCATGTCATTCGAAAGCAGCGGCCTTCCGCTGGCCGTATGCTGGCCCGTAATCACCCAGTTATTCGATCCCGCTGCGCATCCATCGCACGAGGGGAGGCCAAGCACTGTCCGCAATTCGCGAAGGTCCTCATTCGTCGCGCCGCTGGCCTGGCTGCGATCATCGTCGTCGTCATCGTCGGTGGGCTGGGTCAGCTCGGGATGCGGCTGGCTCAGGTCGACGCGTATGCCAGTCGGCGGATGGTCGCGCCACGAACCCACGGGATAAAGTTCGTTCTCAAGCCTCTTGTCATGCAGATCGGCCGCGACCCGTTCCCGCCCCAACTTTGCGTACCAGTGGCTATCGAGCATATCCACCATCATCAAGCCGATGCTGACCGAGTCCACCCCAGACCACGGCTGCGGACGATAGTGCAGCAACCTGAACTCCGGCGGAAGCGACTTCTGGTGTTGTTCTATATACAAGTTCACTCCGCGGGCATAAGCCACCAGGCGCTCACGGTCCGCGGCAGCCAACTTCGAATAAACCCGCCGAGCAGTATTGCGAAACTGAAGTACGCGCTGTGCCCGGTCATGTGCCACCATCGACGGGCCCAACACCGCTGCCAGCTCTCCGTTGGCGTTGCGCCTGAAGCTGTCCATCTGCCACAGTCTGTCCTGCGCGGTCACATAACCCTGCGCTACGAAGAGATCCTCTTCGGTAGCAGCCTCGATGTGCGGCACGCCGTGGCCATCGCGCCGCACAGTCACCGGGGCGGAGAGTCCTGCCAGCCGCACATCGCCATCCAGAGCCGGTAGCGCAGCAATGGTGGCCGATCGCAACCAAAGCACACCCACGCAACCCGCCACAAGCAACAGCACAAGCAGCCCGCCTGCCGACCACAGCAGCTTCCGCGGCCAGCCATGTTTACGGCGGCGAGCCGAAGGCGCGACAATCGATCTAGACTTTGATTTCAACGTGTCGTCGATCCGTATCTGTTCCATTCAGAATAACGCCACAGCCCCAACTCGATTTCGGCTCTGGCAGACCCAGCAACCCAATCCTTCAAGGTGAGGTCTTCATGCAATTCATCGTTTTAGGCAAAGGAAAGACTGGCAGCCTGGCAGCCGAGGTGGCTCGCGAGCGAGGCCATGTCGTGCGCGCATTCGACGTTGACGAAAATCCGCACGCCAGCGCCCTCACCAAGGCGAATCTCGCCGGCGTCGATGCGCTGATCGACTTCACCTCTCCCCAGGCCGCTGTCGAAAACATGCGCGCCGTCCTTACCCTGGGCGGACGCATCGTCGTCGGCACCACCGGCTGGTGTGGGTCTCTGGACGAAATGAAGTCGCTGGCGCACAAGCACGGCGGCGGCTTGCTTTATGGCACCAACTTTTCCATCGGCGTGCAGAAGCTCTTCCAACTCACCGCCGCGCTCGCTCAGCTCGACGGCTACAAATTCACCATCGACGAAACCCATCACGTCTCCAAGCTCGATGCGCCCTCGGGAACTGCACTCACCCTTCGCGAGATTATCGAGGCGGCTCGCTCCAAGACCGGCTCCCAAGGCGAGATCCTTATCGCCTCTCACCGCGTAGGCGACGCCAAGGGCGAACACATCGTCAAAGCAGTCAGCGACAGCGACACGCTCGAAATCCGCCACGAAGTCAAAGACCGCCGCTGCCTGGCCTTCGGCGCCGTTCGCGGAGCCGAGTGGCTCGCTCGCAACTCCGGCTTCCATGACTTCCGCGAGATCTTCGACCGGTTGTAATGGGCCTTCACCGTTCTATTTCCGAAATTCCTAAGATAAAGAGCGAATGACGCGGCCCGTTACATAAGGAGAGGAAATCTCGTGGCGCCATTGCCTTTCAATCTGGATCTCGTTCAGTTTTTTATCGACCACAGAACCGGCTTTCTCACCAGCTTGTTTCTTCTCGCCGCCACGTTCGGTAGTGCGAGCGTCTACATCCTCTTCGCCATACTCATCTATGTCGCATGGGACAAGCAGTTGGCAATTCGGCTATCTGTATTGATCCTCTTCACCATGGCGTTCAATGACCTGTTGAAGCTGGCCATCAAAAATCCCCGTCCCTTCATACGCGAGGGAACCTGGCAAAACAAGTGGGCCGTGTCGCCGCAGAGCGTCGCTACGCTCGCCGCGGAATACTCCACTCCCTCCGGCCACGCGATGGGGTCGTCCGCCTTCTACTCCTGTCTCTATGGCCTCGTTCACAAGCGCATCGTGCGGGCCTTTGCTGTTGTTACCATCTTTTTGATTGGCCTTTCGCGTCCCTATCTCGGTGTGCACTATGTCGAAGATGTTCTCATTGGCTGGGCAATCGGAATCACCATCGCGCTCGTCTCCATACGTTACGCCGAAGCCATCTCCTCGACGTGGAACCGGCTCTCATACCCGCAGCAGATTGCAACAGCCGTGGCGGCGAGCCTCGCGCTCTGGCTGCTCGCGGCTCTTCTCAATGGCCGGCACATCCAGGGCCAACCTCGCGATGTGCTCAGCTATGCCGGTTTTATCACCGGCATCGCGATCGCACGCCCTCTTGAGCTGCGCATCGTCAACTTCGATCCTCAAAGCTCAAGCCCGCTTATCAAAACTCTGCGCGGTCTCTTGTCCGTTGGTATGGTCCTAGCATCGTTGCTTCTCCTCGGCAGAGTCTGCGGCATCGTTGCTGATCACTCGTCATTTCTTGGGAGCCTGGCCGACTATCTCCGCTTCATCGCCGCCGGCTTCATCACTGTCTTTCTCGCTCCTCTGGTATTCACCAAAATCGGTTGGGCCGAGCGCGCAGCGCTTGAGCAAAATCAAACCTATACAACGCTGTTCCCTCATTGGACGTGAGCGCAAAGCGAAGCCGGGCCTTTCAATTTGCTCCGCGTCAATTCGGCACTTTAGGCCGCACCCCCGCACGTTATACACTGCTCTTATCATGGAAACGACGGGATGCGGTACCGCAATCGTAACGCCCTTCAGGGCTGATGGATCGATCGACGAGCCGGCGCTGAGAGCGCTTGTCGACTGGCAGATCGACTCGGGCGTCGACATTCTGGTTGCCTGCGGATCCACCGGCGAGGCAGCCACCCTCGATGAAGAAGAGTGGCTGATGACGATCTGCATCGTGGCCGATGCCGCTCAGGGCCGCGTGCCGGTCTGGGCCGGATGCACCCATAACTCCACTCGCGCGCTGCTGCGCAACGCAAGCCGGCTAAAGCAGATTCGCGGCGTCGACGCGGTGCTCTCGGCCAATCCCTACTACAACAAGCCCTCCCAGGAGGGCCAGTTCCAGCACTTTCTGGCTCTGGCTCAGGCCGTCGCTCCGCTGCCCGTCGTGCTCTATAACGTTCCTGGACGAACCGCCGTCGGCCTCGATCCCGAGACCGTCCTTCGCCTTGCCGAGGCCGCGCCCAATATTCAGGCCATCAAAGAAGCGAGCGGCAAGCTGCCCCAGATCGCGCAGCTCGTCCACCTGCTGCCGCGCGGCTTCAAGGTCTTCTCGGGCGACGACAACCTCGCCCTCGCCTCCATCGGTGTCGGCGCGCAGGGACTCATCAGTGTTGCTGCGAACGAGGCGCCCGGCGAGGTCAGTCGCATGATCCACGCTGCGCTCAACAACAACTGGATCGAGGCCCGGGAACTTGAACGCCGATGGGGCCGTCTCTTCGACGCAAACTTCTGGGAGTCGAATCCCTCGCCCGTCAAGACGATTCTCGCTCTGATGGGCCGATGCACAGACCATGTCCGCCTGCCGCTTGTTCCTCCCGCGGCAGCCACTCGCGTCCGGCTCGAGCGACTGGCTGGCGAACTCGGACTGCTCAAGCATCTTCCTCCGCCAGATGGTCCTTCCGAGGTCTTTTGACGGCAATCACCCGCGATGACACCACATGAGACAACCGCTCCAGAGCTACCTCAACCCGATTTGCGGATTGTTTCCGGCATCCAGCTATTCTTGATGATGGGGAGCCAGCTCTGCCCGAACTCTCCCCGATTGGAGCCGGGAAAAGAAGGACCCTCCCTTCGTAATTCGCCTCTTGTTCGCCTTTTCTAGGAAAACACCAAACTGCCGAAGACATATGCTATCTCGTCGACAGCAATTCCCATTTTGGTAATTCTTCTCAGTTCGGGAACTACGATGAATCCTTTTGGCGCTTTGGCGTGTCGATTGCTTAGGTCAGGGTGTAGCTTTAGCTTTGTTCCAGGACAAAGCGGCCAAGAACGGCGAGCACTAGTCTGAATAGGCTGTTGAGTGACCTCAGCAGTACAAAAGTGCACATTTTTCTAATGCGCTTCTCATTGGGAGTGAAGCGGTTGCAGAAAAAAGCCGATAGAGAGAGAGCAACTGCTGGCAAAGCAGCGGTGTTTCTCTTCTAAACGGAGACGCCTCGTGGAGAGATCGAGCGAACTCGGAGTTTACCAACCCTACGGTGCCGGCACGCCGGACCTGGGAGAGTGCGCTGAGACGAAGAACCGCTGTGCCTACAACAAGACTAGGGGATACATCCTCGGGGTGGAGATCGCCTGTGGTGATTTTTCGCCTGCCACGCTAGCCGATCGGCTGCCAGGGCTCACACCCAAATCCGGTGCCGGGCTTTGGATGACTCCATTCCGGGGAATTCCTGCCGCCGATGTGACGGTTCCTCTCGATCTGATCTATCTTGATCGAAATCACCAAGTCATTGAAAATGTGGAGTTTTTCCCAACCTTCCGCGTCTCGCCGTCGAGTCCGCTGGCTTCGAGCGTGCTGGCGCTGCCGGTTCACACGATTTTTGCCTCGCACACCCAGCCCGGAGATCAGATCGCCTTTGGCTGCGTCGAGGACGTCGAGCGCGAGCTGGCCTCACTCTTCGGTTCCGGACCGGCTGCCCACGCGACTAACCAAGCCTTCGGAGGACGGCAAGAGCAAGCGGCGAGCTTCGCACCTGCCGCCCCGAGAGAAGTAGCCGCCCCCCCCGTTCAGCCGATCGTTGCGGAGCGCCCAATCGAGAAAGCGGCTCCGCCTGCGCCGGCTCAAGAGATTGCCAAACCCGAGCCGTGGAAGAGTGAAACCTCAAAGAAGAAAAAGAATTGGCTGCAGCGTTGGCTTGAGCCTGAACCGGTTGAACCGAGAAAGAATATCCGGACCTCTGTGCCTGGGCTCACCGCCTACTTCTTTACCGGTGGCACTCCCGTGGCGCAGACCATCCGCGATATCAGTTCGACCGGCCTGTATGTCGTGACCGAGGAGCGCTGGTATCCTGGCACGCTGGTCCAGATGACACTCAAAAAAGTCGAAGAAGGCGTGCCCAGGACGGAGTATTCGATCTCCTTGACGGTCAAATCCCTGCGTTGGGGTAACGACGGCGTTGGGGTTGCCTTCGTGCTACGCGATCCAAACAGTTGCACCTATGACTCGATCCATGCCGAGGGTGCGACCCGCGAAGAGATGAACCAGTTCTTAGAGCACATCGGGCTTGGCTCTAGCCCAGCTTGAGATCCAACAGGCCCCCTCATCCAGCCAAGGCCTTCTTGACCAGTTCACTCACCGTCCGGCCCTCTGCGCGCAGGCCCGCTGCCTGCAGTTTCGCCTGTACGGCCTTCATCACCTGGCCCATCTCCTTGGGTGTTGGAGCCTTGCCGCTTGCGGTCGCAACCTCCTGAACCGCCTCCCTAATCAGCTCCTGCAACGCAGAGTCATCGAGAGCCTTGGGCAGGAACTCCTCGATTACAGCGATCTCAGCAGCTTCCTTGTCGGCGAGCTCCTGCCTGCCACCCTTGGTGAACTGCTCGATCGAGTCCCGGCGCTGCTTGATCATGCTCGCCATGGCTTGCTGCTCCTCGGCTGGAGTCAGTGTCTCGCGCTTCTCTATGGCCTTGTTTTTGAGGGCATTTTTGATCAGGCGCAGCGTGGTGGTACGGACGGCGTCGTGGGCCTTCATGGCCAGAACGATCTGCTGGTTGACCTGAGTTTCGTGTGCGCCTGGTTCGGACATTTGATTATCTTTCCCTCCAGTTACAACTGTTCTAGCTGTTTGCAGATATACCCAACAACATAGTCACGCCGCGTGATCTCCGCAATATCGCGGTTCTTGACCAAGTCTTGAATTGCTTCCTCCACGATCTCCCAGACTTTCGTCCCTTTATACGGATCATAAGGAAAGACGGACGGCAGCCCAACGCTGGCTTCTGTCTTCAGGAGCGCTGACTTAGGTTTGGATTGCATTGAGGTTCCCCTCCTGTGGCTCTGCCAATGTCTCGAACTGATCGATCTCGACCTCGCCTTCGGGAAAGATGGCTTTGACCTGGAGTTGCCCGCCCATGGCCTGGATGTAACTCCGCAAGGTCGAGACGTACATGTCCGTGCGCTTCTCCATTCTCGACACTGCACCCTGGTTAACCTGGAGAACCTTTGCCAGGTTGACCTGAGTCAGGCTCCGCGCCTCCCGCAGTTGATAGAGGGTCATTACGCCGGCTGCGTCGATCACGCTCTGCCGGATGCGCTCTTCGGCCTCGGGCGAAAGAGTTTTGCGAATATCTCTCCATTTTGTAGCCATAAAGTTCACTCTCCAATCTCTCTGAGATAGCGCGCATAGATTGATTCGGCGCGACGAATGGCGTCGAAATACCAATTGGGATTCCCGGTCTTGTCACCGCCGAGAATCAGGTAAGCGTTTCGTCGAGGATCGAAGGCGTACAAAATGCGATAAGGGCGTCCGGCGCGCTGGACGCGCAACTCCTTCAGATTCGCTATCGACGATCCTTTGAGCGTATCCGAGTAAGGTCGTCCTAAGGTGGGCCAATATTCCACCAACCAACCGACCGCACTGTTGACGCTCTCCCACTCCTGCTCGTTCAGAGAGTCATACCACTCGATGAACTCGTCGCTGACTTCAACTTCCCAAGTCATTCTCCGAATATACCCCTCAAGTTATATGTCGTCAACGGTATATTTTGCGTCGTGGGTTTGCAGGATTGGGGAAACCACCCGACTCGGAATTCAAAGAAATTTCCACAGAGAATAAAAATCACAAAAACCACAAACTTGTGTATTATGTGATCAACCCATCGCCACAGGGAAGACGAACCGGCACAGTCTAGACGACTCGCCTCTTCGATCCCCGGCAGAAAACGAGGAGACTTCATGATTCGCAAGACGCGCCTGTTTACACCCGGACCGACTCCGCTTCTTCCCGCAGCGCAATTTGCCATGGCAGCGGCCGACATCCATCATCGCACGCCCGAGTTCCGCGCCCTCTTTCAAAAGGTTCAGGCACAGCTGAAGGTTTTCGTCGGCACGCAGAACGACGTGCTGCTGCTGTCGAGCTCAGGCACCGGCGCGATGGAGGCCTCGGTCTCCAACATCACCTCTCCGGGCGACCGCGTACTGGTGTTGACTGCAGGCAAATTCGGCGAGCGCTGGGTCGATCTGACCAAGGCATTCGGCTGCCAGGTCGATGTGGTGGAGAAGCCCTATGGGCAGACCTTCGACATGGCCGAGGTGAAGACGGCGCTGAAGCCGGAGCACAAGGCCGTCTACATGCAGGCCTCTGAAACCTCGACAGCGGTCAGCCACGATGTCGAAGCTGTTGCCAATCTCGTCAAGGGCACCAACACGCTGCTGATCGTTGATGGCATTACTGGCCTCGGCACGCAGACGATCGACGTGGATGGCTGGGGCGTAGACATCGTCATCGGCGGCTCACAGAAGGCGGTCATGATTCCGCCCGGTCTCGCTTATCTCAGCGTCAGCGAGAAGGCATGGAAGGCGATGGAGACAGCGAAGAATCCCCGCTACTACTTTGACCTGCGCAAGGAGCGCAAGAACGCCGTCAAGGGCGAGAGTGCCTACACTCCTGCCGTCGCGTTGGTTGCCGGCCTCGGCGCAGCGCTCGACTACATCGCCGGACAGGCGGGTGGCGATCTCGAAAAGGGCCGCATCGCTCTGATCGACAATGCGCAGGTGAACGCAAAAGCGACACGGGCGGGCCTGGTGGCGCTGGGCTTCACGCTCTTTGCGCCGGTCTCGCCGTCGGCCGCCGCAACTGCTGTTGCCGTGCCCGAGGGAATGGATTCAGGCTCAGTGGTGAAGGCGTTGAAGGCCAAGTTCAGCCTCGTAACGGCCAATGGGCAGGGCTCGATGCAAGGCAAGATCTTCCGCGTGGCCCATCTGGGCTTCTTCGATTATCTTGACACCGTGGCATTTCTCGGCGCGATGGAGCACATCGCAAAACACGTGCTGGGTCTGCCGGTGGCCTATGGGCAAGGTGTGGCCGCGGCGCAGCAGGTTTTCGCTGAAGCGACGAAAAGCTAGCTGTCACCTTTTAGCTTTTAGCCATTAGCTCGTTGTCCGCAGGTTGAAGTTGATGGTCTCCCAGGTCCCAAACACGGGACCTGGGGCACCCAAGAGGTTGGGGTTTGTGGATGGAGTTGGAAGGCCGAGCTTTTAGCCAAAAGCTAAGAGCTAAAAGCCAGGAGCTGTTTTCATGTCCGAACTAAGTTTTGCGGAAAAGCTGCTGATCGCGCGCAAGCAGCTTGACCTGTTTCAATATGAGATGGCCGAGCGGCTTGGGGTACATGCCAACTCGCTCACCAAGTACGAGCGCGGCGAAGGCAAGCCCCACGCGGCGGTGGTCAGGATGTTCGAGATTCTCTGCGAGCAGCATGGCATCCGCTTTGACGAGTATGAACCTGCACGCAAAGACAAGGGAGTAGCGATGAAGATCGTTCTGGCAGAGAAGGTATCTCCGGCGACGTTGGCCGTGTTTGCGGCCGAACCGGGGTGGGAAGTTTTAACGCATGACCAACTGCCGGACGGCTTGCCGGCCGCACTGGCCGACGCGGACGGCCTGGTAGTCCGCAGCGCCGTGCAGGCCGACGATGCGCTGATGGCGCACGCCTCCAAGCTGCGTGTGATCGGCCGGGCCGGCGTGGGCGTGGACAACATCGACGCCGCAGCGGCGACACGGCGCGGCATCGTTGTGATGAATACACCCGGCGCGAATGCGGTGGCCGTCGCCGAGCTGACTATTGGACTGATGTTGACGCTGGCGCGCAAAGTGGCGGCAGCCAACACATCGATGCACGCCGGCAAGTGGGAGAAGAAAATCCTGCAGGGCTCCGAGCTGCGCGGCAAGACGCTGGGCATTCTCGGCCTCGGACGCATCGGCCTCGAAGTAGCTCGTCGCGCCCGTGGCTTCGGCATGGAACTGATCGGCAGCGACCCGTTTGTCTCGGCCGCCGTAGCGAGGGAGAACGGCATCAAGCTGGTCACGCTCGATGAATTGCTTGCCGGATCGGACTACCTCACTTTACATGTGGGACTGACCCCGCAGACGACAGGCGTGATCAATGCCAAGACGATCGCGACGATGAAAAAAGGTGTGCGCATCGTCAACTGCGCGCGCGGCGAGCTGATCGACGACGAGGCGCTGATCGAGGCCCTGAAATCCGGCCAGGTCGCAGGCGCGGCTTTGGATGTCTTCGCCTCCGAGCCGTTGAAGGACTCGCCCTACGCGTCGATGGACAACGTGATTCTTACGCCTCACATCGCCGGGTCGACCGGCGAAGCGCAAGAGGCGGTCGGCATTCAGATCGCCCGCCAGGTACGCGACTATCTAAAGCTCGGCGTGGTGCAGAATGCCGTCAATCTGCCATCGCTTACGCACGAAGAGTACGTGGTGCTGGCTCCATATATCGGACTGGCCGGACGGCTGGGCTCCTTCCTGGCTCAGACGGGCAAAGGCGGTATCGAGGCAATTGATCTCATTTATGGTGGCACGCTGGCCGAGACAAAAACTGAACTGGTGCGCAATGCCGCGATCGCCGGATTGCTTGCGGGCTCGGAAAATGTGAACCGGATCAATGCGGCGGCCTACGCCGAGGAGCGCGGCATCCGCATTCATGAGGTCAAAGAAGAGGACGGCCATCGCGGCGGCGCAACCACGACGCTGACGGTCAAGCTCCACTCGGCTTCGGGAGAGAGCGGCGCCAGCGCGACCGTCATTCGCGGCGAGCAGCCACGGCTGCTGGTCTTCGAGGGTATCGACATCGAGACGCCTCTTGAAGGCAACCTTCTGGTCTGCCGCAACCTCGATGTGCCGGGCGTGATCGGCAAGATCGGAACGATCCTCGGCGAGCATGGCGTCAACATCGCCAACTTCGCCCTCGGTCGCGAGCGCAGCGGCAAGAAACCCGCCAAAGCGCTTGCGCTGGTGCAGGTGGATGCGCCGGTTCCTGCCAACGTGCTTGAGGCGCTCTCGAAGATTGAGGCGCTGCTCGAGGCGCGGCCTGTCTCATTGCCCGAGTGCTGCAACTGAGTTCGACCGGAAACAAACCATTTCGGTCAAAAGCGAAAAACCACCGCCAACCAGCGGTGGTTTTTCATATGTGGGTGAGGCTGCACTATCCCATCAGGCCCTGATGTCCCAACCAACTCCGCAGATAAGACGCCTGTCCGAGGTGGTAGGTCTCGTGGATCGCAAGGAAGTTCACGACGCCACTCACTTTGCCATCCGGGCTCGGCGGACCTTGCGTGGAAGGTTGTGCCAGCGCGTCCTCTGAAACAGTGTTAAAGACGCCGGCGAGAAGGCCCGAAACGTCGCGCCAGGCTCCGAGCAGCTCGTCGGGCGCCGGATAGGCAGCCGAGCTCTCGCATTTGGCACCGCGCGCGAAAAGATTGATCCATGGCCGCGACCACTCCGTGCCAAGACGCGCCAGCAGGCGTTCGCGCGTCCAGACGACGTGGCCGACGATCCAGGCCATGTGATTGCTCGTGCCATCGGGATGGCTCAGCCATTCTTCCGGCGAGAGGTCGTCGACCATCTTTGTGAGCAAACCGGAGTTGAATTCGTAATTTTGCGCGGCTGTGGCGATTACTGCGGGGATAGGCATCGTGGGGAATCTCCTTGACCGATTGGTTGGGGATGGAATCGCGGCGTGCGCCCGAGCAGAGCTCGGCAGGAAAAGAATACAGCACAGACATGACTTCGCGGGAACGGTCGGGCGGCAAAGGAAGGGAGCGCGCGGACGATGATCACGGCGCAGGAGGAGGAAAGAGGAATCGAATCAAGCCCACCCTCGGCGCAAGCAAACCGCGCTAAGGGTGGGGTTCAGTGTCTTGTTGCTGCTTCAGCGACCGCGCCGATTAGCGGCCCATCTCATGGAGCCACGCTTTGTGTGCGCGCTCTGCGGCCTCGGTCGCGCGTGCGATGTGGTCATTCGCCCGATGGCGAAGCTCACGCACATCCGGATTGTCTTCCGCGCCGTCTACGTCCGCCTTGGCCTTCTTCAGGAACTCGATCGATTTGAGCAAGCGGCTGCCGTGATCGCTCACATCGATCGGCGGATGGTCTTCGAGGTTCTTGCCGTCGTCAATCGAGGCCATCTTGATCTCGCGGATCGCGGCTTCAATCTCCTGTATGGCGACATCTTCACCCTCGTAGACCTTGCGATCACCGGCCTGGTGCATCAGGCACCAACGAGCGGAGCGAAGATCTGTCAAGGCGTGCAGATATGCCGGGTGCCGGCCTGGCAACTGCTGCGCGCCCAGCGGCAGCAATGCGGTCATGAACAGTGCGAGACTCAGGTACTTGGCGACTTTCAGCATCTTTTCTTACCCTCCAATACAAGCTTTCGGTGGATTACTTCTGTGAGCCTGTACTATGCTACAACACAGCCCTTTCAGATATGTTCCTCTGGAAAACGCAGAAGTGCCTGCGAGGTCTGTTATTCCGCCCGCAAATAAGAATGAGGCGGGAACGCCCGCCTCACGCGAATTCCCGATGAATTGAAGTTATGCGCGGCTGAGGTAGGCGCCTTCGCTGGTGTCGACGCGGATCTTTTCGCCTTCGTTGATGAAGGCGGGAACTTGAACAACGAGGCCGGTCTCGGTCTTGGCGGGCTTGGTGACGCTCGATGCGGTGGCAGACTTGAGGCCGGGTTCGGTCTCGACGACGGTGAGCTCGACCGACGCGGGCAGGTCGATGCCCACAGCTGTGCCGTCATGGTAGCTGACCTTGATCTGGAGGTTCGGCGTGAGGTATTCGATGGCGTCGCCGAGCGTGGAGCCCTTGAGGACGGTCTGCTCGTAATCGACCGGGTTCATGAAGTAGTAGTCGTCGCCGTCGGCGTAGAGGAACTCCATGGACACCTCGTCCACCACCACCTTTTCAATGGCGTCGGCAGAGCGGAAGCGGTGCTCGAACATGGCCCCGGTGCGCAGATTGCGCAGCTTTGCTTGGATGAAGGCGCGCAGGTTGCCCGGCGTGCGATGTTCGACTTTGAAGACCAGATGAAGCTGGTCGTTGTGCTTGATGATCATGCCGGGACGCATTTGCGTGGCGGGAATCGCCATAACGTTGGAAGCTCCTTGCTAGGGTTGCGCCGATAGCGCAGAAAGATTGGCCTTGGCCCATCTTTTATTGTAACTTAGGGGCGGTTGGGGGACGGATCTGCACGAATGGTGCAATCTCCCGGTTAGCCGGTAATACGCTCAAAGCCCGGCTGGGAGGATCTCATGGTATTGGCCTCCACAGACAAGAACACTCCGGCACTGCAAAACTCGAATGTCCTAGGCTCAGACCATGCCAACGAGATCTTCAAGGCGAGGGACGGCAATCGTTCCGGGAACTTGAATGAATCGGAGCTGGTAAAGTGCTGTCCAGCCCTTGGATTGAACTACTTCTTCGCTACCAAAGCTCAGCGTGAACGGATTTTCGCTTGTGTGGCATGCAATCGGTGTGCAATATCTCCCGTTTCCGGAGCCGATGACACTGTCAAAAATCACTATCTGCAAACCATTTCGAGTGCCCTCGATTACATTCCACGCCTTTTTGATTTCGGACATCGGGTAACAGTCCATCTGGAACGTTGCTGGTAGATCATCCCAGATAAATTGGAAGCCGAGCTTATTGGCAAGCGATCGCATATTTCTTTCACGCCGACCAAGAGCAAAGTATGCGACTACTGAGCCAACCGCAAGGGCACCTAAAGTGACTTGCCATCTTTCCATGGCTTCGAGTGTACAGTTTCACTCAACTACGTGTAGGACCCTGAAGGCATTCTGAGCGTATCGTCAGCTGTCCGGAAGCCGTACCGACGTCCGCATTGACGGGTGCGTGACGGCTCTGCGAGACTTTTGGGCATGGGTTACAAAGGGAAAGTTGAGTATGCCCAGCAGCGCAAGATGCGGGAGCGGAATACCCGCGTCTACCGTTCGCTGCATTGGCCAATCTGGATCTTTGTCTTCTTTCTGGCCCCTGGGCCGCTGACCTTTTCGCTCTTCGCGCATGGCTTCAGCGTGGGCAACTCGCTGTGGCTGGGTGCGGTGCTAGTCGGCACAGGCATTGCGCTAGCGCGCGGGCAGGCGCCCGGTTGCGAGCCTAAGCCTTACATCCTGCGCTTCGACGAGGATAAGCCTAATCCGCTCTACCGGCGCGTCTGCTACACCTTTGCATGGAATGCCGCGCTGAACTATGCGCTGCTGAATATCACAGGCCTGGCGATCGCCGCGCTAACAGGCAGCTGGCTCATGAAGCAGATTTACTACTACGCTTACCTGCCGCTGGCCGCGGTGATTCTGCTGCTCGGAGCGCTGGGCAAGCTACCGCGCGTCGAGCCGACAACGAAGCAGGAAGGCACGCACCGGCGTTACTTCTACGGCACGGTGTGGTCGGTAACGGCCGCGCAGACCGTGCTACTGGTGCTGTGGAAGGCTCTGCCTCTGACGCAGACAACCGCCGCAATCAAGCTTGCGGTCTTTGTGGGCGTGCTGGCGCTGATGGGCTCGATCGCCGCACGTGGCGTGCTGCCGCGCACGCGGCCCATCCTGCCTGGCGAGGTGATGATCTCGGACTGAGGCCACCGAACGAACCTCTCGGGATTTGGTGCATTGCTGTTTCCCTCTGGCCTTGTCTGTCTTCGTGCTCATCCACTACTATTGCGCGTGGTATTTGGACGGGAGTTTGCCCGTCCCAGGAGCTTGATCGATGTGTTCCCCCCGGCTTGTTTTCATCGCTGCACTCTTCGCCGTTTCATCATTTTTCCCAACCGCTACTCTGGCTCAAAGCAACACGACTGTTGCCACGCCGGCCAATCGAACCGATGCCTTCATAAGCTCCTCTGATCCCATCGGAGTTGGCGATCAAAGCGCAGATCCGGCTCACATTCCCGCCAATGCGCCCTTCAAGAACGCGGGTTTGCCAGCCGACAAGCGCGTGGCCGACTTGCTCAAGCGCATGACGCTCGAAGAAAAAGCATCGATGGTCGCCGGCTCTGGCTGGATGGAGTCGACACCGATTCCGCGGCTCGGGATTCCCGCGATCAAAATGGCCGATGGGCCGCTCGGTGTGCGCTCCTGGGCGGGCAGCTCGTCGATCACCGGCCTTCCCGGTTCGCCCCTGAAAGTGCTCTCCACCAGCTACCCGTCGGGCGTGGCAATGGCCGCAACCTGGGACACCGAATTGGTCAACAAAGAGGGCAAGGCCATCGCGCAGAATGTGAAGGCGCTGGGCCGAGACATGATCCTGGGGCCTACGGTGAACATCAACCGTGTGCCGCTGTGGGGGCGCAACTTCGAGGGCTACGGCGAGGATCCGTATCTTGCTGGGCGGCTGGCTGTGGCCTATGTGAAGGGCGTGCAGAGCGAGGGCGTGATTCCCTCGGTCAAGCACTTCGCCGCCAACAATGAGGAGTTCGAGCGCCACAGGATCGACGTGAAGATCGACGACCGCACGCTGCATGAGATCTATCTGCCTGCCTTCAAAGCCGCGGTAGAGGAGGGCGGTGCGTGGAGCGTGATGTCAGCCTACAACCTCATCAACGGCGTTCACTGCGGAGAGGACCGCGAGCTGCTCACCGGAATTCTGAAGGGTGAGCTGGGCTTCAAAAACTTTGTCGTCTCCGATTGGGGCAGCACCTATTCGACGGCACCGACAGTGAACGCCGGCATGGATCTGGAGATGCCAGGCGGGCAGCCGGCGCAGAATTGGCTGGCAGATCCCGCCTTGCTTGAGAGGGGAAATAGTGGCGCCTGGTTGACGGCGGACAAAGTGCTGGCCGAGGTGAAGGCCGGCAAGATCAGCGAAGCGCAGCTCGATGACAATGTGGGCCGCATTCTCCGCGTGATCTTTTTGAGCGGCCTCTTCGATCGTCCGCATACGGGCGGCGGAGAGGTGAATACGCCGGAGCAGGTCGCCGTCGCGCGGCAGGCCGCGACCGAAAGCATTGTGCTGTTGAAGAACGACAACCACCTGCTGCCGCTGAATGTAAAGAAGCTGCACTCGATCGCCGTCATCGGGCCCAACTCCGCCGATGCGCGCACAGGCGGAGGAGGCAGCTCGCTGGTTGCGCCTAAGTATGCGATTGCGCCGCTGGAGGCCATTAACAACAAGCTCGCGGGCACCGGCGTCAGTGTGAAGTTTGCGCTGGGCATGACGATGCAGGGGGAATCTCCTGACGAAATGAAGCCTGAGTTCAAGGCTCGGTTGCTCGAAGAAGCTGCGGATGCCGCGGCTCATGCCGATGTGGCCGTGGTCGTAGTGGGCCGCTACGACAAGATCGAGCATGAGGGCGCCGACCTCACGACAATGGACCTGCCGGCCGGTCAGGATGAGTTGATCGAGGCCGTAGAGAAGGCAAATCCGCGCACGATTGTCGTGCTCAATACCGGCAACCCGGTGACAATGACGAAGTGGATCGACAAGACGCCGGCGCTGCTTGATATGTGGTACGGCGGGCAGGAGGCGGGTCCGGCGTTGGCCGCGATTCTCTTTGGCGAAGCCGCTCCGTCGGGCAGGCTGCCGATCTCGATGCCCAGAGAGTTCAAGGACTCGCCGGCAGCCGCAAATTATCCGGGCGAGAACCTGCACGTGAACTACGCCGAAGGACTCTATGTCGGCTACCGCTACTTCGACACGAAGAACGTGGAGCCGCAATTTCCTTTTGGCTTCGGCTTGAGCTATACAACCTTTGAGTACAGCGGGCTGAGGGTGACCCCGCTGGCGCTGGCCAAGGGCGCTGGCCACACCGGAGCCGTGGTGAGCCTCACCGTGCGAAACTCCGGCTCGCGCGCCGGGACCGAGGTGGTCGAGCTCTACGTGCACGACGGTCACTCGAAGATCGACCGGCCTGTGCATGAGTTGAAAGCCTTCCGGCGCGTCGAACTCAAGCCAGGCGAAATGCAGACCGTGGCCTTCACGCTGGATAGCTCGGCGTTTTCCTATTGGGACCCGGAGAAGAAGGGATGGGTCGTCGAGCCGGGAACGTTCGAGATTCAGGTGGGCGCATCCTCGCGCGACATCCGGCTCAAGGCTCCGCTGGAGTTGAAGGAGTAGGCACTCCGCACCGGGACAGAAAAACGAGACAAAAAAGACGGGCGATGGAGAACTTCTCCACCGCCCTCTCATTTATCGCCGGAACCTAGTGCGCTGGCTCGTAAGGCTCGACACGCAGCATATCCGAGAGCACCCCTCGCTCTTCCGGACTGAAGACGCCCTGGTAGCGGCTGGAGTTAAGCACGATCGATCGCTGGTCCGGCGGAACGCCGCGCAGGTCGCGGAAGGCCCCACGCATCAGCACCTGGCGATCTGGCGGCATGGTTGCAAAACGCCGTGCCGACATGTTCACCTGCATCCGATCCTGCGGCGAGAGATGCTCGATCATCTCGGCGCGGGCCAGGCGGCGCTCGCGCTGCTCTTCGGGCAACTGGTTCACCTGATGCAGCTGCTGCACCACGCGCTGCTGGTCGGCAGGCGGCAGGCGGCGGAAGCTAGGATCGCTGCGCAGGTTCCGTTCCTGTTCCTGCACGGGAAGATTGCGGCGCTGATTGAGCCATTGGCCCAGGTGGCCCGGCGGGGCTGGGTTGGCCTGCGCATAGCCCTGGTTGACCGGACCCTGCGGGACACTCGATTCCGGCCGGTTCTGGGGCGCTCCGGCGGGCCGGGCCTGGTTTCGCGCTCCGGCGGGACGACTTGCCTGAGCCGGTCTGTGCTGCGCCGCAGCGGGACGAGGTGGCCGAGCCATGGGGCGTTGGCCAAAGGCTGGAAGCAATGGAGTACAGAGGATCGTTAAAGCCATAGCTCTGGCTGCGCGTTCAATCCACCCCGCTTTGTATCTCCCGGTTACCATCCCCTTGCTCCGCTTGCCTCCATCCCTCTTAAGCGTCTCCGAAGGATGATCCCGCCACTTCAGTCAAAGTAAACTCGCTTCAGTTGCTGTTATCGCTGTTGTCGTCAACGTTGCTGTTATTAGAGAGCGCCTCCAGCTGGTCCAGCAGCTGGGCATTGCTATCCATGGTTTGCAGATCGTGCACAACTGCGGTCTCCGGAGGAGGAGGCGACTGTTCCCAGTTGGTGATGCCGAGATAGGCTCCGCCGCCTACTAGTAACATCAGAGTCATTGCCATCGCAACCAGCGGACGAACATGAGCCCTCGACCCATAGATAAAGCCGCGGCGCAGCCGTGCCAGCCAGCCCGTCGGTTCAGCTTCGCGCTCTTCACGCTGGCGCGCCGCCAACCGGGTGAGGAAATAGGGGCTCGGCTCAGGCGCCTCCCAGGCATCCATCAGAGTCATGGTTGCGCGCAGCTCTTCAAGCTCCCGGCTGCAGCGCTCGCATCCCTCGACATGCGCCAGATCCTTTTGAGAGACCGCGGCTGGATCGAGCAGCAGGTTCGCCAGCTTCGCTTCCATTCCGTCGCACTTGTCCATGGTCCATTCCATCGTTGCCACCCCCTTATCCCACGCCGATCACAGCCGGCTCTCATCCTTCCCCACAAGGCTAAACAAAATCCTTCAGCTTCTCTCTGAGCGTCTGATAGGCCCGGAAGAGCAGAGACTTCGTGGCCGACTCACTCTGCTTCAATACCTCGCCGATCTCCCGGTAATCCATCCCCTGATATTTGTGCATCACCACTGCCATCCTCTGCCGTTCGGGCAGCGCCATCACGTGCTTGCGAATCGCCATCATGCGCTCATCGCGCACCAAGCGCTGCTCCGCGGAGGGCTCGTCGTCGGCTACATCCGGTGTCGCACCGCTCTCCTCGTCCGGAGCATCCAGATAAACATTCCTTGCCGCCCGTTCATGTTTCGTGTCTCGCGCGTGATTCACCGCAAGGTTAGTCGCAATCCGGTAAAGCCAGGTGGTGAACTTGGCCTCCGCCCGGTAGCTCTCCCTGGAGCGATAGACGCGCAGAAACACCTCCTGCGCTAATTCTTCGGCAATTGCCTGATTCCGCACCATGCGAAAAAGGAAGTGAATGATCGGCCGGTGGTACTTTTCCGCCAGGTAATTGAACCCCGATTCATCTCCCGCGGCAACCCGCAGCATAATCGCCGCGTCGCTTCCGGGGTCCAGGCCTGCCGCTACCGGCCACGCATCGGGCCGTCCTGCTCCCAATGACGGGTTGTCCAGGACCAAGGTCGCCATATTCTCTGGAACCCGATCTGAGTCGGAAGGTTGCGGCAAAAAAGAGCCCTTTGCGCCCGAAATGCCGTCTTCCTGAGGGCTTGGGCGCGCGTTGGAGTGGCTGGAAGCCTCTTTGGCGGCCAGAAGCGCGATACCCGCTTCAAAAGGGCGTGGACCGACGCGGCCAGAACCAGCCCGTTCCGGCCCCGACAAAAGCGGGCCTCCCAGGCTGGGAACCGGGCAGAGAACAGCCTCGCCATCGGGAGCGGCATCGTTTGCAGTGCGAATTGGATGGGCTCTCCAGCTCATTGGCGGTTCGCAGGCTATCGGCTGGCCAGATCTATCCTCCTGGGTTGGCCGTAAAGCCCCGCTGGTGTTACTCTAACCCATGGGATGCCCCTCTGGCTTGCCTTTCCCGGAGATCTCCGGAACCAGTAGACTGGGCGCTTAACTCAGCGGTAGAGTGCCATCTTCACACGGTGGAAGTCACTGGTTCGAATCCAGTAGCGCCCACCATGCAAATCATTGATTTGCATGGCATTGCCTGAAAGTCGCGGCCGTTCCCGCCCCAGAAATCCAACCAGCAATTCAGATTCTGGCGACAGCGTCGGAATTCGAATCAGGAGTAGATCGAGAAGTCTCGCGAAATCTCTCAGCTTCTATACCTGCGAGCGAGCCCGGAATCGAACCCACGGCCCGCAGCTTAGAAGACCCATCTGGGCGTTTTCCATGGTCTGCTCTAGTTTACTTAACTGTACTATGGTTCAACAATTTAGGACGAATCAAGGGCGCGGAGCTTACTCCGCTTTCCTCTCGTTTTCCCCTCAGGGTCCCCACAAAATTCCCCACAGCCGCTGGACTCACGGACGGAGCGACGGTCCCGCCAATGGCGTCTTGATCGGAGTTGCAACGCCAATCAACTCAGTCAGTGTGTCCTGGAAGGCATTGCTCACCCAGACATTTCCGCTGGCATCGATAGCCACGCCGTAGGGTTCAAGCAAACTGGCATCTGTCGCAAAGCCGCTTGAAGGCGAGAGAAACGTTCCCGGCGATGAACTGGATGAGCCCGCAATCTCCGAAACGGAGTTGCCGTGTACGTTGCCGACCCAAACGGTCCCCGCGCCATCGATGGCGATTCCCTGCGGATACTTCACGCCGCCGCCTGTTATCGCATCGAGCAACAGCGTGCCGCAGCTATTCACTTCGCTAATGCTGCTCGAGGTGTAATTAGCCAGCCAGATATTGTTGTTCTGGTCAGTTGCGATGCCCGATGCATCATTGCAATCGCAATCGTAGGCCCGGGCGGAGTCAAGACCGCGCGTCGCGCGCCGCGGTACGGTCAGAGGGCCTTGACACCGCCCTTGTTCCTCGGCACATTTTCCCAAAATCCGGGGAATGTCAGTTTCTTCCCTGCGAAGAACGCATGCAGGCCAGGCACTGTGAACGTCGCCGATGGCCGGAACACAGGTAAGTGCCGAACGAGCAGTGAAAGAAAGCTTGGGCGTGAGGGGTACACGCATCGATCGGACTCTAGTTGCCCGAGTTCAGGAGAGGAACCCGCCCAACGATGTTCCTGCCCTGGACACGATGCAGTAAGACAAGAGCAGGTTCGATTTGAGTTGCACTTGGCGGCACAATTACGACGGAGTAACTTACCTTGAATTGCGGTTCTTACAAGAATTGGAGCATCGAGGGCTGTAAGGCAGATTCGTTGCTGGGGACTGTTTATGAACATTGGAGGCATGTACACGATGGAACCGTGGGGGTGCCTGCAGAAGGAGATTCTTGTCGAGGGCAAGAGTCAGCGTGGTGGCTCGCGATTTCGGACTGGTGAGGAAGACAAGCAGTGATATGCCAGAGTACGCGCTGCGACGAGGTATCGGACGCGGGAACCGATCCGGCGGTCGTCAGCGAGGAAGGCAAAGGAGTCAGTGGACCTCTTCTCGCCTATCATGACAGCGAGCAGTAAGCAGAACTAGGGTCATCTCCGATCGTCTATTCGTTAGGGAGCCTCTGATCAAGCTCCCAACGCGCATCGATTGCGTCTAATCGTATAGGTGGACCCAAAACGCAATGCGCCAACTTACATTCGCCACACAGCCGAGTTTTGAAAAGTACGCTCG